>NZ_JANHAU010000001.1:632209-1264419 GCF_024464185.1 Haloarchaeobius salinus
TCCGGGAGGTAGCGCTCGTAGACGGGGAGGCGCTCCCGGAGGGGGACGCCCGCCTCGTGGGCGATGTCCCGGAGCTCCCGCAGCGCGGGCCACTCGTAGTCGGGGTTGATGTAGTCGTCCGTCACCGGGGAGACGCCGCCGAGGTCGTCGACGCCGCAGTCCAGCAGCTCGCGGGTCGGTGAGAGGTTCGGCGGCACCTGCACCGACACCGTCTGGGGGAGCACCCAGCGCGCCATGGCGACGACCCGGCGCATCGTCTCCACGTCGGGTCGCTCGAAGCGCGAGCGCTCGTTCGGGACGACGTTCTGGACGATGACCTCCTGGACGTGACCGTATCGCTCGTGCAGGTCGCGGATGGCGAGCAGGCTCTCCGCACGGTTGCGCCAGTCCTCGCCGATGCCGACGAGGATGCCCGTCGTGAACGGCACCTGCAGCTCGCCGGCGTTCCGGATGGTGTTGAGCCGCTGGCCGGGCGACTTGACCCGGCGACCGGCGTGGGCGTCCACGTCGGCGGTCGTCTCCAGCATCACGCCCATGCTGGCGTTGTACGGTGCGACCATCGCCATCTGCTCGCGTGTCTGGTCGCCGGGGTTCGAGTGCGGGAGGATGCCCCGGTCGAGGGTGTGCCGGCAGACTGCCCGAAGGTAGTCGTGGACGTCGTCGTACCCCCAGCGGTCGAGCTGGGCGTGGACCCCCTCGTAGCGGTCGTCGGGGTCGTCGCCGAAGGTGAACAGGGCCTCCGTGCAGCCCGCGTCGATGCCCATGTCGAGCGTCTCGTTCACGTCCGCGTCGTCCATCAGCGTCGCCTCACCCGGCGGGTCGAAGAACGTGCAGTACGTGCAGGTGTACCGGCAGGCCGTCGTCAGCGGCAGGAACACGTTCCGGGCGAAGGTGAGCTCCTCGGCCGGCCCCACGTCGTCGGGGGTGACCGAGAGTGCGCGCTCGACCTCGCGCTCGTCGAACGACAGCGAGATGTCGTACTTCTCGGCCCCCGGAATCATGCTCGGGGATGCGTGGTCGACGGGCAAAAGGGTGTCCTCATGGGGCAGTACTGTCCGGAGGCACGACTCCGGGAACGTCTCCCCCCGCGGGACGGCGAGCGACGGCTCTGCCGGTGTTCCGAGAAAGCCAGAAGGGTGGTGGATTCGCGCGCAGAGGCCTCGCGCATTCTCACAGTCGAGGCGTCCCCATATAGTGCCACGTACCGCCTCAGTCGTCGACTCGTGCCGCGTTCACCCGGCCGTTTCCACGCTCGATTCGAACCCCGTGGTTCGCGAGCCAGGTCGCGGCCCGGCCGTCGCCGTGGACGAGCACCTCGACGAGGTCGGCGCGCTCGTCGACGTCTGTCGCCAGCCGGTGGGAGTCCACGACGGTCGTCTCCACCCCGGCCGCGCTCGCGGCCTCGCGATGGTCGAGATAGGATGCGCCGTGGAAGTCCGTCCGGAACCCGTCGTGACGCACGACGAGGGCGTTGGTCCCGGCACCGCGTCCGGGGGCGATGACGACGCCGCCGTCGGCGTCGAACAGCCGCTCCAGCACGGCGGGCGTGGCGAGGGGCAGGTCCGCCATCACGATGGCGACGGTCTCGTCGGTCTCCTCGAGCACTGCGTTCACGGCGGTCGTCAGCGACCGGTCGTCGACGCGGACGCCGGCGTCGAGGTCGACCGGCGCGGTCGCGAGCACCGTCGGTGTCCCGCCCGCGCCGCGGACCGCGTCGAGCACGTCCGCGAGCATCGACCGCGCGAAGGCGGCGCGCTCGTCGGCGTCGAGGACGCCGGCAAGGCGGGTCTTCGGGTTCTCTGCCGCGAACGGGACGACGACACGCATGGCTGGGCGTCGCCGGTGAACCGCAAAGAACGTTCCGAACCGCTCAGCCGAGGCGGCTGTAGTCGTCCTGCTGCTGGCGGTACCAGTAGACGCCGCCGCCGATGAGGGCGATGACGACGATACCGACACCGGCGTAGAGGAGCAGCTGGTTGCGCTGCTCGGTCGACTCGGCGTTGCTCTGGGCGGTGTTGGCCTCCTCCTGTGCGCGCTCGGCGAGGTTCTGTGCGTTGCCGAAGTTCTCGCCCTCGTAGGCGGAGATGGCCGACTCGACGGAGTCCTCTGCGGTCGAGGTGTCGCCGCCGGCGGCGTCAGCCTCGTCGATGGCCTCCTCCGCCTCGCCGATGGCCTGGCGTGCGGCCTGGCTCTCCTCGGTGAAGTGGTGTGCCTCGCTGGTGGCGATCCCGTTCGAGGTGCCGCCCTCGCGGACCTGCGTCAGGTCGGCGACGACGAACGTCTCCTCGTCGGCGTAGGTGAAGTTCCCGACGCTCGGCACCGTCCCGGTCACCTCGACGGTCACCTGGTTGGCGTCGTTCGCCTCGGCGTCGATGTTCGAGTAGTTGAACGACTGCCCGTCGAACGACTGGCTGTCGACCTGGTTCCCGGTGTCCGTGTCGGTGGTCGTCACCGTCCACGTCACGTCCTCCAGTTCCGTCTCACCGCGCAGCGTCCACGACGTGTAGTCGGGGTTCTGGTACAGTTCCCCGAGCGTCATCGTCGCGCTGTAGTCCTCGCCGACCTGTCCTTCGTCCGGGACGTCCTCCTCGGTGACCTGCACGGCCACGGCTGTGCCGACCGCGGCGAACGCCAGCATGGCCACCGCAGCGAGGATCGCCCACCTAGAATAGCGGCTCGAGTTCATCCTCGTCATCTTCGACTAAGCTCTGTAAGTTATCTTCGCTTTCCTCGCGGATGGCCTCGATGTTGTCCTGTGCCTCGATGGCGACCTGCTGCAGCTCCTTGATGCGCGGGACGTTGTTCACGCCCGAGAGCAGGATACAGGACGCGACCTGGGGCTCGCGGAGCGGGTAGTCGCCACCGCGGACCTCCATGGAGCCGGTCTGCTCCTCCAGCCACTTCCGCCCGCGCTCTATTCCCTTCCGGTTCAGGTGCTCCGTGGGGCCGGCCATGACGAGCAGGGCACGCTCCGCGCCCTCGATCTCGCAGGGGAGCGTGAGCCGCCCGAGCGCGGCCTTGCGGACGAGCGAGGTGATGCGGTTGGTCGTGTGTGCGGTGTCGACCTGTTCGTCGTCGCCGCCGGTGAACCGCGAGAGGAGGCCGCCGTCGTCGGACAGCTCGACGTCCTCGGTCGCGTAGCCCACCGTCGAGATGCCGCCACCGGCGAGCGTGTTGATGATCTCCGAGGAGTCGACGACCGACTCACCGACCTCGTCGCCCTGGCCGACCTCGCCGGCCCCGAACAGGACGCCGAAGCGGCGGACGATCTCCTCGTTTATCTCCTCGTAGCCGCCCTCGACGGACTCGCCGGCCTGTCGCCAGGAGTCGTTGTCGAAGACGAGCAGGTTGTCGACCTCGCGGACGAACGTCTGGAACGACCGCGCGGCGTTCAGCGTGTAGATGCCACCCTCGTCGGACCCCGGCAGGACGCCCAGCCCGTACACCGGGATCGTGTAGATCCGCTTGAGGTGCTTGGCGAGGACGGGTGCGCCACCGCTCCCCGTGCCGCCGCCCATCCCGGCGACGACGAGGAACGCGTCGATCTCGTGTGTCGGGATCGAGTCGATGGCACCCTGTACCTCGTCGATGTCCTCCTCGGCGATCTCCGCGCCGAGCTCGTTGTCAGCGCCGACACCGTGTCCCTTGACCCGGGACTGTCCGATGAGGACGCGGTTCTCGTTCGGAATGTTCTCCAGACCCATCAGGTCGGCCTTGGCCGTGTTCACAGCGATCGCGGCACGGACGATGCCGCTCCCTGTCCGTTCGTCGTAGTCGACGAATCGGTCGACGATCTTCCCGCCGGCCTGACCGAATCCAATCATCGCCAGTTTCATTTGAAAGGGGGCTCCGTTGGTTTGTCAAGAGAGGGATGAAGGATATAAGCCTTTGGATGGCCCCACTCTCTAGCGCGTGTCATGTTCGCGAAAATAACCGTCCGATGGGCCTGCTATCGTCCGAATTGGCCGCTCGGTAATTCTCAATTATTCCGTGACATTACCCCCGTCTATTTAAACGCCGCCTACGGCGTCGGTTCCCCCGGTCACCCGGTGACCTTTGCCGGGTTCTCGACGCCGAGATACGACGCGAGCGTCGTCAGTTCATCGGGTTCGACGCCGAAGGCCGCGACGTCGTTGTCGGCGACCCGGTTGTCCTCCTTGAGCGAGCGGATCTGGTCGGGGCCGAACGGGAAGAAGGGGAGCGCACCGGCGACCGTCGCACCGACCTTCGCCAGCGACAGCGGGATGGGGACGATGGTGAGGGACTTGCCCTCGGCGGCGTAGGCCAGCCTCGCCACGTCCGCGAGGGTGAGCACCTCCGGACCGCCGATCTCGTAGGCGTGGCCGTCGTGGTCGTCGTCCTCCACGGCGTCGGCCATCATCGGGACGAACTCCTCGATCCAGATGGGCTGGAACGGCGTCTTCCCGCCCCCGGGGAAGCCGGTGACGTACGGGGTCGTCAGCTTCTTCGTGAAGGCGACGAACTCGCCGCCGTCGCCGAAGACGACCGAGGGACGGAAGATGACCGAGTCGAGCGCGGAGGACCTGACGACATCCTCGGCCTGCCCCTTCGTCCGGAGGTACGCCGTGGCGGCGTTCGGGTCCGCGCCCAGCGCCGACATCTGGACGAGCCTGTCGACGCCGTGTTCCTCGCATGCGCGGACGACGTTCTTCGTCCCCTGCAGGTGGACCGCCTCGTGACTGAGGTTCCCCTTGGGCTTGAACAGCGGCGAGAGCGCGACGAGATTGACCGCCACGTCCTGCCCCTCGAAGTGGGACTCGATGGACTCGTAGGCGCTCACGTCGCCCATCGCCGTCTCGACGGTGTTCGGGAGGGCGGCGTCGTCGGGACTCCGCGCGAGGGCGGTCACGTCGTGCCCCCGGTCGGCCAGCTCTGTGCACAGTCGGCGTCCGATGAAGCCGGTTCCGCCGGCGACGAGTACCTTCATACGTCGGATATTGGTCAGGAATCAGGATAAAGGCTCGCTTCGGAGTCACGATAACCGTCTATCCCGCGAGCGGAATATCCCCCATACGACCGGTATTATTAAATTAACTGGTATTATAACGGGTTGGATAGATGGACCGAAGACGGACGGTCGCCGCGACACTGTTTGGGTCTCTCGCGCTCCTCCCTGGCTGTCTCGATTTTGGCAGCTCCGGCGACGGGAAACACGCGATAGTCGTCGTAAACGAGTGTGACTGCCAGCGAACGGTGAGCATCGATATCGACCGGGTCGAGGGCGAAGAATCGGTCGTCGACGAGCGCGTCACGCTCGGTCCAGGAGAGCAACAGCGGTACGACCTCGACCTGTCGGGCGACTACACGGTCCGGCTCGCTACGGGAGATCTCGAACGGGAGACCGAGATTGCCCCCGTGGACGACGCGACCATCGAGTTCACCGTCGAGGAAGACGAGATAACGGTCTCGACCAGTATGCCGTAAGAGGCGTCCTTCGACGACGCACTCCGACAGACAGATACGGCACCCCGGAGAACCACCGGCCATGCTCGTCACGCTGGAGGGACTCGACGGCAGCGGCAAGACGACGGTCTGGGAGGCGCTGCACGACACCTACCCCGACGCGACGTTCACCCGCGAGCCGACCGAGTCCTGGTACGGCGAGGCCGTCGACCGGGCCATCGCCGACGACGACGCCGACCCGCTGGCCGAACTGTTCCTCTTCGTCGCCGACCACGCCGACCACCTCTCGCGGGTCGTCCGCCCCGCACTGGCCGACGGCGACCTCGTCATCTCCGACCGGTACTCCGACTCGCGCTACGCCTACCAGGGTGCGACGCTGGAGGGCGAGATCAAGCGCCCGATGGAGTACATCCGCGGCGTCCACCAGCCGTTCACACGGCCGCCGGACGTGACCCTCTTCCTCGACGTGGACCCCCGGACCGCCATGCAGCGCTCGGGCGCGACGAACAAGTTCGAGCAGTCGAAGTACCTCACGCAGGTCCGCCAGAACTACGAACAGCTGATGGAGTGGGAGCCCGAGCGGTTCGTCCGCGTCGACGCCACCCAGTCGCCGGAGGGCGTGCTCGACGACGTGGAGGACGTCTTCGAGCGGATTCTCGACGAGAACTGACTACTCCCGCATCGTGTCCGGCAGCTCGATCTCGTCCGGGGAGGGCATCCAGAAGAAGTCCACGCTCACGCCGAGCACCAGCGGCAGGGCGATGGCGACCAGCAGCGCGAGGCTCTGGGAGCCGAGATCGGAGCCGAGGCCGAGCACGCCGGAGATGACGAGCGTCGCCGCCAGCAGCGCGACGGGCGTGACCAACACCACGTAGACGACCGACCCCCAGTCGGTGTCCAGCCGTTGGCGGAAGAACCGGGTGGAGACGGCCGCGATAGCGGTGTTGACCGTGACGAGGACCAGCAGGCCGATAGCGCCGACCAGTGAGACCATATCCACCCTAGGCACGGCAGGACCTTTGACGTATCGGAACGGCTTTGACCCGGGCAGAGTTTGAACCCACCATGCATCGAGTCATCGGAGAACGGGACGTCGAGGAGACCCCGTTCTCGCCCGAACAGGCCCGGACGCTCTACCGAGACATGGTCCGGGCGCGCCGGTTCGACGAGCGCGCGCTGGCGCTCCAGCGACGTGGCTGGATGAGCGGCTACCCGCCGTTCAAGGGTCAGGAGGCGTCGCAGGTCGGTGCGGCACACGCCATGGCGGAGTCGGACTGGCTGTTCCCGACGTATCGCTCGAACGCGATGCAGATCGCCCGGGGAGTCCCGATGAGCGACCTGTTGCTGTTCCGCCGCGGTCGGGCCGAGTTCGACTCCGGCCACACGCTCCCGGTGTTCCCGCAGGCGGTGCCCATCGCGACGCAGATCCCCCACGCGACCGGCGCGGGGATGGCGATGAACTACCGCGACGACGACGGCGCGGTCGTCTGCTACTTCGGCGACGGCGCGACGAGCGAGGGCGACTTCCACGAGGGGCTGAACTTCGCCGGCGTCTTCGAGACCCCGACGGTGTTCTTCTGCGAGAACAACAACTGGGCGATCTCGCTCCCGCGTGACCGACAGACCGCCGCAGCCTCCATCGCCGACCGGGCCGAGGCGTACGGCTTCTCCGGCGGGCAGGTCGACGGGAACGACCCGCTCGCAGTGCTGGAGTTCGTCGGCAGCGCGCTGGAGAGCGCCCGCGACGGCGAGCCCGTACTCGTCGAGAGCATGACCTACCGGCAGGGCGCACACACCACCAGCGACGACCCCTCGCGCTACCGCGAGGAGGAGTCGGACCTGCCCGAGTGGCGGACCCGCGACCCCCTCGACCGGTACGAGGAGTACCTCCGCGAACAGGGACTCGTCAACGACGAGTACGTCGAGACCATCCGCGAGGAGGCCGACGAGGAACTGGCCGACGCCGTCGACCGCGCCGAGGCGAAGGAGCCCGCCGAGCCCGGCGAGGTGTTCGACTCGGTCTACGCCGAGCTGCCGCCGCGGCTCCGCAAACAGCGCGCGGAGGCGCTCTCGTTCGCCGAGGAGCACGACGTACAGGAACTGGAGCACTAGCGCCAGGGCGGCGCAGTCCGTTACTGCAGCGAGATGTAGGTCTTCGTGTCGGCGACGCCGCCGAGCTTCTGCATCTCTCCGGTCACCGTGTGCAGCACGTCGTACACCTCGTCGGCGTCGACCTCGGTGATGATGTCGTAGTTGCCGGCGACGATGTGCGCCTCACTCACCGCGTCGAGCGCGCGGATCGAATCGAGGAGTTCCTCGGACTTTCCGGCTGCGGTCTTCACCATGATGAACGCGTGAACCATTCGTGCTGTGGTACTATGTCACATGGCAAAAACCTTCCCCCGGCACGGGGACCGCTGTCGGGGTAAGTTATTCAAGGTGGGTGAGCGTATGCTGTGATATGCGGTTCGTTATCATTGGCGCTGGTCGAGTTGGACTGCGCACGGCACGCGTGCTCAGAGACGAGGGACACGACGTCACGCTCGTCGAGCGCGACGACCGGAAGATCAAGCGCGCACGCGAACAGGGGTTCACAGTCGTCGAGGGCGACGGCTCCCGGGAGGACAAACTGGAGGAGGCTGGCATCGCCGAGGCCGACGCCGTCGGTGCGCTGACGGGGGACCTGAACACGAACTTCGCGGCCTGCATGATCGCCGACCACAACGGTGCCCGCACCGTCATGCGCATCGACGAGGACTACCGCGAGGACATCTACCGGAAGTACGCCGACGCCGTCGACGAGATCGTCTACCCCGAGCGGCTCGGTGCCATCGGTGCGAAGAACGCACTGCTCGGCGGCGACATCCACGCCATCGCCGACATCGCACAGAACCTCCAGATCGTCGAGCTCACCGCGACCGAGGAGTCCCCGATGCGGGGCTACTCGCTCTCGGAGGTCGAACTTCCGGCGAGTGCGACGATGGTCGCCTTCGGGAAGGCCGACGGCCCGCTCATGATTCCGGACCCCGACGAGTCGCTCGAACTGGGTGACCGCGTGGTCGTCCTCGCGGACTTCGACGTCCTCGCCGACGTGCGCCAGCTCGTCGTCGGTGACGCCAGCCGGGCCGCAGCCGCAGGAGGTGTCTGACCGTGGTCACAGCGTACATCATGATCAAGGCGAACACGGGCGAGGCGGACAGACTGAAGGAGAGCATCGAGGCCAGCGAGGGCGTCGATCACGCCTACATCGTCGCCGGTGACGTCGACGTCATCGCGAAGGTGACCGTCGACTCCCCGGGTGCGGTCAAGGACATCGCGGCGTCGAAGATACAGGGGATCCGCGGCGTCGAGGACACACAGACCTACATCGCGATGGACTAGCTCAGCGGCCAGCGCCGTTCGTCGCGGTCGCGAGCAGGTCGCCGGCCGGTTCTTCGTAGTCGTAGCCCGGAATCAGTCCCTGCACGTACGTCCCTTCCACGAACTCCGCGAGTACCTTCGCGTCCTCGACGCCGGTCTTCGCCCGCCCGGAGCGGTAGCCGAACGTCACGACGACCGTCCCCACGCGACGCTCCACCGTCGGTTCGTCGGCGTCGACGGTCTTCGTCGGGTCGAACGAGTCCTCCAGCCGGAGCGCCAGCGTGTCGAACCAGCCGTCCTCGACGACCGGCGGGACCGTCTCGTCGGCGACGACGGCGTCGAGCGTCGGCAGCCGCACGGTCACCTCGAAGGCGGTCCGGTCGTCCTCGGTGTCCGTCGCGGTCGCCCGCACGTCGAACGGGGTTGTCGTCAGGTCGTAGCCGTCGTCCGCGGGCGTGAACGCGTCGTGGCGCTCGAACGCACGCTCGGCCGACTCGGGCAGCTGTGTCATGTCCCCCGGTAGGCCGTCGAAAAGGATGGAAGTTGCGTTCCAGGTGCTCCGCCGACTCAGCCGAGCAGGTAGCGCATCCACGGGTAGCGCTCGACCAGTGGCTGACCGCCGACCTCGTACTGTTCGACCCGGGCGTCGAGGCCGAGGATGCGTCCCGCCCCGAAGGCCGCGACGGAGAGGAACACGAGCATGTACGCGAAGTCGCCGTTGATGTAGCCGTGCGTGACGTCCCAGTTGCCGAGGTAGAACATGAGCATCATGAACGCCCCCCAGAACGCGGCCAGTCGTGTGAGAAAGCCCACGATGAGTCCGAGCCCGATGAGGATCTCGCCCCACGGGACCGCGACGTCCACGAAGCTCACGAACCAGGCCGTCTCGCCCATCGTCACGAACAGGTCCGCGACCGGACTCCCGTTCGCGGGTGGCGAGTTCTGCAGGTAGCCGGCCGCGCCGAAGCTCCCAGAGAGCACCTTGTCGACGCCGCTCTGGAAGAACGCGATGCCCATCATCAGTCTGAGTGCCAGGATGAACCAGACACTCAACGAGTGCAGTTTGCCGGTCGCGGTGTATCCGCCGATCGTGCTCCGAAGTCTGACTTCTTGTGCTGTCATGTTACGATGGGACTTACCACCGGGTTACCAATAAAAGGCAACCGTGATTTGACCGGCTACTCCTGGGCCGGGGCCTCGTCCTCCCCCGCGTTCAGTACGCCCCGGACCGCCATCTCGACCTCGTCGAAGTTCGACAGCGTCAGCCCGTCGGTCGTGACGAACACCCCCTCCGTCTCCGTCGTCACCCGCACCAGGAAGCCGTTCTCGAACACCCGGATGGTGTACTCGTACTCCCCCAGTTCGGACTGCTGGTACGCCGCCTGCGTCGTCTTGAACCCGCGCCACTCGTGGCCCACGAACGTCGTCAGGTCCGCGTCACGCTCCAGGTCGCTCCGGAGGTACAGCTGCTCGAAGTCGTCGCGGGTGAAGTACGTCACCGACCGCAGACTGTCGCCGATCGTCGTCCTGCACGCCGACACGATGCGGTCCGCCTGCCGCTCGGTCACCAGGCTTGTCATGGTCGTTGTCGTCCATCCACGGACATAAGACCGCCGTTGTGCACAGGTCGCCGTGCGCAGCACCGATATCACTGCCCGATGATGTGTCATCCACCGACATGTTTACGGGTGCCAGTGCTGTAGTTCGGACTGGTTCCCGAGCGTTCGGGGCCCGGCCGGCGAGACATCTGTCATGACCACAGGTCGCGTTGGTCGCGGCGGCTACCACTGCCATGCCCGGTAGCCGCTTTCTGCGAGCCGATGCCGCCACCGGCGACTGGCGTGACTCCTCGCTTCGCGTTCGCGGACACGTCTCTCACTGGCGTTCTGTCGTTTGCGACAGCATTGTCCGGGGCAGGATTCGAACTTCACTCGCTCCGCTTCGGCTAGCGCCTCGCGTCGCTCGTGCGTTCGAATCCTCGCTCACGTCTCGCTGGCGCTCGCCGTTCGTTTTCCGAGGCGGCAAGCCGCGCCGCCTCGCGTTTCTCGCAGACACGTCTCTCACTGGCGTTCGAGACGGTATGCGAGGGGCAGGATTCGAACCCGCGAACTCCTACGAGAGCGGATCTTAAGTCCGCCGCCTTTGGCCTGGCTCAGCCACCCTCGCGCGGTCGGGGGTTCACCCGGCGGCTTCAATACGGTTTCGCTTACCAGTCCACGCTGAGTGTCCCGTCGCCGTGCGGGTCCGGGGCGATCTCCTCGTCGGTGCGGCGGTCGACGACGTGGATGATGCCCCGGTCCTTCTTCGCGGGGCAGACCTCGGCGGCGCGGACGTTGTGCTCGAGCTCGTCCTCGCCGAAGAAGTAGGTCTTCGGGCGGGCGAGCCCGGTGTCGATGTCGAGGTCCCAGTTCGCGGACACCTCGGCGCACTTGCCCGCGCCGAAGCACTTGTTGGCCTCGAAGATGATCTTGAAGGGCTTCTCGTCGACCGGTGGGGCGTCGGACTCGCCGATCTCGCTTGGCGTGTGTGCGTCCTCGGCGTCGCTCATGTCGCGTTCTCGGGGGCGGGCGAACTTTCGTGTGTCGGTTCGGGTGACGGGTCGAGGTCAGTACGACCACACGGCCGCGAGGATGCCCGCCGTCTGACCGACGCCGACGAGCGCGAAGCCGAGCAGCGCCACGGGTTCCGCCCCCGAGAGCTCGGGCGAGAGCAGGTACGCGCCGGCCCCGATGGCGCTCAGGGCGGCCCCGATCTGGTAGACGCGGGGCGCGCGGTCGATGTTCTCGCCGGTGTAGACGTACGCGGCCGCGGGAACGAGCATCCAGCCGGCGACGGTCACCCTCGCGAGCATCGTGTTCACGGGGTCGGCGAAGACCGCAACGGTGCCGACGGCGTTCAGCACGATGCCGACGAGGAGGACGACCTTCCAGGCGAGCAGCACGCCCTCCCGCATGTCTCGCCACGAGAGGACGGTGAACGCGACGAGCAGCACGTCCATCACGACCATGCCGATCCTGACGGCCTCGACCCCCGCGAGTTCGACGTGGGCGGCGGCGGCGAACGTCCACGCGAGCGGGACCAGCAGTCCGG
Organism: Haloarchaeobius salinus; assembly: GCF_024464185.1. Classification (NCBI taxonomy): domain Archaea; kingdom Methanobacteriati; phylum Methanobacteriota; class Halobacteria; order Halobacteriales; family Halorubellaceae; genus Haloarchaeobius; species Haloarchaeobius salinus. Next base: position 644,084 of record NZ_JANHAU010000001.1, read on the forward strand.
GGCCTGTCTCCCGGAGTCGTCGGAGCATGGTGGCACATCGAGGGGGAGCGAAAAGAGCGTACCCCCTCACTGAGGGGATCGACGGAAGAATCGTGGCCGGCGTGGCGGGCTACTCGTGGACGTCGACGCCCTCGATGACGGCCTCTTCCTGGGGCTGGTCGCGGGGGCCGGTCGGGAGCGAGCCGATGGTCTCGACGACGTCCATGCCGTCGGTCACCTTGCCGAAGACGGCGTGCTTGCCGTCGAGGTGGGGCTGGGCGTCGAGCGTGATGAAGAACTGGCTGCCGTTCGTGTTCGGGCCGGAGTTCGCCATCGAGAGCACGCCGGGGCCGTCGTGGCCGAGTTCGTCGTCGAACTCGTCTTCGAACTGGTAGCCGGGGCCGCCGCGGCCGGTGCCGGTCGGGTCGCCGCCCTGGATCATGAAGTCGGCGATGACGCGGTGGAACGGCACGCCGGCGTACAGCGAGTCGCCGCGTGTCTCGCCGGATTCGGGGTCCTCCCACGTCGTCGTGCTCGGGGACGGGTCGTCGTTCGCCGCGGGGTCGTGCTCGGCGAGGTTGACGAAGTTCTCGACGGTCGTCGGGACGCGGTCGTCGTACAGCTCGACTTCGATGTCACCGTGGTTCGTGCGGATGGTCGCGGTCTTGCTCATACTCCCACCCAGGAGCGCGCTCGGGAAAACGTTGTGGATACGCCGACGGCGGGTTGCTGTGGCGTCGTCGTCGCGGTCCTGTCGGCGACTCGTCACCCCAATGGATTCAATAGCGAGGGCGTCGAAATCTTCGAACGAATGACCCGCTCGGCGCGTCACCGACGCGAGCGCGTGACACTCGCCAGACTCCCGTCCGGCGTCGAGGTCACGACCACGGTTCACAGCTACGAGGGACCGGAGGACGGACCGACAGTGTACGTGCAGGCGGCCCAGCACGGCCGCGAGATAAACGGCACCGAGGTCCTCCGCCGGCTGCACGACGAGCTCCCGACGACGGACCTCGCCGGGAAACTGGTCGCGGTGCCGGTCGCGAACCCGCTCACGTTCGACCGCGTCTCCTACACCACGCCGGAGGTGCTCGACTCGGTCAACCCGAACATGAACCGCGTCTGGCCCGGCGACGCCGAGGGGAGCCTCCACCAGCGCATGGCGGCGACGCTCTGGGAGTACGCCGGCGACGCCGACGTCATCGTCGACCTCCATACGGGCAGTCCGTCGATGCTCACCCACACCGTGTTCACGCAGGGCGACGACCGTTCGCGGGAGCTCGCCGAGGCGTTCGGGACGGGCCTGCTGCTCGCCGAACCGTCGGGCGAGGATGCCCCGGAGGCCTGGCATCGCCGCGGGTTCGACGGCAAGCTCCGCGTCGCCGCCAGCGCCGCGGGTATCCCGGCCATCACACCCGAGCTCGCCCACAACAAGCAGATCGTCGAGGACGCGGTCGCGACCGGCGTCCGGGGCGTGCTGAACGTCCTCCGCCGCCTCGGCGTGCTCGACGGACAGGTCATCGCCGGCGACGCGCCCCGGGTCGCCCGGAACCACCTCGGGCGCGTCGACGCCGAGGAGTCGGGGCTGTTCCGGCCGACCCCGTCGCTCGAACTCGGGCAGCTCGTCGAGTCGGGCGACCACCTGGGGCAGGTGTACCATCCGTCGACGTACGAGGTGCTCCAGCGGGTCGAGAGCACGCGCGACGGCATCTGCTACGCCATCACCCGCGAGGCGACGGTGAAGGGCGGTGACCGGCTCGCGAGCGTCGCGATCCCGGTCGAGGAGTGACTACGTCCGCGCCGGCAGCAGCTCCGAGAGTGCGGCCTTCCGCAGCTCGCCCTCGATCCTGACGAGCACGTCGAGCGACGGGTCGTAGTCGTACAGCAGCTCCCGGCAGACGCCGCATGCCGAGATGACGACGGGCTCGTTCGCGGGGTCGTCGTCGCGGAAGCGCACCGCGACCGAGCAGTCGAACGAGTCGTGGCCGTCGGCGAGCGCGTTCTCCAGGGTGACGGGCTCGCAGTGCACCGTCGCCTGGTCGACGCTGGACTGCAGGTTCACGGCGGTGTAGACGGTGCCGTCCTCGGTCCGGAGCGCGGAGGCGACGCGGTGGCGGTCCGGGTCGAACCTCGATTCCAGCGTCTCGACTGCGGCGTCGACGAGCTCGTGGTCGGCGGCGTACGGTGGTCGTGAGTCCATACCGGCGCTTCGACCGCCGGGGAGAAAAGCTCCCGTCAGACGGCGAGGAACCGCAACGCTGAATCCATCCCGGCGGTACGGTCCGAGTCCATGTCTGACGACGATCCCGCGAGCTGGTGGGACGAGGCGTACGAGCGCGACGCGGCCCCGTGGGACACCGGCGAGCCGCAGCCGGCACTCGCGAGCGTCGCCGACCGCACGGAGCACTGGCGCGTCCTCGACCCCGGCTGCGGCACCGGCACGCACACCGTCCACTTCGCGAGCCACGGCCACGACGTGGTCGGCGTCGACGTCTCCGAGAACGCCGTCGAGCGAGCCCGGGCGAAGGCCGACGAGCACGGCGTCGAGGCGACGTTCCACGTCGACGACGTGCGCGAGCTCGACGCCGTCGACGGGCCGTTCGACGCGGTCGTCGACAGCGGGATGTTCCACGTGTACGCCGGTGAGGACCGCGAGCGGTACGTCGACGCGCTGGGCGACGTGGTCGCCGACGGTGGCCGGGTCTTCCTCGTCGCGTTCGGGGCCGATGCGCCGGCCGACGACGGGCCGACGCCGGTCTCCCACGACGATGTCCGGGCGGCCTTCGCCGCCGGCTGGACGGTCAGGGAAGTGTGCGATGCCGGGTTCGAGACGCGACACGGCACCGTCCCCGGGACCTACGCGGTCGTCGAACGGACGGAGAGATAAGGGACGAGAAACCGCGGTCAGAACTCCCGCAGGTCCTCGAGCACCGCGGCGGCGTCGCCGGATCCGATGGTCTCCCGGGCGAGTTCGAGCCCGTCGTCCAGCGAATCCACGTCGTCGCGAGCGTACATGCGGAACGCGGCGTTGAGCGCGATGGCGTCGGCGAACTGGTCGTCGCGCTCGCCGGCGAGGACGGCCTCGGTGATGGTCGCGGAGTCCGCGGCCACGTCGTCGACGGCGAGGTCCTCGCTCTCGAAGTCCATGCCGAACTCGGCGGTCTCGATCTCGTAGTCGTCGACCCCGCCGTCCTCGTCGGCTCTCCACTCGGCGACCTTCGTGTAGCCGGGGCGGATGTCGTCGTAGCCCTCCATCCCCTGGAACATGACGACCTTGCCGACGTCGAGTTCCTCGCTCGCGGCGAACGTGTTGCAGGTCTTCTTCGCGAACGCGAGGTGGTAGAACGAGCCGAGGTGGACGTCCGCGTTGGCGGGGTTCGCGAACGTCTCGATGGTGTTGACGAACGTCCGGACGCCCATCTGGTCGCGGCGGTCGAACAGCTCGTCGATGCCGGGGTTGAACGCGGGCTGGTAGTAGAAGCCGAAGCCGACCTCGTCGACCATGTCCGCGCTCTCCTCGGGCGACAGTTCGGTCCGGACGCCGAGCTCGTCGAGCACGTGCTTGTAGGCGTCCTGCTTCTGCGTGGGGACGCGGTCGCCGCTGTGGGCCACGACCGGCGTACCCGCGGCGGCGGCGACGATGCCCGCCCCGACGCCCAGGATGGCCGACCGACCCTTGCCGTCGTAGTTCGCGCCGCAGTCGACGGGGTCGCAGTCCGGCTCGGCGGTGACGACGCTCTCCTCGCGCATCACGTCGGTGTACGCCGCCAGCTCCTCGGGGTTGTTGCGCTTCCAGCGGTTCGCCAGCCAGAACGCCCCCAGTGTGGTGGGGTCGGGCTCGCCGCCGAGGATGCGCTGGAACGCCTCGCGGGCCTGCGTGCGGTCCATGTCCTCTGCGGACTTGTGGCCGGAGCCGACGACCGCCGTCATCAGCCGCTTCAGGGGCCACTCGCCGTACTCGCGGGTCGCTTGTGCCATATCGCCCCGTTGGGACGGTCCGAGGAAAAGTCGCCCGGTCCGTTCCCAGCGGGTGGGAGTCGCCCCGGACCATCGTCCTTCGAAACACGTACCTTGCACAGGTCCCTAGCGCCGACGATGAACACGCAGTCGGGCGACTGGCGCGAGGAGATCGACGAGGTCGACGCCCGCCTCATCGACGGCTACCAGTCGGGCTTCCCGGTGGTGGAGCGCCCGTTCCGCGTCGTCGGGGAGGCACTCGGCGTCTCGGAGTCGGAGGCGTTCGAGCGCGTCCAGCGACTCCGCGACGAGGGGGTGTTCCGGCGGTTCGGTGCCGTCCTCAACCCGCCGGTCATCGGCTCCTCGACGCTCGCGGCGGTGCAGGCCCCCGCGGACCGCTTCGACGAGGTCGCCGAGGTCGTCAACGGCTACCGGCAGGTGAACCACAACTACCGGCGCGAGCACGACTGGAACATGTGGTTCGTCGTCACCGCCGGGTCCAGAGAGACACGGGACCGCATCCTCGACGAGATCGAGGAGCGGACCGGCTGCGAGGTGCTGAACCTCCCGATGCTCACCGACTACTACATCGACCTGGAGTTCCCGGTCGTCAACGCCGACCGGTTCGCCCGGGAGTCGGTCGAGTCCACCGAGGTCTCCGCGACGCGCATCTCGGAGGACGCGACGGGCGACCTCTCGCGGTTCGACGCCGAGCTCCTGCTCGCCATCCAGTCGGGCTTCCCGCTCTCCGTGACGCCGTACCGCGACATCGCGGCCGGGATCGACCCGAAACTCGACGCGGCTGTCACCGTCGAGATGGTGCTCGACGGCGTCGAGCGCCTCCGCGAAGACGGCTGCATCAAGCGCGTCGGCTGCATCGTCAACCACGTCGTCACCGGCTTCTCGAACAACTGCATGGTCGTCTGGGACGTGCCCGACGACGAGCTCGACGAGCGGGGGCTTGCGGTGGGCGAACTCCCGTACGTCACCCTCTGCTACCATCGGCCCCGTCGCCCCGGGCAGGACTGGCCGTACAACCTGTTCACGATGATCCACGGCCGCGACGCCGACGCCGTCGACGAGAAGGTCGACGAACTCGCCACGGAGTACCTCCCGGTCGACCACGAGTGCCTCTACTCCACCGAGACGCTCAAACAGACCGGTGCGCAGTACGAGGAGCTGGTCGGGGAGTAGTGCGCTGGCGGCGGCTGTCGACGTCCGGCCGCGGGCGGCCCGACGACGGAGACGGCGACCTGAGGGCCGACGATTATGAACCTTCCGCACTCGGGCGCTCTCCCCAACCCAAAGGCTATTTTACGCCCATCGCATACGACCGATAACTCATGTCCCGGAGTCCTTCGCTGCCCGACCGTCCGCGGTTAGACCTCGACCCGGACATGTCGGAGGAAGAGCGGCTCTCGGCGCTCCGTGAGCACTTCGAAGACGTGTCCGAAGTACACGGCAAGCTCTCCAGCCAGCTGGAGGCCGCCCACGAGCGCCGCGACGAGCTGAAAGAGGAGGTCGACCAGACGGAGCGCGAGAACGAGGCGCTGAAGACGTCCTCGCTCTACATCGCGACCGTCGAGGAGATCGCCGAGGAGAAACAGGAGGCCGTCGTCAAACAGCACGGTAACAACCAGGAGGTGCTCACCGACGTCTCCCGTCGGATGAGCGAGGAGCTGCAGGCGGGCGACCGCGTCGCCGTCAACGACTCGTTCTCGGTCCAGACCGTCCTCGCGAACGAGACCGACGCCCGCGCACAGGCGATGGAGGTCGACGCGAGCCCCGAGGTCGAGTACCAGGATATCGGTGGCATCGACGAGCAGGTCCGCGAGGTCCGCGAGGCCGTCGAGGAGCCGCTGATCAACCCCGAGAAGTTCGACACGGTCGGCATCGACCCGCCGTCCGGCGTGCTGCTGTACGGCCCGCCGGGCACCGGGAAGACGATGCTGGCGAAGGCCGTCGCGAACGAGACCGACGCGACGTTCATCAAGATGGCCGGCTCCGAGCTGGTCCGCAAGTTCATCGGCGAGGGCTCCCGGCTGGTGCGTGACCTGTTCGAGCTCGCCTCCGAGCGCGAACCCGCCATCATCTTCATCGACGAGATCGACGCCATCGCGGCCAAGCGCACCGAGTCCAAGACCTCCGGCGACGCCGAGGTCCAGCGGACGATGATGCAGCTGCTCTCCGAGATGGACGGCTTCGAGGCCCGCGGCAACATCCGCATCATCGCCGCCACGAACCGCTTCGACATGCTCGACCGCGCCATCCTCCGCCCCGGCCGGTTCGACCGCCTCATCGAGGTGCCCGAACCCGACTCGGAGGGCCGCGAGCGCATCTTCGAGATCCACACCGAGCAGATGAACATCGCCGACGACGTGACCTTCGCCGACCTCGCCGCGGAGACGGCGGGCTACTCCGGCGCGGAGATCGCCAGCGTCGCCACCGAGGCCGGCATGTTCGCAATCCGCGACGGCCGCACCGAGGTCCGCAAGACCGACTTCGTCGAGGCCCTGGAGAAGATCGAGGCCGACGACGGCGGCGAGTTCGTCCCCTCCGCCGGCCACGCGACGTACCACTACTGAACACTGGGTCGACGCCGACCCACGGACTCCGGGACCGCGAACCGCAACTTCCTTTCTCCCGCACCGACTCGCTCGACCATGGAGCCCATCCGAATCGTCTGGGGCCACGCCACCGGCCCGACCGAGATGGCCGCCTACGACGCGGCCCTCGCCGACGCCGGCGTCGAGAACTACAACCTCGTCGGCGTCTCCTCCGTCATCCCGGCCGACGCCACCGTCGAACTCGCCGGCACCGCACCCGACCTCGGCCCCGTCGGGAACCGCCTCACGGTGGTCCAGGCGTGTGCGACTGCGACCGACCCCGGCCACGTCTCCGCCGGCCTGGCGTGGGCGACGTCGCCCGCCGGCGGGCTGTTCTACGAGGCCGCCGGGCCGACCGACGAGGCGGACATCTCAGAGCGAGTGCGGACCGGGCTGTCGGCCGGTCAGTCGCTCCGGGACTGGGAGTTCGGCGACCCCCACGTTCGGGTCGAGAGCGCGTCGGTGGAGCCCGGGACGTACACGACCGCCGTGGTACTGGCGGTGTACGGCCAGTCCGAGCCGATTCTGTGACTGAACTGGGTGTCTATGGCTCTCGTTTCGAGTTCCAGTATCACGTGAGCCGGTTCCGACAGTAGCCGAAAAGTCCCACCCTGCGACCGCACCGCACCTCACGCCTCCCCAGCCGATTCGCTCACCGCCGCAGTGCTCCGGTTCGCTCATCCACTGCGAGAGCACGCTCTCGCAAGCCTTCGGTCGCTTCGTCTCCGGCGCTCCGCGCCGGCTTCCAGCGGGACCTCCGGTCCCGCCCGGCTCCCGAAGACCTCGCGCGGATGGCTCGACACCCTCGCTTCGCTCGGCGTCTCGCCAGCCGCACGCCGTGCCGGCTGGTCGTTGTATCGTTGCAGTCAGCCGAGCACGACAGCGATGAGAACGCCTTTCACCCGAACCGTCGACGCCACAGGTATGAACGTGGACATCGGCAACGCGCTGACGGTGGAGGCGTCGCCGGGCATCTCCCGTGAGAACCTGGAACGCCTCGACGAGAAGGTCGCGGCGGCACACGAGCGCATCGAGCGGGGCATCGCGGACCGCGAACACGGCTACGCGGCGCTCGCGCTCCCCGAGACGGTCGACACCGACGCCATCGAGGCTGCGGTCGAACCGTTTTCCGACAGCGAGGCGGTCCTGACGGTCGGTATCGGCGGGAGTGCGCTCGGAGCGGCGACCATCGCGGACGCGCTGGAGTCCGACGTGGAGGCGCACTTCCTCGACAACGTCGACCCGGAGCACGTCGCGGGACTGCTCGCCGACCTCCCGCTCGAGTCGACGACGGTGAACGTGGTCTCGCGCTCGGGGACGACGGCGGAGACGCTGGCGAACTTCCTCGTCGTGCGCGATGCGATGGAGTCGGCGGACGTCGACTGGACCGAGCGGACGTTCGTCACGACCGGCGAGTCCGGGCCGCTGCGGGAGCTCGCGAACCGCCACGACCTGCCGTCGCTCCCCGTTCCGGACGGTGTCCCTGGCCGGTTCTCGGCGCTCTCGACTGTCGGGCTGGCGTGTGCGGCCATCCGGGGGCACGATCTCGACGCGCTCGTGGCGGGGGCGGCCGCACAGCGGGAGCAGCTCTCGGACTCGCTGTTCGACTCGCCGGCCTACGCCTACGGTGCCATCTGCTACGCGCTGGATATCCGGGGGGCATCGGTGAACGCGATGCTGCCGTACGCGGAGTCGCTGGAGACGTTCGCGGAGTGGTTCGCCCAGCTCTGGGCCGAGAGTCTGGGCAAGGACGGGCTCGGGCAGACGCCGGCGCGGGCGCTCGGTGCGACCGACCAGCACTCACAGCTCCAGCTCTACCGGGCCGGGCCGCGGGACAAGATGGTGACGTTCGTGCGGCCGCGCGAGCGCGAGGACCGCGCCATCCCGGAGACGGAGTTCGAGGCGCTGTCGTACCTCGGCGGGACGGGGCTGGGCGACCTGCTCGACGCGGAGTTCGAGGCGACGGAGGCGAGCCTCGCGGCGGCGGGCCGGCCGAACGTCCGGGTCGAGATCGACCGCGTGGACGAGTACGGGCTCGGCGAGTTGCTGTACGCGATGGAGGCGGCCTGCGTGCTCGCGGGCGAGCTCTACGGCGTCGACACGTTCGTCCAGCCCGCCGTGGAATGGGGGAAGAACGCGGCCCGTGGCCTGCTCGGCGGCGGCGAGTTCCCCGAGGCCGACGCGGTCGAGGCGAAGCGCACCCTCCGGGTGGAGTAGCAGAGGGCCTATATCGCTCGCGCCGATATCGGTGGATATGGACGAGAGCTACGTCGACAGCCACGGGGGCTCGCCACCGCGGGACGGAGCCTCGCCGGTCGATCTGTTCAAGACGTTCGTCCGGTTCCTCCTGCTCGGGTTCGGGAGCCTCGCCCTGTTGTTCGTCATCCAGCTCGTGCTGGTCAGCGTCTCCGGCATCCCCGTTCCGGTCCCCGAGAACAACGCCCGGGCGCAGTTCATCGCGCAGCTCATCTCCTTCCTGAGCCTCGGCCTCGGGACGCTCGTCGTCGCTGCGGCGTACCTGCAGAACTCCGGCCGCGACTGGTCGTTCATCGACGTCGAGCTCCCGTCGCTGCGTGACGTCGCCTGGACGCTCGGTGGGTTCGTCATCCTCATCCTGGGCTTCCTCGCGGTCGTCTCGCTGTTCGACCTGCTCGGGCTCTCGCCCGCCGAACACAGCAGCACGGACTCCATCATCAACGCCACGCCGCAGGTGATACTGCTGGTGCTCGTCGCCCAGCTGCTCGTCGTCGGCCCCGGTGAGGAGCTGCTCTACCGCAACGTCATCCAGAAGTCGCTGTACGACTCCGTCGGGAAGCCGGCGGCGGTGGTGCTCGCCAGCGTCATCTTCTCGCTGGTGCACATCCCGGCGTACTCCGCCGGTGGGGCGAGCCTCGGTGGCGTCGCGACCACGCTCGCGGCCATCTTCGTGCTCTCGCTCGTCCTCGGCGGGGTGTACGCCCGGACCGAGAACGTCGTCGTCCCCGCGGTCATCCACGGCAGCTACAACGTGCTCTCGTTCTACTCGACGTACGCGACCGGGGGCGGTGGCGGCACCGAGGCGCTCGTCTGGCTGTTCTGACGTGTCGTACAGCCGTCTGACGAAGGTTTTTCGAGTTACAGAACGTAGCAGTGGGGGATGGCAAAGCGCTACGCGGTCGTCTGCGGTGACGACGTGAGCGAGCGCATCGAGCGACTCGCCCGCGAGTACGACCTCACCGAGCAGGCCGTCCTCAGGCAGCTGATCGAGCGGGGCCTCGAACAGACCGAAGACTAGGAGTTCGAGGGGTTCTTGCGGGAGAGCGGGCTCCCGCAGATGGGGCATCGGTCCTTCTGTTCGTCGAACTCGCGACCACAGCCCTGGCACTGGAACAGCCAGTCACGGCGCTCGTCGATGCCCTCGCGGGCGATGACCTCGACGGCGACGTTGAGCTTCTCGGCGACGTTCTGCATCGCGTAGTCGTCGGTGACGAGCGTGCCGTCGAGCTCGAACGTGGCGGCGACGAGGCGCACGTCGGTGTCCGAGAGGACGGAGAGGTCGCCCGTCTCGCGGGCGGCGCGGCGGATGCGCTCGGTCGTCTCGGAGTCGGGGATGTGGATGTGCATCCCCGCGCCCTCCATGGCGTCGTAGCGGTAGACGCTCTCGCCCTCCAACTCGTCCCGGACCATCGGGATGGTGGCGATGTCGTTGGACGTGTGGTACTCGTTGATGAATGCGGAGGAATCGAGAACGTACATCTAGCGTTCGACGACGATGTAATCCTTCACCGCCTGGACGTGTCCGACGGGGATTCGGAAGCGACCGCCCTCGTCTCGGTCGTAGGAGACGCTGCGCGTCGGCGTGTCCTCGTGCGGGTCGACGAGGAGGTCGTGGAGTTCGCCGCTCTTCAGGTCCATCGTGATGTTGTACACGATGCCGAGTTCGGTGCCGTCGGAACCCATCACGTTCTTGTCCGACAGGTTCTCCGCGAGTACGTCTGGCATACTATGGCCTTTCCCCATGACAGGTAATAAACGCCACGGGGACGGTCCGACGGGCGGCTGACGCTCCGGAATCACGGGCCGGCTGTCACAGGAAGCGACGGAACTGCCAGTACAGACCGGAGAGGGCGTTGCGGACGCCAGCGAGGGGCTTGAAGCCGGCATCCGGGTCCGTCGCGGCCTCGAACTCGGCGTCGAGGCGGTCGGCGGCGACGTGGCGTAGCTCCCCGGTGCTCCTGCGCCGGCCGGCGTCGTCGGTGACCCGGAGCAGGGCCACCTCGTCGACGGTGCCGACGACGCGGTAGACGGGGGCGTCCTCGCCGGCCGGTCGGTAGTGGTCGCCGAGACTGGGCATACCCGACGCTGGTCGCCCGGGGCAATGAAACATCCGTGTGAACCGTTCCTCCGGTCGCGGCGTAACGGTGGAGTTATACGCCGTCCTGCGAAGGTTTAGACGACACTTCTTCAGGGTGGCACTCATGTCGGACTCGGATACAACCCCCACGGACACATCGGCGGACGCACTTCGAACCCCCATCGTCGCGGTCCTCGGCCACGTCGACCACGGCAAGACGAGCCTGCTCGACAAGATCCGCGGCTCGGCGGTCATCGAGGGCGAGGCGGGGGCCATCACCCAGCACATCGGCGCGACCGCGGTCCCGCTCGACGTCGTCTCCGACATGGCGGGCGAACTGGTCGACCCCGACGACTTCGACCTGCCCGGCCTGCTGTTCATCGACACCCCCGGCCACCACTCCTTCACCACCCTGCGCTCCCGCGGCGGTGCCCTCGCCGACATCGCCGTCCTCGTCGTCGACGTCAACGACGGCTTCCAGCCACAGACGCTGGAGGCCATCAACATCCTGCAGAACACCCAGACGCCCTTTATCGTCGCCGCCAACAAGGTCGACACGGTGCCGGGCTGGAACCCCAACGAGGACAGCCCCATCAAGCCGTCCTACGACGCGCAGTCCGACCGCGTCCGCGGCGACCTCGACGAGCGCCTCTACTCCATCATCGGCGAGCTCTCCGACCACGGCTTCTCCGCCGACATGTACTGGCGGGTGCAGGACTTCCAGAACAACATCGGCGTCGTCCCCGTCTCCGCGATGACCGGCGAGGGCGTCCCGGACCTGCTCGCGGTCATGATGGGGCTCTCCCAGCGGTACATGAAGGAGGAGATGGAGATCGACGTGGAGGGCCCCGGCGTCGGCACCGTCCTCGAGGTCAAGGAGGAGCGCGGCTTCGGCACCACCGTCGACATCGTGCTCTACGACGGCACCATCCGCGAGGACGACACCATCGTCGTCGGGGGCGAGAACCAGCCGATCGTCACCGACGTGCGGGCACTCCTCCAGCCACGCCCGCTCGCCGAGATCCGCACCGAGAGCCGGTTCGAACAGGTCGACAGCGTCGGTGCCGCGGCCGGTATCAAGGTCGCCGCACCCGACCTCGACGAGGCGATGGCCGGCGCACCCATCCGCGTCGTCGGCGACCGCGACCTCGACGAGGTCATCGCGGAGGTCCGCGCCGAGCTCGCCGAGGTCGCCGTCGACACCGAGGAGGAGGGCGTCGTCGTCAAGGCCGACACGCTCGGCTCGCTCGAGGCGATGGCCGACGCGCTCTCGGAGGCCGAGATCCCCATCGTCCGCGCCGAGGTCGGCGACATCGCCCCGCGCGACGTGGCCGTCGCCTCCACCGCGGACGACGACCTCCACCGCGCCATCCTCGGCTTCAACGTCGACGTGCTCGGCGACGCCGAAGACCGCGCCGACGTCGAGGGCGTGAAGATCTACACCGACGACGTCATCTACCAGCTCGTCGAGGAGTACGACACGTTCGTCGAGGACCAGCGCCAGTCCCAGCAGGACACCGTGCTGGAGAACATCGCCCGCCCCGCCCGCTTCCAGATCCTCGACGACCACACGTTCCGACAGAACGACCCCGCCGTCGTCGGCGTCGAGATCCTCTCGGGCACCATCAAGAAGAACCAGCACGTCGTGAAGTTCGACGGCAACGACCCCGTCCGCGTCGGCGAGCTCAAGGGCATCCAGGAGCAGGGCGAGGACGTCGACGAGGCCCGCGCCGGCAACCGCGTCTCGGTCGCCATCGACGGCCCGACCGTCGGCCGGCAGATCGAGGAGGGCGACGAGCTCTGGATCGAGCTCCCCGAGAAGCACGCGAAGATACTGGAGCAGGAGCTCAAGGAGGAGATTCCGATGGACGAGCGCGAGGCGCTGTCGATGTACCTGGAGAAGCAGCGTAAGCGGGACCCGTTCTGGGGCAAGTAAGCGCTTTGTGTAGTCGAATGTTTACACACAACTGAGGGCCGCCTGACCCCCCCTGCAGTCTATCGATTTTTCTCCTCCTATGAGGGCTGGGAGGGCATACACACATCTATCAGAATTCGTTTGCCAGAGAAGTCACTATGCCACTGTCTTGCGATTCGCCCCTCAGCGGTATCAGACCCCACCCTGACAAAATTAGGTCTTGTCGGAGGCGATGTGCGTGGGGATATGGTCATCAGACTGTGCCAGGTATCCAGCGGTGTTTGCACAGTCAGTCTCACCACCTTTCAGCGGGTGAGGCTTCCATCAGCAGCCATGCAAGAAAAAAGAGAGACACACCGAAAAGTGGAGCAGGCACAAGCAGTATTCCCCCGAAGAAAGCAACTACAAAGGAAGCGATAGCGAGTCGCCCGCCGCTGTCCCACATCAAAAAGAATCCATACACCAATCCCAGGGCCGTTTCGACAGCGACAAGCACCTCAATCCAGGCAGGGAATTCCGTTGGAACAACCACAAAGAGTTGCGACAGATCCAACGCCAGCGACTTGAACGGAGAAATTCCGAGTGCAAGAAGAAGACCGCTGGTACCAGCGATACCCGTCACTGAACGCTGCTGGTTCCGCTTCTCAAATGTCTCAATGATGTTCGATATGACGAAGAATAGGAGGGCTGCTGCCACGCCTCCGCCTATCCAGTTGGCTGCAATTTGGGGGTCAACCAGTGGCTCGGTGAGAGTACCGTTCATGGGCTCACCGTGGGTCGTTGCCGAGTATCACGTAGTAGACGAACGCAACAATTAGCGTGAGAACTACAGCAGCGACGAAGACCGAGATGAATGTGTCAGTTGATACCATTCTGTAGCTCTTATTATGTTTCCAATTCTAAATGCTTTTCTCGACTCTACCCTCTGCTTAGTCGACTGCACGCACCTGCTTGAAGACCGCTCCACTCACCCACTCCTTTGATATGGATGCACAGGTACCGCGTGGTATGGTCTGGGAGGTACTTGCCGCTGCTGCACTCGGTGGACTGGTTGGTTCGTCCGTTCAGGCAGTAGTGAACCGACGAAACGTACGGGACCAGATCGAGGCACAGACCACTCACGTACAGAAACAAATCGAGGCACAGGATAACCGCCAAAGTGCCGAGACTGCCACGGAGAAGAAAGTAGATGAATTGATGGAAATGTCCATGGCGATGAGTCAGGCTCGTAGCGTATTGCTGGGTGCTATATCAAAAGTACAGGATGGCGGGGAGGTAGATGTTGACAGAGTGGCGGAGGCAACTATCCAGTACGGCAACCAATTGTATATCGTCCAAATGTTTCTCAAAGACAATATGATGGCCGATATAAACGACTTCTATACAGAGTTGATAAATGCGGAGGCGTATTTGATGATGGAGCTTGGTCAAGAGTTACACCGTTTCAACGAACGGATGGCCACTATCGAGGATGATGCAAAATTCGATATGGAAGAACACGCTTCCGACTTTGACGTTGAGGAATTTGAAGAAGCTCACCGCCGGGCACTCCAGAGTCTTCGGATGGAAGTGGCGGGACCGATTGAAAGCCTCAAATCCCAGTGAGACGACCGTAGACCCCGCCGTTGCAACTCTGCTATTCTTCAGAAAGAGCCTCAACCGTCGGATTGAGCCTGATAATTGGCAATCTCGTTTTCGAATCTGCGGGACGTGTGTCTTAGTTCGACGAGATCGTGATAATCTATGGCAGTGTCTTTCTCGTACTCGTAGACGGGACTGTGGTCGAACGACCGATAAACCACTGCGCACTCGTGGGCTGACGCGGAGGTTTCCCGCTACACCACCTTCCAGAGAGCTTCCACCATGTCCACCCGATAGAGCGATTCACAGGATAGAGGTGCAGGCCGTTCAAGCACCTCCACAGACTCACTGTTCTCTGCGGAAGTAGGGCGGCCCGCAGACTGCTTCTGCCGGCTCAGGGCTCGGCGACGTGTCCCGCCCCGACCCCGTCGCCGTCGAGCAGGGTGACCAGCCCCTCCGGATACAGCGGTTCCGAACGCTCCTCGACGGCGTCGAGGTCGAACCAGCCCGCATCGTACTCGACGGTCCCGCCGCCGTCGATTCCCGAGAACGCCTCGCGCTCGTACAGCGACTCGTCCGCGAACTCGGCGGCGCGGAGCACGACGAGCTCGTGGTCGGGCTCGCCGTCCCACGTGAACCGGTTCTCGATGGTGCCGAGCGTCGGCCCTGCCGTGATTTCGACGTCCAACTCCTCGCGGAACTCGCGCTCCAGCGCGTCGCCGCTCTCCTCGCCGAACTCGATGCCACCGCCGATGGGTCGGAGGAACGAGCCGTCGCCGGGGTCCGTGAGACGCTGGAGCAGGTACTCGCCGTCGCGTTCGAGGATGCCGAGGACCGTCGTCTGGATGCGAGGCATGGACCGCCGAGGAGGTAGCCGCCCGGAGTAAGACTGCTGGTTCTCCGTCGCTATCGCGCCGTCGGCGTCACCGACTCGGAGATGGCGTTCTTCACCTGGAGCGCGGCCGAGGCCGCCAGCCCGCGGGCGACCTCCGCCTGGTCCTCGGGGTCGATGAGGTCGTCGTCGTCGAACTCGTCGACGTCCGGCGAAAAGCCCGCGCTGATGGGGTTGCCGACGGGCGGCTGGACGGCGACCCTCGCCTGCGGGCCGCCGACGCCGTTGGAGATGTCGCCGTCGACGACGTACTCGTCGGGGAGGAACTCCCGGGTCAGGGCGGCGATGCGGGAGACGTCCGCGCGGAGCCGACGCTTCTGTTCCGCCGTGAGCTCGGGCACGTCGGCGGACGCACGCTTGCCCGCCTGCGTGCTGCCCGGAAGACCAGCGTACGGAGTGTTTCCATTCATAAAACTCGCTACTCCGGCTATGGCCGGCCGGGCTAAAAGTCGTTCGGCTACGGAACTCGGGCCGCGGGTGGACTCTGGGGGTTTCGGACCCACGCAGCCCATCGCCCCAACTACAGACCGACGAAAAGGCTCTTGTCCGAACACCCGATACATCCACCCATGGCAGACGGCTCGGAGGAGAAGACCGTCGACAAGTCGACGGACGAGATCCTCGCAGAGACGGACGACCTCCTCTCGGACCTCGACGGCGGCGGTGGCGACACCGCGGACCCTCGCCGGTCCGAGCAGTCCACCCGGAGCGAGCCCACGACCGACGACGACGGCGGCGGATTCGACCTCGGCTTCGGCTCGGACTCGTCGACTCAGGCCGGGGAGGTTCAGGGGTCGGAGACGGAGGGTGAGGGCTGGCGGGGCTACTTCAACCCGAAGTCGTTCCTGCTGGCGACGCTGCTGCTGACCGGCGGCTACGTTGCGGGTGGGTTCGTCCCCGTCCTCGGCGGGCTGGCGAGCTGGGCGGGCCTGGTCGGCGCGGCGTTCGTCTACGGGCTGGGAACGTCGAAGGGTCGGTACCCGGAGACCGTGCTGGCGGGGGCGGGCGTCGGGCTGGTGACGACGGTGCTTTCGAGCCTGCGGTTCATCGCGTTCGCCAACGGCCAGTTGCTGCTCGCTTTCGGAGCGGGCCTCGGGCTGGTCGGCGCGCTCGTCGGCTACTACTTCGGCTCCGACCTGCGGAAGGGGCTCACGAGCGACCCCGACGAGTTCGAGGACGACCTGAGCTGGTAGTCTGTCGGTGAGCCGGCGGCGGCGGTGTGCCGGCGGTCAGTCGGCGAGCTGCCAGCCGTCGGAGCCGTACCGCACGAGCCCGTTGTCCTGGAGGTCCGCGAGCACGTCCTCGACCATCCCCGGCGGTGCGTCGACGCTGTTCCCGATTTCGACGGCGGACTTCGGTTCCGAGCGCACCGCGAGCAGCACGTCCGCGTAGAGCCGGCTGTCGCTGCCCGCGCCGACGGACTCGGTGATGCGGTCGAGCACGTCGGTCATGCGGCCCTGCACCCAGCGCTGGGCCATCGAGAGCTCGTTCTCCAGTTCCTCCAGCCGGGAGAGGTCGGCGACGAGGTCGTTCGTGTCCTCGCCGTCCTCGGAGTACTGCACGTCGAGCTTGAGGTGGCGACACGTCGTCATGTCGAGGCTCTTCGAGGCGGGGTAGGCGCTCTTGGTCGCGAAGGCGTAGGGCGAGACGTTGACCTCGAGCCGGAGGTTGCGCGCGATGTGGAAGTACTTGCGGCGCTGGTCGTCGGTGTGGCTCTCGATGAGCCCGGCGTCCTCGAGCTTCCGGAGGTGTTCGATGACGGCCTTGGGGCTGACGCCCAGGTACTCGCTGATTTCGGTCACGTAGCACGGTTTCCGAGCGAGCAGGCGCAGGATGCGCCGTCTGTTCTCGTTCCCGAGCAGGTCGAGCAACGCCGCTGAGTCCATCTAGCTGTGCCTTGGCGATTAGCGCGTAAAAGCGTCACCCCTCCGGCCAGCCGTCTCAGACCGCGAGCTGTCGAACCGGCTCGAGGAGGACGGTGTCGGCCGAGGAGATGGTGGCGTCGCCGCCAGTGCCGTCGTCAGGGCCGCCGTTGCCGCCGTTGCCACCGGTTCCTGCACCGGGGCCGCCGCCGTCGGAGCCGTTGTCGCCGCCGGCGCCGTCGTCAGGACCGCCAGGCCCGTTTCCCGGGCCGTCGGAGACGTTCCCGCGGTTCTCCGCGTCCTGACCGGGGTTGTCATCGGGGGCACCCTCGCCGTTGCCGCCGGTCTCGTTCCCGCAGTTCGGCCGGTTCTCCGGGCAGTCGTCCCGGTCGAGACCGGGGACGTCCTCGGGCGGGCCACCCGAACCGAGTTCGCGGGCCATCTCGGCGACCTCGGGGCCGGTGAGCTCGCTCGCGTTCTGCCGGATGCGGTCGAGCTGGGTCGTGTTCACGCCGGCCTCGCGGGCGGCGTCCTCGGTCTGGTTCAGCGCGGAGCCGAGGGCGGCGAGCCGGCTCGTCAGCGTCGCGAGCTGTGCGCGGTAGGCCACGCTGTTCATCTGGTCACGGCGTTCCTGCAGCCGCTGTCGCTGCTCCGTGAGGGCGTCGAGTCGCGCTTCGAGGGCGTTCGTCCGACCCTCGACGAGCTGTGCTCGCGTCGCGTTGTCCCCGGACCCGTTGAACGCGGCGGCCCACATGCCGCTGTCGACCTCGCCGTCGGCGTCGGCGGCGGCCGACTGGGTGAACGTGGAGAAGGCACCGCCCATCGACCGGTTCGAGGAGTTGTTGTCGACGGATGGCGTCCGGACCGGGTCGTCCCCGGCGGATGCGTCGCCCGCCGTCGGGGGGACGGGACGGTCGGCGACCGCCACGGGGAGGGCTGCGACGGTGAGCACGACGCAGGCAAGTACGGCGAGTGTGCTCTTCATCATCGGGTCCTAACACTGTCTACCCTAAAAACCTCCACCACCGTTCGGACGGTTCACCCGTGCGTGCCGGACCGTTCAGAACCGTTTTCACGATTGCAGTCGGTCGATTTGCGGTCCGATATAAACACTGCCCGGTAGCCTTTTGCGTGTCAATGTCTTCCATACTGATGCACAGTATGTTCGAAGCGTTCTCGAGTAGCTACTACTTCGGGCGGTTGTACGTCACGCCGTCCGAGGGCGAAGAGCCCGTGATGCAGCGCGAGCAGCACGAACGCGTCGCCGAACAACTCTACCACGACGGGACCGGCATCACCCGGGTCGACAGCCCGCTGGTGATGAAACTGGATACGGCCCATCTGGCCGTGCGCGGCGAGGACGGGGTCCCCGCGGACACACTCGCCGTCCCGGAGTCGCTCCTCGAGCGGACCGGGATCAGCAACCCACCTGAGCTCACCGAGGTGTTCCTCGCGAAAGCGGACCGCGCCTCGCAGCTGCTCCAGTTCACGGGCTACGGCGATGCCGACTCGGCGGACCCCTCGCCCCGGTTCGACGGTGGCCCGAACGCCGGCACCTGAACCGCTCCGGCTGTTCCTCCGGACGGGGCGTCGACTGCGCAACCTAGAAGTGCGCGGCTCTCCCCGCTTGGAACGATGCTCGACGAGTTGCTCGGCCGCGCGGAGCTGAAGGACCGCATCGGGGAGCTGGAGGAGGAGACCGAGCACCTGGAGGCGCAACTCGAGGCCGAATCGGAGCGCCGGGCCGACGCCGTCAGCGCCAGACAGGACGCCGAGGAGCGCGTCAACCGGCTGGAGGACCGCATCGCCCAGCTGGAGGGCGAACTGGAGCGTCGCCGCGACGACGGTGAGGGCGACGGCGACAACCTCGCGTTCCGGAGCCGGACCGATATCCGGGGCGAACGACTCGACGAGGTTCTCGCCCGGCTGGAGTCCGTCGAAACCGGGCCCGAGAGCGTCCTCTCGGCCGCGGTCGCGGACGGTGCCGCCGCGCCCGACGCCGTCGACGACCTGCTCGGGGACCGCGCCCGACTGGTCGAACGGGCCGCGCCCTGTCTCGTCTACGCCGACGACGCGGGCCTCGTCTCCGCCGTCCTCGAACCACCCGTCCAGCCCGACCCGTTCTGCGAGTGGGACGACGCCACCCGGATCGACCGCGCATGGTGCCAGCCGACCGGCCGGTTCGCCCTCGCGCTCGTCCGCGCCGACGTGTTCGCCATCGGCGAGTACGACGGCCGCGAACGGCGGTCGATGCGCTCGTTCGAGAGCGACGTGAAGGGCGACCACTCCAAGGGCGGCTTCTCGCAGGGTCGGTTCGAGCGCATCCGCGACGAGCAGATCGAGGCGCATCTGGGCGACTGTCGCGAAGCGATCTCGGACCGGGACGCGGAGCGGCTGTTCGTCGTCGGTGACCAGCGGCTGGTCGGGGAGTTCGACGAGGAGGCTGTGGCGACGGCTGCCGTCGACGCGACTGGAAACGGCGAGGCTGTGCTGGACGATGCACTGCGCGAGTTCTTCACGACTCGACTGTCGACGTTCTAGGGGACCGCCTTGCCGTCCCGAGAACGTTTTTCCCGCCGCCGGGCGAACCTGGAGTCATGCGAATCGCCATCCTCGCCCACGAGAAGTTCCCCGACCGCGCGAAGACAGCGCTCGGGCTGTTGCGGTACAGCGACGACGAGGTGGTCGCGGTGCTCGACCGTGACAACGCCGGCAGCCGTGTCAGCGACTTCGTCGGCGACGTGCAGGACGCGCCGGTCGTCGCCTCGATGGCCGACGCACCCGACTGTGACGCGCTGGTCGTCGGCATCGCCCCCATCGGCGGCGGCTTCGAGGACTCCTGGCGCGACGACGTGCGGACGGCACTGCGGGACGGCTGCGACATCGTCTCCGGGCTGCACTACTTCCTCGCGGACGACGACGAGTTCAGCGACCTCGCCGCCGAGTACGGCTGCGACATCTGGGACGTTCGCAAGCCCCCCGAGGACCTGACCGTCGCCGATGGTGTCGCGGGCGAGGTCGACGCCGAGATCGTGCTCACCGTCGGGACGGACTGCTCGGTCGGGAAGATGACGGCGACGATGGAGCTATGCGAGGCCGCCCGCGAGGCGGGGCACGACGCCGCCGTCGTCCCGACGGGGCAGACCGGCATCATGATCGAGAACTGGGGCGTGCCCGTCGACCGGGTGGTCAGCGATTTCACCGCGGGCGCGGTCGAGTCGATGATACTGGAGAAGGGTGACGAGCACGACTACCTGTTCGTCGAGGGGCAGGGCTCCATCGTCCACCCGGCGTACTCCGCCGTCACCTGCGGCATCCTCCACGGCGCACAGCCGGACTCGCTGGTGCTCTGCCACGAGGCCGGGCGCGAGGCGGTCCACGGCTACGAGTCGTTCCCGCTCCAGCCGGTCGAGACGTACGTCGACCTCTACGAGGAGCTGGCCGCCCCGGTCCGCGAGACGAGCGTCGTCGCCGGCGCGCTGAACACCGTCGGCGTGGAGGACGATGCGGCCGCCCGCGACGCAGTCGACGAGTTCGCGGGGGCGCTGGGCACGCCCGCGACCGACCTCGTGCGCTTCGGGGCCGACGACGTCCTGGAGGCGATACTGTGAAGCTCTCCGTCGAGCGCGTCTCCCTCGAACTTGCGGAGACGTTCACCATCTCGCGGGGCTCCACCGACAAGACGGACAACGTCGTCGTCAGACTCGCAGACGGCGAGCACGCGGGCGTCGGCGCGGCGGCTCCCTCGACCCACTACGGCGAGACCGCCGGCACCGTCGAGGCCGCCATCGAGCGCCTCCGGCCCACCATCGAGGCCATCGACGACCTGTTTCAGGTGGAGCGCATCGAACGCGAACTCGGCCACGAACTCGGCCGCAACCCGGCCGCGCGCTGTGCCGTCTCCATCGCGCTGCACGACCTCGTCGGCAAGCGCGTCGACCTCCCGCTGTGGCGCTACTGGGGGCTCGACCCCGACGCCGCACCCGACACGTCCTACACCGTCGGCATCGGCGACCCGGAGACGATGGCCGACGGTGCCCGCCGCGCCGCCGACGCCGGCTACACCACGCTGAAGGTGAAGGTCGGCACCGACGACGACCGCGCCAGGGTCGACGCCGTCGCCGAGGCCGCGCCCGACGTGACCCTGCGGCTCGACGCCAACGAGGCCTGGACGCCGAAGGAGGCCGTCGCCAACGCGGAGTGGCTCTCCGACTACGACGTCGAGTTCCTCGAACAGCCCGTGCCCGCCGCCGACCCCGAGGGCCTGCGCTACGTCTACGAGCACTCCCCGCTCCCCGTCGCCGTCGACGAGTCCTGCGTCACCCTGCCGGACGTGCCGGCCGTCGCCGACCGCGCCGACGTGGCCGTCCTGAAGCTGATGAAGTGCGGGGGGCTCGTCGAGGCCCGCCGGATGGTCCACGCCGCCCGCGCCCACGGGCTGGAGGTCATGCTCGGCTGCATGATCGAGACGGACGCCGCCATCTCCGCCGGCGCACAGCTCGCGCCGCTCTGTGACTACGTCGACCTCGACGGCTCGCTCCTGCTCGCCGACGACTCGGACCCGTACGACGGGCCAGTGCGGGCTGGCGGCTCCATCGACCTCGACGACACGCCCGGAATCGGACTGCGGTAGCGACGATTCCCCGATTTTCCACGTGGCGCGCGGCTGGCGAGCGTGCCGAACGAAGTGAGGCCGCGAGCCATCCGCGCGAGGGACGAGAAGCGCAGCGAAGCGAGCATCGCAGTCGGCTGGGGAGGCGTGAGGTGCGGTGCTGTTCGGTTGGGTGGGGATGAAAGGGGCTGCCTGCTCGGCGAACCCGGACCCGACAAGCACCGCAGGCACGAGGAGCACAGCGCGGCTCCCGGGAGCCGAGCAGGCAGGGGCTTTCTGGTTGTTCTCGATGCAAGCGTGTCCCACGACCGCCGAGCGTTTCTGGCTGTTCGCGGAGCAGTCTGTTCCCACGGCTAACTTCAGGAACACGAATCCACCCACGACAAGCGATGATGGAAGCTTTCAAGCGCGCGCTGGCCGAATCCCGCTCCATGTACGAGGGACTCAAAGGGTTCCGTGACGTCTACCCCGCGGAGATGGCGGCCTACCGGGCCGTCATCGACACGGTCGAGGACACGGCACGGAGCTACGGCTTCCGCGAGATTTCGACACCGGCGCTCGAACGAACGGAGATGTACGTCGACAAGTCGGGCGAGGAGATCGTCGAGGAGCTGTACGCGTTCGAGGACAAGGGCGGCAGGGACGTCTCGCTCACGCCGGAGCTGACGCCGACGGTCGCGCGGATGGTCGTCGCGAAACAGCAGGAGCTCTCCAAACCGATCAAGTGGTTCTCGACGCGGCCGTTCTGGCGCTACGAGCAGGTCCAGCAGGGGCGGTTCCGCGAGTTCTACCAGACGAACGTCGACATCTTCGGGTCGGCGGCACCGGAGGCGGACGCCGAGGTGCTCTCGTTCGCGGCGGACATGCTGACGAACTTCGGGCTCACGGCGGACGAGTTCGAGTTCCGCGTCTCGCACCGGGACATCCTCGGGGGGCTGCTCCGGGAGTTCGACGCGGACGTGGACACGACGAACGCCATCCGCGCGGTGGACAAGCGCGCGAAGGTGCAGGAGAACGAGTACCTCGACCTGCTGTACGATGCGGGGCTCACGTACGACCAGGCCCGCGAGTTCGACGACCTACTGCTCGCCGGCGACGACGACCTCGACGCGCTCACGGAGTGGTCCGAGAGCGATCCGGTCCACGACGCCGTCAGCAACCTGCAGGACGTGCTCGCCGCCGCCGAGGACTTCGGCGTGCGCGAGTTCTGCGACGTGTCGCTGACGACGGCGCGCGGGCTGGACTACTACACGGGCGTCGTCTTCGAGTGCTTCGACTCGACGGGCGAGGTCTCCCGCGCGGTGTTCGGCGGCGGGCGCTACGACGACCTCATCGAGTCCTTCGGCGGCCAGCCGACGCCCGCGGTCGGCGTCGCCCCGGGCGTGATGAACTCCACGCTGCCCCTGCTGCTCCAGCGCGCCGGCGTCTGGCCGGAGGAGGCCGTCTCGACGGACTACTACGTGCTCTCCGTCGGTGACACGCGCCCCGTGGCGGCCCGGGTCGCACGCGACCTGCGCGAGCGCGGCCACGTCGTCGAGACGGACGTCTCGTCCCGGAGCTTCGGCGCGCAGCTCGGCTACGCCGACTCCATCAACGCCGAGACGGTCGTCGTCGTCGGCGAGCACGACCTGGAGAACGACGAGGTGACGGTGAAGGACATGGAATCCGGCGACGAGACCACCGCGCCGGTCGAGGCGTTCCCGGGCGAGCACGACCGCCCGACGTACGACACGTTCGCGGAGTAACGGTTCAGGTCGACTCTATCTCCCGTCGCGTCCGGTCGATGATGGCCGTCTGGACCATCGCGCCCGGCGTCTCGAAGTCCGTCGACCGGTCGAGGAACGTGCTGTTCGCCGCCGCCGGGTTCTCGCCCTCGGGCGTCTCCCCGGCGAACGCGGCCGCGATCTCGCTCTCGGTCCACGGACTCGACTCGAGGAACGCCTCGAAGTCGTCGAACTCCGTGTGCGCGGCCATGAAGCCGGGCGTAAAGAGCGTCGCGAGGTCCGCCTCGCCGTCGGCCACGGACTCCGCGAGTCGGGCGCTCTCACCCAGCACGTCCGTGATTCGCGCCACCTCGTCGGCCGTGTACTCGCCCTCGTCGACGCCGAGCTGTGCCGCCAGGTCCGCGCCGACGACCTCGGCGACCTCCTCGCCGGTGAACGTCTCCATGGTCGTAGGTGCGTGCGGGGGGTCCTAACGCTGTTGGCGGCGGTCCGCGCCGCGGTGACGAGGGGATTATACTCGACCGCCACGAACCGCCGGGCGTGCCACGGCGCGCCTTCCGAGTCGCGTACGACGGCCGGCCGTTCCACGGCTTCCAGCGCCAGCCGTCGCTCCCCACCGTCGAGGACGCGCTGTTCGACGCGCTCCGTGACCTCGGTGTGCTCGCCGACGACGCGGACAAGCCACCGGGCTACGCGGCGGCGGGCCGCACCGACGCGGGCGTGTTCGGGCTCGGCCAGACCGTCGCGTTCGACGCGCCCGACTGGCTCACCCCGCGGGCGTTCGACGGCGAGCTGCCAGCGGCGGTGCGGGCGTGGGCCCACGCCGACGCCCCGACCGACTTCCACGCGACCCACGACGCGGCGAGCCGGGCGTACGAGTACCACCTGTTCGCGCCCGACGCCGACCTCGAACTGGCCCGGAAGGCGGCCGAACGCCTCGTCGGTACCCACGACTTCCGGGACCTCTCGGCGGTGTCGTCGGGGAACACGACCCGGACCCTGACGACGGCGACGGTCTTGCGCGACGGCGAGTTCCTGGTCCTCCGGGTCCGCGGCGACGGCTTCCTCCACGAGCTCGTCCGCCGGCTCGTCTCGCTGGTGCGGGCGGTGGCGACGGGCGAGGTCCAACCAGCGCGCGTCGACAGCGCGCTCACGCCGGGGACGCTCCCCGACCACGAGATCCCGCCACCGGCACCGCCCGGCGGGCTGGTGTTCGTCGAGGCCGCCTATCCGGAGCTCTCCTTCGAGCCCGACGGCCGCGGCGTCGAGAGCGTCCGCGAGGTGTTCGACGACCGGGCGGCACGGGCGACGACCCGGGGGCGGCTCTGTCGGCGGGTCGCCGGGGGGGTCGCCGTCGACGAGGACGACTCGGGCTGACTCAGGACTCCGGCCAGACCCCGGCGGCGCGCATCCCGGGCTCGTACTCCTGCTCGCGGAGCGCGACGAGCAGGTCCGCTCGCGACACCCGGTCGGGCTCCGTCTCGGTCAGCCGCTGGACCAGCAGACCCGCGAGCATCGCGTGACTCCGGAGGTTCCGCGGGTCGGCCTTGTCGAGCGTGTCGGCCCGTGTGTGGGTGACGCCGCGGCCGCGCTCGCCGCTGTCGGAGTGGAGCTGGAGGGCGGGGACGCCGACGGTGAGGAACGGCCAGTGGTCGCTCCAGGGATGCGGGTCGGGGCGGACCTGCACCGGGTGGTCGGTGTCCGCGGCGAGCCCCTCGGCGACCCCGGCGAGGTCGTCGCTGCCGTGGGTGAACGCGACGAGGTCGCGGTGGCGGCCCGCGCCGTCGACGTTCACGACCGCCCGGACGGAGTCGGTGTCCAGTTCGTCCGCGAGTCCGTGGCTCCCGACGAGGCCGACCTCCTCGCCGCCGACGGCGGCGACCCGGACCCGGCAGCCGAGGTCGAGGTCGGCGAGCGCGCGGGCGACGCCGACGACCACGGCGACGCCACAGCCGTTGTCGAGCGCACCCTCGCCGACGTCGTGCGCGTCGAGGTGTGCGAGCACGAGGACCTCCTCGTCGGTGTCCGGGCCCAGAACGCCGTGGACGACGGGCGTCTCGGCATCGTCGGTGGTCGCGTCGACCGACACCCGGACCACGCCGTCGCGCTCGGCGTACCGGCGGAGCCACTCGCCCGTCTCGTGGGAGACGCCGATACCGGGAACCGCGCCGCCCTCGTCGAACCGGAGCGAGCCCGTCGGCGGGAGCTGGCCGGGGACGTGGTTCGCGAAGACGAACGCCTCCGCGCCGGCGTCGACCGCGTGGCCGTACTTCTCCATGCGGTGGACGATGCGGCGGTCCGGCGGGGTGTCCGTGCTGGCGACGACGACCGCGCCGTCGACGTCGGCCTCGTCGATCTCCTCTGGCGTGCCGTAGCCCACGTCGACGATGGGTGCGCGCACCTCGCCCGCTGGAGAGTACGGCAGCGCGATGGCCTCGAAGCTCCGGGGGGTCGGCTCGACGACGCCGAACTCGGTCCGGCCGCGGGTCCAGCGCGTCAGCGGCACGGCGAACTCCGTGACGTTCCGCACGCCGGCGGTCTCGAACGCGCCCGCGACGAGGTCGGCCGCGCGTGCCTCACCGTGGTGACCCGCGAGCCTGTCGTCGAGCTCGCAGAGCGAGCTGAGCACGTCCCACGGTTCGTCGTCGCGCCAGAGCCGCCCGAGGACCGCGTCTGCGTCGGTCATGGTCGGTGGTGCGGGCGGAGACGGGAAACGTGTTGTGTCGGTGGTCGGGTCGACGAGCGTGGTCGCGACATGACGCCGACCCGGATGTGACAAGGCTTACGAACACCTGGTTCCGAATCGAAACACATGAGTTCGGTTCCCGAACGGAGCGAGGTCGACACCGAGTACAAGTGGGACCTCGAATCCATCTACGCGACGGACGAGGAGTGGGAGGAGGCGTTCGAGGACGTGGAGGCACGCCTCGAGGACCTCGAACACTACGAGGGCGAGGTCACCGATGACGGCGAGACGCTGCTCGCCGCCCTCGAGCTCCGCGACGAGGTGATGCGCGAGGTGTCGATGGTCGCCGCGTACGCCCGGATGCGGAAGGACGAGGACACCACGAACCAGACGTACCAGGGCTACAGCACGCGGGCGCAGTCGCTCTCCGCGGACGCCTCCAGCGCCGCGTCGTTCATCGAGCCGGAGATCCAGTCCGCGACGCGCGAGGAGATCGAGGCGATGGTCGCGTCGACGGACGGGCTCGCCGAGTACGAGCACTACCTCGACGACGTGCTGCGGATGAAACCGCACACCCGCTCGGCGGAGGTCGAGGAGCTGCTCGCCGACCTCTCGGAGGTCACCGGCGGCACCGGCGAGGTGTACACGATGCTCTCGAACGCGGACATGGAGTTCCCGACCGTCGAGAAGCCGGACGGCGACGCGGTCGAGATCACCCAGAGCAACCTCACGACCCTGCTGAAGGAACCGGACCGCGAGTTCCGCCAGGAGGTGTACGAGGGCTACTTCGAGGAGTGGGGCGAGGTGCGGAACACGGTCGCGACGGCGTACGAGAGCTCCGTGAAGGCCGACGTGAAGCTGGCGCGGGCGCGGAACTACGACACCGCCCGCGAGGCGTCGCTCGACGGTCCGAACGTCCCGGTCGAGGTCTACGACAACCTGCTCGAGACGGTCCACGACAACCTCGACACGCTCCACCGCCACGCGGAGCTGAAGGCCGAGGCGCTCGGCGTCGACGAGCTGGCGATGTGGGACGTCTACATGCCGATGACCGAGACGGAGAGCCCGGACGTCGAGTACGAGCAGGCCACGGAGTACATCGTCGAGGCGCTCGGCGCGCTCGGCGAGGAGTACCAGCAGCGGGTCGCGGACGGGCTGGAGTCGCGCTGGGTCGACGTCTACGAGAACCAGGGCAAGCGCTCGGGGGCGTACTCCGGCGGCACGTACGACACGCAGCCGTTCATCCTGATGAACTACCAGGACGACATCACCTCGATGTTCACGCTGGCGCACGAGCTGGGCCACTCGATGCACAGCCAGTACACGAAGCAGGAACAGCCCTACATCTACTCCAACTACGAGATCTTCGTGGCGGAGGTCGCCTCGACGGTCAACGAGACGCTGCTCACCCAGCACCTGCTCGACACCGTCGACGACGAGGAGTTCCGCCGGCACGTGCTCAACGAGTACCTCGAACGGGTGCGCTCGACGCTGTACCGCCAGACGATGTTCGCAGCCTTCGAGCACCGTACCCACCGGATGGTCGAGGAGGGCCAGCCGCTCACGCCCGACGCGCTCGACGAGACCTACGGCGACCTCAAGCGGGAGTTCTACGAGCCCGCCGACGTGGACGAGCACATCACCCGCGAGTGGATGCGCATCCCGCACTTCTACTACTCGTTCTACGTCTACCAGTACGCGACGGGCATCTCGGCCGCGGTCGCACTCGCCGGGAAGATCCTCGACGACGACCAGCCCGACGCGGCGGCGGACTACCGCGAGTTCCTCGCGAAGGGCTCGCGCGAGTACCCGCTCGAACTGCTGCAGGGTGCCGGCGTCGACATGAGCTCGCCCGAACCCATCCAGGCGGCGCTCGACACGTACGGGGCGTACCTCGACGAGATGGAGGCGCTGCTGTAGGGGACACGGGTTTCGGCGGCGGAGAACGGGACGGAGACCGGCGCGTCGTTACTGTTTCGCCATGATGACGAGCATCGGGCCCACGATGAGCAGGCCGAGCCCGAGGAAGCGGTACTGGACCGGGGCGAGGCTCGACGGCGTCACCACGAAGATGGCACCGAAGGTGACGATGACGAGTCCGACCGTCTTCAGGGACTTGAGCGGCAGCGTCCCGAGGACGGACAGCACGAACACGAGGAGGAGCGCTTGCCCGACGTTGTAGTTGAGCAGGAAGTTGTCGACGACCTGCAGTGCGAGCCCGTTCATTTCTAGTATCGTCTCCCGGCGGTGCAGTCTTAACGCTAACGAAAGGACGCTATTCCGGGCCGGTCAGGTCGATGGGGCGGATGAAGGCGTACCAGAACGCGAGCGCGAAGCCGCCGTACCCGAGCGCCCAGGCCATCGTCCCGAGGAACGAAAAGCCCGCGCTCGTCAGCAGGTACTTGAGCACCCCGGGGATGATGACGGCGAAGGCGACGGTCAACCCGGCGAGCACCGTCCGGCTCCGGTCGAGGTTTCTCGTCTCTGCCATGGCCGCGGCTTCGGACTGCAGAAGCGTCAATGCCCCGGTTCGCACCGACGGGAACGGTGCGGGGTCCGGGGCGTACGGGGTGGACGCACGCGAACGGGTGAACCATGGAGCGTGCGAGTGCGTCCACGATGGACTACGGATTCGAGCGCCAAAAAGCTCTCTCCGCCCGCAAGACGTGCTATATCTGTAGTGTAACCAACCGCTATCGCTGTTCGAGTGCTCGGGCCAGGAGCTCGACCGGCGTCGGAGGCTCGGTCGCGTCCGCCCCTCCGTCGAGCACGTCGCGGTCGGCGAGCTGGGTGCGACAGGACGCGCCGGGCGCGACGACGCGGTCGCCGGCGCTCTCGTCGACCTGGTCGTAGAGGATGCGCGCGATGGCGGCGCTCATGCCACGGTGTTCGGCCTCGTAGCCGAAGCTCCCGGCCATCCCACAGCAGGTGGAGTCGAGCGGGTCCACGTCGTAGCCCGCGCGCCGGAGCACGCCGACCGCGTGGTGGTCCTTCGCGGTCGCCTTCTGGTGGCAGTGGCCGTGGTAGGTGAGCGACTCGTCGGGCGCGGCGAAGTCGATGGCGTCGTCCAGCCGGAACGTGTCGAGGTACTCGCAGACCCCGTAGGTGGCGTCGGCGAGCTCGTGGACTGAGTCGCCGCCGAGCAGGTCCGGGTAGTCGGACTGGAGCATCACCGCGTTCGATGGCTCGACCAGCACCACGTCCCAGCCCTCGCGCACGCGGGGTGCGAGCCGGGCGACGTTCTCGCGGGCCGTCTCCCGTGCCGCGTCGAGCAGCCCCTTCGAGTACGCCGGCCGGCCGGTGTCGCCGACGCCGTCGGGGAGCTGCACGTGGACACCAGCGGCTTCGAGCACCGCGACGGCGGCCATCCCCGAATCGGGATCGGTGTAGTTCGTGTGCGTGTCCGGATAGAGCAGCGCCTTCCGGTCGGCGTCGTGCTCCGGCACCGCCGGCCCGCCGCGGGCCACGAACCGCTTCCGGAACGTCTCGCGGTGGAACGTCGGCAGGGAGCGGTCGGCGTCGATGCCGATCAGCCGTTCGCCGACGGCTCGCGCCGGGCCGAGGTCGGCCAGCCAGTTCGAGACGGGCGCGAGCGCGCTGCCGACCCGCGAGAGGTCGTGGACGCGGCCGAACAGCCGGTCGCGGAGGGGAACGCCCTCGCGCTCGTGGTGCTCGTGGACGACCTCCGCCTTGAGCTTCGCCATGTCGACCTCGCTCGGGCAGTCGTGGGCACAGCCCTTGCAGCCGATGCAGAGGTCCATGACCTCGTCGACGAACTCGTCGTCGGTCGCGTCGCCCGGTAGATCGCCGGCCATCGCCGACCGGAGCATGTTCGCCCGCCCCCGGGTCGAGGTGATCTCCTCGCGGCTCGCCCGGTAGGTCGGACACATCACGCCGCCGGTGGTGTGCTGGTCGCCGCGACAGCCGCCACAGCCGTGACAGAGCTCGACCATCCCCTGGAAGCCGTTCTCGTTGTTCCACTCCAGTTCGGGCTCGAAGCCCGCGTCGAACGCGTAGTCGGAGCCGTGGCGCAGGTTCTCGGTCATCCGGACGTCGCCGCAGACCTGCCCCGGGTTCAGGAGCCAGTCCGGGTCGAAGGCGCTCTTGAGCTGGCGGAACGTCTCCCAGAGCCCGTCGCCGTACAGCTTCCGGTTCCACTGGGTGCGTGCGCGGCCGTCGCCGTGCTCGCCCGACACGGAGCCGCCCAGCTCCACCACGAGGTCGGTGACGGCGTCGGCGATGGACTCCATCGACTCGACGCCTGCCGTCGTCTTCGCGTCCACCAGCGGGCGGACGTGGAGCACGCCCGGCCCGGCGTGGGCGTAGAAGCTCGCGAACGTGTCGTGGTCGTCGAGGATCTCGCGGAAGCCCTCGACGAACTCGGGCAGCGACTCGGGCGGGACGGCGGTGTCCTCGATGAACGAGACGTGCTTCGCGTCGCTGGTGCGCGAGAGCAGGATGGGGAGCCCGGACTTGCGGAGCTTCCAGATCTTCGCCCGCTCGGCGTCGTCGTGGGCTTCGAGCGCGTCGAAGGCGCGGGCCGGGTCGTTGCTTCTCCCGGACCCGTGGACACCCTCGACCGCCGCGGGCACACGGTCAGCGAGCAGGTCCGCGACCGCGCGCTCGCCCGCGGCGTCGTCCTCGGCGTAGAACTCGACGAGCAGGGTCGCCCGCGTGCCTGCCGGCAGACTGCCGGCCACGTCGGCGAACTCGGCGGTGTCCCGGGCGAGGTCGAGCAGCACCTCGTCGACGAGCTCGACGGCGGCGGGCTCGTGGTCGAGGATGGCCGGCACGTCCGCCATCGCGGTCACGAGGTCGTCGTAGCAGAGCAGCGCGAGCGACTTCGTCTCGGGGACGGGTTCCAGCGAGACGGTGGCCTCGGTGACGACGGCGAGGGTGCCCTCGCTCCCGCAGAGCAGCTTCGCGAGGTTGACCGTCCCGCCGTCGGTGTCGGGCTCGCCGACACCGCGGCTCGCGCCCTCGGCGTCCTCGACGAGCCAGTCGAGGTTGTAGCCCGAGACGTTCCGCTTCAGGTCGGGGTAGCGCTCGCGTATCTCGTCGGCCTCCTCGTCGAGGATACGGGCGACCTCGGCGTGGATTCGGGCTTCGAGGTCGCCGTCGGGGTCGGCACGCTCCCGGAGTTCGTCCACGGATATCTCGCCGAACTCGGTGACGGTGCCGTCGGCGAGGACGACCTCGCAGGATTCGACGTAGGCGTCGGTCTTGCCGTAGCGCAGCGAGTGCGCGCCCGTCGAGTTGTTGCCGATGGCTCCGCCGAGGGCGCTCTTGTCGCCCCACGCCGGGTCGGGCGCGAACTTCAGGCCGTGGTCGGCGAGCCGGTCGTTCAGGTCGCCGAGGCGGACGCCGGGCTGGGCGCGGACCCGGCGCTCGTCGGGTCCGACCGACTCGACGGCGTCCATGTAGCGCGTGAAATCGAGCACGACGGCCTCGTTGACGGTCTGCCCGGCCAGCGAGGTGCCGCCGCCGCGCGGGAGGACGGGGATGCCCTCGTCCGCGCAGTAGGCCACGACGGCGGCCACGTCGTCGGTCGACCGGGGGAAGACGACGCCGACGGGTAACTGCTCGTAGATGCTCGCGTCCGTCGCGTAGAGCTGACGGGAGTAGGAGTCGAAGCGCACGTCGCCGTCGACCCGAGCGGCGAGCGCGTCGAGGAGGTCGGGCCGGGCCACGTCGTCGCTCCGGTAGTCGTAGGTCGCCGCCGCGTCGCGAGCGTCGACGGTGACGTCGGGGTCGGCGGCGGCGTCGGGGTCGCTGGCCATGGCGGAGACTGTGGCGGCCAGCGGTGTAAAACGTG
This sequence comes from Haloarchaeobius salinus, assembly GCF_024464185.1. NCBI lineage: Archaea > Methanobacteriati > Methanobacteriota > Halobacteria > Halobacteriales > Halorubellaceae > Haloarchaeobius > Haloarchaeobius salinus. Next base: position 676,046 of record NZ_JANHAU010000001.1, read on the forward strand.
GCGAGTGCGGCAGGTCGTGACGGGTGGACGCGCCGGTGTCGGCGTGCCGTCCGCCGGCTCAGTCGGCGTCGGCGCGGCGTGCCTCCTGGCGGTGGCGGCGGGCGAGCGCGACCAGCCGGAGCCCGGCGGACTCCAGCGCGTCGTAGTCGTCGCTGGCGGCCGCGAGCCGGGCGGCGTCGAGCGCCTCGCCGATGTCCTGGGTGGCCATGGACGGCTGTAGGACGACGGGACACATAACCGCCAGCCAAGCGTGGTGAAAGTGAAAGTGGACGGCCGCACCGGTCCGCACACCGGTGTCGAGTTGGCCGTACGTGGACCGTATCTGGGGTGGTTAGGCCGAACGATTAAAATGCTCTTGCCCCAGTCTGGGAGTAGGATGGGACCGCTGACAGCAGTCAAGCGTCGCCTGCAGGGCGTCGTTTCGACCCGGGAGACGAGGGAGGAGTACGGCTGCCAGTCCTGCGAAGCTCGCTTCGACGTCCAGTACCACACGTGTCCGGACTGTGGGAGCTACAGCGTCGAACGGTTCGACTGGTAGCCCCTCGACGGGGTCGGTCCGCTACCCGGCCGACTACCGGGTCGGTCGCGCCTCCCGGTCACGTCTCCCGCGCCCGGAGCCGTCACGTCCCACACTCAGACCGCGACCCAGTCCCTGCCCTCGAGCGCGCTCGGCGGTGTCAGCGTCACCGTCGTACGCATGTCGTTCTCCGTGACGATGGTGAGGCCGGCGTTCGTCCGCCAGGTGATACCCGCGGGGCCGTCCTCGACGCCCGCGCGGATGGCCTCGACGGCGACGAAGACGTGGAACGTGTCCGTCTCGTCGTCGAGCACCGGGGCGGAGTCGTCGGCGTCGACGGGCGCGGCGACGGTGAAGTTCGTCGCGTTCGCGGTCCGGTTGGTGAAGTTGAGTCTCGTTGTCACGTCGTCGTCGGTGTAGTGGATGGTCGCGTTCCGGAGGTCGCTCTCGTTCGTCCCCGGGCCGAGCTTCACGCTGAGGCGGACGTAGCGGACGCTCTCACCGTCGTCGTCTACGCGACCGACCTCGTTGACGACCGTCACGCCGGTCCCGATGTCGGCGATGGTCGACTCGGTCTCGTCCTGGGCCTGCAGCCGGATCGCGTTCGCCCCGCCGAGCAGTGCGCCACCCGCCATGGCGGCGACGACGACCAGCGCGACGAACATGACGAGCGTCCCGATGCCGGCCTGCCCCCGACGCTTCATACCCCCACACGTGTCGGCGACCACATAGTTCTGTCCGCCGGGGTGGCCGGGCTACGTCCGGTCGACGAACCCGACGACGTGGTCGGCGACCGCCTCGCCGGCGTCCTCCTGCAGGAAGTGGCCCGCCCCCTCGACCCACACGTCGGGCTGGTCGGCCGCGGTCGGGAGGAAGTCGCGAAGCGGGTCCCGGGTCGGCCCGGTGATGGGGTCGGAATCGGAGAACAGCACGAACGCGGGCTTCTCCCAGTCCGAGAGCCGTTCGCGCGTCGCCCGCATCACGTCTGCACCCTCGTCGTCGGGCGACAGTGGCACCATCCCCGGCCAGGTCCGCATGCTCGCCTTCACCGCCTCGGTGTGGAACGGCGCGCGGTAGGCGTCGAGCACGTCAGCCGAGAGCTCGCTCGTACAGCCCGACTCGACGAGCCGGGCGACGTCCAGCGTCTCGGCCGTCTCGACGGCCCGCCGGAACTCGTGCCACACGTCTGGCATCTCCTGTGTCCCGTCGGGAACGCCCGTGTTCATCGCGACGATGCGGTCGAACCGCTCGGGGTGGTGGGCCGCCGCTGCCAGCCCGAGGATACCGCCCCAGTCCTGACAGACGAGCGTGAGGCCGGAGAGGTCGAGTTCCTCGAGGAACGCCACGAGCCAGTCGTAGTGCGCGCCGAAGGAGTAGGCGTCCTCGTCGGTGTACTTCTCCGAGCGACCGAAGCCGACGAAGTCCGGGGCGACCACCCGGCCGCGCTCGGCGAGCGTCGGTACCATCTTCCGGTAGAGGTACGACCACGACGGCTCGCCGTGCAGACAGAGGAACGTCTCCTCGCCGTCGCCCTCGTCCACGTACGCCATCTCCGGCCCGCCGACATCGACGTACTCGGCCTCGTAGTCGTAGCCCGGCAGTCCCTCGAAGCGCGCTTCGGGTGTGCGAACGAGTTCGGCCATGGTGCACGCGACTCTCCCCGGAGGCAAAACCGTTCGGCCGCCACGCGCTGCTGGTCGGTCGTGGGTCCGCGAAAAGTGGGCCGACTCGGATTTGAACCGAGAGCCTCCACCTTATCAGAGTGGCGCTCAACCTGATTGAGCTATCGGCCCGTTGCCTGCGATTTCGAGTTGATTGGTGGGACGTTTAAACGTTTCTTTCTCGCAGTCCATCGCTACCCCGTCGCACGCTCACTCGTCGTCGTCGAACTCGATGTCGTAGGCGTCGTCGCCGAGGTCGTACACGTCGTCGCCGGTGCTGCTGCCCACGTCGCCAGAGCCAGCGTCGGGGCCGCCGAAGCCGCCGCCACCGCCACTCGCGCCGCCGACGTTCTCGAACGGGTCCTCGTCCTCGGGGAAGCCGTAGGTCCAGACGTTGCCCGAGGCCATCCCGTCGACCCGTGTGTCGATGTACGGCGTGACGACGTACTTCTTCAGGACGACGCGGATGGGAACCCGCGTGACGGGGATGGTGAGCAGGACGCCCAGCGCGTCGGTGACGAACCCGGGCGTGAGGAGGAACGCCCCGGCCGCGATGAGCAGGCCGCCGTCCATCAGCTCGTCCGTCGGGGGCTTGCCCTCGGCGAGCTTGCGCTGTATCTTCCGGATGGTCCTGCGGCCTTCGGCGCGGACGAGGAACATCCCGATGAGCCCGGTCAGGACGACCAGCGCGACCGTCTCGATTGGGCCGAGGAAGCCCCAGGCCGCGATGGCAACGAGCAGGATCGCATCGAGGAGGGGGATGAGCAGCAACAGCCCGATGTACCGGAGCGTTCGCATGGACGGGTGTTGCGGGCCACCCCTCAAAGCCCTTTTTCTATCTCCGTGGGGTGTGGCGATGCTGGATTCGGGTTCCACCCTGGCGCGCGGCTGGCGAGACTGCGCGAGCGGTGCGCGGTTCGGAGCGAGCGCTCGCGAGCGAGAACCGCGACTGCGAACGGGGAGCGTGCGACCCGTGAGCGCAGCGAACGCGTCGAGCCAGTCCGCGCGAGGGGGCTTTCTGGCTGTCACCGACAGTACCCCTGTCCGAACTGCCAACCTCCCCGCCTCCAACGAACACCGACAACACGCAACCCTTAGGCACGCACACCCGAAGCCCAAACCATGGACGACTCCGCAGTCGAGACGCGCGTCGAGTGGCGTGAGTGGGGGCAGGACGCCTTCGACGCAGCAGACGCTCTGAACAAGCCAGTCTTGCTCTCGCTCTCCGCGACGTGGTGCTCGCACTGTCACGAGATGGACCGGGAGACGTACGACGAGCCGAGGATCGCGGCGAACGTGAACGACGGGTTCGTGCCGGTCAGGGTCGACGTCGACCGCCATCCCAGGGTCCGGGACCGCTACAACATGGGTGGGTTCCCGTCGACGGTGTTCCTCACGCCCGAGGGCGAGGTCCTGACGGGCGCGGGCTACCTCGGCGTCGACGGGATGCGGCAGGTGCTCGACTCGGTGCGGGAGATGTGGGACGGGAAGCGGGCGTCCGCCGGGAGAGTCCCGCGGGCGCTCCAGGGGAACGACACGCCCGCCGGGGAGCTCACCGCCGACATCGAGTCGAACCTCGTCGGCCAGCTCATGGCTGCGTACGACGAGCAGGCGGGCGGCTGGGGCGAGGCGGAGAAGTTCCCGCTACCGCGGACGGTCGAGTTCGCGCTGAAGCGCGAGCGGGAGCAGGCGCTGCGGAGCCTGAACGCGGTGAGCGCGAACCTGCTGGACGACTACGAGGGCGGGTTCTTCCGCTTCGCGGGGAACCCGGACTGGACCGACGTCCACTACGAGAAGGTACTGGACACGAACGCGGCGCTGGTGCGGGCGTTCGCCAACGCCTACCTGCTGACGGGGAAGGAGGAGCTGCGCCAGCCGGCGGCGTCGACGGTGGACTACCTGACGACGACGCTCTGGACGGGCGAGGCGTTCGCGGGGAGCCAGGCCGCCGGCGAGGGGCGTGACTACTACGCGGCGGAGGCGAGCGACCGCGAGTCGATGCCGGCACCGCCGGTCGACGAGACGGTGTTCGCGGACTGGAACGCGCTCGCGGTCGACGCGCTGCTCACCTACCACGGCTACACCGACGACGAGGGGGCGCGCCGGTACGCCGGGCGGGCGCTCTCGCACCTCGTCGACGACCTCGTGGACGACGGCGTCGTCACGCACTACCGGACCACCGGTGCAGACGACGAGGTCGGTGCGTCGGGCCTGCTCGTCGACCACGCCCGGGTCGTCGGCGCGCTGACGCGGGCGCGACAGGTGCTCGGGCCGGACGCGCTCGACGATACGGCGGCCGACGCGGACGTTCTCGCGACGGCACGGGCGGTCGCGGATCACGCCATCGAGACGCTGCGCTCCGGCCAGTCGTTCGTCGACGGTCCCCGGGAGGGTGCGGGCCTGCTCGACCGGCCGCTCCGCCCGCTCGACGGGAACGTGGAGTTCGCGGACGCGCTGTGCGACCTCGCCGTGCTGACGGGCGAGGACCGCTACCGCGAGGTGGCCCGCGAGACGCTCGCGGCGTTCGCCGGGGCGGCCGACCGCTTCGGCGTCCGCATCGCGGCGTACGGGAGTGCGGTGTCGCGGCTGCTGAACGAGCCGCTGGTCATCGCCGTGACGGCCGAGGCGGGCAGCGACCTCCACCGCGCCGCGCTCCGGATGGCCGACCACGAGAAGGTCGTGGTGCCGGCCGCCGAGGGCTACGACGCGACCGACGCGGCGTACGTCGTCCGCGGCGACGAGACGAGCGAGCCAGCCACGACCCCGGAGGAACTCGGCCGGCGCGTCTCCGAGCTGGTGCGCTGAGTCGTCGGGAACCCGTCCGCTCTGCCGTCGATCCGCCGCAGTCGTGCGATTCCGGACGACGCCGGTCGAAACAACTACCGTTGTGTTTATGGTTCTCCACTGAGACAGGGTTTATTATGGCGAGTTTGAGGGACCTGGGTCTGTCGGAGTACGAGGCGAGAGCCTACCGAGCGCTGTTGAACACCGGTCCGACAACGGCCAAGGAGTTGTCCCGGGCGAGCGACGTGCCGATGGGCCGCATCTACGACGTGCTGAACAGCATCGAGCAGTACAACCTCGTGCGTTCCCAGACCGCGAGCCGGCCGAAGAAGTACGTCGCGGTGGAACCCTCGACCGCACTCGACCGTCTGCTGGACGACAAGAAACGCGAGCTGGAGGAGAAGGCGGAGCAGTACGAGAACATCGTCGACGAGCTGTCCGAGGAGCTCGACGCCGCCGAGCCCGTCGAGGAGCAGTTCTGGACCGCCTCCGTCGGCGAGGCGGAGACGACCGACCTGCTGCTCGAGCGGCTCACCGCCGCCGACGAGCGCATCATCATGGTCGCCTCCACGGCGTCGCCGCAGTTCGACGTGAGCGAGGTCGGCGACAAGATCGTCGAGGAACTGGAGGAGGCCATCGAGCGCGGCGTCGACGTCGACGTGCTGCTCACCCGCGAGATGGTCGCTTCGCTCTCGGAGGAGGTCGGCCGCCGCTACCGCGACCGCCTCTCCGGCGAGGAGTCGTTCCAGGTACGCACCAGCGAGGACGTGACTGGCACGTTCAACCTCATCGACGACATGGAGGTCGTCATCCAGGTGCCGAACCCGCTGGGCTCCCGGGAGACGTTCGCGATGATCGACCTCAAGGACCCCGAGTTCGCGGGCGAGGTGTACGCCGAGTTCGAGCCGACGTGGCGGGATGCGGAGCCGCTGAGTTTCTGAACCGGCGACGGCGTCTGCTGTCCGGAAAAGGTACTTACCAGTAGGGATAGATGCTCTACGGGCATGAGACGCCGTGCCCTCCTCGCGACGACCGGCGCGCTGGCCTCGTTAGCCGGGTGTTCAGTACTGTCCTCCGGGTCCGCGACTCTCGATTTGTCCGTATTCAATCACGATGACAGTCCGTACACGGTCCTCATCGAACTGGTACGTCCAGGCGAGAACCGGTCGCGAAGTGAGGCACTCGTTTACGACGCTCGCTTCGATGTCCCTGCTGACGGCGGTGAGACCCGTGAGGCGGTCGTCGAGAAGCGACCCTACATCGCACGCTACGACGCCTACGAGGACGACAACTTCCTGACCGACCAGGACCACTTCCACTACTACCCTCACGACGACGGCGACGACTTCATCGCCTTCGATATCGACGACCAGGGAACGCTGACGCACCGCTGAGCCGCCAGGCGGGTCACTCAACCTGCTGGTAGAGAGCTACCGTCACGAGCGCGAAGCCGGCCGCCAGCGCGACGGCCTGTCCCAGTCGCCGCACCGCGGGATCGAGCCCCACCAGCCCGTCCGCGACCCCGAGCGCGCCAGCGGCCGTCAGCGTGGCCAGCCCGACCGCCAGCCAGAGCAGCGGCCGCGAGGCGGTCCGCCGGTGTGCCCGGTAGGCGACGTGCGTGACGACGCCGCCGAGCGCGACCGAGACCGCGTTCGCGAGGACGGCGAACGCTGTCGTGGAGACCATCGTGGGACGGGGACCCCGGTCGGGTCACCCGAGGAGGTACTGGACCGGGCGGTTCTCCCGGACGAAGTCGCGCTCCTCGAGGTAGGCGTCCACGCCGAGGATGCGGCCGGCCCCGAACGCCCCGAGGCCGAACAGCAGCAGCGCGTAGACGATGTGGGAGTCGATGACGATGCCGTTCGCGAGCGGCAGGCTGGCCGCCCAGTAGAACACCATCATGATCGCGCCCCAGAACGCGCTGAACCGGACGAACGCCCCGAGCAGGAGCGCGAGCCCGACGAGCGTGAGCCCCCAGGCGTTCAGCGGGTCGATGAGCCAGAGGTACTCGTTGGCCATGGTCGCCCACATCCCGCCGAAGGGGTTGCCCTCCGGGATGGCGTTCGTGAGGAAGCCACCGGCCGACCAGCTCGGGTCGAGGACCTTCGTGATGCCCGCGTAGAAGAAGGTCCAGCCCATGATGAGCCGGAGCGCCAGCAGCGAGTAGCCGACCCACGTCTCCGAGTAGTTGAACCGGGCGCTACGTCCGAACAGCTCGGTCTCGAGTTCGTTGGTTGCCATGGGCCTGTCACCTCTACACGTGAACATGGTCGGGGAAACCCCTTCAACCGGGGCTCCGGTTCCCAGACGCTGAAAAGCGGGCGCGTAGCAGCGACGAGCAGGAGACCGCCGCATCCGGAACGGTTTTGCCCACGGCAGGCGGGGCAGGGAACATGACAACAGCGGCTGACCGCGTCCTCACGAACGCGGAGGTACACACGCTCGCGGACCCCGACGAGACGTACGAGGCCGTCGCCATCCGCGACGGTGAAATCGTCCGACTCGACAGCGCGTACGAGATCGACTTCCTCGTCGGCGTCGACACCGACGTCGTCGACTGCGGCGGCCGGACCGTGGTTCCGGGCTTCGTCGACGCGCACACGCACATGCAGCAGCTCGGGCAGTACCAGGTCCACGCCGACCTCTCCGACGCGGGCTCCGCCGACGAGGCCGTGGAGACGCTCGCCAGCGACGCGGCCGACGACGGCGACTGGCTGCTCGGGTTCGGCTGGGACGAGTCCGGGTGGGGCGAGCCGCGCTACCTCACGCGCGAGGATCTCGACCGCGTCAGCGACGAGCGTCCGGTCGCCGCGGTCAGAGTGGACATGCACACCGCCGCGCTGAACTCGGTCGCGCTGGAGCGGCTCCGGGACGAGATGCCGGCCGACGACGTCCGCACCGACGACGGCGAGCCGACCGGTGTCGTCGTCGAGGACGCCGTCGAGCCGGTGTGGGACGCCATCGACCCCGACCCCGCGGAGACGCACGAACTCCTGACGGCGGCGCGGGACTACGCCCACCGCCACGGCGTCACCGCCGTCCACGACATGGTTCGCCAGTCCCACGCGCCGCGGGTGTACCGCGAGCTCAACCTCGAGGACGCGCTGGACCTGCGGGTCCGCATCAACTACTGGAGCGACCACCTCGACGCCGTGCGCGAGGCGGGGCTCCGGACGAACCACGGCAGCGAGTTCGTCCGGACGGGGGCCATCAAGTCGTTCACCGACGGAAGCTTCGGCGGCCGCACCGCGAAGCTCTCCGAGCCCTACGCCGACGACCCGGAGGAGACCGGCACCTGGGTCGTCGACCCCGGCGAGCTCCGCGATATAACGACGAAGGCGGACGACGCCGGGCTCCAGTGCACCGTCCACGCCATCGGCGACGAGGCCGTCGAGGAGACGCTGTCGGCGTTCGAGGCGACGGCGGACCCGGGTGCGGCCCGCCACCGCGTGGAGCACGTCGAGCTCGCGACCGACGAGCACGTCGAGCGCTTCGCCGAGTCCGGTGTCGTCGCGTCCTGCCAGCCGAACTTCCTCCAGTGGGCCGACGAGGGCGGGCTGTACGACCAGCGCCTCGGCGAGGACCGTCGGAAGCTGTCGAACCGCTACCGCGACCTGCTCGACGCCGGCGTGCACCTCGCGTTCTCCAGCGACACCATGCCGATGGACCCACTGCTCGGCGTCGGGCTCGCGGTGAGCGCATCGAGCGAGCACCAGCGCATCTCGGTGACGGAGGCGCTGCGGGCGTACACCCTCGGCGGCGCGTACGCCGGTTTCGACGAGGACCGCATGGGGACCGTCGAGGTCGGGAAGGTGGCCGACTTCGCGGTGCTGGAGGCGTCGCCGTGGGAGGTCGACGCCGACGAGATCCGCGACATCGACGTGGCGATGACGGTCGTCGACGGCGAGGTCGTCTACGACGGACGGTAGTCGAGCGGCGCTCTCCGCTCAGACCGCCAGCAGCAGCCACAGCGCCCCCATCCCGGCCGCCAGCGTCCACGCCATGCTCTCGGTTCGCCAGGCGACGACGGTGGCGACCCCGCCGGCGGCGACCTTCGGCGTCAGGACCGCCACGGTGCCTTCGGGTGCGACCAGCGACGGGAGCACCAGCCCCGCCAGCACCGCGGCGGGGACGAGTTCGAGCGCGCGTTCGGCCAGTCGAGGCACCTCGTCGACGCGCTGGAACAGCACGATGAACGACACGCGGACGAGGTAGCTCCCGACGGCGGCCGCGACGAACGCCGCCCAGAGGATCGGGTCGGACAGCGAGGTCACGGTTCGCCCTCCGTGGTGCCGTCTGGCGTCCTGTCCGGGCGGTCCGCTGGCGGTTCGTCGTCCGCGCCGTCGGGGTCCGCCACGAGTCCGAGACCGACACCCGCGAGTGCTGCGATGACCAGCCCGAGGTCGAACGGGACGTCGAGGCCGGCGGTCGCGCCGACGCCGCCGACGGCCGCCGCGACGACCCCGCCGCGGTCCCGGACGTTCGGGACGAGCAGCGCGAGGAACAGCAGCGGGATGGCGAACTCCAGGTGCCACGCGGGCGGGAGTCCGGTCCCGAGCGACGCGCCGGCGGTGACGGAGACGGTCCACGTGACCCACAGCGGGAGCGCGGTGCCGAAGTAGTACGCCCGCCGGTCGACGGACCCCTCGGCCCGGAACTTCGCCACCGAGAGGGCGTACGTCACGTCCAGCAGGAAGAAGGAGAGCACGAGCCGCGAGCGGCGGGAGAACGACTGGAGGTAGGGGGCGATGCTCGCGCTGTACATCGCGTAGCGCAGGTTGACGACGATGGCGGTGAGGACGGCGACGGCGACCGGCGCGTCGCGGGCGAGCAGCTCCATCATGGCGAGCTGGGCGGCCCCGGCGAACAGCAGGGCGGCCGACCAGAGCGCGGTCACGGGATCGAGACCGAGGTTCGCGGCCGCGACGCCGACGACCAGTCCGAACGGGACGTTCGCCGGCAGTGCCGGGAGGACGGCGCGTGCGCCGTCGACGAACGCCGAACGCGCGGTCGAGGTCACGTCTCGCACTCGTCCAGTGGGCCCCTGTCGGTTGTGGTTCCGGCAGTCCGGTCGCCAATACCGTGCGAATATGTGTCATGAATGGCCGGTAAGAGGGGCTCCCAACCGCCAGTCCGCTCCTTTGAAGAGAAAAGTTATTCAATACCCGGGACAGAGTTGCTAGTCACCCACAGGTGGACACATCGTGCCAAGAATGGAAACTGCGGACTTCGATACGGAGCTCAGTCTCTTCAAGTACGACAACCTGGAACAGCTTCCACCGGAGTACCGCGACCTCGACGAGTCCGAACGCACCGAACGGATCGAGGCCGCCAAGACGGCACTCGGCGACGACGTCGTCATCCTCGGCCACAACTACCAGCGCCGGGAGATCGTCGAGCACGCCGACTTCATCGGCGACTCCTACCAGCTGAGCAAGGAGGCCGCCGCGGCCGACGCGCCATACGTCGTCTTCGGCGGGGTGACGTTCATGGCGGAGTCCGCCGACATCATCACCGACGACGAGCAGTCCGTCATCCTCCCGTCGATGGAGGCCTCCTGTCCCATGGCCGGGATGGCGGAGGCGCTCCAGGTCGACGCCGCCTGGGAGGAGATCACGAACGCGGCCCCCGACGCCGACATCGTCCCCATCACGTACATGAACAGCTACGCCGACCTGAAGGCGTTCTGTGCCGAGCAGGGCGGGCTGGTCTGTACGTCCTCCAACGCCCACCGCGCGTTCGAGTGGGCGTTCGAGCGCGGCGACAAGGTGCTGTTCCTGCCCGACAAGCACCTCGGCGAGAACACGGCCCACCGGCTCGGCATGGCGGACGACGTCGCCGAGTGGGACCCGTGGGACCCCGAGGGGAAGGACGCCGAGCAGGTCGCCGAATCGGACATCATCCTCTGGGACGGCTACTGCCAGGTCCACGAGCGCTTCCGGGTCGACCACATCGAGCAGGTGCGCGCGGAGCACGAGGACGCGAAGGTCATCGTCCACCCCGAGTGCCGCCGCGAGGTCGTTGAGGCCGCCGACGTGGCCGGCTCCACGGCGACCATCACGCAGACCATCGAGGACGCCGACCCCGGCGACACCTGGGCCATCGGCACCGAGATACACCTGACGAACCACCTCTCGCGCTGGCACCCCGAGGTGAACGTCCTGCCGCTGTGTGGCGACGCCTGCATGGACTGCAACGCCATGCGCCAGATCGACCCGAACTACCTCACCTGGGTGCTGGAGGAGCTGGTCGAGGGCCGCGAGCGCAACGTTATCGAGGTCGCACCCGGCGAGAAGGAGCTCGCGAAGGTCGCCCTCGACCGCATGCTGGAGGTCTGATCGATGGCACGAGAGACCGACGTACTCGTGGTCGGCACCGGCATCGCGGGCTGTGCGGCCGCGCTCGGTGCCGCGCGCGAGGGCGCGGACGTGCTCGTCGTCACGAAAGCGGAGAAGCCCGAGGACGCCTCCTCGGACTGGGCGCAGGGCGGTATCTCCACGACGGGCACCGACCCGGAGACGTTCAGGCAGGACATCCTCGACGCCAGCGCCGGCACCGCGGACGAGGCCGCCGTCGATGTACTCGTCGAGAACGCAGACGACGCCGTGCAGGACGTGCTCGTGGACACCCTCGACGTGGACTTCGACGTCGACGCGGACACCGACGAGTTCGACTACACGCGCGAGGCCGCCCACTCCGAGGAGCGCATCCTCCACGTGGACGCCTCGACCGGCCGGCACATCCTCCGGCCGTTCCTCAACCACCTCGCGAAGCACGACGACGTCGAGATCCTGGAGGACACCGCCGCGCTCGAACTGATCACCCACGAGGGGCGGGTCCACGGTGCGATGCTCGACACCGAGACGACCGGCGAGCCCGTCTACGCCGGCACCACCGTCCTCGCGACGGGCGGCATCGGCGACCTGTTCGGGCGCAGCACGAACCCCACGGGTTCGACCGGCGACGGCATCGCGATGGCCGCCCTGGCGGGAGCCGACGTCGCGGACATGGAGTTCGTGCAGTTCCACCCGACCGCCTACGCCGGCGACGACCCGTTCCTGCTCTCGGAGGCCATCCGGGGCGAGGGCGGGCTCCTGCGGAACGGCGACGGCGAGCGGTTCATGCCCGGCTATCACGACGACGCCGAACTCGCGCCCCGCGACGTGGTCGCCCGCGCCGTGCAGGACGAGATCGGAGACACGGGCGAGGTCACGCTGGACGTGTCGACGCTCGGCGAGCCGTTCGACGAGGCGTTCCCGGGGCTCGCCGCCAAGTGCGCGGAGCGCGACGTCGACTGGGAGTCCGGCATCCCGGTCGCCCCCTGCGAGCACTTCCTCTGTGGCGGCGTCGACGTCGACCACGAGGGCAGCGCGAGCCTCGACCGCCTGTACGCCGTCGGCGAGTGCGCCCGGACCGGCGTCCACGGTGCGAACCGCCTCGCCAGCACGAGCCTGCTGGAAGGGCTGGTCTGGGGCCTGCGCGCCGGTGAGGACGCTGTCGGCGTGGAACCCGAGGTCGTCGAGGCCCCGGAGCTGCTCGACCGCGACCCGGACCTACCAGAGCGGTTCGCCGCCGAGAAATTCCACCGGCTCCGCCGGACCATGGACGAGTACGTCGGCCTGCGCCGGACCCCGACGGACCTCGGCCGCGCACAGGCCGTCCTCCGGCGGCTGAAGGGCGAGGTCGACGCCTATGTCCGCACCCGGACCGCGCGGGACCTCTACGAGCTCCGGAACGCGAGCGTCACCGCGCTGCTCGTCGCGCGGGCCGCCAGCGAGAACGACGAGAGCGTCGGCTGTCACTTCGTCGAGCAGCCGGCGGCGGCCGGCCAGCACTGATGCTGCACGACAGCCAGGTCGAGGCGTGGCTCCGCGAGGACCTCGGCCACCACGACGTGACCAACGAGGTGCCCGGCGAGACGACCGGGCGACTGGTCGCCAGGGAGGGCGGCGTCGCCGCGGGACTCGACGCCGCCGAGCGCGTCTTCGACTACCTCGACGTCGACGTGACCGAGCGCGTCGGCGAGGGGAGACAGATAGATTCGGGCGACACCGTGCTCCGCGTCGCCGGCCCCGCGAAGGCCGTCCTCCGGGGCGAGCGCGTCGCGGTCAACGTCGCCGGCCACGCCTCCGGCGTCGCCACCCGGACCCGGCGCGCGGTCGACGCAGCCCGCGAGGTGGACGACGACGTACGTATCGCCGCCACCCGGAAGACGACGCCCGGGCTCCGCGAGCTGGAGAAGCGGGCGGTCGTGGCGGGCGGCGGCGACACCCACCGGCTCGACCTCTCGCACATGGTGATGGTGAAGGACAACCACATCGAGGAGCTGGGGCTGGAGGACGCCGTCGCGCACTTCCGCGAGCGCGTCTCCTTCGCCACGAAGGTCGAGGTGGAGGTCGAGTCGCCGGAGGACGCCCCGCGTGCTGCCGAGGCCGGCGCGGACGTGGTGCTCCTCGACAACATGAGCCCCGAGCGCACGACCGAGGCGGTCGACCTGCTGCCCGACGGGGTGCTCGCGGAGGCCTCGGGCGGCATCACCGTCGAGACGGTGGCGGACTACGCGACCACCGGCGTCGACGTCATCTCGATGGGCTCGCTGACCCACTCGGCGGCGAGTCTGGACTACTCCTTCCGCACCGGCGAGTGAGGGTGTCGCAGCCGGTCCCCCCCACGACACCCCAGGCACTACACACGTAGCGTCCCCGTTCTTCGACCAGCGCTATGTTAGCAACGGACATGGGTACCGGACGGACGGGACTGGAGACGGTCCGCGGACTCGGGGGTGAGTCGACGGATGGTTCGTAAACACACCTACTACCGGGCGGTGTCGGTGCTCTGGTTCTTCGGGTCGATGGTGGGCTTCATCGCGGTGGGGCTCGGGATGCTCGAGCCGACCGTCCCGGCGTCGCTGGTCCCCAGCCGGGCCGTCGCCTTCGGTGGCGGTGTCGGCGTGGGGCTCGCCGGCCTGGCGGTCATCCAGTTGTTCCAGGCGAGAGCCTGGGTCCGGGCGGGCCGGCGTGCGGACCTCTCGCCCCAGGGTCTCGCGCTGCCCCTCCGGACGCCCGACATGGTGGGCGAGGTCGACGGCCGGCCCGTCCGAGCGTTCACGGTCAGTCGGTCGACCGGTGGCGGGGAGTCGAGCGGCAAGTCGATGTTCACCCGCATCGAGGCCGACCTGGACGAACCGGCCGGGACGGGCTGTCTCCTCTACCCCCACGGCGACGCGAGCGCCGGCGACGAGGCCCTGCGTGACCTCCAGCTGCCGAGCGCCACCGTCGACGGCGTGCTCGCCATGGGGCCCTCGGAGGAGTTCGCACGGGCTGTCCTCACGCCGACCGTCGTCGACACCCTCGAGGAGGCCGATTCCGTCGATGCCGTGTACGTGGGCGACGCCGGCGGACTGGTGGCGGAGATGGTGTCCGCCAACGACAGCTCGTTCCTCGGCGGGCTGGCCAAGCGGGCCATGAAGTCGCTCCCGGGTGGCGAGTCGTCGGCCGGCATCGAGACGAAGGGGGCGGTCCTCGAAGCCGACATGCTGGCCGAACAGACGCGGGCCGTCGCCGCCGTCGCAGAGGGGTTCGAGCAGGCCGACAGCACTGCTCCGACAGCGTGAGGAACGCTGGCGACCGCCCACCCGCGACCGCCTATCCCTCGCCCTCGGACTGGAACGGCTCGCCGACGGAGCGCCGCGGGAGCAGGCTCATCACCTCGCTCCTGAGCTCGTCGGCCGAGGCGAAGGTGTCGGCGTCCGATCCCCGGACCGTCTCGCCGAGGTTCGCCTCGCCGTCCGCGAGCTGGAGGGTCACGTCCTCGCATTCGGTCGCCACCGCGTCCCTGCTGACGGGATAGTCGTACTCCGCGAGGAGCCCGTCGAGTTCGTTGAGTTTGTACTCGTGTGCCATCGTGTCGTGGTTCGGCGGCCGGGCCGATAGCCGTGGTTACCGGTTCCGTACCGTATCGTTGCTCTCGACGGTGCTACGACACCTGCACGTCGACCACGTCGGCCCCCTCGACGCTGGCGACCAGCTCCCCCTCCTCCCCCGGCACCCGGACGGTCACCCGCCACGGCTCGCGCGACTCGATGGTCGTGTACCGGTCGCTCACGCAGAGCGCCAGCTCCCAGAACGGCGGCTCGCGCAGATCCTCGCCCCGGTTCCGGTGGAACGCCACCACGTCGGGGTGGTCGAGCAGCAGCATGCCGAAGGAGGGTAGCACCGAGAAGTCACAGCGCACGCAGTCGAACGCCGGCAGCGCCTCGTAGCCCCACGTCGTCGGGATGTCGGTGGTCACGTGACCCTCCATCTTCGCGGTGCACTCCGGGCAGACCCCGTCCACCGCGAAGGAGACGCGGTGGCGGACCAGCCGGTCGAACGCGTGCAGCACGTCCGCCAGTGAGCGTTCCTCGAAGCCGCCCGGCGGGAAGTCGTTGCTCGTCAGGCCCGTCTCGCAGGCTCCACAGCGAACGTGGAGCTTCTCGTCGGTGTAGGAGACTCGGAGGTCGGCGTCGCCGCACTGCGGGCACGTCCCGTCGATGGGCTCGTCGGCGAGCGCGGCGCGTTCGGTGAACGTGCCGGCCCTGATGGCGCGGACGACCTTCCGGGCCGGGTAGCGTGCGCGGTAGCCGTCCTCGGTCTGCTCGACGAACTGGTCGCGAAGCTCCTGCAGGTGGTAGTTGAAGTGCGCCGAGTCGTCGGTCTCGACCTGCGCGTGGAGTGCCGAGAACGACACCGGCTCGCTCCCGTAGCCGCTCTCGTCGGTGAGCTCGACGAGCCCCTGGAGCGTCTGCAGGCGCGTCCCGTCGCTCAGGAGTCTGAACGCCTCCGTCGGCGGGAGCGTGGCGTTTTCGTCGGTTTCGGTGTCGTCTTCCTCGGTCGGCATCGTCTCTTTCGTCTTCCGTGTTGGTGTGTGGTCGATAAAGGCGTCCGGGTGGGTTCGGGAGCTGGAACTGGAATCACCAACAGTCAGAAAGCCCCGACGTGCTCGTCGGCTGCGACTCGCTGTCGTTCGAAAGACGCCGGAGGCGTCTTTCGTGATGACGAGAGGGCTTCGCTCTCTCGAACCACGGTCCTCGTTCCTGCGGTCCTTGCGTCGTCTCGCTCGACGAGCACGTCGCCCCTTTCAATCCTACCCGCCCGCACAGCACCGCACCTCACACCTCCCCAGCCGACTGCGATGCTCGCTGCGCTTCTCGTCCCTCGCACGAGCGTCGGCGAGACACGCTCGCTGCGCTCGCGGTCTCGCCAGCCGCGCGCCACCCGGCTGTTCGGGTTCGTATCACTCTCAGTACAAAATCGCGCTTCAGGGAACGCCTATGGGGTGCGTGCGTCGAAAGTAGTGTGTGAGCCGCCCAGTCCTCCTCTCCGCTTCGGCCCTCCCCTCCGGCCCCGTGGCGAAGTACTACCTGTACAAGCTGACGGCGACGGCCGGGCTCACGGTCCCCGTCTGGGTGCTGTTCCTGCGTGCCCAGCACCTGACCTACACGGAGATCATGCTGCTGGACGCCATCTGGTGGGTCGGCCTGACCGCGGGCGAGATCCCGACGGGCTACGTCGGTGACCGGATCGGCTGGCGGAACAGCCTCGTAGCCGGGAACGTGCTGCGTGCGGCCGCCGTCGTGGTGATGGGCCTGGTCTCGACGTTCGCGGCGTTCGCCGCCGTCTACCTGCTCTGGGCGCTGGGCTCGACGCTCATGTCCGGGAGCACGGACGCCTGGCTGTACGAGACGCTGGACCGGCGAGGCGACGTCGACACGTTCGCGCACTGCCGGGGACGCGGGCAGTCGCTGACGCTGGGGATGGGCGCGCTGGCTGCCGTCGTGGGCGGCTACCTCGGCACGGTGAGCTTCCGGCTCCCGTTCCTGCTGACGGGCGTGCTGTGGGCCGTCGGCGCGGTCGTGCTGGCGACGATGCCCGTCGTGGAGGTGGAGGACGACGACCGGCTGACCGTACTCGAGGCGATGCCGGTGCTGCGCGAGCGCCTGCTCTCGGTCGAACTCCGCGGTGTCGTGCTCTGGGTCGCGGTCGTGCTCGCGGTCGTGAGCGCGACGGGGCGGCTCACCCAGCCCGTCGCGGTCGACCTCGGCGTGCCGGCGGCGTGGCTCGGCTGGCTCTACGCCGGCTTCACCGTGTTCGCGGCGGTCGCGAGCGACGGGTCCGCGTGGCTCCGGGACCGCTTCGGCTTCGACGGCTGGCTCGTCCTCGCGCCGGCCGTCCTCGGCGGGTTGCTCGCGCTGGTCTGGCTGGCTCCCGTCGTCGCGCTCCCCGCGTTCGTGCTGCTCCGGGTGGTCCGGTCGCCGACGGAGACGCTCGCCAACGAGTACGTCAACGACCGCGTGGCGACGGCCGGCCGAGCGACGACGCTCTCGGGCGTCTCGATGGTCAACGCGGTCGTCGCGATCCCGTTCGGTGTCGCGCTCGGCGCGGTGGCGGACCTGTCGCCGTACCTCGCGCTGGCGGGTATCGGCACGCTGCTGCTCGTGCTCGTGGGCGTGGTCGGCCTCGGCGGGCTCCTCGCCACAGCCGAGACGGAGCCGCACCCGGCGGACTGAGGGTGCACCGCTCTGGACACGGGCGACCGTCACGCTCGCGGGTTGTTTCGAGCCCGTCAACGGGGAGGGCGACGACCGGGCCGTGCAGCCGGCCCCGCAGGTGGGGCACGTAGCTGACCGGGAACGCCCCGCGGTTCTAACAGTACACTGACATCTTTGTGGCGCGATTTATGCGTCCGGACGCCGATATCTCACGTATGGACGACAACAGCCCCGTGACGATGTCCGCGGAGGACCGGGACGCGTTCCTCGGTACCGGCGGGACCGGCGTGCTATCGCTCTCGACGGACGAGTCCGACGCACCGCACGCGATCCCCGTCTCCTACGGCTACGACCCCGTCGAGTCCACGTTCTACTTCCGGCTGGCCGTCGGGAAGGACCGCGAGAAGGGCGAGGTGGACGGCCGCGCCGCGACGTTCGTCGTGCACGGACACGACGGCGAGGACGGCGAGGGCGACTGGCAGAGCGTCGTCGCGAGGGGGACCCTGACGGACATCGGGCGCGACGAGGTCGCGACCGAGAGCCTGGCGGCGCTCGACCGCGTCGACATCCCGCTCGTCGACATCTTCGGCGCGCCGACGAGCGACGTGTCCTTCCAGTTCGTCCGTCTGGTCCCCGACGACCTGTCCGCCCGCGTGGAGAGTCCGACACCCCGCTGAGCAGCCGGTCGCGGCGACTCAGGCGTCGTCCAGCAGCGTTCGGCCGGTCATCGCGGCCGGCTGCTCGACCCCGGCCAGTGCGAGCAGCGTGGGTGCGACGTCACAGAGCGAGCCGCCCTCGTGGACCCGCTTCCCGCCGTCGTCGCCGTCGGGCGAGAGGTAGACGAACGGGACGTCGTTGTAGGTGTGGGCGGTGTGTGGATCTTCTTCGGTGCCCATGTCGTCCGCGTTGCCGTGGTCGGCGGTCACGACCGCGTGCCCACCCGCGGCCTCGATCACCGACAGGAGTCTGCCGAGCTGGGTGTCGACCGTCTCGACGGCCTCGACGGCCGCCCGGTAGTCGCCCGTGTGGCCGACCATATCCGGGTTCGCGTAGTTGAGCACGAGCACGTCCGGGTCGTCGCGCTCGATG
Source organism: Haloarchaeobius salinus (assembly GCF_024464185.1). Taxonomy (NCBI): domain Archaea; kingdom Methanobacteriati; phylum Methanobacteriota; class Halobacteria; order Halobacteriales; family Halorubellaceae; genus Haloarchaeobius; species Haloarchaeobius salinus. Next base: position 694,626 of record NZ_JANHAU010000001.1, read on the forward strand.
TACCGGATGGCCGTGTCGGTGACCGCTTTCGCGCTCATCCCGGGCGACTCGTCGTACGTCGGCACGTCCGGGCTCTCGATTATCTCGCGGGACTCGCCGGGGAACTCCACCTCGCGCCCGCCGTTGAGGAAGTAGGTGACGTGGGCGTACTTCTCCGATTCGGCGATGCGGAGCTGCGTGAGCCCGGCGTTGGAGACGACCTCGCCCAGCGTGTCCGCGGGCTGGCGCGGGGCGAACGCGACGGGCAGGTCGAACGTCTTGTCGTACTCCGTCATCGTCACGACTCGTGTCTCGGGTGGCTCCGGCCAGTTTTCGACGGGCTCGTCCTCGGGTTCGATGTCCGCGAGCATGCGGGTCAGCTGGCGCGCGCGGTCGGACCGGAAGTTGAAGAACAGCACGGCGTCGCCGTCGGCGAGGCCCGCGTGCTCGCCGACCGTCGTCGCCGCGACGAACTCGTCGGTGTCCCCGCGCTCGTAGCTCGCCTCGACGGCAGCCACCGCCGTCTCGGCGTGGTGCTCGGCCTCGCGGTCGACGATGGCGTCGTACGCCGCCCGGGTGCGCTCCCAGTTCCGGTCGCGGTCCATCGCGTAGTACCGGCCCGTGACGCTGGTGACGTGGCCCGTCCCGTACTCCTCGATTACGGATTCGAGGTCTGCGAGGGAGCCCGCGCCCGACCTCGGCGGCGTGTCCCGCCCGTCGGTGAACGCGTGGGTGACCGCCGGTGTCCCGCGCTCCGCGGCCAACTCGATGAGCGCGTGGAGGTGTTTCTGTGCCGAGTGGACGCCGCCGTCGCTCACGAGCCCCATCAGGTGCACCCGGCCGTCGTGGGCGTCCGCGTGGTCGAACGCCGACGTGATGGCCGCGTTCTCGTCGAACGCGCCGTCGGCCTCGTCCTCGGGCGCGTCCGGCTCCCCGCGCCAGCGTGCGATGGCGTCCTCGATGCGGGTGTACTCCTGCATCACCACCCGGCCCGCGCCGATGTTCAGGTGCCCGACCTCCGAGTTGCCCATCTGCCCGTCTGGGAGGCCGACGCGCCGGCCCGTCACCGAGAGCCGCCCGTACGCCCCGTCTCGGCTGATCCGGTCGAACACCGGCGTGTGGGCCGCCGCGACGGCGTCCCTGTGGTCGCCCGGGTCGTCGTTCAGCCCCCAGCCGTCGAGGATCACGAGTGCCGTCTTCATGTCTGTGGGGTCGTGGGACGGGTCAATGAATCGTTCGTTCGCCAGGTGTGCCCGCTGGAATCGGTGCCGCTGGGATGGTAGTCCCCACAACAGGAACATCCTGGACTGCGAACGGCAGAAAGCCCCCGTCATCAGTACGAACTCTCGCACCACGAACAGCCAGAAAGCCCCCGACTGCTCGACTACTGCGGCTCGCTGCGCTCCTCGTGCCTGCGGTGCTTGCTTCGCCTCGAACGTCGAGCAGTCGGCCCCCTTCAGTCCCACCCCACACAGCTCCGCACCTCGACCCTCCCCAGCCGACTGCGTCCCCGGAAATCGGAGATTTCCGGTGGGCTCACGAGACGCGAGCGTCTCGTGACCGCTCCTCACTGCGTTGCGGTGCCTGAGCGCTACGCGCTCAGACTCGCGGGAGCTTCGCTCCCGCGTCGCTCGCCCCTCGCGCGCTGAGAGGCTCGCGGCCTTCGGCACGCTCGCCAGCGCGCGCGCCAGCGTCGAAAGTTTACAACTTTTGTAAACTTTGGATGGTTCGACGACGCCGCCACCGGCCACACGGCCAAGACACCCCGCGCCGGCAGGCGCGTGGGTGTCGAGGGGGAGGGCTGGCGCGGTGCGGTCGCGGTGCTGTGCGGGGTGTCCCCGTGAGCGAGCCTGCGAGCGAACGGGGGCTCGTCGGAGCTTGCTCCGACGGTGGGACTGAAAGCGGTGACGTGCCCGTCGAGCGAGCCGACGTAGGCACCGGGACGGAGCGGGGAGTGCAACGGGCCACAGCCGACAATCACGTCGAACCTCGTGCCTGTCCGCGGCTCCCGCACGTCCCACGACTGTCGGGTCGTCCACCCACCCACACGCCGAGCAACCCACACTCCCGCCCGACCCAGGCGGTGGCTTCAAGCATCCGACGGCCGACCTGTCACTATGGCTGGAGACTGGGACTACCGCGCCATCGTGGCCGGCTTCGTGGGTGCGCTGGTCGTCCTCGCCGTCGTGCTCTGGGTCGTCGGCGTCGGGGAGATCCTCGCCCAGCTCGCAACCGTCGACCTGCGCTTTGCGGCGGTCCTGCCGGTGTTCGCACTCGGCTGGCTGTTCTGCTGGGGGCTCGCGCTCCGGTCCGTGCTGGGGACACTCGGTATCCAGCTGTCGGTGGCGAAGGCGTTCCTCGTCTTCCTGGCGGCGACGTTCGTCAACAACATCACGCCGTTCGGACAGGCGGGCGGCGAGCCGTTCACCGCGCTCCTCATCGCCCGCGTCTCCGAGAGCGAGTACGAGACGGGGCTGGCGGCCATCGCGAGCGTCGACGCCGTCAACTTCGTCCCCTCCATCGCCATCGCGTTCGTCGCGGTGAGCTACTACGCGGTGACCGTGGCGGTGACCGACCGGCTGGTCGACGTGGCGCTGGTGATGGTCGGGCTGACGCTCGTCGTGGCCGTCACGGCGGCGCTGGCGTGGCGCTACCGGTACGGGCTCGAGTCGCGTGCGGTCCGCGTGGTCTCACCGGTGGTCCGCCGAATCGGACACGCCGTCCCCCGGGTGACCCCGCCGAAGCCGCGGGCCATCCGTCGGCGCATCGAGAACTTCTTCGCGACCATCGAGCGCGTCGCAGGGGACCGGCGCGCGATGGCGACGACGCTCGCCTTCTCGACCGCCGGCTGGCTCATGCTCGTCACCTGTCTCTGGCTCTCCTTTTTCGCACTCGGGCTCCGGGACCCGAACCTGCTCGCGGCCGCGATGCTCGGGGTGCCACTCGGCGCGCTCGCCAGCGTCACCCCGTTGCCGGGCGGGCTCGGCGGCATCGAGGCCGTGCTGCTGATGGTGCTCCCGACGGTCACCGGCGTCGGCGCGGCGACCGTCGGCGCGGTCATCCTCGTCCACCGGGTCGCCTCGTACTGGATCCCGATGCTCGTCGGCGGCGGTGCCACGGCCGCCCTCGGCACGGCCCAACAGGGTTGAGAGCCCCCGACGACGCCCGTCTCCGGGACCGCCGGGCCGGCAGGAAGACGATGCCCTTTTAACCTGCGCGAGGGAACCAAGATGCAATGACGACGATGTACGACGTTCCGGCCGACGACCTCATCGAGGCCGTCGCCGCCGAACTCGAGGATCGACTCGACGAGCCCGACTGGCTCGAATTCAGCAAGACAGGCGTCGACCGCGAGCTCCCGCCGGAGCAGGAGAACTTCTGGGCCATCCGTTCGGCCTCGCTCCTCCGCAAGGTCGCCGACACCGGCCCCGTCGGTGTCGACCGTCTCTCCACCGAGTACGGTGGCTCGAAGAACGGTTCGACGCGCTACCGCGTCGCCACCGCCCACCGCACCAACGGCTCGAAGAAGGTCATCCGCGTCGCCCTCCAGCAGCTGGAGGAGGAGGACCTCGTCGAGACCGCCGACGGCGAGGGACGTCGTATCACCGCCGAGGGACGCAGCTTCCTCGACAACATCGCCGCCGACGTGATGGAAGAGCTCGACCGGCCGGAGCTCGAGCGCTACGCCTGACGGCCGCGAACAGTCGAAACGATTTTCCTCCGCAATCGACAAACGGGTAGTATGAGCGGCAGTCCCGACGACGACGAACTCGAGGAACTTCGCGAGAAGAAGATGGAACAGCTGCGCGAACAGCAGGGCGGCGGCACCGACACCGAAGCCCAGGACGCCATGCGCGAGCAGGCCGAGGCACAGAAGCAGGCGCTCCTCCGGCAGTACCTCACCGACGGTGCCCGCAAGCGACTCAACTCCGTCAAGATGTCCAAACCCGACTTCGCCGAGCAGGTCGAACAGCAGGTCGTCGCCCTCGCACGGTCTGGCCGTATCCAGGGCCAGATCGACGAGGAGAAGATGAAGGACCTGCTCCGCGAACTCAAGCCCGACTCCCAGAGCTTCGACATCCGCCGGCGCTGATGCGACTGGGGCTGCTCTACAGCGGTGGCAAGGACTCCACGCTCGCCGCGCTGCTCTGTGACGAGTTCTACGACGTCACCCTCGTCACCGGCCACTTCGGCGTGACCGACGACTGGGAACACGCCCGCGACGCCGCCGAGGCGGTCGGCTTCCCGTTCGAGCGTCTCGAGCTCGACCGCGAGGTCGCCGAGGACGCCATCAGCCGGATGCGTGCCGACGGCTTCCCCCGCAACGGCATCCAGCAGGTCCACGAGCACGCGCTGGAGCGGCTCGCGGCGCAGGAGTTCGATACCATCGCCGACGGAACCCGCCGTGACGACCGCGTGCCGACGATCTCCCGCGCGCAGGCCCAGAGCCTGGAGGACCGCCACGACGTCGACTACGTCGCACCGCTCTCCGGCTTCGGCCGCAACGCCGTCGACAGGATCGTCGAGTCGAAGCTCTCCGTGACGGTCGGGCCGAGCGAGGAGATCCGCCGCGCGGACTACGAGGCAGAGCTCCGGCCGCTGCTCGCCGAGCTCGACGGGCCGGACGCCGTCAGCGAGGTGTTCCCGGACCACGACCAGACGTACGTCACCGGGACGGACTGAGGCGCGCCGTGGTCGTCCGGTGCCACCTTGATTCGGGAACTCTACAGATAATTTTTGATACTACGAAGAGTTCGTCCCCGGTTTAGACACTCTTAACTGGGTAAAGCAACAATTTCTCTACGATGAGTAAGACCAACCAGGAATGGTGGCCGGAGATGCTCAACGTGGACATCCTCGACCAGAACGCCCGCGACCTCGGGCCGGAGGACGAGGAGTTCGACTACGCGGAGGCGTTCGAATCGCTCGACCTCGACGAGGTGAAAGCCGACATCGAGGACGTGATGACCGACTCCAGGGACTGGTGGCCCGCCGACTACGGACACTACGGACCACTGATGATCCGGATGGCCTGGCACAGCGCCGGGACGTACCGAACCGTCGACGGCCGCGGCGGCGCGGGCGGCGGCCGACAGCGCTTCCCGCCGCTCGACAGCTGGCCGGACAACGCCAACCTCGACAAGGCGCGGCGACTGCTCTGGCCGGTCAAGCAGAAGTACGGCCGGAAGCTCTCGTGGGCCGACCTGCTCGTGCTCTCGGGCAACGTCGCCCTGGAGTCCATGGGCTTCGAGACGTTCGGCTTCGGCGGCGGCCGCGAGGACGCCTGGAAGTCCGACGACGCCATCGACTGGGGTCCCGAGGAGGAGATGGAGACCTGGGACCGCTTCGACGAGGAGGACTTCCTGCAGGAGCCCCTCGGTGCGTCGGTCATGGGCCTCATCTACGTCAACCCCGAGGGCCCCGAGGGCGAGCCCGACCCCGAGTGGTCCGCTGACCGCATCCGCCAGACGTTCAGCCGGATGGCGATGAACGACGAGGAGACCGCCGCCCTCATCGCCGGCGGCCACACCTTCGGGAAGGTCCACGGTGCCGAGGACCCCGCGGACAAGCACGGGTCCCCGCCCGCGGACGCCCCCATCGAGCAGCAGGGACTCGGCTGGCAGGTCGAGGGTGCCGACGGTCCCGTCAAGGGGAGCGAGATGATCACCAGCGGCATCGAGGGCCCCTGGACGCAGAGCCCCATCTCCTGGGACATGGGCTACCTCGACAACCTCCTCGACTACGAGTGGGAGCCCCACAAGGGCCCCGGTGGTGCGTGGCAGTGGAAGCCGGTGGACGAGGAACTGGTGGACACCGTCCCGTCCGCCCACGACCCGTCGGAGACGGACACGCCGATGATGCTGACGACGGACGTCGCCCTCAAGCGGGACCCGGAGTACCTGGAGATCATCGAGCGCTTCCAGGAGAACCCCGACGAGTTCCAGGAGGCGTTCGCGAAGGCCTGGTACAAGCTCATCCACCGCGACATGGGCCCGCCGGGACGGCTGCTCGGCCCGGAGGTCCCGGACGAGGAGATGCTGTGGCAGGACCCAATCCCGGACGCCGACTACGAACCCGTCGGTGACGAGGAGGTCGCAAAGCTCACGGAGGAGCTCCTCGACTCGGACCTCTCCACCTCGCAGCTGGTCAAGACCGCCTGGGCGGCGGCGTCGACGTACCGCGACAGCGACAAGCGCGGCGGCGCGAACGGCGCGCGCATCCGCCTCGAACCCCAGCGGAGCTGGGAGGTCAACGAGCCCGAGGAGCTCGAGACCGTGCTGGGGACCCTCGAGGAGATCCGGACGGAGTTCAACGAGTCGCGCTCGGACGGGACGCGCGTCTCGCTGGCCGACCTCGTCGTGCTCGGTGGCAACGTCGCGGTCGAGCAGGCGGCGGCCGACGCCGGCTACGACGTCGAGGTGCCGTTCGAGCCGGGCCGCGTGGACGCCAGCCAGGAGCAGACCGACGTCGAGTCGTTCGAGGCGCTCAAGCCGGAGGCCGACGGCTTCCGGAACTACGTCGCCGACGAGGCCGAGCGCGACCCGGAGGACATCCTGGTCGACCGGTCCGAGCTGCTGAACCTGACGGTGCCCGAGATGACGGTGCTCGTCGGCGGCATGCGCTCGCTCGGCGCGAACTACGGCGACACCGACCTCGGCGTGTTCACCGACGAGCCGGGGACGCTGACCAACGACTTCTTCGTCACCCTGCTGGGCGAGGACACGGATTGGGAGCCCGTCTCCGATGAGCGCCGGGAGTTCGAGGGCTACGACCGCGAGACGGGCGAGCTGGCGTACGAGGCCAGCCGCGTGGACCTCGTCTTCGGGTCGAACGCCCGGCTCCGGGCCGTCTCGGAGTTCTACGGTGCCGACGATGCCGAGGAGCAGTTCGTCGAGGACTTCGTCGAGGCGTGGAGCAAGGTCATGCAGCTCGACCGCTTCGACCTCGAGTGAGGCCCCGATAGCTGCGGACTGCGGCTCCGTGCCGTCTCGTCACGTCGTGACCGTTCCTGCTTGTCTCGAAAGACGACCACCGGCGGGTCCGCTCAGCTCACGAGCGTCGTCGTCACGGACGCCACGTCGGCCGCGGGTGCGTCCCGGAACTCGGGGCGGGCGAGCGCGAACCGGTCGGCCGCGAGGACGCCGGCGGCGGCGAGCTCGTCGCGGTGGTTCGCGACCGTCGCGGGGCTCGCGATGCCGTTGGTCGCGGCCCAGTACTCGACGGTGGCGACGTCCATGTCGGCGCGGGCGGCGGCGACGAGGGCGACCGTGACCACGTCGGGGCCGGGCCCGTCGCCGCGGGTGGTCGCCATCGCGGCGTAGAGGGCCTCGAACTCCTCGGCGGTCGGGTCGCCGAGGCTCTCCGCGATGGAGGCGGTGAGGGCGTCGAGAGTCGCCTGGTCGTCGACGGCGGCCCGACCGGGCACCGGCAGTCCGAGGCGGACGTAGGCCGCGCGGGCGATGAGCATCGCCGCGACGCCGTAGGTGGCGGCGAAGAGGAGCTTCAGTGCCGGCGAGAGCGCGGTCTCGACCAGGAGGTAGCCGACCAGCACGGCGGCCAGCCCGAGGGCGATGAGTTCGAGCGCGACGATGGCGAGGTTGGCCGCGGCGTCGCGCCCGACCGGCTCGTCGGGCGTCCGGAACCGGGCGTCGGACAGGAGCTGGTCCCGTCCGTCGCTGGCCGTGAGTCGGCCGCGCCAGAGCTGGACGAGGCCGACGCCGAGCAGCCCGCAGAGGCCCACCGCGATGACCGGAACCCACATCACGGCTGTTGGGTCGCACCACACCGACTATACGCTTGTGGCCGTCGCCACCGGTGATACCGGCCGCTCAGGCGCCCTCGTAGTCGAACGAGCGGTCGGTGTCCCGCAGGATGAACGGGCCGATGGAGAGGGTGCGCTTGGCGACCGTCGCGATGCGGAGCACGTACGCGAGCAGGATGGCGAACGGGACGACGGCGACGGTGTTGGCGACCGCAAACACCAGCAGCACGTCCGCGACACCGAGGGTCGAGCCGGCCAGCCACGGCGCGGTCGGGTCGAAGAAGGCGAGTACGGTCGTCGTGACGAGCAGCGCGGGCACGGCGGCGTAGCTCATGACCCGCGAGAGATCGACGAGCTCCCACTGGAAGTACAGCGTCTTGATGTGCTCGCGGGCGGGGCCGAACAGCGAGAGCAGGTCGACGAGGTCGTCGAGCGCCTCCTGTGCCTCGTCGGAGAGCGCATCGCCGTGTTGCGCGCGGAGGCGCTTCGCGGCGTAGAGCTTCCACGAGTAGTTGAAGTCGAGTGCGGCGGACACCACCTCGAAGTCACCGAACTCGGTGCCCCGAAGCGAGTCGCTGGTGGTGACGGCGTTCGACCGGACGGCGTCGGTGAGCTCGGTGACGTGATCGGCGACCTCGCCGTCGTCGGGCGCGGCGTCCGCGAGTGCCTCGGCGCGCTCGTCGGCGGCGTCGAGCATCGCCGCCAGGAACTCGGCGGGGTCGGCGGGCGCGATGGCGAGGCCGATCGCGTCGGCGACGTCCTCCCGGAACGTCGTCGCGCCCTCCATGCGCTCGCGCTGGTCGCCCGCCGCCCCGAGCTCCTGGGAGAGCACGAGCTGGTTGAGCGTCAGGACCAGCGTGACGCCGGTGACGATGGCGGTGACGTGCGCCTGGAACAGCGTCTCGACGGGGTCGCCCGCGGTCAGCTGTGCCGGGCCGGCGGCGGCCAGGCCGACCACGACGGTGCCGACGAACACGAACGCCGCGATGCCGGCCGCGAGGACGCGTCGGTTCATCTCGAGGAGCACGTGCAGCTTCCGGCTCGACGCCGGTGCACGACTGCGCATGCTGTCGTCGCTCCCGCCGTCGGCTTCGTCCATACCGGTGGCGACGGTGATGACGGTGAAAAGCGTGTGGTCGAACTCCGTAGGGTTGCCCGTGCGGGCAGGGAGGGGTGGCGGCTCGGGGACGGCGGCGGGATGGGAACTGTCGGCGGGCGGCTACGCGTCCGAGTTCTCCTCGTCTTCGAGCTCCTCGAGGTCGGCCTCGACGGCCTCGTCGCCGGAGCCACCGGATTCGGCGGCGTCCATCTCGGCCTCGAGCTCCTCGAGGTCCGCGGAGACCTCGTCGTCGCTGCTCCCGGCGTCGGCGGACTCGGCGTCCGCGGAGCCGCCGCCCTTGCCCATGTCGGCCTTGAGCGTGTCGAGTTCGGCCTCGACGTCGCTCGACGAGCTGAGCTGCTCGAGCTCGCGGTCGATGGAGTCCTTGTCGGAGAGCTGGTCGTCGAACGCGCCCTCGTCGTACAGCTCGTCCATGGCGGCCGCGCGGGCCTCCATGTCCTGCGTGCGCTCCTCGGCGCGCTCGATGGCCATCCCGACGTCGTCCATCTCGTCGCCGACGCCGGTCATGGCCTCGGAGACGCGGTTGCTCGCCTCGGCGGCCTCGTAGCGGGCCTTCATCGACTCCTTCTTCGTGCGGAACTCCTCGATGCGCTGCTGGAGCGTCTCCTTCTTCTCGACGAGCTGGTCCTGCGTGCCCTGCAGGCGTTCGATCTGGCCGTCGAGCTCCTCCATCTGGCGCATCTTCGTCTTCTTCTTCTCGAGCGCACGGCGGGCGAGGTCCTCGCGGTCCTGCCGGACGGCCTCGCGGGCCTGCCGGTTGTGCTTCTCGACGTCCTCCTCGAGGCGTCGCTTCTGCATCTCCAGGCGCTTCTTCTGTGTCGTCAGGTCGGCGATGCCGCGCTTGACCTTCTGGAGCTGGTCGCGCATCTGCTCGTAGGAGTAGTCGAGCGTCTCCGTCGGGTCCTCGGCCCGGTTCAACAACGAGTTGATCTTCGACTTGAGGACGTACGACGTCCGCGATAGTATTCCCATGTTGGTTTATTTCACTCCGTGAACTTAAAAACGTCACTCTCCGAAGGTGTAGGTGTGACAGCCGAAACAGTTCTCGTACCCGGGGCCAGGGAGGTCCGTGCGAGCCTCGACGAATCGGTAGCCGACGCCGACGCCTGCGTCGTCGCGTGCCCGCCGCACCCACAGCACCGCGGCCACCGCGGCGACAAGCGACTGGTCGCCGTCGCCGACGCGGTGACAGCGGGTGGCGTCGACTGCCTGCGCATCGACTACGGCGACTGGGACGAGGGCTACGGCGAACGCGAGGACGTGCGCAACGCCGTGCGCTGGGCGGCCGACCGCTACGACCGCGTCGGACTGTTCGGGTTCAGCTTCGGCGGCTGTCTCTCCATCCTCGCCGCCGCGAGCGTCGACGTCCCCGTCACCGCGGTCAGCGCGCTCGCCCCCGCCGACCGCCTCGCCGACGACCTCGACGCGGTCGCCGCGCTTACGGACATCGACTGCCCGGTGCAGATCTGCTACGGCGAGCGCGACGACGTCGTCGACTGGGAGCGCATCGTCGAGCGTGCGGAGGAGCTCGGCATCGAGACAGTGCGCTTCGGCGCGGACCACTTCTTCGTCGGCCAGCACGGGAAGGTCGCGGACGCGGTGTCGGAGTTCCTGCTGCGGGAGCTCTGAGTCACTCCCCCGCCGGCACGCCCGACGGCTCCGCCACCGGGAACAGCTCGTCGACCCGGGCGAGCGTCGCCTCGAGGTCGCCGGAGTTGTCGACGACGACGTGGTCGCACTCGACGGGGTCGAACAGCTCGCGGAACCGCGAGTGCAGCTCCGGGTCGGCGTCGCTCTCGTCGTCGGTGCGCTCGCGGATGCGCCGACGTGCGACGGCCTCGTCGCACTCGACCTTCACGAGCCGGAAGTCGACGCCGAGGTCGGCCGCGAGGTCGACGACGTCCTCACGGAAGCGGGCCTCCTTGAACGTGCCGTCGAGCACCGCCGTCTCGCCGTCCTCGACGGCCTCGCGGCCGCGGGCGAGGAGTTCGGCGTACACCGCCAGCTTCTCGGCCTCCGTGTACTCGGGGTCGGGGAAGAGGTCCTTGCGCACCACGTCGGTGCGGACGAGCCGGCCGTCGACGCGGTCGGCCACCGCCTCCGCGATGGTCGTCTTGCCCGCACCGGGCAGGCCACAGACGACTAGCAACATCGGCCACCGTCGCATCCTGTGTGGGGTGTGGTCGTCCGCGAGCGCGCGGTGGTTCGTCGGTCCGCCCATCCGTGTCCGGCAGTGTCCCCGTGCCCGGCCGTCATTGGGAGACAGACGACGCCGAGCGCACATGAAACTGTGGTATCCGGTTCGCGACGCGGGCGGGACTGACCGGGCCGCAGTGCCCTCACGTCCCGATGTCACCCGGAGCCTGGTAGATATCCGCGTACGCGTCGGCGAAGATCTTGAACGTGACCGTCATCACGTACTTGATCTTCAACGGCGTCAGGACCACGGTGATGAGCTGGACGACCGGAATGATTGCGATGACCACCGAGATCGTCCCCGCGATGGACGTGACGACCCACACCTTCAGCCACGCGATGAACCAGGTCCCGCTGACGAGGACCTTGGCCAGTTTCGGCGAGAAGCCCGACAGCATCGAACCGGTGTCGGCGAACCTGGCGAGCCCGGCGAAGCCCGCGTAGCTGAACAGCGCCGTCAGCCCGAGCCAGATGAGGACCCCGGTCAGCAGGCTCCCGAGCCCCTGCTGGAAGTTGCCGTTCAGGATCGCCGTGATGCTCCCCAGCACGAACACGACGAACGCGACGATCGGGATGACGCTGTACATGCCGGCGATGATGGTACCCTTGAGGCCGTCGACCAGGAGCTCGCCCGGGTCCGAGAACGACGGCGGCTCCGGGTCCCCGGCGAGGCGCTGTCGTATCACGCGGACGTAGTACCCCAGCAGCAGCAAGGCCGGGAGGAGGAAGATACTCAGGTACTCCAGGACGGTCCCGATGGCGATGGTCTTCCACCAGCCCTCCTCGTTCATCGGGTACTTCATGTCGGTGCCGAGGCTGTCCGTCCCCCGGGTGTTGGGCTCGTGGCCCGCCGGACGGTCCACGTCCTCGGTGGCTGCCCGGACCTGTGCCCCGCCGCCACCGCCTGTGGCCTTCCGGGGCGGCTCGCCGTCGTGCCGCCGCTGCTCCGTCCCGGACGCCTGCTCCCGGGGCGGTGACCGCTCCTCGTGGTCGACGGGCTCCGTCCGCGTCGTCGTCCCACTGCCGGTTGTCCCGTCGTCGACGGGCTCCTCGCGTGGCCGCCGGTTGTCGGTCTCCGGTCGGCCGCTCGAGGCCGGTGGACTGTCGGTGCGCTGGTCCCGACGGTCGTCACGGCGCGCCGGCTCGTCGCGCCGGTCGCGGTCCCGATGTCTCGGCTCCGGGTCCGTGTCGTGACGGGGCGGCTCGGGTTCGTCGTCCCGCCGTCGACCGTCCGACCCGTGCGCCCGACGCTCGTCGTCGTGCGGTCGGCCGCGGTCGGTGGACCGCTCACGGCGGTCGCGGGCCTCGCGACGGTCGTCGCGACGGTTCGCGTCGCTCTCCCGGCGTCGACGGGTGTCGCCACGGGGCTGGCCGTGGTCGTCGCTGCGTCGACCGTCCCGACCCTGGTCCGCGCTCCGCCCGTCCGTCCGGCCCGTCCGTCCGCCCTGCCGCCCGCCCCGTTCGTTCGCCCGACTGTCGTCGTTGCGCCGGTCGCCACGTCGTCCCGACCGGTCCCTGTTCGACTCCCGTCTGTCCGTGCTGGCGGACGCCGACTGGCCCCCGTCCCGGTCACGCCGACCCCGGTTCGAGTCCGGCGACGTCTTCCCGGTCTGGTCGACCCCACAGCGGGGACAGACGTCGGTCGACGGGTCGAGACTCACACCGCAGTTGCGGCAGTCGCGCTGACCGCTCCCGCCGCCGTCGTCCCGCGACCGACCGTCGCCCCTCGAACCGTCGTCGCTCCGCCGACGGGTCGAGCGAGCCGCCCTGTCCCGACCGCCGCCGCTCCCGCGGCGTCCAGATCCCGACCCGCGGTCGGACGACCCTCGACGCCGGGCGTCTGCCTGTTCCGCCCCACAGCGGGGACAGACGTCGGTCGACGGGTCGAGACCCACACCGCAGTTCGTACACTCCCGACGCCCCCCGTCTGTCCGCCGGCCATCTCCATCGTAATCCCTCGGTGACATTCGCAACTGGTACCCACTGCGCGAAGCTGTCACTTGGGCGTACTGGCCGCGGCAGCCCTCAGGGCTCGGGTGCGACCGCACCCTGGGTATGCTTCCGCTCGTCGAACGTCGCCAGGTCCACACCGATATTCGCCGCCATCGCGAGCAGCGTCCAGTCGTTGTTCGTCAGGTCCTCACCGCGGTCGGTGCCGTCGCGCATCGCCTTCGCCAGCCCGAAGTCGTCCATGTCCGCCTCGTACACGTCTATCTCGTCCACGATGTCCGCACAGGCCTCCTTGACCGCCGCCTCGTCCATACCCGCACCGTCGACGAGGATCGACTGCAGCTCGAGCATCGTCAGCGTCGACGTGGCGATGTCGTCGGTCCCCTCGAGGAACCCCCGAGCCGTCTCCCCGTGCTCGTCGTCGGCGACCAGCGCGGCGAGGAAGACATCGGTGTCCACGAGGGTCATCATAGCCGTTCCTCCCTGACCGCCTCGACCGGGTCGACGTCGGCGTCGGCGAAGCGACCGAACAGGCTGTCGCCGAGTGACTCGTCTGACGTGGCGTCGTCGTCGGCTGACTCGTCCATGGCTGGGGATGGGTGGGCGGTAGAGGAAAAGGGTTCGGCCCTGGAACGTGTGGGACGTCGTAGACGTGACGCACGGCTCGTCGGTGCAGAATGCGGGAAAAGTGGGCCGGCGCGAATTTGAATCGCGGTTACGGCCACCCGAAGGCCGAAGGATACCAAGCTACCCCACCGGCCCGCATTCGAGATAGACGGGTGGGCGACTTTTAACGCTTCCGAAACGCCGGACGACTAGCGGTCGACGCGGAGTTCGTCGAGGTGGCCCTCGAACCGGAGGTCGTGGCCGTGGACGGTGGTCACGCGCACCGCATCGGAGGAGAAGCTGGATTCGACGCGGTACTCCTCGCCGTCGTCGCCGGCGACGTAGATGGTGGAGCCGCCGATGTAGCTGGTGTCGGCGCTGGTGACGTCGCCGGAGACGGTCTCGGTGGGGGCGGAGCCGTCGCCGGTGTCGCGCTGGAGATCGAAGTGGACGCGGTCGTTCTCCTCGACGTCGTCGAGGCCGGAGTCGAGGACGGTGCCGAGGTCTGTCGGGTCGGAGTCGTCGGCTGGCATCGTCCGACCGTCTCTCCCGCGAGTACTTAATTTCGACCCTCAGAACGTCGTATAGCCGTCGGTGTCGAGGTAGTGGTGTGCGACCGTGACGGCGTGGTCGGCGTGCAGCAGCGTCGGCCCCAGCCGGAGCCGCTCCTCCGCAGTCTCGCCGAGCAGCTCCGCCTCCGCGTCGGTGAAGTCGCGGTGGTCCGAGAGCACGAACGTCGGGTTCTCCGGTGGTTCGGCCTCGTTGGCGGGCTCGCCGTCCTCGTGGAGCTGGACGACGGTCCCGTCGCGAGCGCACTCCTCGAGCACGACATCGAGCCCCACCCGCCGGATACTGATGCCCGGGGACGACTCGGCGGGCTGGTGGCCGATGGCATCCTCGCGGTGCTCCAGCGCGGTGCGAATCAGTGCCGCCGTCGACCGCTCGTCCGGGTGCAGGTTCCGTACCGACCCGCCGTCGACGGTCACCGTGAATTCGTCCTGCAGCACGAGGTGGACCCGGACCGCCTCGCGCAGGCCGTGACTCGTGAGGAACGCCGCGTTCAGACACCGACAGAGCAGGTCCAGCCGGCCCGCATCGCTCGCCAGCGCGTCCAGCGAGAAGTCGGGGGTCGTGGGCACCTCGTGACCGCAGATGACGAACTGTCGCATAGCATCGAGTGTGGCCGGTGTGGGTTTAGTCGCGTCGAACCCGCTCTCGAAGTGTGGCGTGTAGCCTGTCCCTGCTCGTGATGCTGCGGGGTCAGTTCCGGCAGCGTGAGAACACGCTCGAACCGCGCATATCCAGGAAGCCCCGCGACGCTCGACTCGGGGGGCTCGCTCTGGTCCTCGTTCCTGCGGTCCGACGAGCCCCCGTTCGTTCGCAGGCTCGCTCACGGGGACACCCACCGCGACGGCACCGCGCCAGCCCTCCCCCTCGACACCCACGCGCCTGCCGGCGCGGGGTGTCTTGGCCGTGTGGCTGGTGACCGCGTCGCCGAACCAGCCAGCACCGACGACGAACGGGACACGGGAGATAGCAAGGCACTAACGCACAGCGCCGCACGCACAGGTATGGACGACTTCGACGACGCGGTCCGGGCCATCCTGGCGACCGGGCCGGTCTGTGACGCCTGTCTGGGGCGGCCGTTCGCGGACCGCAGCTTCGGGCTGACGAACGCCGAACGGGGGAAGGGGCTGCGCGTCTCGCTCGCGCTCGCCGAGGACGAGCCGTACGAGCCCGTCGACGCCGACGGGTGCTGGGTCTGCGAGGGACTCTGCGACCGCTTCGACGAGTACGCGGAGCTGGTCGCCGACGGCCTCGCTGACATCGAGTTCGAGACGTACCAGGTCGGGACGCGCGCGCCGCCGCTGGTGGAGGAGAACGACCGCCTGCTGCGGGAGGACGCCGGACTCGAACCCGACGCGGGCGAGCTGTTCAAGAGCGAGTTCAACCGCGAGGTCGGCAAGCGCGTCGGTCGCCTGACCGACACCGAGGTCGACTTCGAACGTCCGGACGTGCTCGCGCTGGTGAACCTCGACGCGGCCGCCGAGGAACCCTCCAGCCACGCCGTCGAGGTGCAGGTCAACCCGGCGTTCGTCTACGGGCGCTACCGCAAGCTCGAACGCGACATCCCCCAGACCGAGTGGCCCTGCCGCGAGTGCGGCGGCTCCGGCGTCCAGCTCGGCGACGACGGCGAGGAGCCCTGCGACCACTGCGGCGGCTCGGGCTACCTCTACGACATGAGCGTCGAGGAGCACGTCACGCCGCACGTGCTGGAGGCCATGGACGGCGACGAGGCGCTGTTCCACGGCGCGGGCCGGGAGGACGTCGACGCGCTCATGCTCGGGACGGGCCGGCCCTTCGTCGCCGAGGTCAAGCACCCCCGGAGCCGCGAGCCCGACGTCGAGGCGCTGGAGGAGCGAATCAACGAGGACGCCGCAGGCGCAATCGAGGTCGAGGGACTCCGGCTGGCCACCCACGAGATGGTCGAGCGCGTGAAGGAGCTCGACGCCTCGAAGACCTACCGTGCCGCCGTCGAGTTCGACGAGCCCGTGGACGAGGACGCGCTCGCCGACGCCATCGCCACGCTCGACGGAGCCACCGTCCGCCAGCACACCCCTCACAGGGTCGACCACCGGCGCGCCAAGCTGGACCGCGAACGCACCGTCTACGAGATCTCGGCCGAACTCGACGACGACGACCGCCACGCCACCGTCGACGTCCACGGCGAGGGCGGCCTCTACATCAAGGAGCTCATCAGCGGCGACGAGGGCCGCACCGAGCCCTCGCTCGCCGGTCTGCTGGGCGTCGGCGCGACGGTCACCGCGCTCGACGTGCTCGCCGTCGAGGGCGAGGACGAGCCGTTCGACGACCCCGAGTTCCTGCGATAGCTCCCAAACTGTTTTCGTCGTGGGGTTCGTTGACACGGCACGAGGGGTCACCCAATGTGCCACCATGATATCGAGATAGAACACACCGCCATCGAGGACATCGAGGACGACAGCTCCGACGAGGACGCCGACAACGAACTGGCGGAGATGCCCACCGCCGCCGACGACTGAGTACACCTGCACTTCTTTCGAGACGCGAACTGACGGTGAGCGATTGCTATCTGACCAGCCGGGTGGCGCGCGGCTGTCTCGGAATCGCGGAGCGATTCCGATGGCCAGTGAGAGCTTGCTCTCACGCTGGCGAGCGTGCCGAGCGCAGCGAGTTCTCCGCGAACGCAGTGAGTGGAGGGCAGCGAGACGACGGAGGAGTCTCGCCAGTCTCCCGAGTCGAGACGGCCGGGGCTTTCTGGCTGTTCCCGTCACCAGTCCACGACGAAACACAGCAACAAGCAACGAAAACGACCAAGAGACCACACACGGAAACCCAGTACAGATGCGATTCGGTGTCGACGAGGCCGGCAAGGGACCGGTGTTCGGCTCGATGTGGGCGGCGGCGGTGGTCGTCCCGCGAGCCGCCGTGCTCCCGGACGGTGTGGACGACTCGAAGCGGCTCGCACCGGCGCGACGCGAGGAACTCGCCACCGAGATCCGCGAGGACGACCGGATCCGTGTCGGCATCGCGGAACTCACCCCCGAACGGATCGACGACCCGGAAACGGACATGAACTCGCTGACGGTCGCGGTGCAGGCGGAGGCGCTGGACGACGCGGGCGTGGACGGGGCTCGCGGCGTCGTGGACGCGGGCGACACCGACGCCGCGAGGTTCGGCCGGCGGGTCGCGGACGCGGCCGGGGGTGACCTCCACGTCGTCCCGGCCCATCGCGCCGACGAATCGGACGCCGTCGTCGCCGCGGCGAGCATCGTCGCGAAGGTCGCCCGCGACGCTCAGATGGCCGCACTGGCCGACGAGTACGGCCCTGTGGGCTCCGGATACCCGAGCGACAACACCACCCGCGAGTTCCTGGCGGACTACGTCGAGGAGACGGGCGAGCTACCGCCGTTCGCCCGCGAGTCGTGGTCCACCTGCGCCGACGCCCTGGCCGCCGCCGAGCAGGCCGCGCTGGACGAGTTCTGAGCGACCCCTCTGACGCTGGCGAGGCAGCGTCGGGCCAGGTACGTCGCCATCCTCCCGACCGACGGCAGCGAGCCCAGCATGGAAGCGTTCGAGTACGCCGTCGACCTGGCGAAGTGGTACGGTGCGACACTGCGTACGTCGCCGACACGAACCGCGACAGCGTCACGACCGTCGTCGATGCCGGTGCTGGCGGTCAACAGCGGCGAGTAGGAAAACGAGCGTTCTCAGTCCTCGACGGACAGCCAGCGCAGGATGTCACCGTAGGCGGGCCGGGTGACGAGCACCCCGATGAGCACGCCCAGGATGGTGACGATGGCGAACCCGCGCAGGTCGCCGAGGCTCAGCACAGCCAGCGGCGACATCGCGATGATGGTCGTCGCCGCCGCCGCGCCGATCACCCAGAACGCCTTACGGAAGCGCGACTGGAACACCCGCGTCGAGTTCACCTCGCCCTCCGCCATCACCTCGTCGGCGATGATGATGAGGTCGTCCACCCCCGTCCCGATGACGGCGATGAAGCCGGCCATGTGCGAGAGGTCGAGGGGGAGTCGCACCCCGGCGACGAACGCGAGCAGGAGCACGACCTCCGCCAGCGCGGTCAGCACCATCGGGACCGCGACGCGGGGCTTCCCGTAGCGCAGGTAGACCACGCCGCTGACCGCGAGCACCGCGACGATACCGGTGATGAGCGAGTTCAGCTTGAATCGGTCCGCGAGCGCGGGCTCCAGCGTGTAGACCTGCCGGCCTTCGGTGTCGAGCGGGGCTCGCAGTGCGCCGGCGCGCAGGCTGACCGCGATGGTCTGTGCCTCGCTACGGTTCTGTGCGCCCATCACGAACCGGGGGTCCTCCTGGAACTGCCCCGAGCGGATGGAGTCCGCGAGACTCGCGCCGAGCGAGTGCGAGGACGCCACCTCGCCGTCGACGACGGTCAGCAGACAGTACCCCTGGTCGTTCTTCTGTGCCCCGCCGCAGGTGCGGGACTCGACGCCCGTGGTCGTGAAGTCGTTCTGGTTCAGCACCCGGGCGAACTGGTTCGCCGCGTCCTGCTTGAGCACGACCGGTACCTCGTAGGGACTGCTCTGGCCGGCCTCGGGGCTGTCGACGTTGTCGATCCCGTCCTCGGTCACCAGCGTCGTCTCCTCCATCGTCCCGTTGTCGCCGGGGTAGCGGGCGACGAGCTGGACGGAGCCACGCTGGCTCACCAGCTGCTCGAGCTCCTCGGCACCCTGGTTCGGGGCCTCGATGACGATGTAGTTCTGCCCCTGGGGGGTCGTCGCGACGCGTGCCGACCCCGCCGTGAGGCCGGATTCGGCCAGCTTCCGGTCGAGCGTGTCGACGATCTGCTGGCGGGTGGCATCGGTCACGCCGTCGCGGATGTCGTTCTCGGTGAACTGCTCGCCGTCGGCGGTCCGGAAGCCGACCCCGTTCAGGGCGCTCGCGAACTCGGACTCGCTGACGGACTTGTTGAACACCTCGACGGTGCCCTGCTCGGGCTGGAAGTAGACGTCCTGCGTCGGGACGCCCAGGTCCGTGGCCATGCCCTGCCGTCGCTGGCTCTCTTCCACACCGTCCATCCCGGCGAAGCTCACGTCCTCCGCGGTCATCCCGACGACCGGGGCGCGAAGCCGCGTCCCGCCGTCGAGCTCGATGCCGTACTGGAGGTTCGTCATCCCCTGCGAGGCGGTGTCGCCGTCACCGCCACCGCCGCCGACGACGCCCGGCACGAACAGGATGACGCCGCTGGCGACGAGCATCACGGCGAGCAGGAGCACCCGCCAGTTCTCGCGGACGTTCATTCCGGCGTCACCTCCCCGAGCTTGTACCAGCGAAGCAGACTCAGGTTCAGCATGTAGGTGTTCATGAGGTCGGCCGTCAGCCCGAGCACCAGCACCAGTCCGATGGAGGCCATCAGGTCGATGCCGAACAGCGTCGCCGTGAGGGCCATGACAGCCATCGCGGATATCGACGTGAGCGTCATCGTCACGCCGGTGTCCATCGCCCGCTTCGTGCTCTCGTAGAACCCACCCGACCGCCGGAGGATGTGGTTGTTCAGCAGGATGTCGGAGTCGACGGAGTAGCCGACGAGCATCAACAGCGCGGCGACGGTCCCCAGCGAGAGCTCGATGCCCAGCAGGTTCATCACCGCGAGCGGGATGACGATGTCGGAGAACGCGGAGATGACGATGGCCGCGGACGGGACGAACGTCCGGAACAGCCCGAACGCGAGCAGGCTCATCCCGGTGAACGCGACGACGAGGCCGAGGAGGGCCGTGCTCTGTGCACCGGACGCGAACGCGGGCGACACGGTCTGTCTGGAGAGGACGATCTCACACTCCTCGGGGTTCGAACACGCTGGCTCCAGATTGTCCGTCGCCTGCTGGTCGAGCGCCGAGCCGTCGGCCTCCGGCCCGAACGTGACGACGTAGGTCGGGTTGTTCGAGGTCGGGTCGCGGACCTGCTGTGTCGACAGCACCTCGGCGTCGAACGCCTGCTCGATCTCGCCTCTCGGCGTGTCTGTCTGTACCGTGAGTTCGGTCCCGCCGGTGAAGTCCGTTCCCAGCGACACCGGCGTTCCGAACATGACGTACCACCCGGCGATAACCACCAGCGCGACGGCGAGGACGGCGAGGGGCACCGCCGCGAGCTGGCGATTCGAGTACCGGGTGTAGTCGACTTCCGGTACCTCGAACTTGCTCATGAAGCCCGCTCGGACATCAGCCCACCTAAGCCTTCTTATCTTTGCCGGGTCCGTTTGTCGAAAAGACCCCGTTACGGCGGGCGTAACCCCACATCGTCGGGTCGCCCGCGGGTGGACGCCCGCCGTACCGACCCGGGTCACGCTTTTGGGCGGCTGGCACCTGTGTTCGAGTATGAGCACGCACGCCACCCGCGTCGTCCTCTCGTACCCCACGAACCTCTCGGACTGGAGCCGCCAGCAGGTCGACACCGGTCACTACCACGCCTGGCTCCGGCGCACCCACGACGAGATCCACGTCGGCGACGTCTGGGAGGAGTTCGTCGACGTCGGCTGCTGTGGCAGTACCTACGACGTCCCCCTCCGCGTCGAGGAGGTCGAGGGGGGCTCCACGATGGGTCCCGACACCGAGATCGAGTACACCGTCCGCGAGGCCTGCGAGATCGGCGGCGGCTGGAAGGTCCAGAGCGCCGCCGGCCCCGCCGGCGAGTAGGAGAGCTAGTCCGGCAGGTACCGCACGTTCAACACGCCCGCGTCGGCGTCGCTGCGCACCTCGACCCGCACGGCCCCCACGCGGGCCGCCCGCGCGACCGTCTCCTCGTCCTCCAGCACGTCCTCGACGGCGTCGGGAACCTGTTCCGGCGGCACCGAGAGCACGTGGATCTCGCCCGTCCCGGCGCGCTCGACCCGCTCGAGCTCGCCGACCGCCTGCTCCTCGGCGATCTCCATCGCCTGCTGGGTCGGCGAGAGGTCGCTGTCGACCAGCTCGACGGTCCGGCGGTACGACTCCTCGACGACCGTCCAGACGACCTCCATCGGCGGCTCCGCTTCGAGTGTCGCGCCGACGACCTCCCGCTGCTCGTAGCCGTCGTGCTCGGCGAGCGTGTGAATCTGGCCCGTCTCCACGTCCCGCAGGATGGCCGACTCGTCGTCGGCCTCCGTCACGAGGAACGTCCCCGTCTTCTCGGTCATACCTCCCGCTAGTCGGTCGAGGCATTTCCGGATTTCGTCACGGGCCAGCCACCGGAGCGGCGACGCCGGTCACCGCGCCAGCCGCTCCACCGCGACGATACCGGCCACGCCGACCACCGGCGGCACGAACGCGTAGACGGGGTCCAGCGCGTAGCAGAACTCCACGAACGCACCGAGCAGCGGCACGTCCGGTGCCGGGTCGCGGTACTCCGACGGGGCCGACACTAGAAGCGTCACGTACAGCGACGCGAGGAACGCGAACCCGGAGAGCCCGAGGAGGAAGTCGGTCCGGCGGCTGCTGCCCCCGCGCCCGGCGCGCCGGGCCGCGTAGAACGGTGGCGCGAGCAGCGGCCCGACCAGCAGCATCCCCAGCCACGGCAGCATCGCCCGCGAGAACGTGTTCAGCTCCCCCTGCCCGAGCGTCCACGACACCCACTGTGGGATGGCCAGCACGAGGAGGAGCGCGATGAACGCCGACGCGAGCGTCCCGAGCACCGTGTAGGCGCGCAGGAGGTACGACTCGCTCCTGACACCCGTCGCGACCGAGCGTCTGACGACGCTGTACCTGCCGGTCGACTGCTCGCTCATTGGTGGGGGTTTGGGTCCCGCCGAGATAAGCCCCGCGACAAGTATCGCAGACAGGACGGGCCCTAGTAGACACCCATCTTCATCAGTGATTACTGTAAGCAATAAACGAGAGACACCAAATAATTTAAATCCGCGTTCGGACTACCGGAGAACGAAATGTGGGGGCTAAGTGCTGAATGCAGACAACACCTGGAGGAAGCGTTACAGAACGAGGACCCATCGGAGAAGGACTTCCACGTCCGACAGGTACTGCAGGCGTATGCCGAGGACGACCGTCCGAACGACCGAACGAGCTGAAGTAGAGCACCCGGTTCCTCATCTGGTCGCTCTGTAGGTGGCGAACCGAGCGTCCGCTGCATCACGGCTACCGAACTCCGCTCCGCGTCGAGAGCGGTCGAGCCGGAACGGATGGCTTTACGTCCGACCGAGGCGAACCCGGAGCCATGAACCCAGGCGACCGCGTCCGCGTCGAGCGGGCGGACAGAGAGTACGAGGGCGTGTTGCTCCCGTCGTCGACGGCCGACCAGCTCGTCGTGAAGCTCGACGGCGGCTACAACGTCGGTATCGAGCGCGAGGGGGCCGAGACCGAGGTGCTGGAATCGGACGTGTACCAGATCGATGCGGCAGGGGACGAGACGGCGTCGTCGGCGGTGGAGTTCGACGAGGACCTGCCCACCGTCGCGCTCATCTCGACGGGTGGCACCATCGCGTCGACGGTGGACTACCGCACCGGCGCGGTGACCGCACGCTTCGACGCCGAGGACGTGCTGCGTGCCGTGCCGGACCTGGCGGGCCGGGCGAACTACCGGGGTCGGGTCGTCGCGAACATCCTCTCCGAGAACATGGAGGTACCCATCTGGCGGGACCTCGCCGAGGCCGTCCACGAGGAGATCGAGAACGGGGCCGACGGCGTGGTCGTGATGCACGGCACCGACACGATGCAGTTCTCGGCGTCGGCGCTCTCCTTTATGCTCGACACGCCGGTCCCCATCGTCTTCACCGGCAGCCAGCGCTCGGCCGACCGGCCGTCCTCGGACAACGTGATGAACGCGGTCTGTGCCGTCGAGGCGGCGAAGGCCGACGCCGCGGAGGTCATGGTCTGCATGCACGCCACAGAGAGCGACGACGTCTGTGCGCTCCACCGCGGGACCCGCGTCCGGAAGAACCACACCTCGCGCCGGGACGCCTTCGAGACCGTCGGCGCGGAGCCGCTCGGAACCGTGGACTACGACACCGAGACGGTCGCGTTCCACGGCGAGTACGAGGAGCGCGGCGCGACCGACCTCGACATCCAGCCGGACCTCGCCGAGGACGTCGAGCTGGTGAAGTTCACGCCCGGGATGGACCCCGCGTTCTTCGAGGCCTGCGAGGGCAAATCCGGCCTCGTCATCGAGGGCACCGGGCTCGGACACGTCCACAGCGACCGCATCGAGCAGCTGGAGTCGCTGGTCGACGACGGCACGACCGTCGTGATGACCAGCCAGTGCATCGAGGGCCGGGTCTGCGACCGCGTGTACGACACCGGCCGCGACCTGCTCGACGCGGGCGTCGTGGAGGGCGAGGACATGCTCCCCGGCACCGCGAAGGTGAAGCTGATGTGGGCGCTCGCGAACGCCGACGACGTGGCGAAGACGATGCGGACGCCGCTGGCCGGCGAGATAACCGAGCAGTCGCGGCCGTGGCAGGCGTGACGATGGACATCGACCGCCGCGCGGACGTCACCTACCGCCGCGCCACGCCCGAGGACCACGACGACGTCGTCGCGTTCACCAGCGACACCTGGGCCGACCGCGACGGGAGCGACTACATCCCGCGCATCTACCACGACTGGATCGAGACCGAGGACGAGTACGACGAGCAGTTCACCTGCGTCGCCGCGGTCGACGGAACGGTCGTCTCCATCGCCCAGACCGTCCTCCTCTCCGAGCGCGAGGCCTGGTGCCAGGGGATGCGCACCCACCCCGACTACCGCGGCGTCGGCATCGGCCTGGAACTGACCCACGAGATGTGGGACTGGGCGCGCGAGCAGGGCGCGACCGTCGCCCGGAACATGGTGTTCTCGTGGAACGTCATGGGGCTGGGCCACTCCCGCGGCGTCGGCTTCGCCCCCGAGACCGAGTTCCGCTGGCTCGAACCCGAGCCCGACGCCGACGCCGAGGGACCCCTCGGGGTCACCGACGACCCGAACGCCGCCTGGAGCTACTGGACCGACTGCGGCGCGCGCGACCACCTCGCGGGACTCGGCCTCGCGATGGACGAGTCGTGGTCCGTCGTCGAGCTCACCCCCCAGCTCTTCGAGCGCGCCGCCGACGAGACGGCCCTGGCCGCCGTCACCTCCGGGGACGGCACCCGCGGCGTCACCTACCGCGTCCGCGACTACGAGCGCGAGGACGACGACGGCGAGAGCTACCACATGGCCGAGTACGGCGTCGCCGCCTGGGACGACATCGACGCGGCGAGAACGCTGGTCGCCGCCATCCGGCGCGACGCCGCCGACATCGGTGCCGACCGGATTCGCGTCCTCATCCCGGAGACCGTCGACTACGTCAGCGACGGCTCCCTGCTCCGCTCGGGCATCTCTGACGAACCCGATTTCGTGATGGCCGCGGACCTGACCGCCGACTACCGCGAGAACCACGGCTAGTCGCTGGATCTCGTTTTCTCATCAGCCGGCAGGCGCGCGGCTGTGCTGCGTGTCGAGCACCGCGAGACCGCAGCACGAACTCGTGCGAGGTCTTCGGGAGTGCGAGCGACCGAAGGCTTGTGAGAGCTTGCTCTCACAGTGGATGAGCGAGGGAGCCTGCGACCGAGCGAAGAGGCTGGGGAGCCGTGAGGTGCGGAACGGTTGCGGTCGGGGGTCCCCGTGAGCGAGCCTGCGAGCGAACGGGGGCTCGTCGGACCGCAGGTCCGACGGTGGGACTGAAAGGGGCGGCCGTCTCGACGGAGGCGGCCGAAGCAAGCACCGCAGGCACGAGGAGCGGTCACGAGACGCTCGCGTCTCGTGAGCCCACCGGAAATCTCCGATTTCCGGGGACGCAGCGAGGCCCCCGAGTCGAGACGGCGGGGGCTTTCGAGATGGTTCCAGTCCTCAGTCAGTCGTCTACCGAGTCGCATCTCGAACTACCAGAACCCTCTGAATCTAGCCGCCACTCACGGGCGGAAACAGCGCCAGCTCCGCACCCCCACCGAGTTCGGTCGCCAGTCCATCGGCCGTCGTGAACACGTCCACGCCATCCAGGAGGACGTTCACGTCCGGCGCAATGCCGTCGCGGGACGCCGACCCGACTTCGTCGTCTGCCAGCACGCGCTCGCGGAGTTCGGGGTGGGCCTCGAAGAGGGCGTCGAGCGCGTCGCCGACGGTCGGGTCGTCGCTCGGGACCCGGACGACGACCTCGTCGGTGCCGGCGCGCTCCGCGATGTCCGCGAACAGCTTCCACTGCATGAGAGTACCGTACGACGCCGTCAGGAAAGCGGTTTCGCCTCCTCCCCGCGGGCGCGGGCCTCGAAGCGCCGGAGCGCCTCGGGGCGTTCGACGACGTACAGCGTCGAGCCCGCGAGGAGTTCGGTGCCCCGGGGTGGCGTCGCGGTGACCCCGCCGTCGGGGCCGCGGATGGCCGCCAGCGTCACGTCCAGGTCGCCGACGCGCCTGCCGACGAGCTCGCTCCCCTCTGCGAGTTCGACCGCGCCCATCGTCTCGTCGGCGGCGCGCAGCAGCGACGCGAACTCCCGGTCGGCGGCGGGCTCGGTCGGGAGCGTGACGAGCCGGTACGTCGTCGCGTCGTCGAGCGTTTCGGCGTCGGTCTCGTCGACGGCGAGCGTGACCACGTCCTTCTCGGTCGTCGCCCGGAGCTCGCCGGTCGCGCGCCGGACCAGCCCCTCCTCGGCGGTGCGCTCCCAGAGCTGCACGACGTCGCCGGGACTGGCTGCGTTGGCGGGGTCGGCGGTCACGGCGACGGCGACGGTGCCGGGCGCGAGCGTCGGGCCGAGCCCGGCCGCGCGGGACCCCACCGCGAGGTAGTCGACGCTGCCGTCGGCCTCCAGCTCCACGTCGACGTGGCCGACACCGTAGTCGTCCTTCAGCCGGGTGACGACCCGGTCGTGCAGGTCAGCGACGGTGATGCGCCGCGGGAAGACAAACGTCGTGCCCGCGAGCTCCTCCTTCACCTCGGGTTCGACCGGGTCGTAGCCGTCGATGTCGTCGATGTCGTCGGGGAGCGTGACGGTGACGACCCGCCCGACCGCACGCACGAGCTGGGAGACCTCGCGGTCGAGTTTCGCCGTCCCGGTCACGGCGAAGGCGTTCGACGCGAAACTGTCGCCGATACGACGACCGAGTCCGGTGCCGAACGCGGCGGCGACGAACGTCGCGACGGTGACGAGAGCGGTCGTCTCGGCCGGCAGACCGTCCCGACCGGGCTGCATGACGAGCTTGAGCGTCTCCTCCGTGTTGAGCACGAGGGCGACGGCGCTGACCCCGAGCAGGATGGAGACCCCCTCCGGGACCCGCTCGCGGGTGTACCAGCGGTAGACGACGGCGGCGACGAGCGAGATCGCCGTCGCCAGTCCCGTGAGTGCGGCGATGCGTGCGGTCTCGGCGACGGGGTCGAACGAGCCGAGATCGACCTGCGCGACGACGAACGTCTCGACCGTCACGCGACCACCTCCGTGAACGCCGCGAGCGCGGCCTGCCGGCCGACGACGAACAGCTCGTCGCCGGCGGACAGTTCGGCGTCGCCGCGCGGCGAGAACGACCAGCGACGGTCGCCACTGGTCTCGTCGGGTGGGTGCCGGAGCGCGAGGACGGTCACGTCGTAGCTGTCGCGGATTGTCGCCGCCCCGATGGTCGTCCCGTCGAGCGGGCCGTCCGCGCGCACGGACACCTTCTGGAACCGCCGCCCGGAGCGACGCAGGAGCGAGACGAGCTCGAACTCGCGGCGGGTCCCACGGGAGGTGACCGCGACCTGTGCCCGGTCGACGTCGAGCAACGTCCGGGCCTGCTCGCGGGTGACCGCGGCCGTGAGGCGGCCCTCGCCGCCGGTCGTCGTCGGTGCGGTCGTCGGGGGGATCGGTACCTCCTCGGTCCCGCCGTCGGTCGCCACGCCGCCTCCATCGCCGGGCGGGTCCGGCTTCGGCGGCGCTGGTGGCTTCGACCCGTCGCTCTTCGCGCTCAGGAGCATGCCCGCGACCCGCGTCTCGTCCGTCCGGATGACGACGGAGTCACCCCGCGCCGCACCGGTCGGCAGCAGTGCGGACACCGATACCGCGCGCTTGCCCGGTGGAACCCGTCGGGAGAGCCCGCTCGCGGGTGGGGCGGCCGCGATGGTCGCCCGGCCCTGCGTGTCGAGTGTCACCGCCGCGTCCGCGAGGTCGTATTCGGTCTTGAGCCGGTCGACGAGCCGGCTCTCCAGTTCGGCCAGCGGGAGGTCCGCCGGGAGCGCCCACGAGCCCTCGCTGATCGTCCGTCGGAGTTCCGTGGGCAGCGGCGGGTACCCCTCCATGTCCCGGACGGGGCCGACCGGCCGTAGCGTCACCTTGCCGACGCCGCCGACGATGTCGACCACGTCCGCGGAGATGTTGCGCCGGCGGAGCGACGCGAGCGTCACCCGCTTGGGCATCGACACGCCGAGCCTGTCGCCCTGGCTGTGCGCCCACAGCGAGAGCATCATGATGACGACGACCGCGACGAGCAGCCGGGGCGAACTCGACACCGTCGGGTCGAGCAGCCCCATCAGTCCGCCGTTGACCCCCGCGATGGCGACTGACAGCACCACCACCCCGAGCCCGGGGAGGGTGACGCCCGTGACGTACTTGAACAGGAACCCGAGCGTGCCCGAGACGAGTGCGGGGATGATTCCCGTGAGCAGCCCGAGGTAGATGCCGTAGAGAACTTCGACGGGAAGCGATGCCATGTCCCTGCCCTCGGAGGCCGACGGTAAATCGGTGTCGCCGACGGAGGTGCCTGCCCGGACACTCCGACACCGCGAGCCTTTTCAGCCATCCCGTCCACTCCCGGCGTATGGGACTGCTGGGTCGGTGGACGGGCGCACGCCTCACGGTGACGCTCACCGGTGTCTCGGCGGTGCTCTCCATCGCGACGGGCATCGCGAACATCGGGGCCGGTCGGACCGGGCCGCTCTCGCCGTACGTTCCCGAGGCAGTCCAGCAGACCGCCGGGTTCACCGGGACGATGACCGGCTTCCTGCTGCTGTTGAGCGCCTACGCACTCCGACGGCGACGACGCGGCGCGCTGTACTCGGCACTGCTGTTGCTCCCCCTGACCGCCATCCAGGGCGTCATCCAGTCGAGCCTGTACTCCTACCCGCTGGTGGTCGTGTCGGTGGTCGCGCTCCCGGGGTTGCTGCTCAACCGCAAGCGGTTCGACCGGAAGTTCTCGCTGTCCACCTCGCAGCTCGCCGCCGGGCTCATCCTCGCCAGCGTGCAGGTCTACGGCACCGTCGGTGCGTACGCACTCCGCGACGAGTTCCCCGCCATCCGGGAGGGCTCCGCGGGACTGGTCGACGCGTTCTACTACACCATCGTCACCGCGAGCACGGTCGGCTACGGAGACGTGACGCCCGGTCCGACCTCGACCCAGGGGAAGCTGTTCGGCCTCTCGGTCGTCGTCCTCGGCGTCGTGAGCTTCACGGTCGCGCTGGGGACGCTGCTCGCACCGCTGCTCGAAGCCCGGTTCCAACGCGCACTTGGGAGAATGACAGAGACACAGCTCGACCTGCTCGAGGACCACGTCATCGTCCTCGGCTACGGGGACCTGACAGAACCGATCCTGAACGAACTCACCGACGTCGGCGTCCCGTTCGTCGTCATCGTGCCCGACCAGGCGCGTGCCGCCGAGCTCTCGGACCGCGGGATGAACGTTATCACCGCCGACCCGAGCGACGAGGACCCGCTCCGGCGGGCCCAGCTGGCCGACGCCACCGCCGTCGTCACCGCGACGAACAACGACGCCGAGGACGCGCTGGCGGTGCTGACCGCCCGCCAGCTCCGTCCGGACGTCCGCATCGTCGCGGCGGCGACCGACCGCGAGAACGTCAAGAAGCTCAAGCGCGCCGGCGCGGACACCGTCATCAGCCCGGCGGCCATCGGCGGCCACCTGCTCGTCGAATCGGCGCTCGGCCGGGCCGACACCGAGGACGTGGCCGGGAAGATACTGGGGGACGAGGGCACGGAGGACGGGGAGCGGTAGCGACGACACCGCACTCGCCTCACCCGCCCCGGTGGACGATCGCCACGTCGCAGTCCACGTCACGTATCTTCTCGAACGTCGGCGGTGCGAGGAAGCGCGAGGCGGCGGTCCGGTCGGTGCTCGCGCCGACGACGACGAGGTCGTGCGACGGCGCGTTCGCGCTGAGGAACCTCTGGATGGAGTCCCGCGAGACGCGCGTCTCGAACGTGCCGTCGAACGGCTCGACGAGGTTCAACAGCATGGACTCCGCGCGTCGGCGGTGGCTCTCGGTGTCGATGCAGGTGCAGACGCTCACGGTCCCCGCCGCACGCGAGACCCGCTGGGCGAAGTCGAGCATCGCGTGGGCGTTGTCGCCGGGGCGGGCCACCGCGACGAGCACCCGCCGCCAGCGGGTCCGCCCCGACACCGACCGGAACGCGACCACGTCGATGGGGTCGTCGAACAGC
Source organism: Haloarchaeobius salinus (assembly GCF_024464185.1). Lineage (NCBI taxonomy): Archaea > Methanobacteriati > Methanobacteriota > Halobacteria > Halobacteriales > Halorubellaceae > Haloarchaeobius > Haloarchaeobius salinus. The sequence goes on from NZ_JANHAU010000001.1 coordinate 724,170, forward strand.
GATTTGACGAACGGCGAGAGGCTGCCGTGGCGCTCCTCGTACGGCGTCACGACGAGGTCGCAGTTCGCCTCCGTCGCGGTCTGGAGCACCACGCTGGCGGGGCTGCCGGACTCGCTCGCGACGACGACCTCGCAGGGGACGCCGACCCTGGTCTGGATACGGCCGGCGAGGCGCTCCAGCCGCATCGCGGCCTGTCCGGCGACCTGTTCCTGTGCCTCGGTCGCCGGATCCTTCCCGACAGTCTCGTCGACGGCGGTCTCGTCTTCGTCCCGGCGGATGCCCGCCTCGGCCTCGACGATCTCGCTCTCGGCCACCAGGTCGAGCAGGACGACCTTCCCCGCGTCGTGGGCGGCCGCGATGCGGGCGGCGAACATCGCCGTCTCGTCGGCGGTCTCGCCACGGACCGGGACGAGCACGTGGTCGTCGCCCTGCGTCGTCCGGTAGAGGTACTCGGCGCGCCGGTCGTAGAACAGCTCGCGCCAGGCGTAGAACGCCGTGGCGACGAACGCCGTCGAGAGCACGACGCTCAGGACGTACTCGCCGCGTGCACCGCCCGTGAGCAGGGTCAACAGCGCGGTCGAGAACGCCGTCGGCTCCTCCAGGTCGAGCGCCCACGTCACCGCACCGGTGAGGAAGATGCTCACCCCGGCGTCGAGCGCGCTCACCTGCACGCCCGCGCTCGTCGCCCCGCCGACGCCAGCGAGGCCGGTCAGCTCGATGGCGAGGAAGCCACACACCGCGCCGGCGGTCATCCCGCCGACGAACTTCGACGGAGAGGCGTACTTCCCCTCCGGGTCCGAGAACAGGGTGTACGTCCCCGAGGCCAGCGGCGGGAACAGCAGGAACGACAGCAGCGTCGACGCGTTCGAGATGTACGTCACGAGCGTGATGAGCAGCGGGACGAACAGCAGCACCGAGAGGTGCAGCAGGTTGTTGGTGTGCTCGACCCAGCGCCGGAACTCCCGTAGCTCGCGGCGTTCGACGCGACGGATGCGAGCGGGGAGCCGGTCGAGGCGTGCCCGCAGATCCGAGAGCATGGGACGGCGTTCCCCCGCCAGCGAGAAAACCGTTCTGTCGTCCGGGGACCGCGTCCCCCGGTAGCCGACCGCTTTTGCCGCCGTCGACCCAACGCTCCGCCATGGCCGCCGTCGACCACGACGACCCCGTCGCCCTCGCCGCCGCCTTCCTCCGCGCGGTGAGGACGGGTGGAGCGACGCGGGAGCTCCGCCGGACGCTCGCCGACTTCGACGACGTGGTGCTCGCCCGGCGGCTCGGCAGCGACGCCCTCCGGACCGCCTTCTGGCTGGACGTGTACAACGGCTACGCGCAGTACCTCCTCGAATCGGACCCCGACCTGTGGCAGAAGCGCCGGCTCCCGCCGACCCGGCCCATCTTCACCGACGAGCTGTTCACCGTCGCCGGACACGAACTGAGTCTCGACGACGTGGAACACGGCATCCTCCGTGGCTCGCGGTCCGGCGTCGGGCTGGGCTACCTGCCCCGGGTCCGGGTCGACGGCTTCGAGCGCCGGCACCGCGTCGACGAGCCGGACCCACGCATCCACTTCGCGCTGAACTGCGGTGCCGCCTCGTGCCCGCCCGTCGCGGTGTACACCCGCGACGGCGTCGACGACGAGCTCGATTCCGCGACGGCATCGTACCTGGGGACGGAGTGCAGCTACGACGCTGGCGCGACCGTCGTGTGCGTCCCGAAGCTGTTCTCGTGGTACCGCGGCGACTTCGGCGGGAAGTCGGGTGTGGTGCGGTTCCTGAAGCGGTACGGCGTGGTTCCCGAGGACGCGTCGCCGTCGCTGGCGTACGCCGACTACGACTGGTCGATGAAGCTCGGCGAGTTCGTCGAGCTGGAGGCGTAGCCCCCGAGAACGAAGGTGTGAGACGCCCTACTCCTGCAGCGAGCGTACCGCTTCCAGCGAGATGTCGATCGCGCGGCCGACGTTGTTCTTCGCCTTCTCGGGCAGCTCCTCGTCCTCGGTGTCGGTGCCCTTCTGGGTGCCCTTCACGAGGTTCCCGTCGACGGTGCAGATCGCCCCGGCGGCGAGACCCTTCCGGCGGGCGAGCGTGAACACGGTCGCGGCCTCCATCTCGACGCTCAGGATGCCCGCCTCCTCCCAGTCCTCGACGTACTCGTCGGTCTCGGCGTAGTAGGCGTCGTCGCTGGCGATGGGGCCGACGTGGACGTCCTCGTCGTTCGCCTCCGCGCCGTGGACGAGCGCGGTCATCACGTCGAAATCGGGCACGGCGGGGTACTCGACGGCCTCGTACCGTTTGCTCGTGCCCTCGTTCTTCGCCGCGCCGGTGGCGACGATCATGTCGCCGATCTCCACGTCGTGCTGGAGCGCGCCGGTCGTGCCGACCCGGATGAACGTCTCGACGCCGACGTTGCTCAGCTCCTCGACGGCGATGGCGGCGGAGGGGCAGCCGATACCGGTCGAGCAGATGGTGAGGTCGACGCCCCCGTAGGTCGCGTTGACGAGCTTGTACTCGCGGTTCTCGGCGACGACCTCGCTGTCGTCGCAGTGGCCCGCGATGCGGTCCACGCGGCCCGGGTCGCCCGGGATGAGCGCGATGTCGTGTACGTCTCCCTCCTCGACGAGCAGGTGCGGCTGTGTCATACCCACGGCTTCGCCGGAGCGCGAGAAAAAACGTTCGTCACGCGCCGAGCCCGAACAACGCGACCGTCGTCAGCACGACCCCGTAGACGACCGCCGAGAACGTCCACTGGAGGAACGTCGTCTCCCGCCGGTCCTCGTCGAAACCCGCCGTGGGGAGGACGACGAAGCCGAAGAGGTTCATGACGAACACCGTCAGCACCGTCGCCGGGAGCACCACCGCCGCCCACGTCCCGAGCCGCGGTTCGAGCGCGACGACGGCGACCCCGAGCCCGAGCCCGCCGACCAGCCCGGTCGCGTGGTGGACGACCTGCGCCGCGAGCGTCGACACCTCCTCGACCGGGCGACGCTGGAGCTTCGACGCCGCGACGGACGCGGGCGTGAACCCCTCCGACAGGAGCGCCATCGGCACGTCCATCACCAGTGCGCCGGCGAGCCCGGCGGCGGCGCACACGACGAGCGTCTCGGCGACTGCCATGGGCGGGGCGACGGGCGGGGTGGTCTAAAGTCTCGGGGAGTCAGTCGTCGAGCGGAAACCCGGGGTTCCAGGCGACCTCCCAGAGGAAGCCGTCCGGGTCCGCGAAGTAGCCGGAGTAGCCGCCCCAGAACACCTCCCCAGCTGGTTTGACGATCTCGCCACCGGCCGCTTCGGCCTCCGCGAGCACGGCGTCGACGCGTTCCTCGGATTCGACGTTCTGCGCCAGCGTGAAGCCGCGAAAGCCCGAGCCTTCGGCCGGGACGGTCGCGTCGTCGGCCAGCGCCTCGCGGGGGTACAGCGCGAGCCAGGTGCTCGCCGTCTCGAAGAACGCGATGTCGCCCTCGGGTTCGCACTCGGGCAGACCGAGGCCGTCGCGGTAGAACTCGGTCGCGCGGTCGAGGTCCGCGACGCCCAGCGTCACCATGCTGATTCGTGGGTCCATGTCGGAGGGACGGTCGACACCAGCGTAGGCGTTACGCCAGGATGCGGACGGCTCAGAACTGCTCGTCGAGGAACGTCGCCAGCTCCGCCGCAGTCGGCGCGGCGCGGGCACCTTCCTCGGCGGCGGCGAGCGCCCCGCAGGCGTTGCCTCGCTCGACGGCCCGCTCGTAGTCCTCGGACTCGAGCAGCGCCGCGACGAAGCCGGCGGCGAAGGCGTCGCCCGCACCGGTCGTGTCGACGGGGTCGACGCCGAAGCCCGGATGTTCGTATGTCGCCTCGGGCGTGTGGACGACCGCGCCGGCGCTGCCGCGCTTGACGACGAGCACCCGGTCGGCGAACGCGGAGCCGGGGTACTCGGACTCGAGCACGCTCTCGGCCTCGCGGTCGTTCAGGAACAGGACGTCCGCGGCGTCGAGCGCGGCCGAGAAGTCGCGGTCGGCGAGCCGTCGTCCGGGGTCGAAGCTGACACGGACGCCCGCGTCGGCAGCGGTCTCAGCGATGTACGCCGCGGTGTCGGGGCGCTGGCTCGTCAGGTGGATGTGGTCGGCCGCGCGGACGTAGTCGGGCTCCACGTCCTGCGGCGTGACGGCCTCGTTCGCGCCGTCGTTGCCGAGGACCGCCACCTCGCCCTGCTCGTCGACCAGCAGGTACTTCACGGCGGTCTGGCCGTCAGGCACCGTCAGCAGGCCGTCGAGGTCGACGCCCGCGTCGTCGAGCTCGCGCCGCGCGAGCAGCCCGTTCTCGTCGTCGCCGACGCTCCCGACGAGCCCGGTGTCGACGCCCAGCCCGGAGAGCGCGACGGCGACGTTTGCCGCGCTCCCGCCACCGGAGGAGCGCAGCGAGCTGATGCGTGACTCGCCGTCGGGTTCGGGGAGCCGGTCGACCCGGAGGGTCACGTCCCAGTTGACGTGGCCCGCGGTGAGCACCCGCGGCACTCAGGCCACCCCCGCGGCGTGTGCGACGGCGAGCGGTACGTCGGCGGCCGTCACGTCGCCCGAGACCATGAACAGCAGCAGGTTGTGCAGGCCGGGGCCGAGCCCGACCGCGGCGACGAACGCCAGCGCGAGCCGGCCGTAGCGGGGCTGTTCGTCGATGTACTCCTTGAACGCCGCGACGACGACGAGCGCCAGCAGTACCTTCACGAGGACGAACAGCCAGCCAGCGCCGATGGCGTCGTACGTCGGGAGCTGCTCGCCGGCCTGCAGGATGTACTTCGAGAGGACGACGCGCTCGCCGCCGCCGAGGAAGTCGTAGCCGATGGCGGTCGTGATGCCGTCGAGCGTGTGCGCGAAGACGACGACCGCGCCGGTCCGGCCGGCCTTGGCGGCGACCTCGGTGTAGCGCAGGCTCAACAGCACCCAGGCGACGGCCGCGACGGCGGCCGCGACGACGGCACCGATGACCGACCAGAACGGGGTGAACGTCCCGTTCTCGACCGACGTGAGGATGGCGAACATGACGAACGTCACGCCGAAGCCGGTGCCGACGGTCCCCAGTCCGCGGTCGGCGTCGAAGTGCTGGCGGACCGCCGCGAGGAACGTCACCAGTATCCAGGCGAGGCCCGCGGCCGTCGCCGTCGTGATGTAGACGGTGAGCGTACCGAACAGGGGTGCGATCCACTCGGGGTACACATCGAGCACGTGGAGGACGTGGAGTATCGCCCCCGTGAGCATCCACGGGACGAACGCGACCGCCGTCCAGTCCGTGACGGGCGGGTGGACCGCCCAGAGCAACGCCACCACCCCGAGGAAGGCGAGCACGAGCGGCACCGCGTACAGCAGCGGTGGGAGCTCTGCCCCTGCGAGTACCATGCTCGCATATCGTGAGAGCAACACGAAAGAAGGTTCCGGTCGGCTGCGGGCGGAAAGTTAACAGCAGGTTCGCTCGCGGCGGCTCAGGCCTCCCACGGGCGGTCGGTGTCACGGCCGAACAGTTCGCGCATGAGCACGACGATGCTCTCGGGCGGGAACTGTCCGCGCTCGGTGACGATGGCGTCGACGTATCGCGGCGGTGTCACGTCGAACGCCGGGTTCTCGACGGTGAAGCCGTCGGGGTCGCCCTGGATGCGCTCGCGTTCGGCCTCGCCGATGACCTCCGACTCGTCGCGCATCTCGATCTCGACGGTGTGTCCCGTCAGCGTGTCCGGGTGGAGCTTGATGGTCTGTGCGCCGACCATGATGGGCACACCGCGGTCCCGTGCGTTGACGGCCAGTCCGGAGGTGCCGATCTTGTTGATGACGCTCCCGTCCGCGGCGATGGAGTCCGCACCGACGACGACGTGGTCGACCCGGTCGAGGTAGCGCCGTGCGGCGCTGTCGACGATCAGGGTGACCGGGACGCCCCAGTCGCGCAGCTGTTCGGCGGTGATGTGGCCCTGCTTGCGTGGCCGGGTCTCCTTCACGATGGCCTCTATGTGCTTGCCCTGGTCGAGCGCGGCCTTCACGCACGACAGCGCGTCGGTCGAGTGGCAGTGGGTCATCACCACGTCGCCGTCCCGGAGGCGGTTCGCGCCGACCTCGCCGAGGCGCTCCTGTGCCTGGTCGAGCTCGCGCTGGAACGCCTCGGCGCTGGCGACGGCGGACTCGCGTAGCTCCGCGACGGTGTCGCCCGTCACGTCGGCCATGACGAACCGGAGCGCGTTCGGCAGGCTCACCGCCGTCGGGCGCGTCTCGTACAGCGTCTTCGCCGCCTTCCGGAGGTCCTCGTGGAACGCCGCGGGCGACTCCGCATCGGACTCCCGCGCCGCCGTCGCGAGCGCCCCGGCGGCCGCGTCGGCGATGGTCGCCGCACCGCGGATCTCCATCGTCGCGATGTCGTCGGCGGTGTCGGCGACGGCCGGATGTACGTCGGTCATATCCTCCACCTCGACCGCGACGACACAAAAATGGCGCGGCGCGAGGCGGCGTCTCGGGAGAGCTACGGAGGCGTGTGGACGGCCACGAACCGGTCCGAGGCCCGGCCCTGGTGACCCGACTGCCGCCGACCGGCGACTACTATACCCCTGGCCCACAACGGGGAGCCATGAACCGCGCAGACCTCGCCGCGAGCATCGACCACACCGTGCTCGGCCCGGAGACGACGCTCGACGATGTCGAGCGCGTCCTCGACGAGGCCGCCGAGTACGGGATGAACGCCTGCATCCCGCCCTGTTTCGTCGAGGAGGCGAAAGAGTACGCACCCGACGTGACCGTCGCGACGGTCATCGGCTTCCCGCACGGGAACAACACCTCCGAGGTGAAGCGCGACGAGGGCGTCGACGCCTGGGACACCGGCGCGGACGAGCTCGACGTCGTCATCAACGTCGGACGGCTGAAGGCGGGCGATTCGGGTGCGGTCCACGACGAGCTGGAGGAGCTGGTCGCCGCGGTGCCGGTGCCGGTGAAGGTCATCATCGAGACGGCGCTGCTCACCGACGAGGAGAAGCACGCCGCCTGCAAGGCCGCCGCGGACGCCGACGCCGACATGGTGAAGACCTCGACGGGCTTCGCCGACGGCGGCGCGGTGGTCGAGGACGTCGAACTGATGAGCGAGTACCTGCCGGTGAAAGCGAGCGGCGGCGTCGGCTCGTGGGCCGACGCGAAGGCGATGTTCGACGCCGGCGCGGTGCGCATCGGCGCGTCCAGCGGCGTCGCTATCGTCGAGGACTTCGAAGAAAGCGAGTAGACGGAGAGCGGTTCTTCCTTATTCGGCGCGCCGGCGGCCGAACAGCGCGAGCGCGACGAGCGCGACGAGCGCGACGGCCGGGCCGAAGCCGGGCATGCCGCCGAGCAGGCCACCGCCGTCGTCGTCGACGTTCAGGTAGTTACGGGCCTCCTGGGTGTCCATCTCGGGGAACTCCTTCTCGTCGGGGTCCCAGTCGCCGGGCATGTAGACGTCGGTCTCGGCACCGACGACCGCGAGCTCGCGAACGTCGGACTCGCCGGCGTCGCCGGAGACGGCACCGGAGAGCCGGACGTAGGTGACGCTCTCGTCACCGGAGAGCTCGCCGTAGGCGCTGGCGACGCTCAGGTTCCCGCCGTACTCCTCCGCCATCACGTCACGGAAGGCGGAGACGTTGTCGAAGCTCGCACCGGCCTCGAAGGTGACGGTGCGGTCCTCCATCGAGACGTCCATCTTGGCCGTCTCGAACTCGGAGCGCTGGAACGCCTCGAGCATCGCGCGGGACTGGTCGCTCCCCGCGCCCTCGCTCGACTGGAGCATGCTGTCGATGGCTCCGCTCACGAGCTCGTCCTGGCTGAACGTGGCGGACATATCGGCGGTCAGCTCGCCGCCCTCGGTCTGTGCGTTGGCCGAGAACTCGGTGCTGCCGGACCACTCGACGTCCCGGCTCTCGAGCTCGTCGACGTAGGTCGCCCAGTTCTCGGTCGCGTAGTCCGCCGAGAACTCGACCTCGGCGGTGTCCTGGTCGGGCGAGGAGAGCGAGCCGCTCCAGGTGAACTCCTGCTGGAGGTCGGCGGCGGTCTGTGCCTCGATGCGCGCGCGGCTCTCCTCGAGGTTCAGCTGCTCGCTGCTCATCTCGGAGGACTCCATGATGTCGAGCATCGCCAGCGAGGCCTCGTCGTAGTCGTCGATCTGGACCGACCAGCTCGCGCTGGCCTCCTCGCTCGTCACGTCGACGGACGCGGAGAGCTCGGTCAGCTCGACGGACTGGAGCCGCTCGGCGAGATCTGCGGCCTCGCTCTCGGAGAGGTCCATCTGCTGGGAGGAGGCGAGGGCGTTCGTCAGCTGCTCGGAGACGGCCTCGTCGACGCCGGTGAACTCGACCGTGTAGCTCACGTCGACGCGGTTGGTGTCGCTGTCGAACGAGTGCGAGTCGACCGTGACGCTCACGTCACCGTCGAGCTGGCGGGCGACGGCCCCGAACTGCGATTCGAGACTCCGACGGGCGCTCTCGCGGGTGTTCCACGAGTCGGCGCTGTAGGAGCCGACGACGTAGTCCTGCTCGCCGGAGAGGACGTAGCTGTCCTCGCGCTCCTCGAGCGTGAACGCGAAGTGCATCTCGTCGACGCCGGGGTCCTCACCGAACGTCGCGCTGACGGAGCCCTCGGTGGCGAACGAGCTGCCGGTCGTCGTCATCGAGCCCTCGGTCGAGAGGGACTCGAGCATCGAGGTGCCGGTCTCGGTCGTGCTCGACTCGCCGGTGAACGTCCCGTCGAACGAGACGGAGCCCTGGGCGTTCTCGCGGGTCTGCTCGCCCGAGGCCTCGAACGAGAGGTCCTCGATGGAGTCCGGCGTGTCCATGGCGAACGAACCGTCGCCCGTCATCGACTCGGGCGTGAGTTCGAACGAGGCGTCGCCGGAGAAGTTGTCCTCGGGGGCCTCGTCCATCGTGTCGTTGAGGAACACGTGGAACAGCCCCTCGGAGAGGTCGGCTCCGTAGTGGCCGGTGCCGGTTTCGCTCGTGTCGTCGCGGTAGACGAGGACGGCGTCACCGTCGTCCTCGACGTAGATTTCGTCTGCCGATTCGAGGTTGTCTTGCTCCTGCGTGCCGTTCAGGGCGGACAGCGAGGAGCTCCCCACTGCGACCGCGCCGACGCTGCTCATGACGAGCAGAGCGGCGAACGCGACCGCGAGGAGTGCGCGGGTCTGTGTTCGCATCACAAATCATGTGTTGAAACTGAGAGGATATAACCCCATCGCCTTGGTTTCAGAGTGTGAAACTACGGCAAGAAGGACACCGGACGGGACCGCACGAGAACCCCACGCACACCGACGTGCGGGGCCTATCGTCGCGCTTTTGAACGCGCACCGGCAACAGGGGATAGGAATGGCCCGATACCACATCGAGACGTACGGCTGCACCTCCAACAGGGGCGAGAGCCGACAGATCGAGTCGGCGCTCCGTGACGCGGGTCACTACCGCGTCGACGGCCCCGAGGCGGCCGACGTCGCGATACTGAACACCTGTACGGTGGTCGAGAAGACGGAGCGGAACATGCTCCGTCGGGCCAAAGAGCTCGAATCGGAGACCGCGGACCTCATCGTCACGGGCTGCATGGCGCTGGCCCAGGGCGAGGAGTTCCGCGACGAGGCCGTCGACGCACAGATACTCCACTGGGACGACGTCCCCACGGCGGTGACGAACGGCGAGTGCCCGACGCCCGGTCCCGGTGTGGAGCCGGTGCTCGACGGCGTCGTCGGCATCCTCCCCATCGCACGCGGCTGCATGAGCGACTGCTCGTACTGCATCACGAAGCAGGCGACGGGCAAGATCGACTCGCCGTCGGTCGAGGAAAACCTCGAGAAGGCCCGCGCGCTCGTCCACGCCGGCGCGAGGGAGCTCCGCATCACCGGCCAGGACACGGGTGTCTACGGCTGGGACACGGGCGAGCGGAAGCTGCACACGCTGCTCGACCGCATCTGCACCGAGATAGACGGCGAGTTCCGGGTCCGTGTGGGCATGGCGAACCCGAAGGGCGTCCACGGCATCCGCGAGGAGCTGGCCGAGGTGTTCGCCGCACACGACGAGCTGTACGACTTCCTGCACGCGCCGGTGCAGTCCGGCAGCGACGACGTGCTCGGCGACATGCGCCGCCAGCACCAGGTCTCCGAGTATCTCGAGGTCGTCGAGGCGTTCGACGACGCGCTCGACTACTGGACCCTCAGCACGGACTTCATCGTCGGCTTCCCGACGGAGACCGACGAGGACCACGCACAGAGCATGGCGCTGCTGCGCGAGACCCGGCCCGAGAAGATCAACGTCACGCGCTTCTCGAAGCGTCCGGGCACCGACGCCGCCGAGATGAAGGGCCTCGGCGGGCAGACGAAGAAGGACCGCTCGAAGGCGATGTCCGAGCTGAAGATGGACGTCGTCGGCGACGCCTACGCCGCGATGGTCGGCGAGACGAAGCCGGACTGCCTCGTCGTCGAGCACGGCACCGGCGACTCGGTGAAGTGCCGCGACTCGGCGTACCGGCAGATCATCGTCCGGAACGCCACGGAGCACGACCTCGAACCGGGCGACTTCGTCGACCTCGAGGTGACCGGGCAGAACACCGTCTACGCGTTCGGGACGCCGGTCTGATGTGGGGTCCAGCCTGATGGGAGGCCCAGTCTGATGCAGGTCGCCATCCTGACCGTCGGCGACGAGGTGCTCGCCGGCGAGACGACGAACACGAACGCCTCGTGGCTCGCCACCCAGTTGACCGAGCGGGGCGTCACCGTCGCACGAATCCTCACCGTGCCCGACGACGAGGCGGTCATCGCCGAGTGGGTCCGCGCGTTCTCGGAGGCGTTCGACGCCGTCGTCGTTACCGGCGGCATCGGCGGCACCCCGGACGACGTGACAGTCGAGGCCGTCGCGCGAGCCTTCGACCGCGAGATGATCGTCCGCGCGGACCAGCGCGAGCGGCTGGTACAGCGCGCCGAGGCCTTCAGGGAGGCGAACCCCGACCTCGCCGACGACTACGAGTTCGACGTGGACTTCGACGCGGTGGCGTCGCTTCCGGAGGGAGCCCGCACGCTGGTGACCGACGAGAGCTGGGCCCCCGGCTGCGTCGTCGCGAACGTCTACGTACTGCCGGGTATCCCGGACGAGATGGAGGCGATGTTCGCCGTCGTCGCCGACGAGTTCGCCGGCGACCGGACCAGCGAGACCGTCTACACGCCGACGCCGGAGGGCGCACTCGGCGGCGCGCTCGCCGAGGTCCGCGAGCGGTTCGACGTGGCCGTCGGGAGCTACCCCGCGCCGGTGGACGAACCCGGACGGATTCGGGTATCGGGGTCGGACCCCGACGCGGTCGCTGGAGCGGTGGCGTGGCTCCGCGAGCGCGTCGAGACGTGCGAACGGTCGGAGTGATGGAGGTCACTGCTCCGAGACGACGGTCGAGTCCGGGTTGGGCTCCAGCGACTCGAGGACGTGGCGCATAGCGGCCGCCAGGTCCTCTCCGCAGTCGTCTGCGACCGATTCCATCACTCCAACCCCCACGTTGAGCACGAACCCGGTCCTGAAGTAGCGGGTCTCTCCCTCCACCTCGTAGGGGAGGTCCGTAAACGTCCGGAGACTGCTGTCCGACTCCAACATCGCGTTCCTCCCGACCGCCACCGTCTCGCCGCCGAACTGCACGGTCGCGAACTCCTCGGCTTCGGACCCCAGCCCCTCCGGAGACCGGCTCCCGCGAAGCTCCTGCGTGACGACGAGGGTCAACTCGGTGTCGCCGTCGTCGGCGACCGCCGTGACCACGACCTCGGTGCGGTCGCTCTCGTAGGTCGATTCGCCGAGGACAGATGGGCGCTCCCATCGCGAGACGAGCGGGCGACCGGCCGTGTCGACCGCCGTGTAGTCCCCGGCGAGGTCGGCGCACGCGAAGTCGCCGCTCGAACCACCGCTCTCCGTGGCCTCGGCATCTCCGTCCCCGGCATCGGTCGTCCCCCTGTCGGTCCCCGCCATACTGTCGTCGGTGTCGGCGGGCCCACCGTCCGTCGGGGTCGGGCCGTCGGTCGCATCACCGCCGTCACCGCCGAGACAGCCGGCGAGCCCGGCGATGGTCGTGCTCCCGATAGCCGCGAGTATTTGTCGTCGCTCCACGCGCCGTGCTCCCATTCGTCGGTCAGGCATGGACGGGACTGCAGGGCGATGGAGCAAAAGCCACGTGTCTAGACACGACAGGTCGTGGACAGACCAACCCCAGGACCGGCGTTCGACGGCGTCGGCGTGCCCGGGCCTCAGTCGAGCAGCGTGTCGAGCACGCGCCGCTGGGCCTCGCGAAGGTGGAGGTGGAACGTCGAGGAGGCGATTCCGAGCTCCGGCGCGGTCTCCTCGGCACTGTTCCGGCGGGGCCACTCGAAGTAGCCCGCCCGGTACGCCGTCTCGAGGGTCTCCCGCTGGCGGTCAGTCAGTCCGTCGAGTACACCCGTCGCCGCGGTCGGCTCCGCAGCCTGCCGGTCGAGCTCCCGGCACGAGAGGAAGTCGAGATCGGGGAACGGAACCCGGAGCGACGCCACGACCTCCCTGCTGTCGGCCGACCGGGGGAGCTCGAGGGTCACCCGGCAGGCCCCGTGGTCCGCGACCGCCGAGCGGACTGTCGCCCCGACTGCGACCGTCCGGTTCAGCACCGGGAGCGTGGTTGCTTCGATCTCGACCCGTCCCCCGGTGCTCCGCTCGACGATGCTCCGGCTGTCGGCGACTGCCGGGTCCGCGGTCACGCAGTCGGCGAACTCCCCCAGCTCGGTTCCGGCCACATCGCAGTAGAGCCGCCAGTCGCCCTCCGCCGCGGCGTACCCCTCGAGGGAGATGCGGCAGTCGTGTGCTGCCGAGGCGCGCACGAGCGGCGAGTCGTCGTCCGTGACCCGGAGCTCGAGCTCGACGACGCCGTCGGCGAAGAACAGCTCCCGACCTCTGATGGCATCGACGGTCAGCCCGAGCGTCGTCCCGAGCGCCTCGAGGCCAGTCCGTTCGAGCTCGCCGAATGCGTTCCGGCGGCGGGTGTGGACGGCGAACACACTGTCGACGGTGTCGGCCGACCCGACGGGAACCGCTGCGACCAGCCCCTCGTCGGGGGCGTGCTCGGGGACCGGCCACCCCTCCGCGGTGATCGACCCGGCGTCGGCGACCGCCGTCTCCCCGGACCGGAGCGCACTGACCGCTGGGTGCGTAGCGTCCGGTGGCGTGACCGCGGCGGAGAGCCCGTCCGTTCGTCCGCTCTCGCCGCCGTCCCCGGCGCTGGTCCGGGCCGCGAGCCCGCCGCCGTCGAGCGAGCGGACGCCGACCCAGACGGACTCGTAGAGCCCCGAGTCGACGAGCCCGCGACAGAGCGTGCGCTCGGCATCGTCGCGGCAGCCGCAGTCGCCGACTCCGCGGCCGAGGCCCACGAGCAGTCGGTTGATGCCCCGTGCGGTGCCCGGCGTCTCGTCGGGATGGGGTCTCCGGTGGCTCGCTCCTTCCGACTCCACGGAGTCGTCGGTATCCACGCCAGCCACCGCCCGGACGTGCGCGTCGGTCGGTCCGGTGCTGACAGGCTCGGTATCGTCGGTCATCGGCCCCGCCCCCCTGCATCGGTCGTCCGCCGTAGTTCTGTGCGTTCCATGCCTCTACTCCGAGGTGAGAGGGGCAATATGCCACCGACTGGCACGTTGCGTCAGTCGGTGGAAGGGTGGGGTGGTTGATCGGGTTCATCGGTCGTTTTATAGAAATTTGGACTGATGACTACGACGAGAGCCAATGGACGAGTTCCCCCGCGACCAACGGACCCTCGACGTACTCACGAAGCGACTCGGTGTACTCCGTCGCCTCTGTGAGGGTGCGGCGTACAAGCGGGACCTGGTCGGCGAGCTCGACCAGTCCCGGTCGACCATCAACAGGGCCATCGACGACCTGGCGTCGGTCGACCTCGTCGAGCGCACGGACGACGGGTTCACCGCGACCCTCGCCGGGCGGCTGGCGCTGGAGCGGCTCGGGGCGTTCCAGATCGACCTCGACGACATCGTCGCCGCCGAGGCGGTCGTGGACCCGCTCCCGTTCGACGCGCCGCTCGACACCGCGGCCGTCGCCGGCAGCAGAGCGGTCCCCGCGACCGACCCCGCCCCGTACCGCCCGCTGGAGGGGTTCCACGACGACCTGGCGACCGCCACTCGCTACCGGGCGCTGCTGCCGTCGCTTGACGACCCCAGACACGTGCGGTTGCTGTACGAGCACGTCGCCACCGACGGGCGACCGGCCGAGCTGGTCGTCGCCCCCGAGGTGCTCGACACCCTCCGGTCGGAGTTCCCCCGGCGGATGGCGGCGATGGCCGAGGCTGACGGGTTCCGGTTGTTCGTCGGCGACGTCCCACCGTTCGCCCTCGCGCTTGTCGAGGACGAAGCCCCGACCGACGACGGAGCGCCGGTAGGTGGGTATCCCACCGACCCGGAGACGACCGTCCACGTCGTGGTGTTCGCCGAACGTGGCGGCGTCCACGGGACGCTGGCGAACGAGACCCACGAAGCGGTTCGGTGGGCGACGGAGCGGTACGATGCGGTCAGGGCCGATGCAGATGACCGGACGGACGCGTTCCTCGCGGCCGACGCGACGACGCCTGTGGTCGACGCCGACGGCGGGGCAGTCGAGGGAGCGCCCGACACCGGTCTCCGCAATCAGCTGTCCGTCGCGCTCGAACGGGAAGGGTTCGTCCAGCTCGACGTCTCCTACTTCCGACACGAACCGGTCGCCGATCCACCGACCGCATGGCGGGCCGGACTCACACTCCCCGAGGTCCACACCGGCTACGCCGTCGCACGGACGCTACCCGACGGCGACGCCGACATGACCGAGCGGTTGCTCGGGGACCTGACCGCGGGGACGGACGTCGTGGTCGTCGGGCCGCCTGGGTCGGGCAAGAGCACCGTCTGCAAACACGTCGCCTGCGAGTGGTACGAGCGCGACCGCGGATCCGTCCTCTACCGTGAAGGGGGACGGGGCCGTCCGTTCGAATCCGTCGACGACCTCGCCGTGACCGCCGACATCGCCGACGGCCACACGCTCGTCGTCGTCGAGGACGCGGTGCGGTCGGACGCAGACGCGGTCTTCGACGCCCTCGAGCGGTTCGCCGACCGCGACGATGTGAGCGTCCTGCTCGACGCCCGCACGGCCGAGTGGCGGGACCCGCCCGGCGACGTCCGCGACCCGACCGGGCTGTCGGTTCACCACATGCCGACGCTGGGGGAAGCCGACGTCGAGCGGTTCGTCGAGGGATTCGAGCGGACAACCGACGAGGGGGTCGGCGCGTCGGTGGACGAACTACGGGCGGAGATCGCGGACGCGCCGGCCGACGACGCGGGCGCGCCCGGCGAGGTGCTCTTGCTGTTGCACCGGCTGGCGACCTTCGCCGACCCGCTCGCCGAGGGGCCGACGTCGCTGGAGGCCGCCGTCGCCTCGGTACACGAGTCGCTCGCGGGTGACGACCTCGCGCTGGACGTCTGCACCCTCGTGAACGTGCTGAACGCGGCGGGAATCGGGGTACCGCCGCACGCGCTGTACGCTGTCGCCGACCCCGAGGAGTTCGACGGCGTCGACGCGGCCATCGAGCGCCTGGAGGGCCGTGTACTGTTCCCCCGCGACGACGGCAGCTACCGGACGGTCCACGAGTCGTGGTCGGTGACGTTCCTGGCCTACCTGCTCGACGCCGAGGGCGAGGCCCTCGCCGCCGAGCGGTTCGGCGACTGCCTCACCGCGCTCCTCTCGCTGGCGGACCACCCAGGCAGGCGCGACCGGATCGCCCGCCACCACGACGAGGCACTCGCCCTCCCCGGACTCGTCGACGACCCCGGCGACTGGGCCGACGAGACGGCGGCGGCGCTCTACGCGCTCGGCCGGGAGCACCCAAAGCTCGCGCCGCTGTACGGCGGCGAGCGCGACAGCGTCGCCCTCCCGACCGCGTGCTCGGAGGACGTCGCCGAGGACCGCCCGATCTGGGTCGGTCGGATGTTCCTCGACGCGGGTCGCTTCGACGACGCCGAACGCGCGTTCGAGCGCCTCCCCGCCGACGAGACCCGACACGCGTTCGAGCGGGCGTTCGGTCTCTCCCGGGTCGCCGACGGGCGCGGGAGGTACGACGCGGCCGTCGCCCACGCCGAGGAATGCCTCTCGCTGGCCGAGGAGCTGGGTGACCGCGAACTCGGGGGACGAGCGGAGCGACGACTCGGCCGCGCGCTGGCCAACCGCGAGGAGTACGAGGCGGCGGACCCGCACCTCCGTCGGGCGCTCGAATCCTTCGACTCGCTCGGGGACCGTCGCCGGGCGGCGACGACGCTCGACTACCTCGGCTCGGTCGCCCAGAGTCGCTCCGAGTACGGGACTGCCCGGGAGTATCACCGGCGGAGCCTGGAGCTCTCGCGCGAGCTCGGCGACCGCCACGGCGAGGCCCGCAGCCTGGCGAACCTGGGGTCGGTCGCCCTGGGCCACACCGAGTTCGAGACCGCCCGAAAGCAGTACGAACGGAGCCTCGACATCCACCGCCGCCTCGGCAACCGCGACGCGGTCGCATCCGTACTCGAGAACATCGGGCTGGTCGCGCGTCACCAGGGCGAGTACGCCACCGCCGAGGAGTACCACGAGCGGAGCCTGGCAGTGAGCGAGGAGCTCGGTGACGCCCACGGGGAGGCTCGGAGCCTCGGGAACCTCGGGCTGCTCGCGAAGAAGCGCGACGAGTACGACGACGCGGTCGACTACTACGAGCGCACCCTCGAGATCCATCGGGAACTCGGGCTGCGCCACGGCGAGGCGAAGGCCTGCTGCAACCTGGCCGAGGCCGCGGTCCAGCAGGGCGACGCCGAGACGGCCCGGGAGTACGTCGAGCGCGCGAACGACGTCATGGAGGAGCTGGGCGACCGGAAGGGGCTGGCGATAACCGCGAACGTCCTCGGGGCGGCCCACCGCGAGGACGGCGCGTACGACGACGCCTGCGAGGAGTTCCGCCGGAGCATCGAGCTGTTCAGGTCGGTCGAGATTCCGCAGGGGCGGGCGGTCGCGCGCCGGAATCTCGGCGAGACACTGGCTGCGACCGGCGAGGTAGACGCGGCACGCGACCACTGGCGGACAGCCCTCGAGACGTTCGAGGCGGTCGCCGTCCCACAGGACGCTCTGGAGACGCTGGAACTGCTCGTCTGGACCTGTCGTGTCGAGGACGACGACGAGACGGCCCTGCAGTGGTGCGAGCGCTCCCGGGAGCTCCTCGCAGATGCCTCCGACGCCGTCGTCGAGCGCCACCGGGGCTGGGTCGACCGGCAGCTCGACGACCTCGACGGAGACTGACTGCCAGATCTGTCGCTGGGTCTCGGCCGACACCTCGGATGACCCCACCGGCCCCTCGGCTCTAGAGGTCTAGAACTGCCAACTATCCGTCTCCCGTCACCCTCCTCCGGCATGACGATGGATCGGGATCGAACCACGGCACCGGATTCTGACGACGGCGGAGATGCTCCGACGGGACCGACGACGGGTCGCCGACGGCTGCTCGACCTGCTCGGAACCGCCGGAATCGCGGGACTCGCCGGCTGCAGCGCGCTCGGCGGTGGCGACTCCATCCCGGGTGGCGGAGCCACAGGCGGTGGCAGCGGAACCACGGCCAGTGACGGGGGGAGCGGTAGCGACGGTGGCTCCGTGAACGTCACTGCGAAGGCCCTCTCGGCCCTCCCGGCGGGTCCCTGCGAACAGTCGAGCAGGGGCGACCAGCGACACCTCGACACCGTTCGGGTCGAGTCGGACACCACGCTCGGGGTGGACGCGAACGTCGTCGTCGTGCGCCGAGGACTCCAGGTGACCGGTGGGACGACGCTCACCGTCGAGCCGGGGACGACGCTCGTCTTCGGCGAGAGCGGGAGCCTGTCGGTCGCGGGGACGCTGTCGGCCGCGGGCACCTGTTCGGCACCCATCGCATTCGTCGGCGAGGCGGGCTCCTGGCGCGGCGTCACCTTCGAGTCGAACGGTGGTGGAACGCTCGACCACGTACTCCTCGAGGGCGCGGGCGGCGAGCGGACCGCCGCGGTGACGGTGCGATCGGACGGTGCGGTCGACCTGACGAACACCGAGGTCCGCGGCGGTCCGGGCGACGCCGTCGCCGTAGCGGACGGCGGCTCGTTCGGGACGTTCGACCGCAACGCGCTCGCTGGGTCCGACGGGCCGGCGGTCCGGGGTCCAGTCGGTGCGCTGGACGCGCTGGACGCCGGGACGAGCTACGGGTCGGCGGGCGAGTCGCCGGTCGTCGTCGAGTCGTCGACCGTCGGGGAGGGAGAGACCGTCGAACTGGAGGCCCTCGGCGTCCCGTACGACGTCGCGCCAGCGGGTCGTGGGGGCATCGCCGTCGCGGGGAGCCTCACGGTCGCTCCGGGGGCCACGCTGCGGTTCGGACAGAACGGGCAGCTGGTCGTCGAGGGCCGCGGGGAACTCGTCGCCGACGCTGGCGGCGGCGACCCGATCCGGTTCGTCGGCGGACAGGACGTGCGCGGGGCCTGGGCTGGTCTCCGGTTCCGGGATGCGACCTCGACCGAGAACGTACTCCGGAACGTCGTGGTCGCAGCCGCCGGTGCCGGCGACGGGGGACAGGGCCTCCTGCTGGCGGGAGAGAGCCGCGTCAGCGTCGCCGACAGCGAGTTCCGCGGCAACGAGAACTACGCCGTCCGCCTCCAGCAGAACGCGACCATGGAGAGTTTCGACGGCAACCGGTTCGTCGACAACGACGCGACGG
Source organism: Haloarchaeobius salinus (assembly GCF_024464185.1). Classification (NCBI taxonomy): domain Archaea; kingdom Methanobacteriati; phylum Methanobacteriota; class Halobacteria; order Halobacteriales; family Halorubellaceae; genus Haloarchaeobius; species Haloarchaeobius salinus. The sequence continues at coordinate 742,876 of NZ_JANHAU010000001.1, forward strand.
TGTGGACCTCCGCACGGACCGCGCGGTTCGTCGGTCCGGCCAACGAGTTCGAGGACAACGACGACGACCGTGTCGTCGTCTACGCCGGGGAGTTCGACGGTCACGTCGTCCCGGAGGGCGAGGACCACACCTGGTCGAACCCCGGCGTGCCGCTGTTCGTAGAGCCCGCACGGGGCGGTTCGTTCGGTGTCTACGGCTCACTGACGCTCTCGGAAGGGCTGACCCTCCAGTTCGGGCAGGACAACGGCATCTACGTCACTGGTTCGCTGGCGACTGACGTGGACGCCGAGGGGCTCCCGGAGGAGATCGACGCCACGGACCCCCCGGGGGCGTACGTCACGTTCGAAGGCGACCAGGCCACCGCCGGCTTCTGGAAGGGGATCGCGTACGATGGCACCCGGAGCACCGACAACGTCCTGGAGTTCGTGGAGATTCGCCATGCCGGCGGTGGGCGCGCACCGGCGTCGACCGGGCAGCGCGACGCCGCAGTGAAGGTCCTCCAGGGTGCACGGCTCCGGTTCCAGGCCGCACTCGTCGAGGAGACCGCCGGCTACGGCCTGTTCGCCCAGCGTGAGAACGCGCTCGACACGGTCGCTGGGGTCCACTTCCGGAACAACGAGGCACCGATGTTCCTCTACGCCGACTCGGTGAGCCAGGTCGGTGCCGGGCTGGGATTCGAAGGCAACGAGACGGAGATGGTGTTCGTCCGGCCGCCCGTCGAAGCTGTCACCGACGACATCTCGTGGGCAGCCATCGACGTCCCGTATCGCGTGCTTCCGAGCCAGGTTGGCCCCCAGCTCACCATCGGGTCCAACGCGGTGATCCAGGACGGGACCGAGATCCGGTTCGAGCAGGACGTGGGTGTGCTCGTCGAGGGCGACGGGAGCCTCAGGTGCGTCGGACTCGGCGAGGAGCCGACAGATCCCAACACGATCCTCCGCGGCGTTGAGGCGGTCCCCGGCCACTGGGACGGGGTCCGGTACACAGAAACCACGTCACCGGAGAACCGCATCGACGGCACCGGCATCTACCACACGGGCGCGGCGTCATGGCCCCGTCTCCCGGGGGAGGATGCGACGGCTGCCGTCGCCGCGACCAAGGGGGCGGAGGCGACCGTCGCCGGCAGCCACGTCGCAGAGTTCGACGGCGTCGCCTTCGCCGCCGAGTCCAGAGACAACCCGAACAGGCAGGAGGACAACGCGACGCTGAACCTGCAGGGCAACGTCGTGGAGTGACCGCGCTCGCTACGGCTCTCCCCCGGCCAGATGGCCGGAACAGTGGCGACCAGGACGCTCTCCGCAGACCTTCGGGAGTTGCACTGTCTCGGCTTCATCGACCGTGCTGTCCACGCCACGACGCCGCCGACCACGACGTACCGGCTCACCGACCACGGCGCGCGGCTGGCGACCATCCTCGACGACGTAGCCAACCTCGTCCTGCTGAGGATTCGGGCTCGTCCCGCCCATCTACGACACTTCCTCCAGTACCGATGCGCCACGGCCCGGCTTCGACTCCCACTCCCACTCGTCCTCCACGCGGACGCGCCCGTCGTCGAGCAGGGCCACGTCGCCGACGGAGTGACCCGTCGCCGTCTCGCCGTCCTCGTTGAGCTGGACGTAGCGGATGTCCCACCGGCCGTCCGTGAGGGTGCCGACGAGGTGCCCCTCGACGATGCTGCCGCCCGCGTAGTGGGCGTGGATGCGGTCGCCGTCCTGTTCGAACTCGAACCGGGTGTCGCCGCTGACCTCGCCCGATTCGTCGTTCGCGACGCCGACGAGCGTCCGCCCGTCGAGCGAGAGCTGTTCGCTCATACGTCCAGCGCGTCGCACGAGCACCTAACTGTTCGCTCCCGGCGAAACCGGAGACGGTCGCGTCGCTACGCGGGGTCCGTGGCTTCGGCGTCCGTCGACTCGTCCTCCGACGCCGGGTCGAGTCGGAGCGGTTCCGCGTCCCACGTGGTGTCGAGGCGGCCCCGTGTGACGTACGGTGCGAGCGTGCCGCGGGTGACGACGCCGTGGTACTCCCCGTCACCGTCGACGACGGGAAGGACACCGATGCCGGCCTTCCGCATCCGGTCGGCCGCCAGTCCGACCGGCATCGTCGGCCGGACCGTCACGACGGGAGTGGACATGACCTCGCCCACCGGGAGGGTGAAGCCCTCCTCGGCGACGGCGGCGACGAGGTCCGATTCGGTGACGATACCCGCCACGCCGTCGGGTCCGTCCCGGACGACCAGCGCCGGGACGTCGGGGTCGCGGAGGTACCCCGCGGCCTCGGGGAGCGAACAGTCCGGCCGGGCCACCACCGCGCCGTCGGTCAGCGCCCCGTGAACTGGGATCTCTATCATCGTCCGTGACAACAGCTCGCACGACTTAGCAGTACCGTACAAAGGGATGGATATTCCTAGAATGCTTCCCACACCGAAACGAGGTTCGAGAGGCGTTCCGGGCACGTCCCCGGCGGTTCTTGAGACGTTCGTCCAGAGCCTCACTCCCCGGAGTTGCCGACCAGCCGCTCGGCCTCCTCGTCCGCCTTCCACTCGCCGAGTTCCTTCGGGTCGACGTGGACGAACACGTCGTCGACCTCCGGTAGCTCGCGGATGGCCTGGACGACGTCGCTCTCGATGTCGTGGGCCTCGAACAGCGTGTGGTCGCCCTCGACCTCGATGTGGAGGCTCACGTCGATCTCCGGGCCGACGTAGTGGGCGACGACGTCGTGGACGCCCTCGACCTCGGGGTGGGCGGTGGCGCGCTCGACGATCTCCGCCCGGAGGTCGTCCGGCGGTGCCCCGCCGACGAGGTAGTTGACGTTGTCGCGGACGATCTCGACACCGGTCCAGAGGATGCCGAGCGAGACGACCGCGGCGGCCAGCGGGTCGAGCACCGGGTAGCCCGCGGTCGCACCGAGGACGCCGACGAGCGCCGCCAGCGCGGTGAGCACGTCGTTGCGGTTGTCGAGCGCCGTCGCGACCAGTGCGGGGGAGTTCGCGTCCGAGCCCCGTGTCAGACAGTAGCGGTAGAGCCCGAGCTTGATTACGGCCGAGCCCGCGAGCACGCCGATACCGGCCGGTGTCGCGTTGACGGCGATGTCGCCGGCCAGCAACGTCGTGCTCGACTGCCAGAAGACGAGCACACCCGCGGCGAAGATGCCGGCGGCCACGAACAGCGAGACGAACGGCTCGATGCGCTCGTGGCCGTGGGGGTGCTCGAAGTCCGGCGGCTGGGTCGTCAGGTAGAGCCCGACGAGCACGACGAGGCTGTAGACGGAGTCGGAGAGGCTGTTGACCGCCTCGGAGCCGACGGCGAGGCTCCCGCTCTCGACGTACACCGCGCCCTTCGCCAGCGCCAGCGCGACGTTGGCGAGCAGGACGACGGCTCCGACCCGACGGACGGTTCGACGGCGGTCGTCCATTCCTGTCGGGTAGTCGGTCGGCCGGTACTTAGAAGGACGGTTTCGCGTGAGGGCAGGCGGGCGAGAGCCGAACCGGGGGTCACTCGGGCCCGTCGTCTGGGAACCGCACCGCCGTGTCGTCGCCCTCGACGACCGCGCCGTCCTGTGCGGCGAACGCCTCGTACAGTCGCCCGTACGTCTCCGAGACCGCCTCGACGATGACCTTCGTGTCGCCGACGACCGGCATGAAGTTGGTGTCGCCGTTCCAGCGCGGGACGACGTGGGTGTGGAGGTGGTCGTCGATGGAGCCGCCGGCCGCGCCGCCACCGAGGTTCAGCCCGGCGTTGTAGCCGTCCGGCCCCATCGCCTCGTCGAGCGCGTCGAACGTCCGTTGTTTGAGGTGGGCGTGTGCGAGCAGCGTCCCGTCGTCGAGCTCCCGGAAGTCGCCGGTGTGGCTGTGGGGGATCACCATCGCGTGGCCCGGGTTGTACGGGTAGTTGTTCAGGATGACGAACGCGCCCGCGTTCCGGGCGACGATGCGGTACTCGCGGTCGGCGTCCCGGGCGGGCAGCTCGCAGAAGGGGCAGCCGTCGATGTCGTCGTTCCCGTCGCGTTCCACCCAGTCGATGCGCCACGGTGCGAACACCTGTTCCATGGTCCGAGTGTGGCCGGGGAGGCATTGAATCCCACGAAGCCCGGCACCGCTCTGCCCACCTGACATGAAAGGGACGCAATACCGGGTTCAAGACCCGGTTTCGAGGCTACAAGCAGCGACAGTTCACGGGGGAAACGACTCGTTACGGCAGAATTAGGAACCGACTACTCAGACACCAATAATAATCAGTTTCGGTAAATTTTCGGCGCTGAACGGTCGGCTCTTTTTATACCTCTTGGTAACCATCCGGTAATTGGATGGCGACGACTGACAACTCAATCGACGGGCGGACCGAACACTGTGAGAGCTGCGACACCGACACCATCCACCAGGTGTCCGTCCAGCTCGTCACGGAGAGCACGAAGAAAGAGAACTCCCAGTTCTCCCGGGAACCCTACCGCGTCACGGAGTGCCAGCAGTGCGGGACCCGCGAGAGCCAGCGGATGAACAACGCCTGACGGTGACACGACCGCGGCCAGCGGTATCCGGCGACGGCGTCACTCCGACGCCGTCGTCACTTCGCATCCATCCTCGGTGACGATTATCGTGTGCTCCCGCTGACTGACCAGCGTGCCGTCGTCCTCCTTGAGCACCGGGTAGCCGTGGACGACGTTCTGCGATTTGAGCCGCCGCAGCGCCATGTTCGGCCGGGGGACGTCGAGCCAGCGCGTCGCGAAGGGCAGCGTCTGGAACTCCTCGGTGATCTGTTCGAGCGCCTTGCGTGCGTTGCGGTCGCGGACCGACGCCTCGCGCTCCAGCGAGTAGATCTCCTCCTGCTGCCCCTCGGAGACCTTGCCCGAGCCGTCGGTCGCGAACGGCTCGATGGCGACGACGTCGCCGACCTCCAGCGTCGTCCCCTGCTTCACCGCCCGGTTCGGGATGTTCGGACTGACGTGTTGCTCCCAGTGGCCGAGCCCGTGGCCGGTGAGGTTCACGACGGGGTTGTAGCCGTAGCCGTCGATGACCTCCTCGATGGCCGCCCCGATGGTGCCGGTCTCGACGCCCGGTTCGACCGTCTCGAGCGCGGCGTCGAGCGCCTCCTCGGCGGCCTCGACGAGCTCCGGGTTGCCGCTGAAGTCGACGGTGACCGCCGTGTCCGCCAGCCAGCCGTCGATGTGGACGCCGATGTCGAGTTTCACCATCTCCTCGCCGACGGTTCGTTCGTCGCCCGGGCCCGCCGCACCGTGGGCCGCCTCCTCGTCGACGCTGACGTTGACCGGGAACGCGGGTGTGCCACCGAGCTCGCGGATGCGGTCCTCCGCCCACTCGGAGATCTCGAGGTAGCCCGTCCCAACCTCGAGGCGGTCGGCTGCCTCGTCGCGTACCTGCGCGAGAATCTGCCCTGCCTCGCGGTGCTTCTCGTACTTCTCGGCGTCAAGATCGACCTCGGGCTCGCTCATACGCGTCCTTCGCGTACGCCGGAAAAAGAGGTTGCGCATCCGCGGCCCGTGTCGTGAATCAGCCCGCCGTGGCTACCGGTCGACCCAGGCACACCGCGGGCAGGCGTCGACGCCCTGGACGTTCACCGTGGCTGTCTCGCACTCCGGACACTGCCGTGTGCGGCCGTGTTGTACCTGTTCGAGCATGGGAGTTGAGTCTACTTCGACGAACATAAATCTACGCTACGACAGTCGTCGAAGAACCGGCAGCTACTGGCGGTAACGTGCGTATGCGTCACCGGGAGACCGCCAGCGGGCGTCGGTGTCGGCAGGCGTCGAACCCGCTACTCCCGGACGACCGCGGTTTGCATCCCCTTACTGTTGTACGCCGCGCCCGCCCCCTCGTGGTCGGCGACGATAACCCCGGCGGATGCGCCCGTCAGCTCGCCGAACTCGTCGATGGCGCGATCCGCCGCCGCCTGTGCGTCCATCCCCTCCTCGAGGTAGCGGACCGCGCGCCGCGAGAGGGTGACACGGGCGATGTCCTCGCCCGCACCGGTCGCGCTCGCGCCGCCCGCCGGTGAGCAGTAGAAGCCGCTGCCGACCTGTGGCACGTCGCCGACGCGGCCCGCGAGCGCGAGCCAGCGCCCGCCCGTCGACGTCGCCGCGGCGAACTGCTCACCGTCGCGCGCCACGGCACCGACCGTGTCGTGGTCCTTGCCCGCGGGCGCACCCGAATCCTCCTGCTCGGCGTCGGGGTCGGCCGTCGACCCGCCGAACGTCTCCTGTACCCAGCGGGCCTGCGCCGCCATGTCGCCCTCCGGTACGTCCGCGTCGGCGAACCGCTCGCGCGTGCTGTCGGTCCAGAGGTCGACCTCGCAGTCGATCCCCTGCGCCGCGGCGAAGTCGACCGCGTGGACGCCAGAGAGCAGGATGTGCGGCGTCTCCTCGAGGACGGCACGGGCGACGCTGACCGCGGCCTCCACGCCCGGCATCGAGGCCGCCGCACCCACCGACCGGTCGTCGGTCATGACGCCCGCGTCGGTTCGGAGGATGCCGTCGGACTGCGCACAGGAGCCGACGCCCGCGTTGAACCGGGGCGACGATTCGAGGACGCGCACCGCGCTCTCGACCGCGTCGAGCGGTGATGCCGCCGTCGAACCGCTCTCGGCCGCCTCGTCGAGCACTGCCTGTCGCGGGTCCGGGTCGTCGGGCACCCCGCCCGCACCGCCGTGTACGATGACCTGCATGGACTGGCGTTCCGCGGGGTACCTCAAAAGTGCGGGTGGTCGAGCGCGGTCGACGTCGGTCACTGGGGGACACACGGACCCACCCGACCGCCGGTCGGGCCGCGATACTTGCCGCCCAGCGGCAAATGATAGCCCTTTTACCCGCACTGTTCGTCGCTTCAGGTGACAATGAGCTCCGACTACGAGCATATCGAGAAACCCGACAGCGGCGAGAAGATCACGGCCGACGGCGACACGCTCTCCGTTCCGGACGAGCCCATCATCCCGATCATCCACGGCGACGGCATCGGGAAGGACGTCGGTCCCGCCGCACAGAAGGTCCTCGACGCCGCCGCGGAGGCGACCGGACGCAAGGTCCACTGGATGGAGGTGTACGCCGGCGAGTCCGCACGCGAGATCTACGGCGAGGACGTCAACCTCCCCGACGAGACCGTCGACGCCATCCGCGAGCACCGTGTCGCCATCAAGGGCCCACTCACGACGCCCGTCGGCGCTGGCTTCCGCAGCCTGAACGTCGCGCTCCGCCAGACGCTCGACCTCTACGCGAACGTCCGCCCGACGTACTACCTCGACGGCGTCCCGTCCCCCATGAAGGCACCCGAGGAGATGGACATGGTGACCTTCCGTGAGAACACCGAGGACGTCTACGCCGGTATCGAGTGGGAGCAGGGCACCGACGAGGTCCAGCAGGTCAAGGAGTTCGTCGAGGACGAGATGGGCATGGACGGCATCATGCACGACGGGCCCATCGGCATCGGCATCAAGCCCATCTCCGAGAAGGGCAGCAAGCGCCTCGTCCGCGAGGCCATCGACTACGCCATCGAGAACGACCGCGACACGGTCACCCTCGTCCACAAGGGCAACATCATGAAGTTCACCGAGGGCCAGTTCGGCACCTGGGGGATGGAGGTCGCCGAGGAGGAGTACCCCGACGACGAGGTCTTCGCCGCACCCGACTCGCTCTGGGAGGAGCAGGACGAGGTCGACATCCCGGAGGACGCCGTCATGGTCGAGGAGCGCCTCGCCGACGCGATGCTCCAGTGGATGCAGCTCCGCACCGACGAGTTCGACGTGCTCGCCATGCCGAACCTCAACGGCGACTACCTCTCCGACGCCGCGGGCGCACAGATCGGCGGTCTCGGCATCGCGCCCGGCGCGAACTTCGGCGAGGGTCGCTGTCTCGCAGAGCCCGTCCACGGTAGCGCACCGAAGCGCGCCGGCCAGGACAAGGCCAACCCGACCGCACTCATCCTCTCCGGCCGCCTGATGTTCGAGTACCTGGGCTGGGAGGACACCGGGAAGCTCATCCGCGACGCCGTCGAGCAGACCATCTCCAACGGCAAGGTCACCTACGACCTCGAGCGCCAGATCGAGGGCGGCGAGAAGCTCTCGACCACGGAGTACGCCGAGGAGATCATCGCGAACATCGAGCAGCTTTCGTAGAGCGCTCCTCGAACCCCGACTGCCGGGAGCATCGAGTGGCTCTCGTCGACGGCGCGGCACGACCGCTCCACGGGACCGTTCTTCTGTCGCCCGCACGGCCCGCATCGAGACCGTCAGACGTTGGTCCGGAGCCCGACAGTTGTTGCTGTTCCAACAACAAACCGACCGCACCGCCCTCGTTCTCGCACCGTCTGCGGCCCGTCTCAGGACCATCCGGCTGCAGTCATCCGGATTCGCGGAACGCCACAGAAACTGTCGGAAACCCGTGTAATAACTAGAACTTATTTCTATTAGTGACCACATACGTGTGACATGGCATCTCCCCCCATGCCACCCGAGCAGGTGCCCGACTTCGTCGTCGAGCACTTCGAGGAGCACGACCCAGAGACGTTGCGCGACATCGTGGCGTACGAGGCACAGCGCGCGCGCTCGACGGAGGTCCCGAAGTACATCACGGAGGTGTTCGTGATGCAGAGCGACGAGACGAAACGCGCCATCGCGACGTACGCCCGGGACCTCGCCGCACACAAGGAAGAACGCGCCGCGGAACTCGCCGAGCAGCAGCGAGCCGAGGCGGAGGCGGCCGCCGACGGCGGCGAACCACGGACGACCGAACCGGAGCAGTCGACGACCGACTCGGACGACGACGACGACGGCCCATCGTTCGCGACCGGGCCGATGTTCGGGTGACCGTCGGCGTCAGGCACCGCCGTCGCAGTCGATCTCGAACCGCGCTCCACTCCCGTCCTGCGGGACAGCAGCGACCGACCAGCCGTGGGCCTCCGCGACCGTCGCGACGATGGCCAGCCCGAAGCCCGTCCCGTCGTCGTCGGTGGTGATACCCTGCTCGAACAGCGAGTCCGCGACCGCCGGATCGATACCCCGTCCGTCGTCGACCACCGCGAACCCGTCGTCGGTCGCCTCGACGCGGACCGTCGTCGCGTCCGGCGCGTGGTCGACAACGTTCCGGAACAGGTTCTCGAACAGCGTCTGGAGCCGCTCCGGGTCCGCCTGGACCGTCCCGGGCCCGTCACCGAGTACAACGTCGAGGTCCCCCGTCTCCCCCGTCGTCCAGGCGCGCGAAGCGACCGTCTCCAGGGCCACCGGCTCCTTCTCCGCCCGCGAACGTCCCTCGCGTGCGAGCGTCAGCACGTCCTCGATGAGCCGCTCCATCCGGTCGAGTGCGTCTGCGGCCGCGCCGACCTGCTCGTCCTCGATGCCGTCGAGGTAGCCCTGGGCGACCGAGAGCGGGCCACGGAGGTCGTGACTGACGAGCTCGGCGAACTCGTCGAGTCGCCCGTTACGGTCGCGCAGGCGCTCCTCGAGCTCGACCCGCTCGGTCACGTCCTTCTGGAACCCGAAGTAGTGCGTGACCGTCCCCGAACCGTCCTCGACCGGCGTGATCTCCAGCTGGTTCCAGAACGGCGTCCCGTCCTTCCGGTAGTTCCTGATGACCGTGGAGATGGAGTTTTCGGCATCGAGGGCCGCCCGTATCTCCGCGACCGTCTCCTCGTCGGTGTCCTCGCCCTGCAGGAAGCGACAGTTGTCGCCGAGCACCTCGTCGGCGTCGTAGCCGGTCAGTCGCTCGAACCCGTCGTTGACGAACACGAGCGACTCGTCGGCGTTCGCCACGGTGATGCCGACCGTCGCCTGGTCGAGCGCCCGCTCGCGCAGCTCGAGCGCCTGTCGCAGGGACTGCTCCGACGTCAGCCGCCGGATCTGCGAGAGCAGCCGCGCCACGGCATCCGTCCCACGCCGTGGGACGTACGCTGTCCCGGACTGCATCAGCACATCGTCCACGGTCGTCACGTCGGGGTCTCGCGCGTAGAGGACGAACGGGGTCGCGCTCACGTCCCGGACGGCTCGGAGGGTCTCGGGCACCGCCGGCACTCCCGACCCGGGAGCGTGGACCACGCAGTCGACGACCCGGTCGGCCAGCGCCGTCGACACCGCATCGAGGCTATCGACCCCCACGACGTCGAGTCCGTCGGTCCGCGTGAGCGTGGAGACGTCCTCGTCGTCGTCCACGGCGACGACGAGCACCGACGACTCGTCGACCACGTCCGGCTTCGGTGTCCAGGACGGGTCACGCGCGGAGAACGACGGGCTGTTCATACGGCGTCCACGAACGCGGACCCCTTGAGCCCTGTGCCCGACGAGACGAAGGTTCAAACCGGACGAGGCCCCAGTGCCTGCTATGTACCACGTGGTCGGGTGTAGCGACTGCGGCGCGTTGCGGATCGTCGAGGGACGGCCCGAGACCACCCGCTGTGGCACCTGCGGCACCCGCAAGCAGTTCTCAAAGGTCCGGTCGTTCGTCGAGACGGACGACCTCGACCACGCCCGCGAGGTGCGTGCGTCGATGCTGGCGAACCGGCAGGGCGAGGGCGACGCGTTCGCCGCGGTCGACTCCTTCGCCGAACTCGAAGACGACGTGGCCGACGGCGTCCTCGACGACGAGGAGTTCCTCGCGGCGTCGGGCCTCGACGTCGAGCAGGTCACCGAGGCGGGCGAGAGCGCGACCGAGACCCGCGGCTCGACCAGCCGCAAGGAGACGGTGAAGAACGCCCTCCGCGAGCTCGACGCGCCGACCGAGGAGGAGGTCGTCGCCTACGCCGGCGAGCGCGGCGTCCCCGCCGACTACGTCGAGCGCGCGCTGACGAAGCTCGTCCGCCGTGGCGAGGTCACCGAGAGCCGGGGGCAGTACCGCCTGCTCTGAGGGGCCCACCAGTTTCTTGCTCGTCGACGGCGTGGTCCGTCCATGAACGACCGGACGGTCGGCCTCGCCGTCGTCGGCGCGCAGTTCGTCGCGACGCTGTTCGCCCTCGTCATCGTCGGTCGCGGCAGCGAGGAGTCCGTGCTCGTCGCCGGCACCGGCGTCGAGGTCCCCCTCCTCGCCGGCGTGTGCTGCCTCGCCGCCTTCGGCCTCGGCGCAGTTCGAACCGTCAGGAAACGTGACGGCCGCCGCGGGCTCGCGGAGTTCGCAGTCGGCGTCGGCGTGACGGCCCCCCTCTTTCTCGGCATCTCGCCCGCCGTCCTCGCCGGCGCGGCGGTCGTCGTCGTCGCCGCACTCGTCGGCCGGGTCGACCCGCGGAGGACCCTGGAGCGGGGCTGACCCCGGCGCGCCGGCTGCCGCAGCTTACCGGCCCAGCTCCTCGTGGGCGGACGCGAGGTGGTCCGACGCGAGCGCCGCCAGCAGCGACAGCTCGCCGGCGAGCGCGCCGGCCGCGACGACCTCCGCCAGCGCGTCCGCGTTCGCCCCCGCCGGCTCGCCGCCACCGGCGAGCCCCAGCACGTCGAGCGCCTCGGACTGCGTCGGCAGCTTCGTCCCCCCACCGACGGTGCCGACCTCCAGCGAGGCGAGCGACACCGAGAGGTAGAGCCCGTCCTCGCGCTCCTCGGCCGTCGTGATAGCGTTCGACCCCTCGACGACCTGGGCGGGGTCCTGCCCGGTGGCGATGAACGCCGCCGCGACGATGTTCGCCGCCTGCGCGTTGAAGCCGAGCGACCCCGCCTTCGCGCTCCCGACGAGGTTCTTCCGGGTGTTCGCCTCGGCGATGGCCGCCGCCGTCGTGTGCAGGCGCTCCTCGACGACCTCGTCGGGGATCACGACGTCCGCGGTGACCGACCGACCGCGACCCTCGACGGCGTTGACCGCCGCGGGCTTCTTGTCCGTACAGAGGTTGCCCGAGAGCGCGACGAGTTCGGCCGGTGTCTCCGCCGCGACGACCTCACAGGCCGCCTCCGTCGCGATGGTCGCCATGTTCATCCCCATCGCGTCCTTCGTGTCGTAGCGGAACCGCAGGTACACCGCGTCGCCGACGACGTACGGCGTCACGTCGAGCAACTCGCCGTGGCTCGTCGTCGACTCCGCCGCCTCGGCGAGTTCGGCCTCGTGCTCGCGGACCCACTCGACGACCTCGGCCGACTCGACGACACCCGCAGTGCGGAACACCGGCGCACGCGTCATACCCGACTTCGTCACCCGGGCGTTCGCTCCGCCCGCCGACTCGATGACCGACAGCCCGCGGTTCACCGACGCGACGAGCGCCCCCTCGGCCGTCGCCAGCGGCAGGTAGTACTCGCCGTCAGCCGACCCGCCGTCGACGGTCACCGGCCCGGCGACGCCGAACGGCACCTGGGTCGCCCCCGCCATGTTCTCGATGGCCGAGTCCGCGACCTCGGCGTCGAACGCGTAGCTGCCGGTCGTCGAGAGGTCGGCGTCGGTCTCGGCCTCGAGAACGAGTCTGCGCGCCTCCGCGGCGGTGTCGTGGTCGGCGTGCGCTTCGAGTTCGTGGAGCCGCAGTTCGCCCGCCCGAACGCGGTCGGCGAGCGTCGCCGGGTCTGTCATACCGGCACTCGCACCCGATACCGCTTAACGGTTGTCGGTTCAGGTCGCGCGCTCGCGCGCCGGTGCGTGGACCGCCAGTGTCGACTGCGTGGGTGCATCGACCGACAGCAGTGCGTCGGCGTCGACGCTGGCCACCGGCGGCCCGGCGACGACACGGGTGCTGTTCTCGCTCGTGGAGACCACGCTCACGTCCACGCCGACGAGGTAGCTCATCTCGACGTCCTCCGAACAGCGCCCGACGTCGGCGAGGAACACCATGTTGTTCGCGTCGCTCTGGGTCCCGTTGTCCGTCGCCTCCACGAGGACGATCGCCTGGTTGTCACAGGGGAGGTCGGTGTAGAGCTCGCCGCTCGGCGTCTCCCGGTAGTACTGACCGTCGGGCGTGTCGAGCATCTCCCTGACCGACTCCTGCCACGCGAGGCTGGAGTCGGCGAGGATCTGCGTGTCGTTGCCGTAGACGTGGACCTCCGTCTCCCCGTCGCTCAGCATCGTGCCCCCGGCGGCCGTACAGTAGGTCTGCTGGTACTCCGTCCCGCCGATCGTGGCCGTGCCGCCGGTCGTCTCGTTCGCGACACACTCACGGAACGTCGGCTGGAAGCTCGTCTCCGCACCGTCGGCGAGCACGAACTCCTCGCTCGCGAACGAGTCGAGGGTGACGCCGTCGGCGGTCCAGTTGTTCAGGTTCCGCCCGTCCCAGAGCGTCGTCGCACTCCCGCCCGTCTCGACGGCGAGCGTCGCCTGCGGATGGAGCAGGTAGCGTTCGTACGTCGTATCGGTGTCCAGGTGACGGCTCTCGAGGGTCACCGTGTCGTTCACCGCACCGGTGACGGTCTCATCGTAGGAGAACTCCACGGTACGGGAGACCGTCGTCGTGTACGTCGAGTTCGACGCCTCGTCGAACCGCTGGACGGTGAACTCCATGGAGACGGTCTCCTCCTCGTCGATGCTGGACGAGCCGGTGCCGTTCACCCGGACGGTGTCGCCGACCGAGAGGTTCTCGGCTTCTGTCTCGGTGAGCGCGCGGGTCGTCGAGAGGTTCACGTCGAACTGGCTGGTGTTGGACACCGAGACCGTCTCGGTGGTCTCCTCGACGCCGACCAGGACCGTCTCGTTGTAGCTCTCGTTGTGGTGGATGGTCCGGGTACTGACGTTCTCGGCGATCTCCGCGAACGTCTCGCTGAGGTCTTCGGAGTCCGAGACCGGGTAGTACTCGCCGTCGGTGGTCGCATCGGCGGTCGCCTCGAGTATCACGTCGTCCGGGTCACCGAAACCGACGCTGTGCAGGGTCACGCCCGTCGGGACCTCCTGTGCGGCTGCCTCGTCGGGCCAGCGGACGTAGCCGTTCGGGTCGTCGTCGACGTTGTGCCGACCGTCGGTCAGCAGCACGATGAACTGTTCGTTCGAGCTGTTGCCCTCGGTCTGGAGGACGTCGGCTGCCTCCTCGATGGACTGACTGATTGGCGTGTTGCCCTGCGGTTCGAGCCCGTCGATAGCGTCGTGGGCTCCCTGCTCGTCGGTGTTCAGGGGGTGGTGCTGGGTGATGTCCGCCGGCGTGTCGGCCTCACAGACCCACCTGTATCGACCCCGATGGTAGTCCCGGTACCGGTCCGACCAGGAGCAGTGTTCGTTCGACGTGTAGCCGACGACACTGTAGCGCGGCTCGGTCCCGTTGACGGTGGACTCGACGGTCTGGATGAACTCGTGGGCCGCGTCCTGCGCCTCGTCCATCTTCGAGCCGTCGGCCATCGAGCCGGACTCGTCCATCACGAAGACGATCTCGAGGGTCTCGTTCGTGGGGACCTCCTCGGTCCAGTTGTTCCACTGCTGTTGCTGCTCGTAGATCGGTTCCTCGTGGGTCAGCTCGACGGTCGAACTGTCGTCGAGAGACACCGTGGAGTTGTTCCAGCCGACGAGGGGGTCACCGGGGGTGTTCTCCTCGACCGGCTGGGCGGTCGCGTTCGCGTTGGCGGAGCCGAGCAGGGTGAGCGAGCTCCGGTAGGTGTTCCCCTCGCCCTTGTCTATGGCGAGCACGTCGTCGTCGCCGCTCGCGACGCCGGCCGCCGCCAGGCTGCCCTCGGAGACTATCTGTCCGGTCACGAGCCGCCCGTCGTCGAAGTCGACGACGGTGTTGCGGCGGTTGTCGTACTCCGGCGGGAGCATCGATCGCGGGATTTCGACTTCGACCGTCTCGGGACCGGTCCGGCTGACCTGGCTCGCGCCGAACTCGCCCTCGAGGTGGCGCTGCCACGCCTCGTGGTACGCGCTCGTCACCGAGAGGGAGAGGTTGCGGAAGCTGTCGGGGTCGCCACAGGCACCGGAGAAGAGCTGGGACCGGACCGCCTCGGACATCGCCGCGGAGCGCGAGCTGTTCTTCTGGACGTCGATGGTCGAGTCGTCGACGGTGCCGGAGAGGTTGACGAGGTCGAGCTGGAGGGTCTGCTCCTGGTAGCGCACGCCCGGGGCGCTGAGCTGGGAGACACCGCCGGTCTCGTCGGCACGCCAGACCGCACCGGACTCGTAGACGATGGTCGTCCCGCTCTCGTGGTGGTACTCGAGCGCCGTCAGGGGGACCGTCGCCGCGCAGGCGCTCCTGTCGTTCACGCTGACCCGTATCCGGCCGGTCCGGTTGATGACGGCGTCGTTGGCCGACATGCTCCCGAGGTCCAGCTCACGCCCGGTGCCCGAGCCGGACATCGAGAGCGAGCCGAGCTCGCTGTCGACGTTCGACATCGCGATCTCGGCCGACCTGACCTCGTTGTTGTCCTGGATGCTCTCCGTCACCGCCGTCCCGGAGACGAACAGGATCGCTGCCCCGGCGATGACGATACCGAACAACAGGACCACACCTGTAACTTCGGATACACCACGTGCCCGCTCCGTCGATATGCCTTGTCCCCTCATGTGCGGCCTCGTTCCGAGACATTATCCTCGAAGACATATTAAATCTATTGTCTAGTGTGTAAAAAATACGCTATACGGCTAGAAACCAGCTCGTCGGGAGCCCTGGTCTATCACAGAAAGCTCGGGAAATTAACGGGCGACACCCGGACGAGAACCGGTCGATTGCGTCGGTCGGTGGGTACCCGACCCCCACCGGGACGGGCCCGTTCGATTCCTCGTCGGGCGGCAGCAGTGCGAGACAGGAGCGGGAGCGTTCAGTTCCTCCCGTCGACCTCGCCCCGCAGCGTCCCCATCTCGACGACCCGCTCGGCGTGGGCGTTGTGCTGGTGGATGGACTCGTCGTTCGACTGCTTCATCGTCACGACGGCGCTGTCGGGGAGGTCGGGGAACTCCGTCACCACGTCCTCGGCCATCGAGCGCACGCAGTCCTCGACGAACTTCGCGTTGGCGTGGGAGTGGTAGGTCATGTAGTCCTCGTCGGGGCGCTTCGCGAGGTTGTAGATGCGGGCGGACATCGCGTCCCGGGCCACGTCGACGAGGTTCATCAGGTCGACCTCGGGGGCGTCCTCGCTCTCGACGGTCAGCGTGGCGTGGCCGCGCTGGGAGTGCCCCGGCTGGGGCACCTCGTCGAGGAACGCCTCGGCGGTCTCGTCGTCGACGCCGAGGTCGTCGAGCACGCGGCGGGCGCGGGCGGCTGACATCCCCTGCGAGCAGGGACAGACGGTCATGCCGACGACCCGGGCACCGATCTCCTCGCGGGTGCCCTCCCCGGTCGCGGTCGCGGAGGCGATGACGTCGATGGTGGACTGGGTCTCCTTGTCGGATTCGGGAGTCCGCTCCCGGGTCATCAGTTCGGCCTCCATGCGGACCTCGGCCTTGCTCGTGTAGTCGTGCTTCTCGAGCAGGCGCTCGGCGGCGTCGCCACAGACGTCCTCGACGCGGTAGGCCTCCTCGCGGGTCGCAGCCTCCAGCGTCTCGTCGATGACCTCCATGTTCCGGGACATGTCCGCGCCCTTGCGCCACGACGGGAGGTCGACGAACACCTCGAACTCCGCTGTCAGCACGATGGGACGCTTCTCGGGACGGGCCAGCTTGACGAGCTTCTCGACGCCCGTCACGCCGACCTGGCTCAGCCCGACGGTCACGTCGGGGCTCGACGCCTGCACGTCGGGGAGTTGCTCACTCATTGCCCCCGGGTAGGGTCGTGAGTTGATTAGTGCTTTCGAAAGTCGGGGGGCTTGCCCGTACCGTACACCCTCAGTCGAGCTTGTCGAGTGCCTTGAAGAACTCGCTGGGGGGCCCGGCCAGCCGGACCGGTTCGCTGGCGCGCTCGACGGTGATGGTGGTCGGCGGTTCGAGCTCCTGCTGGGCGCGCCCGTCGCTGATGACGTAGCCCATCTCCGCGTCGTCGATGCGTACGGTGACGGTGCTGTCGGCGGCGGAGACCAGCGACGGCATCGGCTCGCCGGCACACATCTCGGTGACGACAACGGCGTCGACCTCCGGGCGGACGAGCGGCCCGCCCTCGCTCATGTTGTAGGCGGTGCTGCCCGCCGGGGTAGCGACGAGCACGCCGTCGGCCGCGGAGCAGCTGTACAGCTCGCCGTCGACACGCAGCTCGAACTCGCCGCCGTTGCCGTGGCCGCGCTGGGCCCCCTGGACGACGATCTCGTTGACCGCCGGGTCGAGGTCCCAGCCGTCGCCCCTGGCGCGGAGGCGGCTCATCTCCCGGGTGCGGACGGTGCCCGTGGACCTGAAGCGCTCGACCTCCTCGTGCACCACGTCGACGGCGTCGCCGGGCGAGACGGCGTTCAGGAACCCGACCTCGCCGAGGTTGACGCCGACGATGGGGACCGTCCCGACGCCGCGGGCGGTGAAGAGGAACGTCCCGTCGCCGCCGATGCTCACCGCGAGGTCGGCGTCGTCCATCGCCGACGGCTCGACACCGGGCACGTCGAGCGCCGCTGCGGTGGCGGTGTCGACGACGACCGTCACGTCCTGCTCGCGGAGCATCCCGCGGAGCTGTCCCGCGAGGCGGGCCGCACGAGCGTTCTCCTTCTGGGCGACCAGGCCGACCTTCATACCCGACGGTAGCGGGGACGGGGGATAAAAGCCTCCGGATGGCAACAAGGTTAATTTATACGTAGGGCTTTGCTTGCGCTGTACGAACCGTCCGGCGGCAGCGTGCCGACCGGCCGGATGCACACCCAGATGTTCCCCCTCGACGACCACGTCGACGGCGATGACTCACCGCGCACGACACCGGCCGAGACGGGCCGTGGAACCGGAGCTGATGCGCGATGAGTGACGACGACGAGCTCGACTGGTTCGAGAGAGCGGTTCGAGAGCGCCGTGACGACCGGGAGGAGGACGAGCGAACGGGCGACGACAGGACGTCGTCGGACGCGGGCGACACCGAGGCCGCGGGCGACGACGCACCGGCGTCCGACCCGTGGGAACAGCTCGAATCCGCTGACGTCGACGCCGGCGAAGGCGGGGACCCGGACGGGAAACCCGACAGCACCCTCGAGGACCACGCAGAGCCCGACGACGATGACGACGACGGCGGGCTGTTCGACGACGACTTCGGCGCGGCGATGGGCGACATCCAGCTCCCCGACACCGGCGGCGGCTCCGACGGGGGTGGGATGGGCGGCGGAACGGGCCCCGACATCGGCGAGATGGACGGCACCGTCGGCGAGTTCGACCCCGGCGAGTTCGACATGGGCGACGGCGGCGGCCAGTTCGGCATGGGCGGCGGTGGCAGCCTCGGCGGCTCCAGCTTCGACGACGACGAGTTCGACTCCGACCTGCCCCGCATCGACCTCGGCATCAAGGGCCTCGACGAGATGATACAGGGCGGCGTGCCCGAGCGCTCGCTGATGGTCACCATCGGCTCCGCCGGGACCGGGAAGACGACCTTCGGGCTGCAGTTCCTGAACGAGGCGCTGGCGAACGGCGAGCGCGCCATCTTCATCACGCTGGAGGAGAGCAGCGAGCGCGTCGTCAACTCCGCCGTCGAGAAGGGGATGCCGTTCGACGAGTACGTCGAGGACGACCGGCTCGCCGTCGTCGATATCGACCCCATCGAGATGGCCAACGGCCTCGCCTCCATCCGCTCGGACCTGCCCCGGCTCATCGAGCAGTTCGGCGCGACCAGACTCGTCCTCGACTCCGTCTCGCTGCTGGAGATGATGTACGACTCGCGGGCCAAGCGCCGGACCGAGGTGTACGACTTCACGCAGAGCCTGAAGAACTCCGGCATCACGACGATGCTGACCAGCGAGGCCAGCGAGGACTCCCCGTTCGTCTCCCGCCACGGCATCGTCGAGTACCTCACCGACGCCGTGTTCATCCTCCAGTACGTCCGCCCCTCCGACTTCAGGGAGACGCGCCTCGCCGTGGAGATACAGAAGATACGCGACGCGAACCACTCCCGCGAGACGAAGCCCTACGAGATCACCGACAAGGGCATCTCGGTCCACCGGCAGGCGAACATCTTCTGAGCGACCGTCAGCGGACGACCGTCACCGGCACCGGCGACCGCCTGACGACCGTCTCGGCGACGCTCCCGAGCAGGATGCGGGAGACGCCCGAGCGACCGTGGCTCCCGGTGACGATGTGGTCGCAGTCGTGCTCCCTGGCGTACTCGACGATGGTCTTCGACGGCCGCCCGACGACCAGTTCGGTCTCGACCTCGACGCCCGCCGCGGTGGCCAGTTCGGTCGCCTCGCCCAGCCGGGCCTCGGCGTCCTCGCGGGCCTCCTCGTACCACTCGCTGGCGAACGTCGGCATCGAGAACGCGCGCCGCGAGTTCGCCTCCCCCGGGTCGACGATGGTGAGCACGACCAGCGTCGCGTCCCCGAACTCCCGGAGTGCGAACTCCAGCGCCTCCGTGGACTGCTCGGAATCGTCGTAGGCGACGAGCACCCGGCGTTCCATGCCAGGTAGTAGCACGAGAAGGGTAGTAAAGCTTCCACCCGTCCGCGGGCCGTCGGCTATCGCCCGTGCTCGGTCACACACGTCGACAGCCCGATGCACTCGACCGGTTCGGAGTTGTCGGGCGAGTAGACGACCATCTGTCCCTTCTCCATGTAGGGCACCTTGCTCTCCAGGTTCGGTGGGATGTTGACGGACTTGATGGCGTCCTCGTCGCCGAGGTTGAGCACGACCTTCGTGTTGACCTGCTTGAACACCGGGTCGGCGATGTCCTGGGGGTCCTGCGTGATGAGGAACAGCCCCAGCCGCTCCTTCCGGCCCTGCTTGGCGGCGTCGGTGAACTTCGAGATGACCTTCCGGGCCTGCACGTTGTCGGCGTCGGTGAGGAAGTTGTGCGCCTCGTCCATGCCGAGGACGAGCGGCGTCTCCTTGATGCGGTCGTGGGTCGGGTCGTTCGAGAGCTTCTCGTCGACGAGCAGGCTGGCGAGCGCGAGCACGACCGTCGTCGTCGCCCGGGTGTCGTTGACGTGGTAGGTCGGGACGACCGAGATACCGCCGGGGCGGACGAACTCGTGGACGAGCTCGGTGATGGGCCGGGCGGCCTGGTCGAACACGTCGCCGAAGCCGTACGTTCGGCGCTTGACGGCGTCGAACGTGGCCTCGTGAACCCTTCCAGATTCATCCAGTTCCTCCTTCAGCGCGGGGTCGTCGAGGAACCGGCGGAACTCCTCGTAGGTCCCCCCGTTCCCGTGCTGGTCGAAGAACCGTTTGAGGAGGTACTTCAGCGCCGGGTACTGGTTGTCGTTCAGGCCCGCGCTGGCGACGAGCCAGGGACGCGAGCGCACCATCGAGAACGGCACCGTGAACTCGACCTGCTCGGCGCGGTGGTGGTCGGCGGCGTAGGTCGCCTGCCCGACCTTCGGGACGAACGCCGTCGTGTCCGAGACGCCGCCGTGGGCGATGCCCTCGCGTTCGAGCCGGCGGGCGAACGCGTCGGTCATCCCCGGGTTGTCGTCGTGCATCTGGGCGTACTCGTCCTGCGGGTCGAACATGACCAGCGCCGGGGTGACGGAGCGGCCGTCCTCCATGGGGTAGGTACGCTCGTCGGCGACGTACTGCCGGAGGATGTTCTTCGCGCCGTGGGTCTTCCCCGAGCCGGTGCCGCCGGCGACGAGGGTGTGCCGGAAGACGAGCGGGTCACCGGAGTCGTAGTCGTCCTTCAGCCGGTAGTCGATGGTCGGCGGCTCGGCATTGGTCGTGACCTTCTCGCCGCCGACGGAGAGGTGTCCGATGAAGACGCCCTCCTCGGGCATCTTCAGCCCCGTCTTGATCTCGGTGGTGTCGTCGGCCTCGCGGACGACGGTCTCGGGCTTGGGGACGCGGTCGACCATCCGGCGGGTGAGCTCGCCGTCCTGCTCGAACAGCACCGCCATCGGCTCCAGCGTCGCCATGAACTTGTAGTCGGCCTCGTCGATGCCGTCGCGGCGCATCGCCCGCCGGGCGTGGATCTCGGTGGCGTCGTCGGCGTGGAACGCCTGTGCGTACTCCAGCCCGGTGATGCGACAGAACAGCCGCTCGCCGTCGGGGTAGGGGACGAGCAGGTAGGAGCCAATGCGGACGTTCGGCCGGTTGCCCGTCGTGACGTACGCCCGGAGCTGGGTGTCCTCCTCGCGCTCGCAGATCTGCAGGCCCTCGGAGACCGCGATGGTGCCGATGCCGCGGTCGCTCCCCCGGGGAGAGACGTCGAGCGGCTCGAACTCGTCTTCTCGGGCGGATCCACCGCCGTCCCCGGCGGAGTCGTCTGCCGCCGGTGGCGCGTCGTCGCCACCGTCCGTCCCGCCCGACGACACGGGCCCGTCGTCGCCGCCGTCGAAGTCGCCGAAATCGCCGAGGTCGGTCATGTCAGGCCCAATGACGTCCGGGGTCAAACCCGTTTCCCATCCAGTGACCCGGTGTACCGACTCCGGAACCCGCGGCCCGCCTTTTTGATCCCGTGGACACGAGCGTGGAACGACGATGCGAAAAGCCCTGCTACAGCTCCTCCTGTTCGCCGGCTACGTGGTCGTCACCTTCGGTTGGTTCCTCACGTCGGCCGGGAGCGCGGTGACCCTCGTCGTCGGTGTCAATCTCGGTGTCGGACTCACCGGCGCAGCTCTGTCGGCCCTCAAGCTGTATCGTCCCGACAGGTACCAGTTCGTATACGAGGCCGAGAAGACGTGACCGGCCCCCAGACCTGTAGCCCGCGTCCTTATCCGGCCCCGGCACATAGGAGCGGGCCATGTTGCTCGTACGCGGAAGTGCGGCCGGCACCGACCTGACGGGGACCATCTACGAACGCGGCGAGGAGGCCCCGCAGTTCCGGGGTGCCCCCGACGAGGACGCGCCGTACGTCTGGGTCTGCGACGAGTTCTACGCGGTCGAGAGTGGCGGGACCGCACAGCAGGTCGACGGCGAGACGGTCAACGTGGCCTTCGAGTCGCCGATGCCGCGCGGCTTCGAGACGAAGGAGCAGGCCGTCGCGGCGGCCGAGGAGCACGTCCGCACGCAGTTCGCCCGCATCGGCGTCGACCCCGCCGACGTCGAGGTGACGACGACGAAGGCCGAACCGGCCTGAGCGCAGTCGAGACGGTTATTCTCAGCCGCCCCAGCGCACGTCGTCGTAGTTCCGGGCGCGCCGGGCGTCGAAGCTCTCCTCCAGCGTCTCCCGGAGCGCGCGCTTCTCGTCGCGGCTGATGCGCGCGAGCTCGTCGGCCTTCGAGACCGCGCGGGGTGGGCCCGACTCGGCGGCGACCTCCTGCATCGCAAAGAGTCGTAGGTCCTCACGCAGGTCCGCGTCCTTCGTGAACGCGTGGGGCGCTTCGAGCCGGTAGACGACGTCCTCGCGGGGGTCGTACACCATGCAGAACGTGACCTCGTAGTCGGCGTCGTCGAGCCGCCGCTCCACGCCGAGGGCATCGCCGTCGGTCGAGAGCGGACGGTCGACGCCGCCCCGCGACCGGAACCAGTTCGTGCAGGTGAGCCGGCCCGTGTCGCGCTCGTACTCGCCGGTGTCGTCGGGCTCGCGGCGTTCGAGCACCCGCGAGAAGAACGCGGCGTCGTCGACCCAGGGGGCCTGCCCGCCCTGCTGCCGGACGACCTGCGTGACGACCTTCGAGGCGGGGTTCTTCACGAAGCCGACGAGCGGCACGTCGCGGTCGACGAACGTCTCCACGAGTTCGACGTAGTTCGCGACGACCTCGCGGGGCTGGTCCTCCTCGGCCAGCAGGGTCGCCAGCTCCGGGTGGCGGTCTGCCCACTTCAGCAGCCCCTTCGGGTAGAGCGGCCCGTCGAGCACGAGCAGGTCGTCCACCTCGGCCGCGTGTTCGAGCGCGTGGCTCGACTCCGCGAGGTAGAGCGCCAGCGCGTGGACGACGCCCTCCTCGAACCGGTTGACGTGTGGCGCGTGGCGGATCTGCGACCGGATGAACCCCTCGTCTCCCTCCTCCCAGTCGGCCTCGTCCACGTCGACCGTCGCGTCGTTCGTGTGGACGGTCATCACGAGCGTGCGCGCCCGGTGCAGGTCGAGCTCCGACGGCGTCGACGACATCGCGGCCTGCGCGATGTCGAGCACCAGCCCGTTCGTGAACGTCGTCGGGTTGATGGTGCCGGAGTCGAGCCCGTGGACCGTCTCGAACGCCGTCCCGGTCAGCGCCACGTCCTCCACCGGTGCGGTGTGTCGCGCCAGCCCGTCGAGCGGTTCGAGCACCGTCCGGCCGTCGTGGACCAGCGGGTCCAGGAACCCGTTCCAGACCGTCTCGGCGAACTCCCGGTGGTCCGACTCGTCGACGTCGTACCGGATGCGGCGGGCAAGCTCCGCGATGCCGTCGAAGTGCACCGGGTCGAGCGTCATACCACGGCGGTTCGCCCGCAGCGGGTAAAAACCGACGGTTAACTCGGTTCCGTGTTCAAATTTATCAACGGTCTTATGTTTCGTGCTGTCGGAGCTAGTCGTAATGGCAGACCTGGGTGCAGACCCCGTCCAGACCGAAGCCGACGCGGAGTACGACTGGCGGCGGACCGACGACGGCGTCCGCATCTTCGACCCCGACAACCCCGACGCGTGGGTCGAGATGTCGTTCGAGGCCGGCGTCGACCCCGAACACCGCCTGTTCATGGTCTGTGACGACTGCGGGGCCGTCTTCGCACAACGGACGCGCCCGGGGAACGGCTCCCGGTGTGGCGACTGCGGTGCCGAGTTCGTGTCCGAGTAACTCATTTTCGTTCTGTTTCCCCGTCCTTCGTGACGTGAGTGCGATTGTTACGTGAGTTGGGGCCCGACTGGCGACACGAACAGCCAGAAAGCCCCGCCAGCCGTGGGAACAGACTCGGCCGCAAACAGCCAGAAAGCCCCGAGTTCTCGGCTCCCGGGAGCCGCGCTGTCGTTCGAGAGAGCGAAGCTCTCTCGTGATGACGAAAGACGCCGGAGGCGTCTTTCGAACCACGCTCATCGTCCCTGCGGTGCTTGCGGGCTCCGGGTTCGCCGAGAACCTCGCCCCTTTCAGTCCCACCGTCGGAGCAAGCTCCGACGAGCCCCCGTTCGCTCGCAGGCTCGCTCACGGGGACACCCCGCACAGCACCGCGACCGCACCGCGCCAGCCCTCCCCCTCGACACCCACGCGCCTGCCGGCGCGGGGTGTCTTGGCCGTGTGGCCGGTGGCGGCGTCGCCGGACTTCCCGGCAGGGCGCGCGCTGGCGAGGGATGAGAAGTGCAACGGAGCGAGCATCGGTCACGAAACGCGTGCGTTTCGTGAGCCCGCCGGAGATCTCTGACCTCCGGAGATGCGAGAGGCCGGGGAGACCCGAGGTGCGGTGCTGTGCGGTCAGGTGGGAGTGAACGGGGTCGAGCGGGCGGGGACGTTCTGGCCGTTCGAGTTCACTGCTGGTCCTCCCGTGACCACTCTCGACCATGTGTTCGGACCGCGTTCCTTTTGCCGACCGCCACGAAACACACGGCCGACATGAACGAACGGGCGGCGCTCTCGCTCGTCGGCGGCCTCGTCGACCACGCGGGGGACGACGCGGCGGTCGTCGACGGGACGGTCGTGACGACGGACATGCTCCACGACCGGACGGACTTCCCGGCGGGGACGACGCGGTACACGGCGGGCTGGCGGGCGGTCGGCGCGTCGCTGTCGGACGTGGCGGCGACGGGGGCGGCGGCGACGGCGGCGGTGGCGGTGTACGCGGCACCGGCGTTCACGGAGCCCGAACTCCGCGACTTCCTGCGGGGTGCGACGGACGTCTGCGAGGCGGTCGACGCGGAGTACGTCGGCGGCGACCTCGACACGCACCAGGAGTTCACGGTGGCGACGACGGCGCTCGGGCGGACGGACGACCCGGTGGGTCGGGACGGCGCGGAACCGGGCGACCGGCTCTGCGTGACCGGGACGCTGGGGCGGAGCGGTGCGGCGCTGCGGCTGTTCGAGGCGGGCGAGACGGAGCGCGCGAACGAGCTGTTCCGGTTCGAGCCGCGCGTGGCGGCGGGGCTGGCGCTGGCCGAGCACGCGACGGCGATGATGGACTCGAGCGACGGGCTGGCACGCTCCTGTCACCAGCTCGCGGAGGCGAGCGGCTGCGGGTTGGCGCTCGACGGCGAGGCGGTGCCGGTCGACGACGTGGTGCGCGAGGTCGCCGGGAGCGAGGAGACGGTCCGCGAACTGGGCTGGTTCTTCGGCGAGGACTTCGAGCTGGTCTGTACCGTCCCAGAGGAGCGGGTCGGGGACGCCCGTGACGACTGCCCGATTCCACTGTCGGTCGTCGGCGAGGTCACCGCGGGCGACGACGGCGACGTGTTCGTCACCGTCGACGGGGAGCGGCTGCCGGACCGCGGGTTCACCCACGGCGAGTGAGTCCGGCGGCCCCGCACGGAATACTATCCACGAACGTGCATCACCGACGCGAGTCACAAGAGTTTTTGAACACGAACGCGCCTGTCCAGGTGATGAGCGCCTACACCGCCACGGTGACCGTCCGACTCAAGCAGGGAGTCCTCGACCCCGAGGCCGAGACGACCAAGCGCGCGCTGGAGCGTCTCGGCTTCGAGCTCTCGGGGCTGCGCTCGGCCGACCGCTTCGAGGTCGACCTCGACGCCACAGACGAGGATGCGGCCCGCGAGCGCGCCGCCGAGATGGCAGAGCGCCTGCTCGCGAACCCGACCATCCACGACTACGACGTGGAGGTCGCCCCGCGCGAATGACGGTCTCGGTCGTCCGCTTCGGCGGCTCGAACTGCGACCGCGACGCCCTGCGTGCCCTCACCGACCTCGGTATCGACGCCGAGATCGTCTGGCACGAGGACGGCCTCCCCGCGGACACGACGGGCGTGATGCTCCCCGGCGGCTTCTCCTACGGGGACTACCTCCGCGCCGGCGCGATGGCCGCCCGCTCGCCCGTCATGGACGAGGTGCGCGAGCTGGCGAGCGAGGGCGTCCCCGTCCTCGGCGTCTGCAACGGCGCACAGGTCGGCTGCGAGTCCGGCCTCACGGAGGGGGCGTTCACCACGAACGCGAGCGCCCGCTTCCAGTGCGAGCACGTCCACGTCCGCGTCGAGCGCGCCGACACGCCCTGGACCGCCGGCTACGAGCAGGGCGAGGTCATCGAGCTCCCTATCGCTCACGGCGAAGGCCGCTACGAGATCAGCGAGGACCGCCTCACGCAGCTCGAGACCCAGGACCGGGTGCTGTTCCGCTACTGCGACGCCGACGGGAGCCTCACCGACGAGGCGAACCCGAACGGCTCGAAGCACAACGTCGCCGGCGTCGTCGGCGAGCGCGACTCCGTGGCCGTGCTGATGCCCCACCCGGAGCGCGCCGCGCTCGCCGACGTCGGCGACACGGACGGTCGGCCGCTCCTGCGTGGATTCGCCGCCGAGTAGGGTGGTTCGACGCGGGAGTTCGGTCCCGAGTCGAGGCTCGTAACGGCTAAAGCATTCAAGGGGGTGGCTGTCATCGGACGACATAACTGGTGGCGCGCGTGCCGCCGAGAGTCGCATGACCGGACGTACGATACGCGTCCTGCTCGTCGCTCCCCCCGGCGACGTGCGGACGGAGACGGTGGAGTCGCTTCCATGGACGGTGAGCACAGCGCCCGACCCCGGGTCGGCCCTCGACGCGCTCGACGATGACGTCGACTGCGTCGTGGTGACGGACGCCATCGAGGGCGACGCGCTCGACCTGCTCGAGTCGGTCCGCGAGCGGTGGCCGGCGCTGCCCGTCTTCCTCCTCCCCGAGGACGGCGACGAGACGCTGGCGAGCGAGGCGGTCGCGGCCGGCGTCGACGGCTACGTTCCCGCCTCGGCTGGGCCCGACGTCCTCCGCGAGCGCATCGCCGACGTCGTCGGGTGCGAGGACAGCCTGCCCGTCGAAAGCGAGCTCGACCGGCTCCGGCTCGTCTACGAGCAGGCACCACTCGCCGTCGTCGAGGTCGACGCCGACGGGCGCATCACCGCCTGGAACGCCGGCGCGGTCGACCTGTTCGGCTACGAGGCGACCGAGGCCATCGGCGAGCAGGTCGTCGAGCTGCTCGTCCCGCCCGACGAACGGGGGGCCGTCCGCTCGGTCTCCGACGCCGCGCTCTCGGCCGACGGCGAGGTGCCGTCGGTCAACGTGAACCGGAACGTCACCGCCGACGGCGAGGCGCTGACCTGCGAGTGGTACAACACGACGCTGACCGACGACGACGGGGCGGTCCTCGGCGCGCTCTCGTTCGTGCAGGACGTGAGCGACCGCGTGAACCGCCGCGAGACCGTCGAGTCGCTCCAGGCGATGACGAGCGAGCTCGTCGGTGTCGAGGAGCCGACCCGCGTCGCCGACTTCGCGGTCGAGGCCGCACGGAGCGTCCTCGATCAACCCTACGCCGGCGTGTTCTTCTACGACGACACAAGCGAGATGCTCGTGCCGGTCTCGGTCACCGAAGCGGTCGCCAGCCACTTCGACGAGCCGACCATGGTCGGCCGGGACGACGGCCTCACGTGGGACGCGTTCGAAGACCGTGAGACGGTCGTCGTCAACGAGTCGGCGACCTCCCAGACCGGGATGCCGGGCTCGCTGGCGCTCGAGAGCGCCATCATCGTTCCGCTCGGCGACCACGGCGTCCTCGCCTTCGGTTCCCGGACGCGCAACGCCTTCGACCGGACCGACGTGCACATGGCGACGATCCTCGCATCGACGACGCAGGCCGCCCTCGACCGGAGCACCCGCGAGCGCGACCTCAAACGGCACGAAGCCATCGTCGAGGCGGCCGGCGATGGCGTGTTCGCACTCGACGAGTCCGGGCAGTTCCGCGCTGTCAACGACGTGATGGTCGAGATCACCGGCTACGAGCGCGGCGACCTCCTCGGCCGCCACGTCGACGAGGTCCTGCCCCGCGAGCACGTCGAGCGCGGCCGCGAGGAGATCGCGGCGCTGACGGACGGCGAGCCCGACGAGGAGACGCGCACGTTCGAGATCGAGTTCGGCGACGAGGAGATCGTCGAGTACGAGGCGACAATCGCCGCGCTCCCACGGGACACGAGCTTCGAGGGCACTGCCGTCGTGGTGCGCGACATCTCCGAACGCAAGCGCATGGAGGCCGAGCTCGTCGAGCAGAAGCGCAAGATAGAGGCGCTGCACGCCATCGCCTCCGACCTGGACGACTGCGAGACCCGCGAGGAGGTCTGGACGCTGACCGTCGAGGCGGCAGAGCGCGTCCTCGACTTCGACATCTGCTGTGTCGACGAGGTCGTCGGCGAGTTCCTCCGCTCTCGGGCGCTCTCCTCGGAGATCGAGCCGGAGGGCTACAGCGACCGCGCCCCGATAACCCAGGGGCTCGCGGGGAAGACCTACCGCACCGGCGAGTCGTTCCTCATCGACGACGTGACCGCCGACAACGCGGCCGAGCCGGAGGACCGGACGTACCGCTCGCTGCTCTCCGTGCCCGTCGGCGACGAGGGGGTCTTCCAGGCCGTCTCCGACGAGGTCGACGCCTTCGACGCGGCCGACCTCGAGCTCACGGAGCTGCTGCTGACCCACGTCGCGGACGCGCTCGAACGGCTCTCGTTCGAGGAGGAGCTCAAGGACGAGCGCGACCGCTTCGCCGCGCTGTTCCAGAACGTCCCCGACCCCGTCGTCTACGCGGTCCACGAGGACGGTCACCCGAAGGTCGTCGAGGTCAACGACGCGTTCGAGCAGGTGTTCGGCTACGACGCCGGGGAGATCGTCGGCGGCAACCTCGACGAGTTCATCGTGCCACCGGACCGGCACGACGAGAGCGACCACTTCAACGACCAGGCGTACCGGGGCGAGCTCGTCGAGCGCGAGGTGAAACGACGGACGACGGACGGCCTGCGCGACTTCCTGATGACCGTCGTCCCGGTCGACCTCGACGAGTCGTCCCCGCGCACCTTCGGCGTCTACACCGACATCACGGAGCGCAAGGAGCGCCAGAAGCGCGTCGAGATCCTCAACCGCGTGCTCCGACACGACCTGCGCAACGGGATGAACATCATCAAGGGCTCGGCGGAGATGCTCGGCGACGTCGTCGACGGCACCGCCGCGGTCGGCTACTCGGAGACCATCATCGACCGCGCGGACGACCTCATCAGCCTCGCGGAGAAGACCCGGGCCGTCGAGCGCACGCTCGACCGCGACCGCGCGGCGACCGGCCCGGTGAACGTCCACGAGAGCGTCAGCACCTCCATCGTACGGGTCGCCGAGGAGTATCCGGAGGCGGAGTTCACGACCGACCTGCCGGAGACGGCGCAGGTCCGCGCCGACGACCTGCTCCGGACCGCCATCTTCCACGTCATCGAGAACGCCGTCGAGCATAACGACACCGACACGCCGAACGTCCACGTGAGCGCCCGCCGTGGCGAGACGGACCCCGACGTGCTGCGGGTGTCGGTCGCCGACGACGGCCCCGGCATCCCGTCCTCGGAGCGCGCGCTCATCTCGGAGGAGCAGGAGATCACCCAGCTCAGGCACGCCAGCGGGCTCGGCCTCTGGCTGGTCAACTGGGTCGTCACGCAGTCGGGTGGCTGGCTCAGCTTCGAGGACAACGAGCCCCGTGGCACCGTCGTCACGCTGCACGTGCCGCTGGCGATGTCGTCTGCGTCGGAGGGGACGGACGGGGTGACCGAGAACGAGACGACGCCCGCGGAGTGACTACCGCGCGAGCGGCATGTTGTAGCTGGTCTCGCGCTCCACGACGGCCTCCCACGTCAGCTCGCAGTCGCAGGACACCTGCTCGAACACCGACGGGTCCTGTCGCACGTCGAAGTCCTTGATGGCGGTCTGGACGCGGTCGTCGCAGTCGCCGCAGTTGTGTGCGCCCCTGTCGGAGCCGTGGCCGACGGGGTCCGAGACGACGATGGCGTCGCAGTCGGCGGTCGACTCCAGCACGTCGGCGACCGACCAGAGCCACGGCGGGCGGTAGCCGCCGCGGAAGAACAGCTCGTCGACCATCGTGTAGCGCTGGACGTTGCAGGGGTTCATCGAGACGGTGTGGCAGCCGTCGACCTCGCTGCAGCGACGCACGGAGGACTTCATATCCTCGAGCGCCTCCGGCTCCGAGAGGAACGGCGGCTTCATCAGCAGGTACGCCTTCACGCCGGCGTCGCCCTCGTCGTCGGCGCTCCCCTCGTCGGCCGCGACGGCCTCCGCGCAGGCGTCCTCGAAGTCGGCGAAGTCGAAGTACTTGTTCACGCAGTCGTGGCGCACGCGGTCGGTCACCGTCTCCAGCCCGATGGCGACGTCGGTGTCCAGCCCGTGGCCGGTGAACTCCTCGATCTTCTCCCTGTCGACGAAGTCGGGCAGCGACTCGACGACCATGCGCTCGCGGTCCGCGAAGGTGTCGGCGATAGCGCGACGAGTCTCGCCCGGGACCTCGCGCTCGTCGAGGAAGCTCCCGGAGGTGTATATCTTCACGAGGCCGCTCTTCTCGTCGGCGTTCTCTTTCTCGTGGTCGAGACAGACCTGTATCTGGTCCAGCAGCGCCTCGTGGCTCACCGAGCCGCCCTCGACCGACTCGGCGACGTAGCCACACATCGTACAGCCGCCGGCGCGGGCCCACCGGCAGCCGCCGGTGTTCAGGATGATTGTCAGGCTCTGGAAGACGCCGCCGGGCGTGTTGTCCTCGTCTATCCACACCCGCGTCGGCTCGTGGGGGTCGTACGTCTCCTCCTTCTCCGCTCGGATGCGACGCATCACCTGGTTGTGCGCGTCCATCCCCTTCCCCTGCTCGTAGACCTCGGGGCTGGGCTTGCTCATTGGCGGAGAGAAACGGTCGTGGGCGTAAATCCGCTTCGGGTCGGTCGCCGGGCCGAGGAACCGATCAGTCCGCGTACAGCGAGTAGAGGATGACGCCGAAGCCGGCGGTGGTCAGCAGGCTCTCGATGGCCAGTGCGACGGAGCGGTCGTCGGGGCCCATGATGAACTGGTCGGCCGCGCCGGCCAGCATGGCACCGACGGTGACGAAGCCGAAGCCGACCGCCAGCGCGCGCAGCGCGGACGAGCCGGTCCGGCGGTACGCCTTCGCCGCGAAGTAGGTGATGAGGCCGCCGAAGACGAGCGCGAGCGTCTTGAACGCGATGACGAGTGCGGAGAGGTGACTCATGTCTCCTTGCGCACCTCCTCCCACATCGAAGCGAGGCGTTCGTCCGGCGTCTCGGGGGGGCGAGCGATACGTAGTTCGAGCGAGTTGTCCTCGGCGAGCATGATTGTGACGTCCTCGAAGTTGACCCGGTACTGCGACGTGTGACGGCCGTCCGGACGGAGCTGGGTCTCCTCGACGAGCAGCGACGACTCGGTGAGCCGTTCGAGCTTCCGGTAGGTCGTCGAGAGCGGGATCTCGCACTCGTCGGAGAGTTCACTGGCGGTCATCGGCTCGTCGAGCGCCTCGATGATCGCGTGACAGTCCTCGTCGTCGAGGGCGTCGACGACCGCCTGGAACTCCGGTTCGTCCGTCGCGGACGGGTCGTACATCCGTACCGGGCAACTCCGAACGGGGGCACTATTACAGTTCGGTTTTTGATGCGACCGCCGTCGGTCAGTTCCGCTCGCCCGGCTCGTCGTCCGGCCTGCCGTCCGAGCCGAGCGCCATCGCGATCCCGACGAGCGCCGGGAACAGCAGCAGCGAGCCGAACCCACCGACGAAGGCGAGCTCGAGGGGCTCGATACTGGATTCGCCGACGGGACGGGGCTGAGCGGTGGGCTCGCTCCAGCCCTCGTCCGCGCTCTCGTCGGTGCCGCCGTCGCCGGTCACGACGACGGCACCCTTCATCCCCATCCCACGGTGGGGTTCGCAGTAGTACTTGTGGATGCCGGGCTCCTCGAAGGTCCGGGAGTAGGTGTGGCCCGCTTCGTCGACGAGCTCGGAGCCCCAGCTACCGTCGTCGGGAAGGACGTTGTGGACGCCGCCGTCGCCGGTCCACTCCCAGACGACCTCGGTGCCGGGGTCGACCCGGATGGCGGGCGGCGAGAAGCCGAACGCGCCGCCGTTGGCCTGGCTCCCGACCTGCACCGTCACGCCCTCGCTGCCGGTCTCGTTCGCGGTCGACTCGTAGTTGTCGACGTCGTCGAACCAGCCGCCGTAGTCCGGCTCCTCGAAGCTCTGCTGGCCGCCGCCACCGCCGTCTCCGCCGGACGGGCCGGCATCGCCGACCACGACGACGCCCTTCATGCCCATGCCCTCGTGGGGTTCGCAGTAGTACTTCACGACCTGGGCCTCCTCGAAGGTCCGGGAGTAGGTGTGGCCGGCCTGGTCGACGAGCTCGGAGCCCCAGCTACCGTCGTCGGGAAGGACGTTGTGGACGCCGCCGTCGCCGGTCCACTCCCAGACGACCTCGGTGCCGGGGTCGACCCGGATGGCGGGCGGCGAGAAGCCGAACGCGCCGCCGTTGGCCTGGCTCCCGACCTGCACCGTCACGCTGTCCGCGCCGGTCTCGTCCACGACGCCGTCGTAGTTACCGACGTTCTCCAGCCACCCGTCGAACGTCGGCTGCTCCTGTGCGGTCGCGGTCGCGCCGGTCGCCGCGAGCCCGGCCCCGACGCCGAGTGCCCGGAGTGCGGTCCGCCGCGTACAGGTACCCTGTCGGCTCATACGGGATACTCGTCGGGCCGGAGGAAAGCCGGTTACGAGCGTTCCCAGGGCCTGGGAGACCTTTTCGCCGCGATTCGCCAGCCGGCGACGCCGACGACCGCGCCGACGGCGTTCGCCGCCCCGTCGCCGAGCGAGGCCGTCCGCCACGGGACGAACGACTGGCACAGCTCCACGCCGAAGCCGACGGCGACGGCGAGTGCGACCGCGAGCAGTGCCGCCTGCAGCGTCGTCCGCTCCAGCGCCCTCGCGACCAGTCCACCCAGCACCGCGTAGGCGAGCCCGTGTTGCCACTTGTCGGCCGGTAGGACGCCGAACGGCCGGGTCGACGCCGTCGCCGCACCCGGCGGGTCGACGAGCGAGGCGACGAGCACGACGGCCGCCCAGGCGACCGCCGGCCCCCAGCGCCACGCGCGTCGGCGGTCGAGTCGAGTCACGTCCCCGACTCAGAGTCGGCGACACAAAAGCCGGTCGCGTCGCCGTGGACCGGCGGCTTCTTGCGGTCGGCTCGACCACGTCCAGCCATGGCCGGCGGAACCTACACACTGCTCGTCGAACTCGACCACCCCGTCACGGTCGACGTCGGTGCCCTCGGCGAAGTGGCGCTGGAGTCGGGCTGGTACGGCTACACCGGGAGCGCGCTCGGCAGCGGCGGGTTCTCGCGACTCGACCGGCACCGCGAGGTCGCGGCGGGCGAGCGCGACGTGCGCCACTGGCACGTCGACTACCTGCTCGGTCACGATGCGGCGACGGTCCGGGGCGACGTCCGTACCCCCGAGGACGTGGAGTGCGCCGTCGCCCGTCGGCTCTCCGACGCCGTCGCTGGCTTCGGTTGCACGGACTGCGACTGCACCAGCCACCTGACCCGCGCCGACGACGGGGCGACGCTCCGTGCCGCCGTCGCGGACGCACATCGTGCCGCCAGCGATGGGGTTTGACTACCGCATCTCGCGGCCGGTCACGTCCCCGCCGTCGGTCGCGGCCTGTGGTGTGTCCTTCCCGATGACGACGCAGTCGCGCACCTCCAGCGCCGTCGCCAACTCCTGTACCCGGTCGGACTCCCGCGCGAGTCGCCGCAGGTGCTCGACGTGGGCACATTCGACCGCCCGGGAGTCGGTCGAATCGAAGCCGAGGCGCTCGGCGATGGTCGTCCAGTGGCCCCCCTCGACGAGGAAGACGAACGCGTCGCTCGTCTCGTGGACGCATTCGTAGCGGTGCCGGTAGTCGTCGACCCGGAGCCCGAGATCGGCCTGCACGACCGCCACGAGCTCGGGGACCCGCCTGTGCGGGAGGCCGGCTGCCGCTGCCGCGAGCAGCACCGCCTCGTCCCGTATCGGGTAGTTCTCCATCCTCGTCACCCCGGAGTATCGCCGGTTCCTGAATCGGCGGAGTCGCATCGCTCCGGTCCGTCGCACCCGCGCCCACCCTGTCCCGTCGCGCGCGACTCCAGGCTCATCGAATACACACAGCAACTCGGCGCGTATAAACTCGGCAGGCAACCAGTTGGTAGTCGACCGGGTCACGTCTCCGCTATCGATGACGGACTTCAGATCCGGACGACGCTCTCCGGACGCGAGTCAGGTGACGCGGTCCACATCGAGGCCGACCTGATCGCGAAGTACGTCGCGAGACGGAGGACAGTCGCCAGCGGCCCGTCGACCTGACTACTTCTCCGCGACGTGACGGACCGAGGCCGCCTCGCCGCGCGTGCTCTCGATCATCGCCGCGCCGTGCATCTGCGCCCGGCCGACGGCGTACGCTGCCGGGCCCTCGATGACGACCTCGTCGCCGACGCGGATCTCCTCGTCTGCGTCGACGACGCCCGGCGCGAGGACGCTCCCATGCGGGACGAAGCCGTCGATCTCGACGCGCTTCGTCGGCGCGTCGCTCGCGTCCCAGCGGCGGGCCCCCTCGAGGGTGAAGGACAGCGTGCCGTAGCGGGGGACCTGCGCCGCGAGCTGGGTGCCGTCGTCGTCCCGGACCTGCAGCTTCGGGTATCGGCTCGTCGTTCGGAACTCCTCGAACAGGTCGTCACCCGCGCCGTCGCCGAGCTGGACGTCCGCGAGCGCCCGTACCGTGTTGTGCTCCCGTTCACGTTTGCTGTAGGCGAGTTCGCCGTCGAGCGCGTCGCGCAGGTTCCCCAGGCTCTCGCTCGTGGTCGGGTGATCCGCGACGGTGTACTCGACGGGGACGTCGACGTCGTCCTCGACGCGCTCGACGATGGGGCGATACTCCTCGGGAACGTGGGCGATGACGCGGGGATAGTCGCTCCGGGCGAGATACCGGCGGAGTACCTCGCTCACGAACTCGACCTCGTCGGCACTCCAGCGACCCGTCACCACGGCGTCGTAGTGCTGGGCCGGGTACGTCGTCTCCAGCTCCTGGGGCACGACGCCGATGGGCGAGGTCATCGAGACGATGTGGCCCCGGAACCCGATGGCGTCCATGTACTGCCGGTGGCTCTGTGACTCGCTGTACGGCTTCGCCGCCGAGCACGGCACGAGCACGAGCGGGTGGTCGTCGAACCGGCTCCGGTACCGGGTCGTCACGCGCTCGGCGAAGCGCTGGATCTCGACCCGGCGGAGGGTGTCCTCCGTCGCCGCGTCGAGGTCCGCGCCGCGGTAGACGGGCGTCCGCGCCTCCAGGTAGCCGTACTGCTGGTCCAGCTCCCGGAAGAGCGCGGTGAGCCACTGGTCCTGCCGGGCCTGTCCCTCGATGTAGTCGCGCAGGCGGCCGTCGCGGATGCGCCGCCGGACCCGCCGCAACTCGGTTTCGAGTGCGTTGACGTTGTGCTCGGCGCAGTCCTCGTGGTCGAACTCCTCGCGCGGTTTCGCGCAGGCCGAGCAGGGACAGGGGAGTTCGTCGAGGTCCTCGAGGAAGTACGCGTCGTCGGTCGTCAGGTAGCGTCCCTCGGTGCCGCGGACGTACGCCCGGTGGGCGTCGAACAGGTCGACGCCGGCGTACGCGAGGACGGCGACGTTCCGCGGCGTGGCGACGCCGGAGAGGTAGAGTCCGGTGTCGTCCGGGATGGCATCGCGGACAGCCAGCACGAGCTCTTTCATCCCCGCGCCGTGGCCGAGCGAGCCGCCGGCATCGGAGACGATGTACGCGTCAGCGCCGTGGTCGGCGGCCGTCTCGGCGGAGACGACCGCGGCGTTCGGGTAGTCGACGTCCGGATAGTCGACGGCGAAAGAGTCGGCGACCTCGTCGGCGGTGCCCGCCGGGAGCCCCCGGTGCGGGAGGACGGTCAGCCGGGACTCGTCGCCATCGGGGAGCTCGCGCTCGCCCGTCCAGAGGCTCCCGGCGTCGTCGACGTAGTCGTCCACGAGCGCCGGCGTGGTCACGGGGTCGGCCAGCCGGAGCTCGGCCAGCCGGGCCGCGCCGTCGCGCTCGAGGACCTCGAAGTAGTCGGTCATGGCACGGTGTCGGGGGCCGATGGACTACTATCTTGCTTTGTGCGATGACGGTGGTCGTGGCCCCATGTACCGCCCTCAGCGGTCGCCGTGCCAGAGGCTCTCGACTGTGACCGACTCCGGAACCAGCGCGAGTGCGCTCTCCGGCCAGTCCTCGTGAGCGAGTGTGAACGAGACCTCGGGGTTCCCCTCGGCGAGCCGGGCCACGCCGCGGGCGGCGGCCTCGTAGGCGTCGCGGTCCAGTCGACTCGGGGTCTCCGCCGTCAGCGGGTACGTGTTCCGCAGCGCCTTCGGGAACGGGCCGAAGGGCGGGACGACCGGCCACGACTCGTCGAACTCCGACGAGTGGTCGCCCTCGGTCAGGAACACGTCGCCCGACGGCGAGAGCCGGTCCAGCCGCTCGTGGTGCCGGACGACCTCCGGACGTTTCGCGCTCTCGTTGGAGAGGTAGAAGAACGAGCCCTTCGAGGCGGGGTCGGTCTCCTCCAGCTGGGCGGCGTGGTCGGTGAGCGCGCGGTAGCCGTCGAGCATCGCCGGGTGGGCGCGGGCGCGCCGCTCGACGAGCTCCACGAGGTCGCCGTCGCGGATGGCCTGCTTGATGGTGCGCATCTCCGCGAAGGTGACGTGGAGGTTGTGTGCGGCGAGTGCCTCCTCGCGGTCGCTGTCGTCCATCCCGCGGAGCGATTCCGGCGTCTCCGCGACACAGACCGGACACGAGCAGGGCATGTAGTCGAGCTCCTCGACGTGTTCCGTGCCGTCGACCGTGAGGTAGCGACCGTCCCGGGCGTACAGCGCGTACGCCGCCGAGTCGAACAGGTCACAGCCCATGGCGACGGCGAGCGCGAACATCATCGGGTGGCCCGCACCGAACAGGTGGACCGGGCAGTCGCGCGAG
Source organism: Haloarchaeobius salinus (assembly GCF_024464185.1). NCBI lineage: Archaea > Methanobacteriati > Methanobacteriota > Halobacteria > Halobacteriales > Halorubellaceae > Haloarchaeobius > Haloarchaeobius salinus. Next base: position 779,601 of record NZ_JANHAU010000001.1, read on the forward strand.
AGCCCGCGCTTCGACGCGGCGACCACGTCGACCATGTCGTCGTAGCGGTAGTCGTTCAGCAGCGGGACGACCGCACCGACGGGGAACACGTCGAGGTCCGTCTCGGCGGCGTGTGCGCCGGCCTCCTCGCGGAGGTCGAGGTGGGTCGAGCCCTGCACCGGTGCGTTGACGAGCATGTCGCCGACGTCGATGGTCTCGGCGAGCTCGAGCCGTTCCTGGGTCGTGCGGAGCTCGGACTCGGCGCGCTCGTGGGAGACGTCCGGTGGGGTGGGGATGTCGACCGGGGTGCCGATGTCGCTGCCGATCTCGTGCTGGAACTGGAGGATCTCCTCGGTGTTCGTGTCGATCTCTCCGTACTCGGCGAGCTGGAAGCTGCCGGAGTCGGTGACGATTGCGCCGTCGAAGTCGAGCAGGTCGTGCAGGCCCTGCTCGCGGGCGTCGGCCTCCAGCCCGTCGGTCGTCTTGATGATGTAGGAGTTCGTGATGACGATCTCCGCGCCGAACTCGTCGGCCATCCGCGCGGGCTCGATGGTGACGATGTTCGGGTTGACGACCGGCATCAGCGCGGGGGTCTCGACGGTGACGCCGGCACGGGGGACGGTCAGCTCCCCGATGCGACCACCGGCGTCGCTGTCGCGGACCTCGAACTGCTCTCTCATTGGCGTCGGCTACCCGGGCACCGGCGGTAAGGGTGTCGTTTGGTGGTGAGGAAGAGCGCTCGGGGGAGTCAGCGGTGGCTCGCTGGAACCGCGTCGGGGCGACGTGCCTCCAGATACACCGACGCGGCGGCGAGCAGCGCGAACGGGAGGCCGGCCCCGATGGCGAAGCCGTAGCTGAGGAGGACGACCAGCCCGACGAACCGCACCGCGAGCGTCGTGCGGTGCGAGAGGAACCGGCGCTGCACACGCTCACTACGCGTCCCGCAGACAAAACGGCTGTGGTGGGGGTTGACATGGCTCCTCGGATGGCGGTGGGGGCGGACAGGCGACACGCGGGGCTGCACGCGACGGTGCGTCGCACACCGGCCTCGGCCGTCGCGTGGCTGGGCTCAGGTCACGCCACGTCTGGCCGCGGTTTCGTACTTGAACCCCCGGCCGCTCAGCCGAACAGTTCGTGGTAGCAGAGCGCGGTGACGGCCCGGCCGTCGCGGAGGTCGCCGTCGCGGGCGGCGGCGAGCAGGTCACCGTAGGGGCGGGTGTCGACGCGGATGCTCTCGTCGTGGTCGAGCTCCTGGTCGGCCGAGGGCTCGCAGTCGCGGGCCACGAAGTGGTGGTGGACGGAGTTGCCGATGCCGTTGGAGGGCTCGACCGTGGTGAGACGCTCGACGCCCCCTGCCTCGTAGCCGGTCTCCTCGCGGAGTTCGCGCCGGGCGGCGACCGCGAGGTCGTCGTCGCCAGGTTCGACGCTGCCGGCGGGGAGGCCGTGGTTGACGCGGCCGACCGCCTGCCGCCATTCGTCGATGACGACCACGTCGCCGTCGGGGGTGAACGGGAGGACGACCACCGCCGGCGGCTCGGCCACGTAGTCGTAGTCGGTGCGGGTGCCGTCGGGCAGCGTGACCTCGTCGTGGACGACGTCGAAGCCGGGGCACTCGTAGGCGACGTGGGAGGAGTCGACGGTCCACGCCAGTTCTGCGTCGTCTGTCATGCCCGGGGCTCGGTGGTGGAGGGGCAAAAGGGTGCGTCTCCCAGCTCAGTGCTCGTCGAAGAACTCGAGCATGGCGTCGGTCACCGCGTCTGGTTCGTCGAGGTGGAGCCAGTGGCTCGCGTCGGGGTACCGGACGACCCGGAGATCGGACACCCACTCGCCGAGGCCCTCGGTGAGCGCGGGCGAGAGTGCGTCGTCGTCCATCCCCCAGAGGAGCTGCGTCGGCACGTCGACGGCGAGCGGCGGGCCGTCGCCGCCGACGAACGGGAGCATCGAGAGGCCGAGCGTGCGGAACAGCGCCCGGTAGTAGTTGATGGCGGAGATGGGGGTGCCGGGGAGCGTGAACGCGTACTCGAACCGGTGGACGTCCTCGGGGGAGCAGGCGTCCTCGCTGTTGGTGCCCTCGGCGAACAGCTCGGGGAATATACGGCCGCTCGCGGCAGAGAACAGCCGTTCGGGGAGCCACGGCACCTGGAACCAGAGGGCGTACCACGAGCGACGGAGCTGCCCCGGGTTCCGGAGGAGCTCGCGCTGGAAGGCACCGAGGTGGGGTGCGTTCAGCACGGTGAGCGACTCGACGACCTCGGGGTGGCGCGCGCCGACGTCCCAGGCGACGACACCGCCCCAGTCGTGCCCGACGACGTGGGCGGTCTCGCCGAACTTCCGGACGAGTCCGTCGACGTCTCGCGAGAGCCGACCGAGCGTGTAGGCGTCCTTCCCGTACGGTTTCTCGGAGGTGTTGTAGCCGCGCATGTCCGGTGCGACGACGTGGTAGCCGGCGTCGGCGATGGCGGGGAGCTGCCGGTGCCAGGTGTACCAGTACTCGGGGAAGCCGTGGAGGAGGACCACCGTCTCGTCGGCAGGGTCGCCGGCTTCGACGTAGTGGAGGCGCACGTCGTTGACGATGGTCTGGTCGTGCTCGACGTCCGACATACGACACGCTTCACGGTCCGGGGTGAAAGGCGCTCGCCTGCCACGGAGTCGACCGTGCCCGGCTACTCCTCGAACCCCGGCGGCAGGCCGGTCTGCTTGATGCCGGACCAGTCCGCGACGACGAACCGGTAGAGCGCGACCTCGACCTCGGCCATCGCCCGCTCGAACAGGTCGGGCCGCCAGGCGTTCTCCAGCGCGTCGCGGGCGGTATTGCGCTCGCCGTCGGGCACCGGCTCGATGCGCCCGGTGAGCCGGACGCTCTGCCAGGTGAACGGGGTGTCAGCGCGGTAGACGAGGAACGAGGCCGCCTCGGCGCGCTCGCTCAGCTCCCGTTTCTCGCTGCCGGAACCGACGACGAAGGTGAAGTACAGCGTCTCGTCGCCGTCGTAGCCGAACGACAGCGGCAGGAGCGCGGGCGCGCCGTCGGTCGGCAGTCCGAGCACCCCCGTCCCCTGGGTGGTCAGGAACGAACGGACCGCGTCGTCGTCCATGTGCTCGACGCCGTACGCCGCGAGGTCTTCGAGGGTCATACGTGAACGTACGGCATGGATGGGTTCAAAGCTGTTCGTGACTCCAGCGCGGTGAGAATCGGCGACGGTGGGAACGGAACGTCCGCGGACTACTCGGTCAGCCCGTAGCCCCGTGCGACGAGCGTCACGTCGACGGCGAAGACGACCGCGGTCGCCACGAGCAGGATGCCGAGCGAGAGCGCGGGGTCGCGTTCGGCGTAGCCGAGGAAGCCGTAGCGCACCGCGTCGACCATGTGGACCATCGGATTCGCGAGCGAGACGGTGTACCAGAGACCGTCGAGCGCCGACAGCGGGTAGAAGACGCCGCCGAAGAACACCAGCGGACGGATGAGGAACTGGTTGAGGACGGTGAGGTAGTCGAAGTCGCGCGCCCAGAGCCCGCCGACGATGCCGAAGCAGGCGAACAGCGCGGAGACCGAGACCAGCGAGACGCCGAGGTAGACCGGGTGGGCGACGCCGACGACGTCGTAGCCCGGATGGGCGAACGTGAACACCACGCCGATGACCGAGATGATGACGCCGACGAGCACGCCCCGGAGCGCGCTGGCGGCGACGTAGGCGAAGGAGAGCTGGCGGTACGACAGCGGCGACGTGAGCACCTCGTGGATGTACTCGTTCCAGCGCCCGTGGAAGATGGAGAAGGAGGCGTTCTCGAAGCCGTTCGACACCGCGCCGAGGACGACGAGGCCGGGCAGGACGAACGCGATGTAGGGGATGCCGTCGCCGTAGCTGCCGATGCGGCTGCCGAGGATGACCCCGAACACCGCGAAGTAGAGCACGTTGTTGATGAACGGCGGGAGGAACGTGTTGCTGGGACGGCGCACGTACCGCAGTATCTCGCGCTTCAGCAGCGCGCGGGTACCGGTCGCGAGCAGTCTCATCTGCCCTCACCCGTCATGTCGACGAAGATCTCCTCCAGGCTGGTGCGCGAGATGTCCAGGTCGACGACGACGTGGCCCATCGCCTCCAGTTCGTTCAGCAGGTCCGGCGTCACCGCGCCGCCGTTGCGGGCGCGGACGACCAGCCGGTCGCCGTCCAGTTCGACCGACTCGACGCGGTCGAGCGTGTCCCCCAGGGGCGGTGTCCCCCCGGGCGCGTCCCGCAGTGTCACGGTGACGGTGTCGGTCCCGCGGTCCATCAGCTCGTCCGGCGTCGCCACCTCGACCTTCCGGCCGTCGTCGACGACGGCGACGCGGTCGCAGAGGCGTTCGGCCTCCTCGATGTAGTGCGTGGTCAACAGCACCGTCGTCCCGTTCTCGTTCAGTTCCCGGACGACCTCCCAGAGGTCGTGGCGGAGCTGGACGTCGACGCCCGCCGTCGGCTCGTCGAGGATGAGCAGCTCCGGGTCGGTGACGAGCGCGCGAGCGAGCAGCAGGCGGCGCTTCATCCCGCCGGAGAGCCAGTCGAAGCGCTCCTCGCGCTTGTCGTAGATGCCGACGCGCTTCAGCGCCTCGTGCGCCCGGTCCAGCGCCTCGTCCTCGGGGACGCCGTGGTAGCCGGCCTTGTGGACGAGCACCTCCTCGATGGGGAAGAAGCGGTCGACGTTGAACTCCTGTGGTGCGAGCCCGATGGCGTTTCTGGCCTCGCGGTACTCGTCGACGACGTCGTGGCCGAACACCTCGGCGTGACCGTCGGACTTGCGGACCAGCCCGACGAGCACGTTGATGAACGTCGTCTTGCCCGCGCCGTTGGGGCCGAGCAGCCCGAAGAACTCGCCCTCCTCAACCCGGAGCGAGAGCCCGTCGAGCGCCTGGACCTCGCCGTAGGACTTTCTGAGGTCCCTGACTTCGATGGCAGCAGTCATCGGCGCAGGGTCGGCGGCGTTCGGGTGTAAGGCTGTTGAAAGCGGGCCGTGGGACTGCAGCATCTCCGGACGCACCACCTGGAACCCACCTGGTAACTAGCCCACAGGTATCCTGAAAATAGCTTCATGGCGTGCCTTCGAGTAACACTCGCCTACCGAACGATGACCGAGCCATGATTCAGGACGAAACGAGGTCGGAGGACACGGGGAGACTGTATCGGATTGCCGGCGTCACCGGGCTCGGCTGGACCGTCTCGCTGCTGGCGTATCTGACGACGTTACTCGGGTACGGGAACGCCGTCGTCGCGCGGCTCGTCGGCAGTCCCCGGGCGCTGCTCTACCTCGGCGGGGGCCTGTTCGTGGCGACGCTGGGGCTCGACAGACTCCGCGGCGACGGGGCGGACGACGAGTCCGGCGACGGGTCGAAACTGCAGGAGGCCGTCGTCGACGAGCAGCCGGAGTGACAACACATTTGACCGACGCCCGAGAACCGTCGCCCGATGAGTACGTCGACCGCGCGTCGCTGGCTGCCGGAACTCGGGATGTCGCTCGCCCTCGTCGGTGGCGTCGTCGCCTTCTACGCCCTCTTCGCGCCGGGGATGGGCTGTCGCGACCACGCGCTCTCGACGTGGGGCGTCTCGGTCGCGCTCGACGGCACGATGCTGCAGGTCGCCGACTGCGGTAGCTACGCGGTCACCGTCGACCTCCGGCTCGCGGCCGGCGGCCTCGGCTGCCTGCTCGTGGGCTGGGCGATCGCCAGATACAGCACCTGAACGTGTCGACCAGTCGACGTGCCGTAACGCAACGATTAGGAGCCGCGGCCACGGAATTTTCCCCATGACAGGTGACATCGACGACGCGGTGGACGAGCTCGCGGACGTGCAGGCTGGGTCGGATCTCGACTCCGTCCCCATCGTCGACGTGACGGAGACGGACGCGACGGTGGCGGTGACGCTCGGGCTGCCGTCCGGCAACGAGTTCGTCGACGAGTTCACGAAGCCACCGGTGTGGGGCGCGAACTGTGAACTGCAGTCGTTCCTCGACGCGATGGGCGTGGGGCCGAACGAGCTGGACGAGCTGGTCGGGATGACCGTCGCGGCCGAGCGCGAGGTCGGGACCAGCGGCCTGGAGTTCAGCATCGACCGCGAGGCGGTCTTCGGCGGGACGTAGCCGCCTGAGCGTCTGGTACGGACCGAACGGAGCTACTCGTCGTCGGGGACCGTCGAGAGCGGGCCCAGAAGCTGGGCGGCGAAGCCGACGCTCTCGTCGTAGCCGTCGGTCGACATCAGCACCGGGTAGAACGGCTCGTCGCGGGTCCGTGTCTCCTCACCCCGGCGGGCGAACGGCTCGCCCGCGGGAACCACGACGAAGTTCTCGCCGAGGAACTCGTAGCCCGCGCCGTCGACCCGCTCGGTCACCTCGAAGACGGTCGGGTCGCTGATAGCGGCCTCGCCCACGACGACGTCGTAGGCCGCGAGCACGTTCCTGACGACCCGTTCGGCGTTGTCGACTGCGGCCTCGCTGCCCTTGAAGCCGCACTCGATGGCCACGCCGTCGACGTACTGGGTCAGGCCGCCCGGCTCGGTGCGGATGTCGACGGCGCGGTCGAGGCCGGTGGATTCGAGGAGTTCGCGCGACCGCGGCGTGAGTCGCTGGTAGAGCGCGAACGGCTCGTCCGTCGAGACCGTCGAGTGGAGGTCGAGCACTACCAGGTCGTCGACGGTCTCGAGGAGCTCGCTGGCGAGTCGGGCCTCGTGCGACGCCGCCTCGGGATCGCCGGGATAGGCGCGGTTGAGGTCCTCGTCGACGAACCGCTGCTCGAGCTCGGCGGCGCGCTCGTTCCCCACGACGAACGTGACCGCGCCGGTGAGTTCGAGGTCCTCGTCGGCCAGGAGGCGCTCCATGGCACGCTCGCCGCAGGGTTCGTCGCCGTGCTGTCCGACGACGACGACGAGTGCCGGCTCGCCGTCCCCGAGTGTGTGTACCCGCATCGATGAGAAACTCGGCGTACGTCGGTACTTAACTGCTTCTGTCGGGGAAGCCATCGCCGGCGGTGACTGGGCACCGGTCGGATAGCGTACGGGTGCTTTCACGTTTCGAGATAACCGTTCGCAAGGGTGGATTTATAAGGTGGTATTTGGTAGTAGGATGCATGCCAGAGAATGGTACTGACCGACGTGGCTTTCTGAAGTACGCAGGCGGAGCAGCGGTCACAGCATCCCTCGCAGGCTGTCTCGGCGGCGGAGACGGCGGTGACGGGACCGACACTCCGGCAGACACCGAGGCGGAGGAGACGGAAGATGGTGGGGGTGGCGAAGAGACCGACACCGGTGACGGTGGGGAGGAGCTACCGGACTTCCCGGTCACCATCACGCAGGGCAACATGCCCTCCGGGCTCGACCCCCACGACCACCGCGAGACGCCGACCGACGTGGTGATGCTCCACGCCTACGAGGGGCTCATCACCCGCGACGCGGCCGGTGCGGCACAGCCCGCGCTCGCGACCGACTGGTCGCGCGTCGACGGCGAGGACGCGGCGGAGTTCCAGACGCGGAGCGACGTGACGTTCCACAACGGCGATACGTTCGTCGCGGGCGACGCCGCCTACAGCATCAACCGCATCGTCGACCCCGACACCGGGTTCGCGAGCCCACAGAGCGACCAGCTCGCCGGCGTCTCCGGCGCGAGCGCGCCCGACGATTCGACGGTGCGGGTGACGCTCGACGGGCTCAACCCCATCGTGTTCTCCGAGTTCGCGACCTACTGCGACATCATGCAGCAGTCGTGGGTCGAGGAGCGCTCGAAGTCCGAGATCGGCCAGCAGATGAACGGCACCGGCGCGTTCCAGCTCGACAGCTACACGCAGGACGAGCAGGTCGTCATGACCCGGTACGAGGAGTACTGGGACGACCCGGCCGAGGTGTCCGAGCTCACGTTCACCGCGGCGAGCGAGTCGAGCACCCGCGTCAACCAGCTGCTCCAGGGCGAGACCGACATCATCGTCAACGTCCCGCCGCAGGAGGTCAACCGCGTCAACAACAGCGACGCCGGAAGCGTGTCCGCCGCGCCGAGTACGCGCATCCTCTACAACGGGATGCGCTACGACGTCGAGCCGTTCTCCTCGCAGGAGTTCCGGCAGGCACTGAACTACGCCATCGACCTGGAGAGCATCGTCTCGAACGTGCTCGGCGGGTTCGGTGCCCAGACCGGCCAGCCCACGCTGCCCGAGTTCGTCGGCCACAACCCGGACGTGGACCCGTACCCGTACGACCCCGACGAGGCCGAGCGGCTCATCGACGAGTCCGGCCACGCGGGCGTCGAGATCGAGCTCAACACGCCCGTCGGGCGCTACCTGAAGGACCTCGAGATCGCCCAGGCGGTCGCGGGCTACATCGACGAGCTGCCGAACGTCTCCGCGTCGGTCAACCAGCGGGACTTCGGCTCGCTCACCGACGAGCTGCTGACCGGCAACATCGAGGACAAGCCCCCGTGGTTCCTCATCGGCTGGGGTGAGGCCACCTTCGAGGGCGCGCTGGTCATGACCGCGCTGCTCTCGACCGACGGCGCGCTGTCGACCTGGAGCAACGAGGAGTTCGACTCGCTGCTCGAGACCGCCGGCAACAGCACCGGCGACGAGCGTGTCTCGGCGCTCCAGGAGGCGAACGCACTCGCCAACGAGCAGGCACCGTGGATCTTCCTCAACCAGCAGTTCAGCGTCTACGGCGTCAGCAACCGCGTCTCGTGGGAGCCCCGCTCGGACGAGCGCATCGACGCGTACGCGATGAGCCAGGCGTAAGCTCTCATGTCCCTCGCTCGGTTTTTGATAAAGCGACTACTGCAGGGCGTGTTCGTCGTCTGGGGAGTCGTGACCATCGTGTTCGGGCTGCGCGTCATCGCGCCCGGCGACCCGGCGAACGTCCTGTTGCCACCCGACGTCGCCCCGGAGGTGAGAGAGCAGGTCATCGCGGACCTCGGGCTGGACGAGCCGCTGTACGTCCAGTACTGGGATTTCATCACCGGTATCGCCGCCGGTGTGCCCGAGGGGCTGTTCAACATCCTGACCGGGGAGCCGGCCGGTCCCATGGGGCTCGGCACGTCGCTGACGACGGGTACGTCCGTCGCGTCCCGAGTGGGCCGCAGCCTCCCGGCGACGCTCGAACTGGCCATCGCGGCGACCATCGTCGCCGTCGTCATCGCCATCCCGCTCGGCGTCATCAGCGCGACGCGACGCCATCAGCCGGCGGACTACGGCGCGACGCTGTTCTCGCTGGCGGGCATCAGCACGCCGAACTTCTGGCTCGGCGTGATGCTCATCATCGTCCTGTCGGTGCAGCTGAACCTGTTCCCGACGAGCCAGCGCGCCATCGGCATCCCCGGCGTCTTCGACCTGCTCGTCTCCGGGCAGATCGTGGCTGCCGCCGAGGGCCTCCGCACGTGGCTGTGGTACATCACGCTCCCGGCGATCACGCTCGGGACGTACTTCACGGCGCTCATCACGCGACTGACCCGGAGCGGGATGCTCGACGAGCTCGGCAAGACGTACGTCCGAGCCTCGCGGGCGAAGGGGCTGCCGGAAACGCTCGTGCGCTACAAGCACGTGCTCCGGAACACGCTCATCCCCATCATCACGGTCGTCGGCCTGCAGCTCGGGACGCTCATCGGTGGCGCGGTCATCACCGAGTTCGTCTTCGACTGGCCGGGACTGGGACAGGTGCTCATCAACAGCATCAACTCCCGTGACTGGCCGATGGTGCAGGGCTCGCTCATCGTCATCGCCGTCGGCTTCGTCGTCGTGAACATCGTCGTCGACACGCTGTACACGCTCGTGAACCCGCGGGTGGGATTCGACTGATGATCGCTCCACGTACCATTCGAAGTCTGAAGCGCGGACTGAATAAGGACGCCCTCGCCAAGGTCGGCATCGCAATCGTGGTCGTCGTGCTGCTGGTGGCGATATTCGCACCGTTCATCGCACCCGACCGGCCGGGGACCCAGAACCTGAACGAGTCCCGAACCCCGCCGGTGGGCTTCACCAAGGCGACGACCGAGGAGGTGCCCGTCCAGGAGAACGGCAGCGTCGTCTTCGAGGACGGCCAGATCGTCACCGAGAACCGTACCGTCTACGAGAACGCGACGTGGGACCACCCGCTCGGGACCGACGGGAACGGTCGCGACATCCTCTCCCGGCTGATATACGGGGCGCGGGTGTCGCTGCTCGTCGGCTTCCTCGGTACCGGGTTGGCGATGCTCGTCGGCGTCAGCGTCGGGCTCGTCGCCGGCTACTACCGGGGGAAGGTCGACGACGTGCTAATGCGAAGCGCCGACGTGATGCTCGCGTTCCCGTCCATCGTGCTCGCCATCGCGCTCATCGGCGTGCTGGACGACGCGCTCGAACAGCAAATCCCCGACCCGTTCGTCCAGAGCGGGCTCTCGGAGCTGTTCCGGTCAGCCGTCGGCTTGCCGACGGGGATGCCGGAGAGCACGGTACTCCCCGGGACGATCATCGTGGTCGTCGCACTCGTCAACTGGGTGTGGTTCGCCCGTGTCGCCCGCGGCGAGGCGCTGAGCCTCCGCGAACAGTCCTACGTGAAGGCGGCGCGCGCCCTCGGGGCGAGCGACGCCTCCATCATGCTCCGGCACGTGCTCCCGAACGCTATCACGCCGATACTCGTGCTCGGGACGATCCAGATCGCGGCCATCATCCTGCTGGAGAGCGCACTGTCGTTCCTCGGGTTCTCCTCGGCGAACATCTCCTGGGGCTTCGACATCGCGCTCGGCAGGCAGTACCAGTCGACGGCGTGGTGGGTCTCCACCATGCCGGGGCTGGCCATCGTCATCACCGTCATCGGGTTGAACCTCGTCGGTGACTGGCTCAGGGACGCCCTCGACCCCGGTATCGAGGGGGAGGGTGGCGTATGAGCGGCTCCACCCACAGCCGCGACGACCTGCTCCGCGTGGAGGACCTCACGACGCGGTTCTACACGGAGGAGGGGCAGGTCAACGCCGTCGAGTCGGTCTCGTTCGACGTGCGTGACAACGAGATACTCGGCATCGTCGGCGAGTCCGGCTCCGGCAAGTCCGTCACGGCGCTGTCGGCCATCGACCTCGTCGAGTCGCCCGGGCAGATCACCGGCGGCGAGGTGTGGCTCCGCGACGGAGAGCTCGCCGAGGAGTTCCGCGAGGACAGCCCGGACGCGGTCGACGGCGACTTCGTCGACCTCAGACAGCTCCCGAAGGGTGTCCGCCGGTCGCTCCGCGGGCCGAAGTTCAGCATGATCTTCCAGGACCCGATGAGCAGCTTCAACCCGTCGCTGACCGTCGGCGAGCAGATCGCCGAGGCGGTCGAGGTGCAGCGCCGCGCCTCGGCCAACCCGCGGCGCACCCGCTCGCGGACGCAGGGCTACGGGCTCGGTCGGCTGCTCGTCGACAGCGTCGTCCCCGGCCGGGAGTACACCAGCGACGAGAGCCACGACCGCGCCATCGAACTGCTGGACCAGGTCGGCATCCCCGACCCGGTCGAGCGCGCCGACGAGTACCCCCACCAGTTCTCCGGTGGGATGCTCCAGCGCGCGATGGTCGCACAGGCGCTCGCCGGCGAGCCGGACGTGCTGTTCGCCGACGAGCCGACGACCGCACTCGACGTGACCATCCAGGCGCAGATCCTCGACCTGCTGCGGGACATCCAGACCGAACGCGGGATGAGCATCGTGCTCATCACGCACGACCTCGGCGTCATCGCCCGGATGTGCGACCGCGTCGGCGTCATGTACGCCGGCGAGGTGGTCGAACGCGGCACGCTCGAGGCGGTGTTCGACGACCCGGCCCACCCCTACACGGAGGGGCTGCTCGGGTCCATCCCGGACGTCGACGACCCGGCACCGCGGCTCGAACCCATCGAGGGGAACGTGCCGAACCTCGTCGACAGCGAGATGCCGGACCGGTGTTACTTCGCCGACCGGTGTCCGAAGGCGATGGAGGCGTGTCTGGAGCATCCGGACGAACGACCGGTCGAGGGGGACCCGGGACACACGGCCCGCTGTGTGCTCGCCGACGGCGAGTACGACCCCGAGACCGCACTCGACGAGTCGTACTTCGAGGGAGGTGAGGACGCATGAGCAGTGAGCACTTCGACGAGACGACCGACGAACCCATCGTCAAGGTCGACGACCTGGAGAAGTACTACTTCGAGAACGACACGCTGTTCGACCGCGCGCTCGGCCGGGAGCCGACCGCGGTCCGTGCGGTGGACGGCGTCTCCTTCGAGGTCGAACAGGGTGAGACGCTCGGGCTCGTCGGCGAGTCCGGTTGCGGGAAGTCGACGACCAGCGAGACGCTCCTGGGCCTGCGCGAGGCGACCGGCGGCTCGGTCCGCTTCGACGGAAAGGACGTGTTCGAGATGACCGCGTCCGAACGCAAGGTGTTCCGGCAGGACGCCCAGATCGTCTTCCAGGACCCGTTCTCCAGCCTCGACCCGCGCATGACCGTCGGCGAGATCGTCACCGAGGGGCTCCGCATCCACGGGCTGGCCGGGAGCGAGGAGCGTACCGAGCGCGCGAAGGAGCTGCTCGAACGCGTGGGGCTGTCGGCGCGACACGTCGACCGCTACCCACACGAGTTCTCCGGCGGCCAGCGCCAGCGCATCGGCATCGCCCGGGCGCTCGCGCTCGACCCCGAGTTCGTCGTGCTCGACGAGCCGGTGTCGGCGCTCGACGTGAGCGTGCAGGCGCAGGTGCTCAACCTGCTGGAGGACCTGCAGGAGGAGTTCGGCCTCACCTACCTGTTCGTCGCACACGACCTGAGTGTCGTCCGGCACATCTCCGACCGCGTGGCGGTGATGTACCTCGGGAAGATCGTCGAGACCGGCCCGGTCGACCAGATCTTCGAGAACCCGCAGCACCCCTACACGCAGGCGCTGCTGGACAGCGTCCCCCGGGCGTCCGTCGAGGAGCAAGGCCGCCGCGGCGGCACGCTGGAGGGCGACGTTCCCTCGCCGCGGAACCCGCCGCCGGGCTGTCGGTTCCACACGCGCTGTCCGCACGCCAGGGACGCGTGTACGAAGGAGCTCCCGCCGGACTACGACGCCGGTGAGCGCCACGAGGCCGCCTGCTTCCGTGTCGACGAGAGCCACGAGTACTGGGAGAGCGAACCGCTCCCGCACGCGAGCGAGACCGGCGAGGGGCAGTCGGTCGGTGGCGGTATCGCCGACTCCAGCGACTGAACGACCCTCGGTCACCGCCGTCCCGCCTTCTCCACCTCGAGCGCGTCAGCGACGGTCTCGAACGCGTCCGCGACGTCCGCGTACCGGTTCGGCGAGTCGAACTCGAACCGCTCGGGCCGGTTCGGGCCCAGGAGTTCACCGGCGGTCGCGAGCAGCCCGTCACCGGTGGCCCACGTCAGCCGGACGGTGCGGGCCGCGTCGTCGAACGCGACCCGGTCGAGCGCGCCGAGGCCGAAGCAGGTCGCGCCGTCGACACAGAGCGACGGGGGTGCCAGCTCGTACCGGGTGCCGTCCGCGTACCAGTCCGCGAGCACCGCCGTCGGGAGCAGGCCCGCGGGCTCGTCGGCGACGGCGCGCGAGACGGCGTCGACGACACCTTCGGCCGCCGTGGCGTCCACCTCGAACGTCGTGTGGTCCGGGACGTAGTGGAGGAGCCGTCGGCCGTCGCGGGACGCGTCCAGCCGTTCGAGCGTGACGAACCGGTGGACGTCGGTCAGGTCGAGGAGGGCGGCGAGGGGTTCGCGGACGCGGTCGACGGAGGCACGGAGGACGCCATCGTCGACCTGTTCGGCCGCGGCCCGGAGCTGTTCGGCGAGTTCGGGGTGGTCCGACGCGAGCGCCCCGGGGTCGAGATGCAGCGTGACGGCGTCGGCGTGGTCCAGCACCGCCCCGACCGCGGCCGCCGTCGCACTCGCCTCGGCGGTTGCGTCGCCACTCGTCGTGAGGACGAGGGTGTGCGTCGGGTCGAACGGACGGTCCTGGGTGGTCATCTCGTTTCAGACGAGTGGGACGCCGGTCGGCGGTGCGAGGGTGCTCGCAGCCAGGTAGTATGCCAGTGCGGTGACGACGATGGCGGGCACGGCGATGCCGGCCGCGTCGGCCGCCTGGTTGATGGCCTCCTCGAACGCGTCACGGAGGTCGGCGAGGCTCGGAAGCCCGCCGTTGGGGCCACAGACCCGCGTACACCAGTTGGAGGCGTGTTCCTCGCCGACCCAGATACAGTTACCGTTCTTGCCGATCCAGATGTTGATTCCGCCACGGTAGTTCCCCTCCGGGAAGATGGCGAAGTGACCGTGGGGCATCGGCGGCGGGTTCGACCCGGCACACTCCGGCGAGTGACCGCTGTCGTTGCCGGTCACCCGTACGCACCAGTCGTTGACGAAGGGTACGTCCGTACAGCAGACGTTGCCACCGCTCTTGCAGTCGATGGGGTACGGGATGTCGACGGCCGTGCTCGGGCCGCTGGTCGCACGGACCGGGAGCGGCTGTTCGCTGACGGTCGTCGTTGCCCGGGTCGTCGTGACGACACCGCCCCGCCGGGTCTCGAACGCGAGCGACCGCTCGATGGTCGAGCCATCACGGGAGTACCGGAGGGTCCTGGCGTCCGTCCAGTGGATCCCGTGCACGCCGACGGTCGCTCGACTGAGCTGCTCGAGGTCCCGTCGAGTGTGCACGACGTCGGTCCGGGCGTCGACGTCGGCGACGAGGTAGACCTGATACCCGTCCCCGAGTCCGAGGGTCGTTATCGCCGCCAGGTCGCGCTCGGGGTGGAACGCGATCTCGACGGCGAGTTCCCTGAGCGACAGCCGCGGGTCGACGTTGCGACGGTCGCGCTCGTCACGTGTCTTGGCGGCGACGAGCGGGGAGCCGGCGATCGCTCCCGTCGCGGCGAGTCCTCGGAGCACGGTGCGTCTGTCGGTCGGAGTCGAATCTCCGGACATGGCAATTGCCTATGGGAATCACCATATATAATTTCTTTCGAATTCTCTCGGACGCAACCGCCTTCGGGTACCCCTCTGCCTCCCCGGGCTGGCAGTTAGTGCATCCGGTCGTCGGAACGACCCCGCCCACCGGAGCGGACGTCGGGATGGTCGCGGTCGCGTTCGAGCGCCGGGGAGGTCACAGTCGCCCCAGTGGTCGGGGTGGACGTAGATACGGTACAGGTGGGCCACGTTCTCGGCCTCGTTGTCCGGAACGCCCTCGACGTAGCCGACGACCGCGCCGTCGGCCGTGGCCCCGTGCAGGGAGAGCGAATCCGTCATGGGTCGTCGATCAGATGCGGGATGGGAACGGTTTGGTGCGGGGTGACACACCGTCCCACCGACACCCGTTCGCAAGCGTGGCCGCCCTCCGAAATCGTTTTCATCCGGCCCCGCGCACCATCGGTATGCCGACCGATTCCGAAACGGGGTACGACCCCACACTCGGGAACAAATTCATCTTCGTTACAGGCGGCGTGATGTCCGGACTGGGCAAGGGTATCACGGCCGCGAGCACAGGCAGACTACTGAAGAACGCCGGGTTCGACGTGACGGCGGTCAAGATCGACCCGTACCTGAACGTCGACGCCGGGACCATGAACCCGTACCAGCACGGCGAGGTGTACGTCCTCAAAGACGGTGGCGAGGTCGACCTCGACCTGGGGAACTACGAGCGGTTCCTCGACGAGGACATGACGTTCGACCACAACGTGACGACGGGCAAGACGTACAAGCACGTCATCGAGAAGGAACGCGCCGGGGACTACCTCGGCAAGACCGTCCAGATCATTCCACACATCACGGACGACATCAAGCGCCGGGTGCGCGAGGCGGCCGAGGGCACGGACGTCTGCATCGTCGAGGTCGGGGGCACCGTCGGCGACATCGAGGGCATGCCGTACCTGGAGGCGCTGCGGCAGTTCGCGCACGAGGAGGACGAGGAGGACTTCCTGCTCACCCACGTCACGCTCGTCCCGTACTCGAAGAACGGCGAGCAGAAGACGAAGCCGACCCAGCACTCGGTGAAGGAGCTCCGGAGCATCGGTCTCCAGCCGGACGTACTGGTCGGGCGCTGCGGCGAGCGACTCGACCCCGAGACGAAGGAGAAGATCGCGCTGTTCTGCGACGTACCGACCGACGCCGTGTTCTCGAACCCGGACGTCGAGGATATCTACCAGGTCCCGCTGGTCGTCGAGGAGGAGGGCCTCGACGGCTACGTGATGGACCGGCTGAACCTCGACGCGAAGGCGCTGCCCGAGGAGAAACGCGACAACACCTGGCGCAAGCTCGTCACCCGCGAGCGCGAGGGCGAGGTCGACATCGCGCTGGTCGGGAAGTACGACCTCGAGGACGCCTACATGAGCGTGAACGAGGCGCTCAAGCACGCCGGCCTCGCGAAGGGCGTCGACGTGAACGTCGTCTGGGTCGACTCCGACGAGATGGTCAACGCCGACGCCGACGGCACCCACCGCGAGCGGCTCGAGTCCGCCGACGGCATCGTCGTCCCCGGCGGCTTCGGCTCCCGCGGCACCGAGGGGAAGATCCACGCCATCCAGTACGCCCGCGAGAACGACGTGCCGTTCCTCGGGCTCTGTCTCGGCTTCCAGATGGCCGTCGTCGAGGTCGCACGGAACGCCCTCGGCTACGAGGACGCCCACAGCGCCGAGATGGACCCCGACACGTCGAACCCGGTCATCGACATCCTGCCCGAGCAGTACGAGGTGTCGGACATGGGTGGGACGATGCGGCTGGGCGCACACCAGACCGACATCACCCCCGGCACGCTCGCCGAGGCGGTGTACGACGCGACGGCCTGCACGGAGCGCCACCGCCACCGCTACGAGGTCAACCCCGAGTACTTCGAGGACTTCGCGGAGACCCCGCTCGTGTTCTCCGGCCGCGCGGGCAACCGCATGGAGATCCTGGAGTACGAGGACCACCCGTACTTCCTCGGGACGCAGTTCCACCCGGAGTTCCGCTCCCGGCCCGGCCGGGCGTCGCCCCCGTTCGTCGGCCTGCTGGAGACCGTCATGGAACTGGCCGGCGTCGACGGAGCTGACAACGGCGTCGACAGGGAGGTGACCGCCTGATGGTGAACGTCGACGAGTTCATCGACGAGAAGGTCGCCGAGATATCCGAGGCGGTCGGCGACGCCAACGCCGTCATCGCGCTGTCGGGCGGCGTCGACTCCTCGACCGCGGCAGCGCTCGCCTACGAGGCCATCGGCGACCAGCTGACCCCGGTCTACGTCGACACCGGGCTGATGCGCAAGGGCGAGACCGAGGAGATCCGCGAGACGTTCGACTACATGGAGTCGCTGCGCATCGTCGACGCCCGCGAGCGCTTCCTCGACGCGCTGGCCGGCGTCACGGACCCCGAGGCGAAGCGCCACGTCATCGGCGAGGGGTTCATCCGCGAGTTCGAGACGGTCGCCAACGAGGTCGACGCCGACTACCTCGTCCAGGGCACCATCTACCCCGACCGCATCGAGAGCGAGGGCACCATCAAGTCCCACCACAACGTCGGCGGGCTCCCCGACGTCGTCGACTTCGAGGGCATCGTCGAACCCATGCGCGACCTCTACAAGGACGAGGTCCGCGAGGTCGCCCGCGCGCTCGACCTCGACGAACTGGTCTCCGAGCGCATGCCGTTCCCCGGTCCCGGGCTCGCCGTGCGCATCATCGGCGAGGTCACCGAGGAGAAACTCGACGTGGCCCGGATGGCCAACCACGTCGTCGAGGAGGAGCTGGCGGAGCACGAGCCCTGGCAGGCGCTCGCGGCCGTCCTCGGCAAGGCGACCGGCGTCAAGGGCGACAACCGCGTCCACGGCTGGGTCGTCGCCGTCCGGTCCGTCGAGTCACGCGACGGCATGACCGCCCGCGCCCAGGAGGTCGACTGGGACACCCTCCAGCGCATCCAGTCCCGTATCACGGCGGGTCACGACAACGTCTCCCGGGTGGTGTACGACGTGACCCACAAGCCGCCCGCGACCATCGAGTACGAGTAAGCTCGTCTGGTCTGCGTACTTCCGCTGTCTCTGGTTGTTTTACTCCTCCCCGATGCGGACGAACATCCCGCGCGAGTCGGGCGCGGTGGGTTCGAACCCCCAGTGCTCGTAGAACCCCTCGACGTCGGCCATGAGGTTCACGTAGGCCGATTCGGGCGCGGTCTCGCGGAGGTGGGTGACGAGCGCGTCGGTGATCTCGGTGCCGAGGCCCTGTCCCTGATGGTCCGGATGGACGACGATGTCGGTGAGCTGGAAGACGGTGCCGCCGTCGCCGACGATTCGACCCATGCCGACGACGGTCGCTTCGCCGTCCTCGCGTGCGACGACCGTGACCGCGTAGTGGCTGTTCGGCACCCCGGCCCGGGCCGCCTCGACGGTCCGGTGGGACATGCCGGCCGCATCCCGGAGCGCGACGAACCGCTCCGGTGTCGGGGATTCCTCGCGGAGCTCGTACGTCGGTGTGTCCATGTTTCTGCTCCACAGTGCCGGGCGAAAACGCTGTCGAACAGCAGGGTTATAACCTAGTAGTATTACCTAGTAGTCGATGACGCAGCTACGAGAAGCGCGGAACGGAGTCGTCACCCCGGCGATGGAGCGCGTGGCCGAGCGAGAGGGCGTCGACCCGGAGTTCGTGCGCCAGCAGGTCGCCGAGGGGCAGGCGGTGATTCCGGCGAACGTCCACCACGACTCGCTGGACCCGATGATAATCGGCCGCGAGTTCGCGACGAAGGTGAACGCGAACATCGGCAACAGCGACACCACGAGCAGCATCGAGGCGGAGCGCCGGAAGCTCCACGTCGCGGTGAGCCACGGCGCGGACACGGTGATGGACCTCTCGACCGGCGAGGACCTCGACCGCATCCGCGAGGACAACGTCGAGCGCTCGCCGGTGCCCATCGGGACCGTGCCGCTGTACGAGGCGCTGAAGCGGGCCGGCTCGCCGGCGGACATCACGCCCGACATCCTCCTCTCTGTCATCGAGAAGCAGGCGGAGCAGGGCGTGGACTACATGACCATCCACGCCGGCATCCTCGCCGAGCACCTGCCCCTGACCGACGGGCGCGTCACGGGCATCGTCTCCCGGGGCGGCTCGATCATGGCGTCGTGGATGGAGGCCAACGGCGCGCAGAACCCCCTCTTCACGCACTTCGAGGAGATCTGCGAGATATTCGCCGAGCACGACGTGACGTTCAGCCTCGGGGACAGCCTCCGCCCCGGCTCCGTCGCCGACGCCTGCGACGAGGCGCAGTACGCCGAGCTCGACACGCTGGGCGAGCTGACCCGGACCGCCTGGCGGCACGACGTGCAGGTGATGGTCGAGGGGCCGGGCCACGTGCCGATGCACAGGGTCGCCGAGAACGTCGAGCGCCAGCAGGACGTCTGCGACGGCGCACCGTTCTACGTGCTGGGGCCGCTCGTCACCGACATCGCGCCGGGCTACGACCACATCACGAGTGCCATCGGGGCCGCGATGGCCGCCGAGGCCGGGGCTGCGATGCTCTGCTACGTCACCCCGAAGGAGCACCTCGGCCTGCCCGAGGAGGAGGACGTGAAGGACGGACTCGCCGCCTACCGTATCGCCGCCCACGCCGCCGACGTGGCGAACCGGAGACCGGGGGCACGGGACTGGGACGACGCGCTCTCGTCGGCGCGCTACGAGTTCGACTGGCGCGAGCAGTTCGACCTCGCGCTCGACCCCGAGCGCGCCCGGGAGTTCCACGACCAGACACTGCCCGGTGACAACTACAAGGACGCCCGCTTCTGCTCGATGTGCGGCGCGGAGTTCTGCTCGATGCGCATCGACCAGGATGCCCGCGACGGGAGCGAGCGCGAGCGCAGCGTCGAGAGACCGGACCTCGAGGAGAGCCCGGCTGCGGAGGTGAACCGGCCGCCCGTGGGAACGCACGACGCGAGCAAGGTCGCAGACCGCATCGTCGAGCGCGCGACCTCCGACGACTAACTGTCAGATTCCTTCTCGAAGATCCCTTCGCCACAGACTTTTGTTCGCACCGGAGAAGTCGGAAGCATGAACACGCCCACCCGCCGTCGCCTGCTGGCCGCGCTCTCGGCCACGGCGGCGACCGCCCTCTCCGGCTGTTCGAGCGACGACGGTACCGCCAGCGAGACACCGACCGGAACCCCGACGGGGACGCCGACCGATACAGCGACCCCGACGGCGACCGAGGAGCCTGCCACCGACGAGGGGACGACCACGGCGGAGCCGGTCGACCCGGCCGCACTCCGGACCGAGGCCCGCGAGCTGACCGTCGCGCTCGCCGACGGCGAGTACGAGCGCGTCTCCGACGCGTTCACGGACGAGGCCGCCGAGGTGCTCACGCCCGAGCGCCTCGAGGGTGCCTGGAACCAGACGACCGGCGACCGTGGCCCGTTCCGTGCCATCGCGAACGCGACGTACAGCGAGACCACCGACGGCACCCACGTCGTCGTGGTCGAGGTCACGTTCGAGGGGGGCGTCCTGAACGTCAGGTGGACGTTCGACGCGAACGGCGAGCCGGTCGGGCTGTTCATCCGGCCGCCACAGGGCGAGTACAGCCCGCCGGAGTACGTCGACGAGTCCGCATTCGAGGAGACCGAACTGACCCTCCCGTCGCCCGCCTGCGACCTCGGCGCGGCGCTCTCGATGCCCACCGGTGACGGCCCCGTGCCGGGCGTCGTCCTCGTCCACGGCTCCGGCCCGAACGACCGCGACCTGACCGTCGGCCCGAACAAGATCTTCCGCGACCTCGCCCACGGCCTCGCCACCCGGGGCTACGCGGTCCTGCGGTACGACAAGCGAACCTACGCCTGCGACGTGAGCGCCACCGACGACGTGACCATCGACGACGTGACCGTCGACGACGCCGTCACCGCCGTCGAGCGCCTCCGCGAGGAGGAGCGCGTCTCCGCCGTCTACGTCGCCGGCCACAGCCAGGGCGGACTCGCCGCCCCGCGCATCGCCCGGCGGTCCGACGCCGACGGGATGGCCCTGCTCGCCGCGCCCGCCGGCGACCTCTGGGAGCTCCTGCCGATGCAGAACCGCCACATCTTCGGGCTCGACGGCGAGATCAGCGACGCCGAGCAGCGCCGCATCGACGAGATCACGGCCCAGGTCGAGGCCATCTCGAACGGGGAGTTCTCCGAGGACGAGGACCTCCTCGGCTTCGACGGGAGCTTCTGGGCCAGCCTCCGCGCGTACGACCAGACCGCCGTCGCCGCCGACCTCGACATCCCCGCCATCGTCCAGCAGGGCGGACGCGACTTCCAGGTCCCCCCGTCGGATATCGAGGACTGGCGGGCCGCAGTCGGCGACGACCGCGGCACCTACCACAGCTACCCCTCGCTCGACCACCTGCTGTTCGCCGGCTCCGGCACGTCCAGCCTCGCGAAGTACTACGAACCGAACAACGTCGACGTCGACGTCGTGGCGGACCTCGACGCGTGGCTGGCCGCGCGGTGAGCACGGCACGACGTGAGCTGCCGGTTCGGGTCTGCGACAATCGTGAGATAGCCACCGTGGCGCGCGGCTGGTGAGCGTGCCGAGCGGAGTCGGTCCCGGGGGGTCGAGCGAGCAGGAGCTCTCCGGCTGTTCGGGGCGCAAGCGGCTCGCCCGACTGGTGCCGTTCACTATCTGGTATCGGTGCGTCCTCCGCCGACGATACGACGACTGAATGCGGTTCATGGACGCCAGTTTCATACCGTTCCCGTCCGTCGAAACCGCCATGGATACCTATCGCGCGTTGCAGGTGGACGCGTTCACCGACGAGCCGCTCTCGGGCAACCCGGCCGGCGTCATCCCGGACGCCGACGGGCTGGAGGCGGAGCGGATGCAGGCGGTCGCGGCGGAGCTGGCGGTCTCGGAGACGGCGTTCGTCCACCCGAGCGGGAGCGCGGACTACCGGCTGCGCTACTTCACGCCGACGACGGAGGTGGACCTCTGCGGGCACGCCACGGTGGCGACGTTCGGCCACCTGTACGAGGACGGCGTGGTCGACGCGGACACCTACGCCGTCGAGACGAACGTGGGCGTGCTCGACGTCACCGTCGAGGAGGACGGGACGGTGTGGCTGGACCAGGACACGCCGACGGTCGTCGAGGTCGACCTCGACTACGACCGGGTGGCCGACGCGCTCGGCATCGACCCGGCGACGCTGCAGGACGTGGGCGCGGACCTCCCGCTCGCGGTCGCCGGCGGCGGCGTTCCCTACCTCGTCGTGCCGGTGAACTTCCTCGAACACCTCGGGAACGTCGACCCCGATATGGCCGCCATCGAGGCGCTGAACGAGGCGGTCGACGCGACCGGGCTGTACGCGTTCACGTTCGACGCCATCGACGCCGACGCACAGCTCCACGCGCGGATGTTCGCACCCGGCTACGGCATCCCGGAGGACCCGGTCTGTGGCACCGGCGCGGGCGCTGTGACGGCGTACCTGGACCACTACGGCGCGTTCGCCGACGAGTTCCCGGACGAGGTCGTGATAGAACAGGGGCACTTCGTCGACCGCCCGGGGCGGGTGCGTACCCGCACCGCGCCGCTACGTGTGGGTGGGCGGAGCGTCACCGCGCTCGACGGCTCGCTGGTCGTCCCCGAGGCCGACGAGGACGAGATCCTGGAGGCCTAGGGTAGCGGGTCGTCGTCGTCGTCGGACTCCGTCTTCCGTCGGGACCGCTCCTCGTCGCCGGAGACGGCGTCGGTCGCGCGCTCGCTGCGGTCGCCGTCACCCGACCCGCCGTCGTCGCTGCCGGCGTCGGACTGGGACGAACCGCCCTCGCCGGTGCTGCCGGACTGTGAGCGCCCCGACCGGCTGGATCGCTCGCTCCCGGACCGGCTGGACGACCGGCGGCTCCCCGACTGATCGCCGGCAGACCTCGAACTCCCGCCCGTTCCAGACGACCGCGCCGAGCTCCCCTTCGACCCGGTGCTCGAGCGGCCGGTGGCACCGGTCGCCCCGGTGCTCGCGGAGACGCCCGTCCCGGTCGAGGGGGAATCGTCGGCCGACACCGCGTCCCGTTCGACCTTCCGGATCTCGGAGCGGAGGTCCTTCTCGACGCTCGAGAGCTGGTCGTTGACCACGTCGAGCACCTCGCTCTTGAGCTGTTCGTCGTCGGAGCCGTCCGACTCCGCGGCGATGGCGCGAGCCATCGTCCGGGTCAGTGCGATGGACTTGCCGATCTGCCAGACGACGACGCCGACGACCGACAGCGCGACGGTGATGACGGGGCTCGCCGCGGCGACGGCGGCGTCGAACTCCGCGGGGAAGCTCTCGAGCATGATGGTGATGGTCTCGCCGAGGCCCAGGTAGATGCCCAGGCCCACGAGCGCCATCCCGACGCCGAACGACAGCCACGAGAGTAGTCGGTAGTAGCCGACCAGTTTGAACGTCTGCTTGGTATCCATGGGCAATCCGTCACCACGACGGACCATAACGCCTGCGGCTGTCAGCCCCGGTGGTGGCGGCCGATTAGCCCCACGATTCAAACCACTTGACTGCGTGGGTCCGGACATGACGACACAGGTGGACCGACTCGGCGACGAACTCCGCGGCCGCGGGGAGACGCTCGCGGTTGCGGAGTCGTGTACTGGCGGCCTGCTCGGGGCGCGAATCACGTCGGTTCCGGGCGCGTCGGACTACTTCGACCGGGGGCTCGTGACCTACGCCTACGGCGCGAAGGAACAGCTCCTCGGCGTCGACCGCGAATCGCTGGACGAACACGGCGCGGTCTCCGAATCGGTCGCCGGACAGATGGCCCGCGGCGTTCGCGACACCGCGGACGTGACCTGGGGCGTCTCCACCACGGGGATCGCCGGCCCCACCGGTGGGAGCGAGGAGACGCCCGTCGGGACGGTGTACATCGGCGTCGCCTACGCCGGACCGTGGGGGAGCGGGTCCTCCTACGCGACCGTCGAGCGCTACGAGTTCGACGGCGACCGCGACGCCGTGCGCGAGCGGACCGTCGACCGGGCGCTCGCGGACCTGCTGGCGGAGGTGGAGCGATGAACAAGAAAGGGCACGTGATGAACGGCGTCCTGCTCTCCATCGGTATCGGCTACATCCTCGAGCCCGCCGGCACCGAGGCGACGTTCGTCAAGATCCTGGAGGTCGGCCTGCCCATCACGCTCGGCGCGCTCTTCCCGGACGTCGACACCGAGTTCGGCAAGCACCGGAAGACGCTGCACAACCTGCCCGTCCTCGGGCTGTTCGTCGCGTTCCCCTACGTGTTCGGCAACCTCGAGTTCGTCTGGATCGGTGTCCTCACCCACTACGTGCTCGACGTGATGGGGAGCAAACGGGGTATCGCGCTGTTCTATCCCTACTCGAAGGAGTTCGGCCTGCCCGTCGGCGTCGCGGTCAAGAGCGACCACGCGGACCTGATGACGGTCGTCATCACGGGCATCGAACTTGCCGTCGTCGCCGCTATCGTGTTCTACACGCCGTGGGACACGCTCCAGTTCGGGGACAGCATCCAGCAGGGCATCCAGGCCCTCGGGGTGTAGGACTCAGTACACCGCGATGTCGTCGAACCGGCCCTCGTAGGCGATGTGTCCCGGGTGGGTCGGCTCGGTGCCCTGGAGGAACAGCCGGTCGATCTTCGACCACGAGTTCTCGTAGCCGAGGTGGGCGAACTCCGCAAGACAGCGGAGCTGGTGCCGGATGCCGGTCCGTCGCCCGACGGTCCGCGGTGCGCCGTCGCGGAGTGCGTCGACGAGGTCGTCGGGTCGGTCCAGCTCCCGTTCGAAACGGGTCCACACCTCGCCGACGCTCGATTTCAGGTGCGCATACGACGAGCCGAACGGCGGCCAGCCGCCCTCGTCGACGATGCGGCGCGCCCGCCGGCCGGCGCGGGAGAGCAGCTTCGGGTTGTACGCCTCGACGCCGTGGATGCGGTCGCCGTAGGCCGCGAGGTCGGCCCCGGTCAGACTGACGTTCAGGAAGCCGGGATGCGGCGCGAGGACGACCGCGTCCTGTCGCTGGAGCTCGCCCATCGCGCCCTCGAGCGTGATGAAGTCGGGGATGGGCTCGTCGAGACCGAGTGCGAGCAGGTGCTTGCGGGCGTGCCAGCTCCCCGTGAACAGCTCGCGCGCCGGCACGACCAGCAGCTCGTCGTCGCTGAAGGCGGCCGCCCGCTCGCGGATCTCGGGGAGCCTGACGAAGTGCGGTGCGTACACGAGTGCGTCCAGCCCGGCCGCTTTCGCCCGCTCGACGACCGCCTCGTCGAGCACCTTCACGTGCATGTCGACGCGGAAGCCCTCGCTGTCGCTCACGACGGCACGTTCCCCCACGCCGAATTTATCCGTTGCGCTTTCCCAGTGCCGGGGTCCTTCGGGGTCGTGATCCCCGCCGCCGGCTGGATTCCCTCGGTGAGCCCAACTGGTTTTGCACGGCACCTATTTTTATACACGTCTTGTACTCCGATACGAGTAGCCCTCGCAGCCCTCACACACCGGACACTACCATGAAGAAGGACCAGGTCAAGGCAGGCAAGACGATTCAGCAGCAGACGGGGCGAACGTTCCACCTGGCGACGCGGCTCCTCCCGAAACGCATCAGACACGCGACGTACGTGCTGTACGGGTTCTTCCGCATCGCCGACGAGATCGTCGACGACCCCGACGGCCCCGCCCCCGAGGAACAGGCCGAACAGCTCGCGGACCTCCGTGCCGAGGCGCTCGGCCGGCAGCCGACCGACGAGCCGGTCCTCGCCGCCTTCGTGGACCTCTGTGCCGAGCACGACATCGACGACGAGTGGGTGGTCGAGTTCCTCGACGCGATGGAGAGCGACATCGACACCGACCGCTACGAGACCTACGGGGACCTCGAGGAGTACATGCGGGGCTCCGCCGCCGCCGTCGGCGTCATGATGACCGACATCATGGAGCTCGACGAGGAGGAGTACGAGCGGGCGCTCCCCCACGCCATCAAGCTCGGCGAGGCGTTCCAGCTGACCAACTTCGTCCGCGACGTACGCGAGGACGTCGTCGACCGCGACCGCGTCTACCTGCCCATCGAGACGCTCGAACGCCACGGCGTCGACCGCGAGGAGGTGATCCGGCTGGAGACGAGCGAGGCGTACCGTGCCGCCGTCGAGGAGGAGCTCAAACGCACCGAGGAGCTGTACCGGGAGGGCGTCGCCGGCATCCGGTTCCTGCCCGAGGACTGCCAGTTCGCCGTGCTACTCGCGGCCGTCCTGTACGCCGAACACCACCGCGAGATCCGTGCGGTCGACTACGACACCATCACCCACGAGCCCGACCTCTCGACCGCCCGGAAGCTCTTCCTCGTGGCGAAGACGCGCTGGCACTGGCTCTGGAACAAAGACCCAGAGGCCGTCTTCCACCGCGTGAGCGCGGTGCCCGCCGGCGAGGCCACGCACCACGAGCACGGCCGCGGCTGGATGCGCTGGCTGCCGACGCGGTGAAAGGGGAGACAGGATTTATGGCTCACCACGTCGTGTGATACCATATGGCGCACAGGCGCGGGAGCGGGTCGACCCCGCTCGACCGACTGACATCGCACTACGACGACGTGGACCTCCGGTGTCCGAGCTGTGGCTACGAGGACGCCGAGGGCCACTGGAAGGCCGAGACGAACGGGACCACCGTGCTGTATCGGCACATCTGCCCGAGCTGCGGCTCGATCCGCAGGCGGACGCTGAAGCTGCGCTCGTAGTCACCGTCGCGGGGTGCGGTGCGGGAGTACAACCCTTTTGAGCACGTCGGGCGAAGGGCCGGACATGCAGACCCACATCGTCCCGGTCGGCTTCGACTACGACCGGCTCATCGCGCCCCTGGTCCGCGACCAGTTCGACGTGGACCGGGTCATCCTCCTGGAGGGTGCGGTGGGGAGCGAGGCCAACGTCGAGTACTCCCGGCACCTCTCCCAGAAGCTGGAGACGGACTTCCAGAACCTGCTGGGCGCGGAGACCGAGCGGCTGGTCGTCGCGGACGTCTACGACTACGACGCCGCGTTCGAGCAGGCGTACGACCTCATCGTCGAGGAGCTCGACCGCGGGAACGAGGTCTGGGTGAACATCGCCGCGATGCCCCGCACCGTCTCCTTCGCCTTTGCGACCGCCGCCCACTCCCTGATGGTCGAGCGCGAGGAGGACCGCGAGTCAATCCACACCTATTACACCGCCCCCGAGAAGTACCTGGAGACCGAGCTCGCCGAGGAGCTGCGCAAGCAGCAGGAGCTGTTGGGTGACCTCGCCGACGCCGGCCTCGCCGACGACCTCCGCGAGCGCGTCGTCGCCCGGCTCGACGCCGCCGACGGGCTCCTGAAGGAGTTCGACGAACGCGGCACCACGATCGGCGCGAAGGAGATCGGTGGCAGCCACGTCATCGAGCTCCCCGTCGCCTCCTTCTCCAACGTCAAGCCGTTCGAGGAGGTCATCCTGTTCGAGCTCGGCGAGGAGGGCGAGTTCGAGTCCGTCTCCGAGCTGGCGGAGGCGCTCTCGCGCGAGCTGAACGAGGAGTACACGGACTCCTTCCGCTCGAAGGTCATCTACAACGTCGACCGGCTGGGTCCGGGCGGGAAGGGCTACATCGAGCAGGAGGAGGTCGGGAAGTCCTACCGGACCCGGCTGTCGCGCATCGGGGAGCTGTGGGTCCGCGCGCACTCCGACCGGGGAGCGTAGTCGCCCCGCCCGCACCTCGACGGCACGGAACCTCCCTCGCTCAAAATATATACGGTTCGACAACCAATGTACGGACACGATGAGTAAACTCAAGAAAGGCGTCGCGGCCGCGGGTGGCCTCGCAGTCGGACTCCTGACACTGCGGGCGATCCGCAAGCGGCGCTCGGACGACGAGACGGAACCGGACGCGGCAGCCCGGACGGAGGCAGAGGCGGCAGAACCCGACGAGACGGAGACCGAGGCGGAGGTCGAGGCGGCCGAGTCGGAGCTCGAGGCGGCAGGTGCGGACGTAGAGGAGGGCCTGGAGACGGCAGCCGAACACGCGACCGCCGCGGTCGAACACGCGGGTGCCGCGGTGAAGATGGCGCTCGAGGCCAGACGCGAGAAGGCCGAGTAGGGAGCGGGCGACCCGACACGAGGCCCGCGACCACCTGCCACGGCACCGCTGGCTTTTTATCCGAGCGCGAACCTCCTTCGAGCATGGAGCACGCCCCTGTCGCCGTAGTACGTCCGTAGGGCCAGACAGCGGTGTGCGTCGTTCTCTCGAACTCGCACCCGGGGAGCGGCGGCACCGTCGACGCGGAACTGCATCGATTGTATTAAACGGCGATTGGACCACTGACAGCACAACGAGCACATGCCAGACGGAGACTACGACCCCCAGGCGACGGAGGAGGAGTGGCAGGACCGCTGGGTCGACGAGGAGACGTACGCGTACGACCCCGAACACGAGGAGACGGACCCGAACACGGTGTACAGCATCGACACGCCGCCGCCGACGGTCTCGGGCAGCCTGCACATGGGCCACCTGTACGGCCACACGCTGCAGGACTTCGCGGCGCGGTTCCACCGGATGGACGACGGCGCGGTGATGTTCCCGTTCGGCTACGACGACAACGGCATCGCCTCGGAGCGACTCACGGAGAGCGAACTGGGCATCCGCCACCAGGACTTCGAGCGCCGCGAGTTCCAGCGGAAGTGCCGCGAGGTCTGTGCGGAGTACGAGGCCGAGTTCACCGAGAAGATGCAGGACCTCGGGATGAGCATCGACTGGTCTCGCACGTACAAGACCATCGAGCCGCGGGTCCAGCGTGTCTCCCAGCTCTCCTTCATCGACCTCTACGAGCAGGGCCGGGAGTACCGGAAGAAGGCACCCGCGATCTGGTGTCCCGAGTGCGAGACGGCCATCTCGCAGGTCGAACAGGAGGACGCCGAGCGCCACACGCACTTCAACGACATCCGGTTCGACCTGACCGAGCCGACCGAATCCGGGCGCGACAGCTTCGTCATCGGGACGACCCGCCCCGAACTGCTGCCCGCCTGTGTCAGCGTCTTCGTCCACCCGGACGACGACGAGAACGCCGAGCTGGTCGGCGAGACCGCCGAGATCCCCATCTTCGGCCACGAGGTCCCCATCATCGAGGACGACCGCGTCGACATGGAGACGGGCACCGGCGTCGTCATGTGCTGTACGTTCGGCGACCAGAACGACATCGAGTGGTACCAGGCCCACGACCTCCCGCTGCGCGTCGCCATCGACGAGTCCGCGACGATGACCGACCTCGCGGGCGAGTACGAGGGCCTGAGCACGCACGAGGCCCGCGAGGCAATCGTCGAGGACCTCGACGATGCGGGCTACCTGGAGGACCGCGAGGAGCTGACCCACACGGTGCAGGTCCACGAGCGCTGCGAGACGGACGTCGAGTTCCGCGTCTCCAAGCAGTGGTACGTCGAGATCCTCGACCACAAGGACGAGTACCTGGCGGCCGGCCGCGAGATGGACTGGTACCCCGAGAAGATGTTCACCCGCTATAAGCACTGGATCGAGGGGCTGGAGTGGGACTGGCTCATCTCGCGCCAGCGCGACTCCGGCATCCCGTTCCCGGTCTGGTACTGCGCGGACTGCGGCGAGGAGGTCATCGCGGAGAAGGCGGACCTGCCGGTCGACCCGCTCAGCGACGAACCGCCGGTCGACGCCTGCCCGGAGTGTGGCCACGACGAGTTCGAGCCCGAGGACGACGTGTTCGACACGTGGGCGACCTCCAGCCTGACCCCGCTGGTCAACGCCGGCTGGGACTGGGATGCGGAGGACGGCTTCACGATGGACGACCCCGAGCTCTACCCGTTCGACCTGCGCCCGCAGGGCCACGACATCATCAGCTTCTGGCTGTTCCACACGGTCATCAAGTGCTACGAGCACACCGGCGAGGTGCCCTTCGACGCGACGATGATCAACGGGCACGTCCTCGACGAGAACCGCGAGAAGATGTCCAAGTCGCGCGGCAACGTCGTCGACCCCGCCGAGGTCGTCGCGGACTACCCAATCGACGCAATCCGGTACTGGGCCGCGAGCACCGCGGTCGGCGACGACTTCCCGTTCAAGGAGAAGGACATCGTCGCCGGCGAGAAGCTGCTCCGCAAGCTCTGGAACGCCTCGAAGCTCGTCGAGCACCTCGCGGCCGAGCCGGTCGACGAGCCCGAGGAACTCGCGCCGCTCGACGAGTGGATACTGGCCGAGCTCGACGCCATCGTCGAAGAGACCACCGAGCAGTTCCGGGAGTACGAGTTCGCGAAGGCCCGGGACCGCCTCCGGACGTTCTTCTGGAACACGTTCTGCGACGACTACCTGGAGATCGCAAAGCAGCAGGTCCAGGACGCCGAGGACCCGCGCTCGACGCAGTACGCGCTCCGGACCGCCCACCGGACGTTCCTGCAGCTGTTCGCGCCGCTGATGCCCCACATCACGGAGGAGCTGTGGCACGACATGTACGTCGACGGCGACGCGACCGACAGCATCCACACCGGTGACTGGCCCGCACCGAAGGGCTACGAGGCCGACCTCGAAGGAGGGGAGGCGGCGATGGCCGTCATCGGCGCGCTCCGCCGGTACAAATCCGAGAACCAGCTGCCGCTGAACGAGCCGCTCGACCACGTCGCGGTGTACGGGAACGTCGACGGCTTCACCGACGCCATCGCGGGCGTCATGCACGTCGAGTCGTTCGAACTGCTCGATTCGGCACCCGAGATCACGACCGAGGTCTCGGACATCAGCCTCGACTACTCCACGCTCGGTCCGAAGTACGGCGGGAAGGTCGGCGAGTTCGACGCCGCCATCGAGGCCGGCGAGTACGAGCTCGACGGCGACACGCTCTCGCTCGCCGGCGAGACGCTCGAAGCCGACGAGTTCGAGGTCCGCGAGGAGCGCACCTACTCCGGCGAGGGCGAGATGCTTTCGGCCGACGACGCCGTCGTCATCGTGAACTGAGACGGGGTGCTCCTGCGGAATCGCTCCTGTTTTCGCTGTCGTGCATCACACCCCCACAGCCGCATCGCGGTTAATACGTCACCGAGAGTTACGAGCAGTAGGTAGATTACAGATGGTAACCGTAACGCTCGTCTCCGGACTCGCCGGTGGACTCGTCGCGACGATCGTCATGACCGTCCTCATGATGGCGCTCGGGGACGGCTCCCCGCCGCCGACGGCCGCGCTGTGGGCGAAGTTCGTCGGCGACGACGGCCCCGAATCGTACGTCCCGCAGGGGATGGTCCTGCACGTGCTGTACGGCGTCGGAGCCGGGGTCGCGTTCGCGCTGGCGCTCCCGATGGTCGTCGCCGAGGTGACGCTCGCGAACGCGGTCGGGCTGGCGGTCGCGTACGCCGTCGTCCTCACGGTCGTCGGAGCGATGGTGTGGATGAAGGGCGTGCTCGGGATGGACCCCGACCGCGCGACCGCCATGCAGTTCGGGTTCTTCCACCTCGTCTACGGGCTGGTGCTCGGCGGGTTCGTCGGTGCCGGGCTGGTCTGAGCTCGGTCAGTCCTCCGCGCCGTCGCCGCCGATTCGCCCCTCCAGCTTCTTCACGCGGGTCGACAGCGCGAGGAACGTCGCGAGCAGCGTCAGCGCGATGGCCCCGGCGGCTGCGACGCGGTGGGGCCCGGGCGTGTGGACGATGGCCCCGTCGACCAGGTCCTCCGCCGGGATGAACGTGTGGTGGGGCGTCCCGACGATGGGGACGAAGTAGTCCACCACGTCGTTGAAGCCGTACCAGGCAAGCGCGACGGCGACGGCCCTGACCGGGAAGTCGCTGATTCGGTGGAGGACAAAGCCCTGCAGTACCATCGCGAGGTGGCTCCAGAACAGGAAGTTGTACATCGCCCAGTGGAGGTACGCGAAGTCGCCCTTGAACGCCAGCAGCACGAACGGCGTCCACGCGCCCAGTTTGAGACAGCCGAAGAACGCGAGCGCCGAGAGGTACTCGTTCGGCCGGTCGAGCAGCCACGCCGCGAAGGCCAGCGCGATGAACAGCGTCGCCACCGGGCTGTCCGGCACGACCGGCCACGCGACCAGCGGCTCGATGGCGAACTGGCTGTTCCGGGCGACGAACCCGTCGGCCAGCGGGTCGATACCGTAGTAGTAGAAGCCGAACGCGGTGCCCAGGACGTTCGTGAGGACGACCAGCCACGCGAACGTCAGCCCGAGGTCCTCTATCGCCTCGGGGACCGGGGCGACGTACCACGGCAGGTCCTCGCGCGCCGGCGGGTCGGCGAATGGCCACTGCATCGTTCGCCGTGTCGGACGGTCCGCTGATAGCCGTGACGATTCTGGTCGTGAGTGACTGTGGCTGTTACGTAGGGAACGGCGGACTCACTGGTGTCGAGAACTACCAGAAAGCCCCAACAGCCGTGGGAATCGCTAACGACGCGAACAGCCAGAAAGCCCCGGCGGGCTACGCTCCCACGGCTCGCTGCGTCCCCGGAAATCGGAGATTTCCGGTGGGCTCACGAGACGCTCGCGTCTCGTGACCGCTCCCTCCGGTGCTCGTCCCTCGCACGAGTGTCGACGAGACACGCTCGCTGCGCTCGCGGTCTCGCCAGCCGCGCGCCACCTGGACTGTGGAATCACGCATCGTTGGAGGAACGTCCAACTCGCCGCGAGGGCGGAACGACACCGGTTAAGTGTGACCGAACCCAAGCCGCCGACATGACCGAGGAGACAGACCTCGAGGAACTCAAGCGAGGGACCGAACTCGTCAAGCGCGGGTTCGCCCGCATGCAGAAGGGCGGCGTCATCATGGACGTCGTGGACGAGGAGCAGGCCAGGATCGCCGAGGAGTGCGGCGCGGTGGCGGTCATGGCGCTCGAAGCCGTCCCGGCGGACATCCGGAAGCGCGGCGGCGTCGCGCGGATGGCCGACCCGGCGGACGTGGCCGACATCGTCGACAGCGTCTCCATCCCGGTGATGGGCAAGTCCCGCATCGGCCACCGGAAGGAGGCCGAGATCCTCGAAGCGGTCGGCGTCGACATGATCGACGAGAGCGAGGTGCTCACGCCCGCCGACGACGCGTACCACATCGACAAGCGCGAGTTCACCGCGCCGTTCGTCTGCGGTGCCCGGAACCTCGGTGAGGCCCTGCGCCGCATCGACGAGGGCGCGGCGATGATCCGGACGAAGGGCGAGGCCGGCACGGGCGACGTGAACCAGGCCGTCCACCACCAGCGCACCATCAAGGGCGCGATTCGCCAGCTCGAGGGCATGAACCACGAGGAGCGCGAGAAATGGGCCCGCGAGCACGAGGCTCCCGCGGAGCTCGTCCACGAGACCGCCGAGATGGGTCGGCTCCCGGTCGTGAACTTCGCGGCGGGCGGCATCGCGACGCCGGCCGACGCGGCGCTGATGATGCACCACGAGTGCGACGGCATCTTCGTCGGCTCCGGCATCTTCGGCGCGGAGAACCCCCGCGAGATGGGCACGGCAATCGTGCAGGCGGTGAACAACTGGGACGACCCGGAGACGCTCGCCGAGATCGCCGCCAACCTGGGCAAGAGCATGAAGGGCGACGCCAACGTCGACCTGCCCGAGGACGAGAAGATGCAGGGCCGCGGCGTCTGAACGCCGGAGCCACGTTTCCTAGCGTCGGAGCCGTGCGACCAGCCTGTCGAACGGTGGGCCGCCGAGCAGCAGGACGGTTCCGGCCACCGCGAGATACCCGCCCAGCCCGCCCCATAGCACGGCGAACACGAGCGACGAGGCGACGAACGCACCGACGATCGCGACGAGCACGACGGCGGTGACGGCGAGCGGTCTGACGTTCGGGCGCTCCCACACCCTCCGGACCCACGCCGCTCTGGGCGACAGGAGCAGTTCGATGGCGACCACGCCGACGGCCGCGGCGAGCAACGCCGGCGTGTACACGTCGACCTGGATCGCGAAGCCGATGCCGACGACGATGGCGAGTGCGACCGCTGCGAGGACCGCGTCGTCCGCCAGTCGTTTTCGTCTGGCTGTCCCGTCGACCGTCCCCTCCTCCGTCATCGGTTCACTCGAGGAACCCGGTCAGGATAAAACCCAGTCCGAGGAACCAGCTCCCGACGACGACCCCGAGCAGTCCGTAGTGACAGACGGCGGCGAGCGTCGGGAGCGTCGCGGGGTCCGCCGCGGCGATAGTGACCAGCCGGTCCAGCGACGCGCCGACCGGGCCAGCAGCGAGCCCGAGGGCCGCACCGCTGGTCACCGCGACGAGCAACGACGCGACGGCGAGCCCTCCGCCGAGACGCTGGACGAGGCGGCCGTACCACTCGACGGTGCTCGGCTCGCCGGCGACTGGTCGCCGTGGTCGGCTGGTTGCCACACCACACCATGACACGCCTTGACAATATAAATCCACGCGTCAGCGGAACAGCTCCGCGCCACCACCGACCGCGGTCTGGTACGCGCGCGCCTCGACGCCCGCCTCGTCGAAGCCGGAGAGCATCGCCGCGGCGACCCGTCGACGGTCCCCGGGCCGGCGACAGACCGCCAGCACGCCCGGGCCGGCCCCGCTGATGGTCACCCCGGTCGCCCCCGCGTCGAGGGCGGCTCGCTTCGCCTCGTCGTAGCCCGTCACGAGCTCGGCGCGGGCGGGTGTGACCACGGACTCCCGGAGCCCGCGACCGACCAGTTCGGGGTCGTTCCGGTGCATCCCCGTCGTGAGCGTCGCCGCGCTCCCGACCGTCTCGACCACGTCGTCCATCGCCACCGTCTCGGGGACGACCTCCCTGGCGTCACGGGTCGAGACGACGATGTCCGGCAGGCAGACCACCAGCGGCAGCTCGGTGTCGACCGACGTGACGCCGTCGTCCCGCGCGATGGTGAACCCACCGACGATTGCCGGCGCGACGTTGTCGGCGTGGGCCGCCCCCGAGACGACCGCCTCGCCCTCGGCCGCCGCACGAACGAGCTCCTCGTCGGAGTAGCCCCGGTCGTACAGCGCGTTCAGCGCGACCGCAGCACCCGCCGCACTGGCGGCAGAGGACCCGAGGCCGGAGGCGGGGCGAACGCCCTTGTCGATCTCGATGCGCGCAGGCGCGTCGAGCTCCTGCGCGACCACGCCCGCCGTGTTCTTCGCCGGGTCGGTCGGGATGTACTGGCTGCCCGCGCCGGTCACCTCGATGGTGATCTCGGGGGCCTTCTCCACGCGGACCACGTCCGCGGGGGCCGACAGCGCCAGCCCGAACACGTCGAAGCCGCTGCCGAGGTTGGCGCTCGTGGCCGGCGCGCGGACTGTGAGCATGAACTCCCCTTTCGATAGTGCGGCCAAAAACCTAGCGGACGGAGCCGATTCTGCGTTCGTGAGGACACTGGCTGGATGATGTGTCGAGTGGGTCTGAAACATCGAACAATCAGAAAGCCCCGCCAGTCGTCGAACTCCAACCCACCACCAACAATCAGAAAGCCCCGGTGGGCTACGCTCCCGCGGCTCGCTGCGGTCCTCGCTCCGCTGCGGTCCTTACGTCGCCGGGAATCGCGTAGCCCGCCGCCCCTTTCATCCCCGCCCGCAACCGCACCGCACCTCACGCCTCCCCAGCCGATTCGCTCGCGCGAATGGCTCGCGGCCTACGGCACGCTCGCCAGCGTGAGAGCACGCTCTCACTGGCCATCGGAATCGCAAGCGATTCCGAGACAGCCGCACGCCATGCCGGTTGGTGAGGGATGCGATGCACGGAGTAGTTTACAACTCTTGTAAACTCCAGAGTCAGACACGAACACACCGACGGGCATCCAAAAGACCCTTCGCCCCCGGTGTCCGACCACGAACCATGACAGTCGGCATCGTCGGCGGTGGCATCGCCGGGCTCGCCGCCGCGTACCGCCTCCAGCGCCACGGCCACGACGTGCGCGTCTTCGAGGCGAGCGACGACCTCGGCGGGTTGGCCGCGGTGTACGAGACGGCGGGCGACCCCATCGAGAAGTTCTATCACCACCTCTCGAAGTCCGAGGAGACCATCGTCGAGCTGGCCGAGGACCTCGGCGTCGGCGACCGGGTCGAGTGGATCTACGGCAACGACGGCTACTACGTCGACGGTGTCGTCCACCCGCTGAACACCATCTGGGAGATCGCCGCCTACCCGCACATGAGCCTCTACGACAAGTTCCGGCTCGGGATGCTCACGATGGAGATAGACGTCCGCGGCGGGATTCCGAGCTTCGACACGTACGACGACCTCGAAGCGTACGAGGACGTTCCCATCCGCGAGTTCCTGGTCGAGCACACGACCACGGGCGTCTACGAGAACTTCTTCGAGCCGCTGCTGGACGCGAAGTTCGGCGACCGGAAGGACGACGTGTCGGCAGCGTGGCTCCTCGGACGCATCAAGTTCCGGGGCGAGCGCGACCTGCTGAAGGGCGAGCAGCTGGGCTACTTCGACGGCAGCTTCGCGGTGCTCATCGACGCGCTCATCGACGGGGTCGGGCGCGAGAACGTCCGGACCGGCGCGCGCGTCGTCGACCTCCAGACCACCGGAGACGGAGCCGCGACGGCCGACGGCGGGGCGGTGGCGGCCGAAACCGGGGTCGCCGGAACCGCCACAGTCGAGTCCGTCACCGTCGAGACCGACGACGGCCGCGAGACCCACGACGTGGACGCGCTCGTCGTCGCGGCGATGCCGAACGTACTGGAGGAGCTCACCGGCTTCGAGTGCGACATCGACTTCCAGGGCGCGGTCTGTGCGGTCGTCACGATGGCCGAGTCGCTCATGGACGAGACGTACTGGCTGAACGTCGCCCACGACGCGCCCTTCGGCGCGCTCATCGAGCACACGAACTTCGTCCCGCCGGAGCGGTACGGCGGCGACCACCTGCTGTACGTCGCGAGCTACGTCCAGTCGCCCGAGGAGTGGCTCTGGCAGGCCGACGACGACGAGGTCGAGACGCGCTGGCTGGAGCACATCGGGGAGATGTTCCCCGACTTCGACGAGGCGCGGGTCGAGGACGTGCGCATCTCCAGAAATCCCCGCGCCGCCCCGGTCTACGAGCGCGGCTACCTCGACATGGTCGTGCCCTACGACCTCGCGGACGAGGTGGCTGAGGGCGTCTACTACGCCGGGATGGCGAGCCGCGCGCAGTACCCCGAGCGGTCGCTCAACGGCGGCATCCTCGCGGGGTTCGAGTGCGCGGACCGCATCGACGAGAAGACCTGATTCGCCCGGTGTTCACGTCACGCCCGAGTCGACGTCGTCCTCACTCGCTCAGCCCTCGACCTCGTCCGGGTCCACGCCGGGCGCATCCTCCGGCGAGACGTCCTCGGGCTCCTCCTGCCCGCCGATGACGACCTCGCCGTCGGCCGTCTCGACGTACACGTCGTCGGCGAAGCCGCCCTCCGCGTGGGGGTGGTCCGGGTCGTCGAGCTTCTCCGGCGTCGAGGGGGCCTCGGCCACGCCGTCCGCGGGCGTGAACTCGCCGAGCGGGTCGTCGATGGTGATGGCGTGGTCCGCGAAGAACTCGCGGTAGCGCTCGTAGTGGGCCTCCAGCTCGTCGGCGGGGAACTCCATCATCTCGGTCCAGCCGTGGTTGTAGAAGTCGAAGTTCGCCTGGACGTGGGTTATCTCGCGGGCCTCCGCCTCGGGCATGTAGTCGAGCGCGGCGAGGTACGTGTCCATCGTCGCGTCGAAGAACTCGTCGAGGTGTTCGCGGCGCTCCTCGCGGTGGGCCTCGTCGGCCCGGTCGAGGAAGATGCCGGTGTGCATGTCGACCAGCCTGTCGTTGGCCATCTCGCCCACGACTGGCGCTGTCAACGCCGCCTTGAACGCGAAGTGCTTGACGTTCTGGCGTATCTTCATGTGCGGCGCTTGGGGGTGGACCATCAAGAACGTCTCGCCGCGGCCCTCGGCGACAACGATTCGAACGTTTGCGAAGATAGCAATCCACTTTAACCCCCGCACCAAACCCTCGGGACATGACCGAGTCGTACGTCATCATCGGCGATGGTATCGCCGGTGGGTCCGCGGCGAAGACACTTCGGGAGGAGTCGCCCGACGCCGACATCACCGTCATCACAGACGAGGGTGAGCCCCTCTACAATCGCATTCTGATCAAGGAGTACGCGAAGGGGAAGATCCCGATGGAGGACCCCCTGTTCCTCCACGACGAGGAGTGGTACGAGGAGCGCGACATCGCCCTCGAACTGAACACCCACGTCACCCGCATCGACTCGGACGGCCACGTCGTCCACACGCACGAGGGTGACGAGTACGAGTACGACGGCCTGCTCGTCGCGACCGGTGGCACCCCGCGACAGCTCCCGGTCGACAACTCCGACGCCGAGGGCGTCCATCACTTCTGGACGTTCCAGGACGCTCGCGGCATCGCCGACCACGCCGAGGAGTCCGAGTCCGGCATCGTCGTCGGTGCGGGCCTGCTCGGCATCGACTTCGCCGCCATCTGTGGCGCGCGGGGCATCGAGGCGAACTACCTCATGCGGGGCGACTGCTGGTGGCGTTACGCGCTCAGCGAGGACGGCGCGGGCATCATCCACGACGCGCTCCGCGAGCTGGACGTCGAGCCCGTCTTCCAGTCCGGCGTCGACCACTTCACCGTCGACGACGACGGCCACGTCACGGGCGCGGTCGACCCCAACGGCGAGGAGTTCGAGGGCGAGTTCGTCGGCGTCTCCATCGGCCTCGACTTCAACACCGAGTTCCTGCGCGGCAGCGGCATCGAGACGGACGGCGGCATCGTCGTCGACGAGTACATGGAGACCAACGTCGACGACATCTACGCCGCGGGTGACATCACCCGGTTCTACGACGTCATCCTCGAGGAGCACGCCCAGAACGGCTCCTGGGACTCCGCGAAGAAACAGGGCGCGGTCGCCGCGAAGAACATGACCAACGACGAGCCCGAGGAGTTCCGCCACGTCTCCTCGTACTCCATCTCGCACTTCAAGGACCTCCCGTTCGTCTCCTTCGGCCACCCGACCATCGGCGACGACGACCGCGAGCGCAAGTACTCGGACACGGAGTGGCGGCGGCTCACCTTCATGAACGACAAGCTCATCGGCGGCGTCCTCATCGGCGACCTCAAGCTCCAGTCCGCCTTCAAGCGCATCATCCGCGAGGAGCGCGACCTCAGCGGCCAGAAGGACCTCCTGCTCGATGAGGACTTCGAGATGGAGATGCTCGACGCGGCGGCACAGGAGCAGTAACGCAGCGGACGGTCTGTTTTGACGAACCGGACGTTTGGTGTCGATCTCCGTCACCGGGACGCGAAGGTTTAAGCCGTACTATGTCATATGTTGCCGTGGCCCATGGCAGTTGGTACCACTTCAGGACGGCACGTACACCTCGCCGCACGCGAGGTCGAGACGGTTCCTGCGGACGCGAGGCTGCGCCACGTCGACCAGCTCGACGACGAGGCGTTCGACCAATTCCTCCGCCTCGTCGACGGGGACACGGTGGACGTCCAGCGCGCCGCGGAGGCACCCTTCGAAGACGGCGAGATCGTCGTCCACACCGCCTACTACCGGGTCACGATTCAGTAGCGCAGTACCCCTACTCCCGCCAATCGACATCGTTTTCAGCGCGCCGAGGCGAGGTTCT
The DNA here is from genome assembly GCF_024464185.1 of Haloarchaeobius salinus. Classification (NCBI taxonomy): domain Archaea; kingdom Methanobacteriati; phylum Methanobacteriota; class Halobacteria; order Halobacteriales; family Halorubellaceae; genus Haloarchaeobius; species Haloarchaeobius salinus. Next base: position 818,984 of record NZ_JANHAU010000001.1, read on the forward strand.
CGCATGAACGGCGACGGCACGATGACGCTGGCGCTCGAACTCTCCGCGCTCGAGCGTCTCGCGAATCCGGAGTTGGTGTTCGACGACGCACGGCGCTGGAGCAAGTACGTCGGCGTCGTCTCCGACAAACCCACCTACGTCGTGACGAACTTCACCCGGAAGAACCGCATCCGGCAGGACTTCTTCTCGGGGCCACGCGGCAAGGGTGAGAGCCTGGAGAGCGTCGGCGAACAGTTCGACACCGACCGGCACGTCTTCGTCGGCACGACCGAGGAGGACGCCGAACTCGCCGACGAGGTCGGCTGGGAGTACCTCCCCATCGAGGATGCCGCCGACGCCGCGGGCTGGGAGATGGGCGAGCCCGCGGACGACGAGGAGCCGGAGGAACAGGTCCGCGACGACTGGCCCTGACAGCCGGGAGCGTCTGCTTTTATTACGTCTGCCGATGTCGGTCGATGTATGGGAGACGACATCTCCGTAGACGTCGAGGTAGAGGTGGAGGTCGACTCGGACGAACTCGAGATCGAGGTCGGGGACTCACGCACCGCCGAGGCCGAACTCGAGGCCGACGGCATCGAGATCGAGGTCGAGGTCGAAGTCGAGGTCGAAGGGGAAGAAGCGGACGACGAGGAGGACGAAGCCGAAGAGGAAGCGGACGGAGAGGACGAGGCGGAGGAAGCGGAGGAAGCGGACGACGAGGAGTAACCGCGGAGCGCGCCACTTTTCCTTTCGGAACGCCGAGAGGCCCGTATGACCGAGCCACGCGTCCCCGGTGGGTCCGGGACGGAGCTGTCGCTGCCGGACGGTCCGACGGTCGACGTCGGCGAGATCGACCTCGGGATGCGGGAGTACGTGCGTGACGGCGAACGCTACGCGGTCGTGATGGACGTCCACCCGCCGTCGCGGTTCTTCCCGGAGTCGCTGGTCGAGGTGCTCCGTGCGACCATCGAGCCGGCCGACGAGTTCGACGAGTTCGGGACGGTCCACATCATGGGCATCGTGATGGAGGAGTTCCCGGAGAAGGTCGCCAGCGCGGACGTGTCCGACGACGGTACCGTGGGCTGCTCGATGATCTGGCTGGCCGATTTCACGGACCGGCGACTCCACGAGATCGTCGTCGAGCTGGTCGTCGAGCTGATGGAGCACGCCGTCAGCCACAGCGACGACGACACCGCCATGTCCGAGTTCGAGCGCCAGATGCTGGAGTTCGACGTGGGCGAGTTCGTCGAGGCGTACCGCGAGCAGCGCGACTTCGAGAGCGAGCACGACCGCGCGCTCTGAGCCGAGACGGCGCGTGTGATTGTCTAACGCCCGTCTGACGCCGTTTTATGCCGTTGGGGCACGTGTACAGCATACATGCATACCCGCCAGGGCGAGTTCGAACGGATACGCACCGTTCTCGCGGAGGCGGACGCCGACGAACCGCTGTCTGCCCGAGAGATCGTCAGGCTCCTCGAGGAGCACGACATCGAGATCGATAGCCCGCACCGGGTCGCGACGGTACTCGGTCGGCACGCCGAGACGGGTGACGTGGAGGTCATCCGGTCCCAGCCGTACCGCTATCGGGTCCAGACGTCGGACGCGTCGGGGTAGATTCGCGCCGTCAGGACGGGTACGTTCGTATGACAGGCCACGGGTAGCGACGGCAGTCTCCGGCACGTTTGTCTGACGCCGACCGAGGAGCGACGCGTCTGCGCCACGTCACCACGACACGGGTTCGAATTTCGAAACGGCGTTACGTTTCTCGTAGTGTATCGTGGCGCTTATTACGATGTGCGAACTGGGTACCGACAGACAACCATGACCGGCGGGACAGCGGACGACACCGGCGACGGACGCACGATACTTCTCATCGGCAGCGGTCCCATCCAGATCGGACAGGCCGCCGAGTTCGACTACTCCGGCGCGCAGGCGTGCCGGGCGCTCCAGGAGGAGGGCGCACGAGTCGTGCTGGTCAACTCGAACCCGGCGACCATCATGACGGACCCGGAGATGGCCGACAAGGTGTACGTCGAGCCCATCACCACCGACGCCATCGCGGAGATCATCCGGAGGGAGAACCCGGACGGCGTCATCGCGGGCCTCGGCGGCCAGACCGGCCTCAACGTCACCGCGGCGCTCTCCGAGGAGGGCATCCTGGCGGAGCACGACGTGGAGATCATGGGCACGCCGCTGGACACCATCTACGCGACGGAGGACCGCGACCTCTTCCGCCAGCGCATGGAGAAGATCGGCCAGCCCGTCCCAGCATCGACGACGATCTCGCTCGACGAGGACGAGTCCGTGGGCGCACTCACCGAGGACGACCTCGTCGGGCGCGTCGAGGACGCCGTCGACGCGGTCGGCGGTCTGCCGGTCATCGCACGCACGACGTACACGCTGGGCGGCTCCGGCTCGGGCGTCGTCCACGAGATGGACGAACTCGTCAGCCGCGTCCGCAAGGGTCTGCGCCTCTCGCGCAACGACGAGGTGCTCATCACCGAGTCCATCGCGGGCTGGGTCGAACTGGAGTACGAGGTCATGCGCGACGCCGACGACTCCTGCATCATCATCTGCAACATGGAGAACCTCGACCCGATGGGCATCCACACGGGCGAGTCCACCGTCGTCACCCCCTCGCAGGTCATCCCCGACGACGGCCACCAGGAGATGCGCGACGCCGCACTCGAGGTCATCCGCGAGCTCGGCATCCAGGGCGGCTGTAACATCCAGTTCGCCTGGCACGACGACGGCACCCCAGGCGGCGAGTACAGGGTGGTGGAGGTGAACCCACGTGTCTCCCGGTCCTCCGCGCTCGCCTCGAAGGCGACGGGCTACCCCATCGCCCGCGTGACGGCGAAGGTCGCACTCGGCAAGCGCCTCCACGAGATCGACAACCAGATCACCGGCGAGACGACCGCCGCCTTCGAGCCCGCCATCGACTACGTGGTGACGAAGGTGCCACGCTGGCCCATCGACAAGTTCGAGGACACCGACTTCACGCTCTCGACGGCGATGAAGTCCACCGGCGAGGCGATGGCCATCGGCCGCACGTTCGAGGAGAGCCTGCTCAAGTCGCTCCGCAGCTCCGAGTACGACCCCGCCGAGGACTTCGGCGAGCTGGAGGACGACGAGCTGACCGAGCAGTACCTCGAACGCCCGAGCCCGGACCGCCCGTACGCGATGTTCGAGGCGTTCGAGCGCGGCTTCGACGTCGAGACGGTCGTCGAGGCGACCGGCATCTACGAGTGGTACGTCGAGCGTTTCCAGCGTATCGTCGAGGCCAGCAAGGAGGTCGTCGACGGCGAGTTCACGCCCGCCGCGACGGCCGGCTTCACGAACGCCGAGATATCCGCGCTCGCGGGCAACGTCTTCGAGGACAGCAGCCTCACCTGGCTCCCGGAGACGCGCGGTGCCTGGCGCGAGGCCACCGAGGTCGTGGCAGGGGCCGACGGCGAGACCGAGGAGCTCCCCGTCTCGGCGGCCCGGGCCGGCGTCGGTCAGGTCGAGGCCGACGTACCCGGCAGGACGTACAAGCAGGTCGACACCTGTGCCGGCGAGTTCGAGGCGTCGACGCCGTACTACTACTCCTCGCGCAAGCCCGAGTGGTTCTCCGGGCCCTACGAGGGAGCCGAGGCCGCGGCGGGCGAACTCCAGGTCGACCGCGACGCAGAGAGCGTCGTCGTGGTCGGCGGCGGCCCCATCCGCATCGGGCAGGGCGTCGAGTTCGACTACTGCTCGGTCCACGCGGTGCAGGCCCTCGAAGAGCTGGATATCGACGCCCACGTCGTGAACAACAACCCCGAAACCGTCTCGACGGACTACGACACCTCCGACGGGCTGTTCTTCGAGCCGATCACCGCCGAGGAGGTCGCCGACGTCATCGAGGTGACCGACGCCGACGGCGTGATGATCCAGTTCGGCGGCCAGACCTCCGTCGACATCGGCGAGCCGCTCGCCGACGAGCTCGAACGCCGCGGCGTCGAGTGCGACATCATGGGCACCTCGGTCGAGGCGATGGACCTCGCGGAGGACCGCGACCGCTTCAACCGGCTGATGGACGAACGCGGCATCGCCCAGCCGAAGGGCGGAAGCGCCACGAGTGAGGAGGAGGCCCTCGAACTCGCACGCGACCTCGGGTATCCGGTGCTCGTCCGCCCGAGCTACGTCCTGGGCGGCCGCGCGATGCGCATCGTCCACGACGACGCGGAGCTCGAGGAGTACATCGAGGAGGCGGTGCGCGTCTCGCCGGACAAGCCCATCCTCGTCGACGAGTTCCTCGAGGACGCCATCGAACTGGACGTCGACGCCGTCAGCGACGGTGAGGACGTGCTGCTCGGCGGCATCATGGAGCACATCGAGTCCGCCGGCGTGCACTCCGGCGACTCCGCCTGCGTCATCCCGCCGCGTTCGCTCGACGACGCGACGGCGGCCCGGGTCCGCGAGGTCGTCGAGGAGATCGCCGACGCGCTCGACACGGTCGGCCTCATGAACGTCCAGCTCGCCGTCAAAGATGGCGAGGTGTACGTGCTGGAGGCGAACCCGCGCTCCTCGCGCACGGTCCCGTACGTCTCGAAGGCGACGGGCGTCCCCATCGCCAAGCTCGCGGCGAAGGTGATGGCCGGCGAGACGCTCGCCGACCTCGACGTGGCAGAGCAGGTGCCGACCCACTACTCGGTGAAGGAGGTCGTCCTGCCGTTCGACCGGCTGCCGAACTCGGACCCGCGCCTCGGCCCGGAGATGAAGTCCACCGGCGAGGTCATGGGCACGGCGAGCACGTTCGGGATGGCGTACTGGAAGGCCCAGGATGCCGCGGGCAACGCCATCGAACCCGGCGGTGTCGCCGTCGTCGACCTCGACGTCGACGGCTACGACGAGTACTTCGACGTCACCGCGTTCGACGACGTGGAGGCCGCCATCATCGAGGCGACGGTCGACCTGGTCGTCAGCGACGACGTCGACGCGCTGAAGACCGCCGTCGAGGAGGAGGTCGCCTACCTCTCCACCGAGGCCTCCGCGAGGGCGTTCCTCGAGGGGCTGGCCGCGAAGGAGGGCGACCTCGAGGTGCTGCCGGTGCAGGAGCGTCCGCGGACCCAGCAGCGCTGGGGCTGAGGCGGTCACGACACCGGTTCGTTCTTCCCGTCGCGCCCGACCGGTAGCGGTGGCTCTGCAGCCGAGCGGGACGGTGGATTCGACCGTTGGCACTGCTATTTTGGCCCAATTTGGGACGGAACTGGGAAAATTCACTTTAACTAATACGTTCAGGTGCGTCCATGGTAACTGGAGTACTTCGCGGGGTGACCCGGCGGCTCCGTCGGGTGGTCGACCCACGGGCGTCGCTGACGGGGAAGTTCGTGGCCGCCGCGGCCGCGTCCACGCTCGTCGCGTTCGCCGTGGTGACGGTCGCGGTGTGGCAGGCGACCGTCCACCTCGCGACGACGTACGGGGAGGCACAGGCGATCTACCGCGGCGGCATCCTGGCGCTTGCCGTCGTGGTCTCGGGCAACGTCGTCGCGCTCGCGCTCGTCGAGCGGTCTGTGGTGCGCGGGGTCAGGAGCCTCGACCGCGAGACGCGCCGGGTGTCCGAGACGGGGCGCTTCGAGACGTCGTTCGAGCCGACGCGACGCGACGAGGTCGGCCAGCTTGCCTGGAGCGTCGCCGAACTCCGCGACCAGCTCGCCTCGCAGGTCGACACCGTGGAGTCACTGAACCGCGAGCTGGCGACGACCGCGACCGCCCAGACCCGGACGCTCTCGGCGGCCCGTCGCGGCGACCTCACCGGCCGGATGGACGAGGAGACCGGCGTCCCGCAGTTCGACGCGCTCGCGACGAGCTTCAACGGGATGATGGACCAGATGGAGACGATGGTCGCCGAGGTCCGGTCGTTCTCGCAGTCCGTCGCGGACGCCGCCCGCGAGGCCGACGGGAACGCGACCACGGCCCGGGAGGGCACCGTCGAGGTGACCAGGGCGACGCGGTCCATCAGCGAGGGCGTCGACAGCCAGCACGCTCAGCTCGCGGACACCGCACAGGCGATGGCGGATCTCGTCGACCGCGTCGAGGCCGTCGCCGACCGTGCGGAGACCGTCGCCGAGAAATCGGAGGCTGCCGCCGCGGCGACCGACGAGGGTGCGGCCGCCGCGACGGACGCATTGGACGCCGTCGGGGCCATCGAGCGACGGACGGCCTCGTCCGTCGACGAGATCGAGTCGCTCTCGCGGACGGTCGCCGACGTCTCCGACCTCGCCGACCGGGTGCGCGACCTCACCGAGCAGACCGAGCACCTCGCGATGAACACCGAACTGGAGGCGAAGAAGTCGAACGACGACGGCAGCATGAGCCACCTCGGCAGGCAGATACGGACGCTCTCGAACGACACCGAGGCCGCAGCCGCCGAGATCGAGGATGCGCTCGAGTCGGTCGAGGCCGACACCGAGTCGGCGCTCGCCGAGATCGAGCGCACGCAGGCCGCGGTCGAGCGCGGCACCGACACCATCGAGTCGGCGCTGGGGGCGTTCGACGCCGTCGAGGAGGTGGTCGACGAGACCGCCACCGACGCCTCGCGTATCGACGCCGCGACCGACGCCCAGACGGAACGGGTCGCCGAGATGCGCGCGAACGTCGAGACGGTCCGCGAGATCGGTGCGGAGACCGCGATGGAGGCCTCGCAGGTGGCGACGACCGCCGGCGAGCAGGAGACGGTCATCGGGTCCATCGAGCAGCGCGTCGACTGGCTCGCCGAGAGCGCCGGCAAGCTCGAGCGGGCACTGGAGCAGTTCACGGTGCGCTCGCCGGACTCGAAGCCCGGCACCGCGGTGGAGGGGAGTCGATGAGCGGTGACCCGGATGCCGTGACGTTGGCGGCCTCGACCGTCGGCCCGTCGCCCGACCTCGGCCCCGCCGATGCGGTCCGGGCACAGCTCGACGTGCTGGTCGCGACCGACGTCGACGTCGCGACGGCACGTGCCGACGGGGCGGTGCCCGCGAGCGTCCGGACGCTGTTCGACTTCTCGGCACCGGACTTCCGGACAGCCCACGGCTCGCTCGACGGGTTCGCGACGACGCTGCTCGGCCCCATCTACGACCGGCTCGTCGGCGCGGACGCGGTCGAGCGCGGGCCGACCGACCGTGAGGGCGGGACGTTCACGCAGGCCGTCCTGTCCCGCCATCCCGACGGCGACCGCACCTACGAGTTCACCGTGGCCCGGCAGTCCGACGGCAAGTACGACGGCTGCTGGATGACGACGGCCATCGACCTCGTCTACGACGGCCGGAGCCCGACGTTCCGGCGCACCCCGACGGTCCGGTTCGAGGGCCGCGAGGTCACCTGCGAGGTGGGCGATCAGCTTCGCTCCGTCCTCCTGGCCGCCGAGGGACACTCGCCGCACAACGACGTGACGCAGGTCGCCAACTGCGGCGGCAACGGGCTCTGTGGCACCTGTGCCGTCGCGGTCGACGGCGAGGTGAGCGAGCCCGGGTCCCGCGAACGACGCCGGCTGGATCTCCCGCCGCACGACGAGGAGAGCGGGCTCCGGCTCGCGTGTCAGACCCACGTCGAGGGCGACGTGACCGTCGAGAAGCACCGGGGGCTCTGGGGGCAGCACGTCGAGGACGTGGCCACGGGCGACGCCGACGAGGGGACGGACGACGAACCGCCCGAACCGGTAACCGTCACCGACGCGGAGTACGCTGGCACCTACGACTACGCCGGGACCGACGGGGGTGACGCGAGATGATGGACACCGACGCGGCACAGACCGACGAGACGATGCGGGACGGGCTCGGCATCGACAGCCTGCTCGGGCTGGGTGGCGTGCTCGGGCTGCTCGGCTGGGCGCTCACCCAGTTCCTCGCGAACCGCCCCGGGCTCGCGCTCGATGCGGTCGGCGTCGAGGGGACCGTCGTCGTGGTCGGCTTCTGGGCGGCCGCGACGGTCGCGATGGTCGGCGTCGGCGTGCTTGCCGGCGCACGAACGGTGCGGTACAGCCCGCTGCTGTGGCTGTGGGTCGCGCTCGTCGGGGGCGCGCTCGCGCTCGACGCGGCGGTCGTCTACGGCCTGGTGTCGTCGCCGGAGCTGGCGCGAACGCTGCTGTGGACGCCGTGGCCGGTCGTGCTGGCGGTCGGCTATCTCGTCACCGGCGTGGTCGCCACCCACCGGACCCGTGCGGCGTACCTGACCGGCAGCCTCGCCGCCGGGCTCGTGCTGCTCGCGGCCGTGCTGTTCCCGGCGACGGTACCGGACTGGGCGTTCGTCGCGACCGGTGTCGTCCACGCCGCCCCGCTGCTGGTCGACGCGCGCCTCGGCGGTGCGAGCGACGAGCAGCCGGTCGGGACCGGGTACGAGTTCCGTGACGTGCCCGCAGCGGGTGCGGAGGAGGAATCATGAGGCCCGACGACGGGAGGGAGCCGGGACGGAAGCGGTGTCGGCGCGAACTGTTGCGAACGGGTGGCGCTACCCTCGCGGCCGCCGTCGCCGCCGCCGGCTGTCTCTCGAACCCGTGGGGGCCGGAGCGACGGGCCACGGACGACGGAGCCAGCGTCGATGGGACGAACGCGACGACGTCGACGCCCCGGACGACGGCGGGGACCGAGCGCTCAGGGACCACGGACGGGACGGACCCGACGACCACGTCCGGTACCGAGACCGCCGCCCCCACGACGACCGGCGTGCCGCCCCAGGAGCGCGAGCCTGACCTCGTCGTCGACGTCGCGGCCGACGGCTTCAGCTTCGCGCCGGAGTCGTTCTCCGTCGCGGCCGGCGACACCGTCCACTGGGTGTGGCGGAGCGCGGGCCACAACATCCGGGTCCGGGAGAAGCCCGATGGCTCCGACTGGACGGGGACCCCGGGAACGGCCTCGGACACCTACGGCGAGGGCTACCTGCACGCACACACCTTCCGGACGAGCGGCCGGTACGAGTACTTCTGTGCGCCCCACCAGACGCTCGGGCTGGAGGGCTCGTTCGACGTGGAGTAGAACCGCGAGCCGGCACAGCTACCACCTGCGTACCGGCCCTGGACAGGCTACGTACGTTGGGTGTACCTACTCGAAACCCGCCCACGTAGGCCCGTTGACAGATGACCGACTCGGGCGACGGCGACACGGCGGTCGCCACGGACGGCGGGTACGAGGTGACGGGCTGGGAACCACGGACGTCTCTCGACCGGTTCGCCGTGTTCGTCTACGGCGGCATCGTCCGGAGCGCACACTGGGCGGTGGTCCTGCTCGCGCTGGCGACCTTTACCGCCCAGCTCGGGCTGGTCGTCTACGGCATCAGCGTCCGGCCGACGCTCGGGATACTGACGGTGGCCTCCATCCTCCCCGCGCTCGTCATCGTCGGGGCCATCTGGCGGACGAACCCGACTGGCGGGGACCCGCTGGGCCCGCTCGCGGTGACGTTCCTGCTGTCGGTGCTGTTCGCGAGCTTCGCCGCCGTGGCGAACTCCGCGTTGCGGTCGGTCATCGCGGCCCTGCTGCCGAGCACGCCGCTGTTTCCCATCACGCTCGTCGTGTTCTTCTTCCTCGTCGTCGGTCCCGTCGAGGAGACCGTGAAGTGGCTCGCGGTCCGCGTCTACGCCTACAACGGCGACCAGTTCGGCGCGGTCATCGACGGCGCGGTGTACGGCGCGGTCGCGGGACTGGGCTTTGCCACCATCGAGAACGCGCTCTACATCACCCAGGCCGTCATCCAGGCACGGTCTCTCTCGACGAGCGCGAGCCTCGCGGGCGCGGTCGACACGGCGACCGCCCGCTCGTTCGTCGGCCCGGGCCACGTGCTCTACTCCGCCATCGCGGGCTACTACCTCGGGCTCGCGAAGTTCAGCGACGACCACTGGGGCCCCATCGTGGTGAAGGGCCTGCTCATCGCCGCCGCCATCCACGCGACGTACAACACGCTCGTCACCGTCGTCGACTTCGGCGCGGCCCCGTTCGTCGGCGGCAGCATCGGCTTCATCGCGTTCGTGTTCGCCTTCGAGGGCGTCGTCGGCTACGTCCTCTACCGGAAGCTCTCGAAGTACAACCGGCACTACCGGGCCGGCGCGACCCACGCGAATGGATAGTACGACTCTGTAGCACCATCTTCTCGGTGGCATCGCTCCGCCTATTACTCCGGAGGATGCCAGTTGCTGATTCTCGTGGATTCCTTCGGGGACCCTCGATATTATTTCTGAATCATATCCGAACCTACCGAAGATACTGGATGTGAATTCCCTGGCGGTTCCCCCGTGGTTTCGAGCCAAAATTTTACTACCGAAGAACGACCTCTGTTGACACGGGTGGTCACGATGAGACGGACGGAAACCGACCTCGTGGACGTGGCATCGCTCGTCCGACCATCGACGGTGCTTCGTGCGGTCTCGCGCTACGACCTCGTGCTCGGCGTGATTCCGCTCACGTGGCTCGCGGCGGCCGTCGGTGCATCCGTCACCCGACTCCCGGTGCACCTGCTCGTCGCCGCTGCCGGCCTCGTCTGTTCACTGGTGCTCGTGGACGCACTCTACGTCCACCCGCCGACGGAGACGCGTCCCAACCACCAGCAGGAACGCCGGTCACCTCGCGACGAGATCGGTGACCGGTCCCGGCGATAACAAGCCGACCAACTGGTTGCGCGGAACGCTTTACTCACCACGGCACGTAGGTTGTCACCGTGTCGCACGAATCGTACCGCGTGCTGGTCGCCGACGCCTCGACACCGGTCGGTCGGGCACTCGTGGACTACCTTTCGGACACCGACTACGTGGTGCGCGCGCTCGTCCCCGGCCGTGGCGAGGAATCGCTCGCGCGGCAGGCCGGCGCGACCGAGGTCTGCATCGGGGACCTCACCACGGGTCAGGGACTCGACGGCGCGGTCAGGGACGTCGACGCCATCTGCTGTAGCGTCAGGGACGGCGGCCTCTCCCACGTCCTCGGGCGGCTCGACGTCGGCGTCGGCGTCCGGAACCTGGTCGACGCCGCGAGCGACGCCGGCCGGCCGTATGTGGTCCTCCACTCGAAGATCGGTGTCGGCGACTCCGAGAGCGGCATGGTGCTGCCGGTCAGGCTGTGCAAGCACAGGATCCTCGGCGCGCTCGACGCCACCGAGCGGTACCTCCGTGACTCCGGGGTCCCGCACACCATCGTACGCACCGGTCGGACGACGAACGGCGAGGGGACGGAGTCGGTCGCGACGAGCGAGGGCGAGGACACCGTCGCCGGACGCATCCCCCGACCGGACCTGGCGTGGGTGATGGTCGCCGCGCTCACCACACCCGAGGCGCGCAACCGGACGTTCGAGGTCGCCGAGGTCGCCCCGCCGACGCACGAGGGCGTCGAGTTCGAGTGGCGTGGCCCCGAGGCGGGTCTCGTCGCCCGACGGTCCGGCTACTCCATCCCGTCCTGACGGGGGCGACCGAGCCACGGGCTGTATCGCTCGCGAGAACCGGGAGGACGCCTACGTCCCGCTCAGTCGGCGACGATGGTTCGCGTCGAGGCGGTCATCCCGAGCACGTCGTCGAAGAACGAGAGCGAGTCGTGCGGGCCGGGGTTGGCCTCGGGGTGGTACTGGCGCGTGATGATGTCGAGGTCGGTGCTGTCGAGGCCCTCCGGGGTGCCGTCGTTGACGTTGACCTGCGACACCTCGAGTGCCTCGGGCGCGTCGGCGACGGTGTAGCCGTGGTTCTGCGTGGTCATGACGACCTTCCCGGTGTCGTGGTCGCGGACGGGCTGGTTGACGCCGCGGTGGCCGAAGTCCATCTTCTCGGTCGTCCCGCCGAGCGCGCGGGCGACGATCTGCTGGCCGAGGCAGATGCCCGCGATGGGCACCTCCCCGACGAAGGTGTCGACGAGCTCGACGGCCGCGTCGAAGTTCTCCGGGTCGCCCGGGCCGTTCGAGATGAACAGGAGCTCCGGGTCGATCGCGGCCACGGCGTCCTCGGTGGCATCGTACGGGAGCACGTGGACCGTCGCGCCGCGCTCGACCAGCGAGTCGACGATGGAGCGCTTCGCGCCGCAGTCGACGAGCGCGACCGTCGCGCCGTCGCCGTCGGCGTTGTGGACGACGGGCTCGTCGACGGACACCTGTGCGCCGATATCGGTGTGGTCGCTCATCGGCACGCAGTCCTCGAGCTCGGCGAGCGCGTCCTCGGGCGTCACGTCGTCGCCGACGGCGATGCCACAGGCCATCGCACCCTCCTCGCGGATGTCGGTGACGAGGTCGCGGGTGTCGATGTGGTCGACCGCCGGGACGCCCTCCTCGGCGAGCCACTCGGCCACGTCGTCGGTCAGCTCGCGGGTGACCGCGGCGCGCGGGTGGACCCGGTCGGACTCGAAGCGCTCCTCGCGTACCCCATAGTTCCCGATGAGCGGGTACGCGAAGGTGAGTATCTGTTCCTCGTACGACGGGTCGGTGAGGCTCTCCTCGTATCCCGTGTACGCCGTCGTGAAAACCAGTTCGCCGTTTGCTGTGCCTGGAGCACGACCACGGGCCTCGACCACGTGGCCACCCTCCAGTGCTACGTAGGCGTCCATCGTTACGAAGTACGTACGTTGCCACGTCAATAAACCTTGCTTTCGAAGCGTCGTTACGAATTTCGTAATCGTCAAGTGGGAAGGGGTGGTAGACGACAACCTCCATGGACGAACTCGACCGCGAGATACTGAACATCCTCCGACGGGACGCCCGGACGCCCTACACCGAGATCGCCGAGGAGGTCGGCACCAGCGAGGGGACGGTCCGCAACCGGGTCGAACGGATGACCGAGGACGACGTCATCGAACGGTTCACCGTCGCCACGCGCACGGGGAACGTCAAGGCGATGATCGAGATCGGCGTCGCGATGGACGTCGAGACCACCCGGATCTCCGAACGCATGGCCGACTGGACCGAGGTGGACTTCGTCTGGCAGGTCTCCGGCGAGGAGGACGTGGTGCTCGTGGTCGACTGTGCCGACACCCAGGGCGTGAACGACCTCATCACGCAGGCCCGCGAGATGGAGGAGGTCGTCTCCACGAAGACCCGGCTCATCCTCGACGAGCGGCTCGGCTGACGGTAGTAACGCCTCGTTGCCACGCGGTATGGAACCATTACACCACGGCGCAGTCCGGCGATTCCACCGACACCAGTGGCCACAAACACTTTATACAGCGGTGCTTCTGGTAGGTAACCAACAGATAACTATATCCGGTAACCAACGGTAGCGGTAACTGGTACATACATGGCCACCCCCAGCAAGCGGTTCGGTGAGGACGACGTCAAACTGGAGGCGAGCGTCGATACGGGCGCGGCGTTCGTGATGATGATGCTCGCCCAGATGGTGCTGCTGTTCACGTTCTGGATCACGCTGTGGCCGACGGCCTTCGGCATCCCGCAGGACGTCCGGCTCGTGACCGCCATCGGTGGCTTCTTCAGCGGTGCTGCCGTGCTCGGGCTGTACGGCGGCATCAAGTCGCTGATGGCACAGACGGTCGAAGCAGAGGCGTGAGCAGTACGAGATAGGGGTTGGGTGGTCATCACCGGGGAGCGGACTGCGGTGCCGGCGTTGGGTCGGGCAGGTCGCGGTTCCGGCCAGCGACGCGGTCGGGTCGCCACGGGTTGCCGGTGGTGGCGTGACGAGTCGAAGTCCATTTTAGCAGGGTACGCGATTGTTGAGCCATGAGTACGTCTGACCCGTCCGACGGCGCGGCCGAGGACCTTCACAAGAACGCCGGGCAGGAGGTCATCGCGGTCGACCCGGACGACAACGAACAGGGACTCGTCAACCGGCTGGACGCCCACACCGGCGAGGGCATCCGCCACCGGGCGTTCACCTCGCTGGTGTTCGACGAGGACGAGAACATCCTCCTCGCCCAGCGGGCCGCGGACAAGCGCCTCTGGGGCACCTGGTGGGACGGCACGGTCGCCTCCCACCCCGTCGAGGGCCAGAGCCAAGAGGCGGCGACCCGCGAGCGCCTCGAGGAGGAACTCGGCATCACGCCCGACCAGTACGACAACCTCCAGCTCACGGACCGCTTCGAGTACAAGCGCTACTTCGAGAACGCCGGTATCGAGCACGAGGTCTGTGCCGTGCTGAAGCTCACGCTCACCGACACCACGCTCGACCCCGACCCCGAGGAGGTCGAGGGCCTGATGTGGGTCCCCTACGAGCACCTCCACGACAACCCCGAGTTCTACCGGCAGCTCCGCCTCTGTCCCTGGTTCGAGATCGCGATGCGCCGCGACTTCGACTGAGGGACCCGTGGAGAGTATGTGTTAACACGTCGCAAGGATTTATAGCGGGGTGGGTCGTATCGTCGCATGGAGGCGGTCATCCACAGATGTCGTCAGTACGAAACCCACCGAAATCGACCGACGTGACGCTCTCCCGTGGCGAACTGTGGCTCGTCCACCACGTGATGGTCGAACGACTGACCGGGCACGACGAGAGCGAGCCACAGCCCTGGTGGGCGCTCAACATCGCCCGGAAACTCGAGGCCGGCGAGCCGACACTGACGACGTTCGAGGCGTGGCGGCTGCGGCGTGACCTGCTCGACTACGCGGCTCGGGACGGGACGCCGTCGTCGGACGTGGCCCGAGCTCGGGCCATCGTCGACCAGTTGGAGGCGACGTTCGGTCGGGTCCCCCTGAGCTAGGGCCGCGTCGTCCCCCAGACCGCGACGAGTCCGAGCAGCAGCGCGGGCAGCATCGGGAACGCGAGCAGCGCGACCCAGTACGGCAGCGACGGCGGCCGGTAGAGGATGACCACGGGCACCACGAGAAACGAGAAGAGGACGACCGCGACGACCACCCAGCCGCGCCAGTCCCACTCACGGTCGACGGCCTCCGGGTGGACGCCGTCGGCCGGGCGGTGGACGTAGCCATCGCTGTCGTCGTCGGCCGTCGTGGCGCTCCCGTCGATGGTGGGCGCGCCCCGGTCGTCGACCGGCTGTTCCTCCGGTTCGGCGTCAGAGCTCACTGTCTGGAATTACGACCACCTTGCCAAAGCCCTCACGGTTCTCCAGTAGTTCGTGGGCTCGCGCCGTCTCGCTCATCGGCAGCGTCTCGCGGATGCGCGGCTCGAACGTGCCGTCCCAGACCAGTTCGAGAACGGTCTCGGCCTCGCCGGGCGTCGCCATCGTCGAGCCGATTATCTCGAGCTGGCTCCAGAACACCCGGTTGATGTTCGTCTCGGCGTGCGGGCCGGTCGTCGCCCCGCAGGTGAGCAGTCGCCCCCCCTTCGTGAGGCACTTCAGCGAGTCCTCCCAGGTCTCCTCGCCGACGTGGTCGACGACCACGTCCACGCCGCGGCCGTCCGTCTCCTCGCGGATCCACGTCGCGAAGCGCTCCTCCTCGTAGTTGCAGACGTGGTCCGCGCCGCACTCGCGGGCGTACTCCAGCTTCCCCTCGCTGCTCGCGGTCGCGTACACCTCCGCCCCCGCGTAGTCGGCAATCTGGACGGCGGCGTGGCCGACGCCGCCGGAGGCCCCGAGCACCAGGACGGACTCACCGGCGGTCACGTCGCCCCGCGAGATGAGCATCCGCCACGCGGTGCCGAAGACCAGCGGGGCGGCCGCCGCGGTCTCCCAGGAGACGTCGTCGGGAACCGGGACGAGGTTCTCGGCGGGGAGGGCGGCGTACTCGCTGTGGACGCCGGGGAGGTGCTCGCCGATGACCTTGAAGCTCCGCGAGAGCGTCGGGTCGCCCTTCCGGGTGAACTCGTCGTCGTCGGTCGCGGTGCCGGACCAGACCGCGACGTGGTCGCCGGGCTCGAAGCGTGTCACGTCCGCACCGACCGCCTCGACGACGCCCGCGGCGTCGCTGCCGGGGACGTGCGGCATCTCGAGGTCGAGGCCCGGCAACCCGCGTCGGGTCCACACGTCGAGGTGGTTGAGCGCGCCCGCCTTCACGTCGACCAGCACCTCGTCGGCGTCCGGCTCCGGGGTCGGATACTCGTCGTACTCGATGACGTCCGCGTCGCCGTGCGCTGCGAACTGGACGGCCTTCATGCGCGTGGCGACTCGTGGCGCGGGCAAAAGCGTGCCGACGCGGGCAAGCCCGACAAGAGCTATGTCGCCGCCGCCGGAACCCGCCGGACATGAGCGACGACGAGCAGTCCGACGAGCACGGCCACGACCACGCAGATGGCGGAGGGCACGAGCACGCCGACGACGACGGGCATGACCACCAGCATCACCAGCACGACGCACACCACCTCGGCGTCGCGGTCGTCACGGTGTCGAGCTCGCGTACGTTCGACGACGATCCTTCGGGCGACCGCATCGCGAGCATCCTCTCCGACGAGGGGCACGAGGTCGTCGTCCGCGAACTCATCGCCGACGAGTACGACAGCGTGCAGGGCACGGTCGACCGGCTCACCGAGCGCGACGACGTGGACCTCGTCGTCACGACCGGTGGGACCGGGGTCACGCCCGACGACGTGACCGTCGAGGCCGTCGAGCCGCTGCTCGACAGGGAGCTGCCCGGCTTCGGCGAGCTGTTCCGGCGGCTCTCGTACGAGGAGATCGGTAGCCGGAGCATCGCCACGCGAACGATGGCCGGCATCGTCGAGGGCGTACTCGTCTGCTGTCTCCCGGGGAGCGAGGCGGCGGTGCGCCTCGGCGTCGCGGAGATCATCGTGCCCGAGGCACCGCATCTGGTCGGGCTGTCACGTCGCGAGGACTGAGCCGACGACTGGCGGGCGCTCGGTAGCGTCGAAAGGGAAGGGGGAGTGATGCTGGATGGATATCCAGTACCGGGAGACCACGCCTGTCAGGGAACGAGGGTGTGGCCCTCTGACACCGACCTATCTGTGTCCTCGTGGTCTCCATCCGAGGGGAGTGCCCGTATCTACTTCAACGACTGCTACCGTACAGACTGTTTACGTCGCTCTGAACGGTCTTGAACAGTCCTGGGCCGGTCTCGTCGGCGTGAACCGTGCGGGGGGACGACACACCCCGCGATGCGTGACGACCCGCGGAATACACCGGTTTAAACCGCCTCTAACCGCCGAATCCGTCCCACTCCGGCGCGTGTCGCTCTGGCACCGCGTGTGGTGTGTCACCTAGTTGCAAGAAATGTCGAGCGCGCGGCGGCTCCGCGTCGACGCCCCCCGCCCGTCGTGGCCGGTAGTCCGACCGCTCTCGAGTCGGTCCGACCGGGTCGCACGTCGGTCAGTTACCTGCCAGCTCCTCGGCGACCGTCGCCGAATCGAGCAGCGCCGGGTCCACCGCCAGGTCGGCCTGGCCGCTGACGAACTCCGGCAGCGAGTCGTCGGAGTAGACGACGACCCGGACGTCCGGATTCAGGTCCTTCGCGACCGGGATGCCCGTCGCCTGCCCCACGTCGGTCAGGACGAACAGGTCCGCGTCGACAATTCCAGCCTCCTCCAGCCCGGGGCGGTTCGCGACGCCGTCGACGACGTGGACCGTGAACCCGACTGCCTCCAGCTCGCGTACCAACTCGTGCTCGTCGTGGCCAGCGAAAATCGCGTGCATCACCCTCACGAACGGGGGGGAAGGCTTTGTGCCTTTCCCGTCCGGGCCGGGGCCCGTGGGTCAGTGCTCGCCGGCCGTGTAGAGCCCGGTTCACGCAGGTCCGTGACCCGAACGGCCGGCCGCTGGCTGAACCTGAAAACGGTTAAGTGCCGACACACGCGACTGGCGGGTATGAGCGACCTCCCGGAGGATTTCAACTGCACCATCACGAACTGGGAGTACATCTACGGCCTCTGTCGGGACGTCAGCACCGACGTCAAGGAGGACTCCTTCGAGCCGGACGTCATCGTCGCACTCGCCCGGGGTGGTTGGTTCGCGGGGCGGTGCATCTGTGACTTCCTCGGGATGGACGACCTGACGAGCCTGAAGATGGAGCACTACGTCGGCACCGCCCAGAAGGCCGACGAGCCCCAGGTCCGGTACCCGATGCCCGAGGGCAGCGTCGAGGGCAAGGACGTGCTCATCATCGACGACATCGCGGACACCGGCGGCAGCATCCGGCGAGCCGAGGAGTACGTCGAGGAGCGCAACGCGGGCACGGTGAAGACGGCGACGCTCCAGCTGCTCCAGACCAGCGAGTTCGAGCCGGACTACGTCGGCGAACGCCTGTCGGAGTGGGCGTGGATGGTGTACCCGTGGAACTTCATCGAGGACATGATCGACATCATCTCCGGGACGATGGAGCGTCACGAGCAGTCGTCGTTCCAGAAGGCCGACATCAGGCACTACCTCGCGGAGGACCACGACCTCCAGCGCATCGAGATGGAGATCGCCCAGCCGAACCGGATGGACGAGGTGCTCACCGAGATGGAGCGTCGTGACGTCGTCGCGGCGACGGACGACGGCGGCTGGACGCTGGTCTGAGGCTGCGAGACGGGCGGGGCGTCCCGCCTCGAAGGAATCTTTCGGGGGGAACCTCTCCGTACGAAGATATTTGTGGTGTGGTTACGAACCCCGTGGATATGATAGCAGCCCTGACAGGCGCGCTCGAAGACGCTGCACCGCTCACAGTGACCAGTCCGAGCTTCGAGGATGGCGACCGGCTCCCCGACTGGACCGGATTCGTGAACGAGAACGAGCGCCCCGGACTCCGGATCGGGGGCGTCCCCGACGCGGCCGAGTCGCTGCTGGTGACGATGGTCCATCCCGAGGCGGCCGAGGTCGTCGACCACGGATGGGTCCACTGGCAGGCCTGGGGTGTCGACCCCGGGACGACGGTCCTCCCGCGAGGCGAACCGCTCGAGGGTGCGACCGAGGGGTACAACGACTTCCTCCGACAGGGGTGGGGCGGCCCGTCACCGCCGCCCGAGCAGGTCGAGACCTACCGGTTCAGGGTGTACGCGCTCGACATCGACCTCGACCTCCCGGCGGCGGCGCGACGTGCCCGCGTCGCGTCCACCATCGGGCTGGAGGGTTCGGTGCTGGCCGCCGGGGAACTGACGGGCGAGTACGGGGCGGAGCAGGGGACCGTGTTCGTGACGGAGGGACCGAGCGGGCTGCGGCCCTGACCGGGCACGACCCGTCGCCTGCGCGCTCAGTCCGTGCCGTGCTCCGTCCCGCCGTCGGTCACGACGGGCTCGCCCTCCCGGCCACGGTCGACGACGGTGTGCTTCCATGCCCCCCGGGTGAACCACGCCATCGCGGCGAGCGCGCCGACCACGTCGCCGAGCGCGACGGCCGCGAACACGCCGGTGGCGTCCCAGCCGAGGACGAACACGAGCACGTACGTCGTCGGGACGCGCACGAGCCAGAGCGCGACCACCGAGAACACCAGCGCGGTCTTCGTGTCGCCGGAGCCACGGAACGCGCCGAGGAACACGGGGAACAGCCCCATGAACACGAACGCGGGGGCGGCGATGCGGAGGTACTCCGCGCCGTAGACCAGCGTCTCCGCAGCCTGGACGGTGTCGGCGGTCAGCAGGGGCCGGAGCACCAGCGTCGGCACGGCGAAGATGACGACCGCGACGACGAACAGGCTCGCGGCGGCGAACTTCGCGGCGAGCCAGGTCGCCCGCTCGGCGCGCTCGGGCTTCTCGGCCCCGAGGTTCTGCCCGACGACGGTGTTCGTCGCCTGTCCCAGCCCCATCGCGGGGAGGAACACGAGCGAGATGACCCGGTTGCCCAGCCCGTAGGCGGTGACGACCGCGGGCGGGAACGTCGCGACCATCCCGGTCAGCGCGATGAGCGCGAGCGAGGTCATCGACTGCTCGGCCGCGGAGGGGACGCCGATGCGGACGATGTCCCGGATGGTGTCGAGGTCGGGCACGAGGTCCGACGCGCCGACGTCCGGCCCGGCGCTGGTCCAGAACAGCAGGTAGAGGCCGAGCAGCGTGGCGACGCCGCGGGAGAACACGGTCGCCAGCGCCGCGCCCTCGATGCCGAGTTCGGGGAACGGGCCGACGCCGAAGATGACCAGCGGGTCGAGCACGACGTTCAGCCCGACGGAGACGAGCATGATGCGAAGCGGCGTGCGGGTGTTGCCGTAGCCCCGGAGCAGCGAGACGAAGACGAAGAAGCCGAACAGAAAGGGCATCCCGAGGAAGAAGATGCGCATGTAGTCCGCGGCGAGCGGGACGATGACGCGCTGGGTCTCGGGGTCCGCCGGCAGCACGGCGAGCATCGGGTCCGTCAGGACGTAGCCGACGGCACCGATGACGACCGAGAGCGCGCCGACGAAGCCGACGGTCTGCCCGGCGACCAGGCTCGCCGAGCCGTCGCTGTCGGCCCCGGTGTACTGCGCGACGAGGATGGCACCGGCGGCCGTGAACCCGCCCCCGACGGAGATGAGGAAGAAGATGAGCGGGAACGCGAGGCTCAGCGCCCCGACGGCGTTCGAGGAGTACGCGCCCAGCCACGCCGTGTCGGCGAGGTTGTAGGTGACCTGCAGCAGCTGGATGGCCACCAGTGGCCACGCCAGCCGGAGCATCGGCCGGGCGAGCTCCCCCTCGGTGAGCTTCGTGTTCGTGTGCGATTCGACCATTACGAATCGAAACGGTCCGGAGTCATATCAATACGAGTAGTGGTGGATAGCACGTGGCACGGAGCCGTGGCGAGTCCAGAAAATACTTGATTCCGGATATGTTGCCCACGAACGACAGATGCCCTCCGAACGGCTCTCCCGCCGGAGTCTGTTAACGGCCGGCGTCGGCGCACTGGCCGGCGGACAGCTCCTGCGGCCCACCGCCTTCCGCGACCCCTTCGACGCCGACCAGTCGGTGTCGACGGACGAGTGGCTGGTGCCCGGCCGGACGCCGACGCGGCGGAGCCACGTGCCGGTCTCCGGTGGCACCGACCTCGCCGAGCACTGGACCGTCGAGTTCGACAGCGAGACGGGGTACAGCCTCGTCGTCGCGGGCGGCACGGTCGTCTGTCCCGTCGAGGACGACGGGCTCTACGGTTTCTCGGCGGCGGGCGGCGACCGGCGGTGGCACTATCGCCCATCGACCGAGATCGAGGGTGGAATCGCCGCGGCCGGTGGTCACCTCTGCTATCCCACCGGGAACGACTTCCACGTCCTCGGGCTGGACGGGGGCAGCCGCTGGCGACTACCGGAGTACGGACGACGGTCGGTCGTCGGCCTGTTCGACGCCAGCTACCTCCCCGTCGGGTCGACGCTGTTCGGCCTCGGCGAGCGGGGGCTGGAGGCACGAGACCTGTCGAGCGGGCTCCGGCACTGGTTCACCGAGCGGGTCGACGGCGAGGCCGTCTACCCGTACCCCTCGGCGTACGCCGACGGGACGCTCTACTGCAGCGAGGGTAGCCTCCGGAACACTCGGCTCAGCGCCTTCGACGCGAGCGACGGCTCCCGGCTCTGGCAGACGGACGAGGGCGAGTACCTGCATCGGCGGAGCGCGGTCGACGGCGACACGCTCCTCTCGGTCGCCGGCGGTAACGACAGCGGAAGTCTCCGGGCGTTCGCGACCGAGGACGGGTCGCTACGCTGGAAACGAGGTGGTGCGGGGACCTTCTACGAGGTCGCCGTCGCCGACGGGATCGTCGTCTGTGCGTCGTTCGAGGGTGACCTGTACGCCTTCGACGCCGAATCCGGTGAGCGTCGCTGGCGGAGCCACGAACCAGTCGACCTCGGCGGCGTGGTCCGCACCGACGACTACCTCTACGTCCACCGCAGCACCGGCGTCGAGGTGCGCGACCCCGCGACGGGCGAGCGACTGGCAGGCCACGAGCTCGACGGCGGCGCGGCTCGCGCGCTGGCCTACGCCGACGACCGGCTGTTCGCACTCCAGGAGCACGCACTCGCCGTGCTGGAGGTGCGCGGTGCCTGAAGCATCGCAGGAGGGCGCGGTGCCGGAACTCGGCGAGGACCCGTCGCTCGCCGAGCGGTTCGTGATGTCGATTCCGATGCTGCTGCCCGCGTGGCTCGTGACGTACCCGCTGCGCTGGCTGCTCGACCGGCAGACGATGGTGCCCGACCCCGTCGCGCTCCCGCTCTGGGTCGGCCTCGGGCTCGCATTCGCCTTCGGCGCGACGCACGCGGACCGTGACGAGTTCGCCGCGGTCGTGTTCGCGGTGGCCGTCGCAGCCGTCTTCTTCGTCGCGCAGGCCGTGCTCGCGCCGCCGTTCCCGGCGGTTCGGGGACAGCCGCTGTACCTCGCTGGCCCGATACTGAACGCCGTCGGCGCGGGACTCCTCGGCTACCTCGTGGCGTACCGCGGGGGGCTGGAGACCGTCGCCGGGCTGTTCACGGACGACGAGCCGAGTCCGGACGGTCCGCACGACGACTCGTAGCCGTTTTACGCCCGCCGCGAGTTCGTAGAAGCATGACTATCGGCGTCATCGGCGGCAGCGGCATCTACGAGGCCCTGCCCCTGGAGAACGTGGAGCAGCGCAGCGTGGACACGCCCTTCGGCGAGCCCTCGGACGACATCACGCTCGGCGAACTCGCCGGGAAGGAGGTCGCGTTCCTCCCGCGACACGGTCCGGACCACCAGCACACCCCGACGAACGCGCCGTACAAGGCGAACATCTACGCGCTGAAGTCGGTCGGCGTCGACCGCGTCATCGCGACGAACGCGGTCGGCAGCCTGCGCGAGGACCTCCCGCCCCGCACGCTGCTCGTCCCGACGCAGATCTTCGACCGGACGAGCCAGCGCGAGCACACCTTCTTCGGCGACGGCATGGTCGTCCACATGGGCTTCGCCGATCCGTACGACCCACCGATGGTGGCACACCTCGCCGACGCGGCCGAGCGCGCCGACACCGACGCCGACGTCGAGGAGGGCGGCACCTACGTCTGCATCGAGGGGCCGCAGTACTCCACCCGGTCCGAGAGCGAGTTCTACCGCGAGCAGGGCTGGGACGTCGTCGGCATGACCGCCATCCCGGAGGCGAAGCTCGCCCGCGAGGCCGAGCTGAGCTACGCGACGGTCACCGGCGTCACGGACTACGACGTCTGGAAGGCGGACAGCGAGGTCACCCTCGACGAGGTGCTCGAGAACGCCGCCGCGAACCAGGAGTCCATCAACGCGGTCGTCGAGGAGGCCGTGCGCTCGATGCCCGAGGACTTCGAGAGCGACGCCTGGTCCGCCCTGGAGGGGACCATCAACACGCCGAGCGAGGCCATCCCCGACGACACCCGCGAGCGCGTCGACCTGCTCGCCGGCCAGTACCTCGACTGAGCGCCACCCGTCGCACCGACCGATTTTTGCCGCCCGGCCACGTCCGACACACGCATGGAGGCAGACGACGAGCTCGTCGAGCGGGTCGCGGCACAGCTCGACGGCGACGAGGAGACCGCGCGCGGGTTCCTCGACGATATCGACGCCGCGGTCGGCTCCATCTGTCCGCTGTGTCGCGAGGGCTACGTCGTCGAGACCGACGACGAGCGATTCTTCCCCTCGCGCGGACGGCAGGCGCGCTCGCTCGACCTCGGCGTGATGGAGCTATCGCTGTCGAGGTCCCGTGAACTGCGCGAGACGAACGAGGAACAGGTCGTCGCGCCGTACACCTGCACGTCGGCGAACCCGTCGGACGTGTGCGCCCTCGCGGGGCAGTTCCACGAACAGGTCGCCGTCGAGACGGTCCGCGGCGTCGCCGAGACCGACCGCGCGGTCGCCCGACGGCGGTCCTACGTCACGGATCGACTCCATCGCGCCAGCGAGCGCTTCTGACGGTCGCGCGGTCACTC
The DNA here is from genome assembly GCF_024464185.1 of Haloarchaeobius salinus. Lineage (NCBI taxonomy): Archaea > Methanobacteriati > Methanobacteriota > Halobacteria > Halobacteriales > Halorubellaceae > Haloarchaeobius > Haloarchaeobius salinus. Next base: position 842,555 of record NZ_JANHAU010000001.1, read on the forward strand.
GTCCGACTCGAGCAGCTGCTCGACGGGCGCGTCGATGTCGTCGGCGAGCCACCAGAGGCGCTGGTGGAGGTCCTCGCCGATGGTCACGGAGCCCGAGTACTCGGTCGCGACGGTGACGAACGCGGTCGCCGCGGCACGGCTCACCCGGTCGTCGTCGTCCCCGATGGCGGCCGTGAGCGCGTCGAGTGCCTCGGGTATCCGGTCCGGATGTGCGACCCCGACACGGCCGATGGCGTACGCCGTAGCCAGCCGCTGACTGGTCGGTGCGTCGAGAACGAGTTCGGCGAACAGCTCGTCGACCTCGGGGACCGTCTCGGGATCGTTCACGGCGACGGCGGCGAGCAGGTCGACGGCGGCGGTCTGGAGGGCCGGCACGGGCTCGCGGGCGTTCGCCACCGTGTCGTCCACGACGGGGAGCACCTCCTCGGGGTAGCGCGTCGCAACGTCCGCCAGCGCGCCGGTGGCGTACGTCCGGACGTCCCACTCCTCGTCGTCCGTCGTCGCGTCGCGGAGCCCCTCGACTGCGTCGAGGACCGTGCTGGGCCCCGAGGCGGCGAGCCGTGCGAACACGGACGCGACCGCCGCCCGCACGTACGGGTCCGCCGTCGAGAGAGCGGGTGCCAGCGACTCGACCCACGCGCTGAACGTTCGCGGTGCGCCCGCCGCGATGGCCGCGAGCGCGTCGGCGGCGCGACGGCGGGCGCTCGCGTCGTCGTCGTCGAGTCGTGTGATGAGTGCGTCGACGCAGTCCGCGAGCGCCGTCGGTTCGGTGCCCGCGATGTGGTACAGTGCGTCCGCGGCGGTCGTCCGGGTCGTCGCGTCCCCGGCCGCGAGCAGGTCGCGTAGCTCGTCGACGTGCCCGACAGCGCCCGCCGGGTCGTCGCGCGCCAGTTCGCACAGCTCCTCTGCACGTTCGGTGTCGTCGGACCCACTCAGCAGTCCCATCTACCAGTACGTCGTCGTCGGAGACCAAGAATCCCTGTCATCGGTGAGAGAAAACGCCCGCGGTGGGCTGGCGAACGCGGATGCGGTGACGCCTGACGGATGTGATGGGCTTCGACTGACGGTGGATGCGGTGGGGGTCCGACAGCCCTGCGAGCGTTCTGGCGTCGCAGACCGCCTGACATCGGCGACCTCGCGCGCCAGACCGCCGCCCTCTTTCCCCCTCTCTGTGACCGGGACGACGGTCACCCGTACATATTTCTTATGGCCACTTGATACCGATGCTTGCTATCTCAACTGGTTTATATCTGCGGCCGAGACGGCGACCCGGCCTGCTATGTCACTGGATTGTCTGGTTTCTGGTCGAGCGCGTCCTGGAGGACGGACTCGGTCGCGCGGCGCAGTCGCTCGGATGCGGCCTGGTTCGAGATATCGAACTCGGCGGCGATGTCGTCGAGCGTCGACTGTCGCGGGATGGCGAAGTAGCCGCTCTCGACGGCGAACAGCAGTGCCTCCCGCTGCTCCGGTGTCAGGCCGTAGGCCCCCTCTGCTTCGACCGGGTCGTCGTCTGATCGACCCAGCCGGTGCAGGTCGAGCTCGTAGCCGTGCTCCCTGGTCCGTTCGTGGAAGCGCGTGACGCTCGTATCGTCCGGGAACCGGACCCGGAAGAACCACCGGTCGGTCGCCCGTGCCTCGAGCACTGCCGCGTCCGTGTCCACGAAGATGGACAGCAACGCGGTCGGCTCCGTGTGCCACCGGAGCCGGTAGAGCACGCGGCCATCGTGCCTGTCCAGCACACTGTAGCCGACATCCGTCGCCGACTCGTCGATCGTACGCTCGAACCAGTCGGTGTCGCCGGTCACCCAGGCGTACGGCGTCACGTCCCCCGACGTGGGTACGACCGGTTCGAACTGTATCTGGACCTCTCCCCCACCGACCGACGGCGGACCGAACGCGTCCGCCTCGACCGAGAACTCCGCAATTACCCCCATACAGAACCTACAGGATATTTGAACATATCTATCTTCGGGTCCGAATCAGCGACATCGACCGGTCGAAAGAAGAGAACGTGCGGATGCGTCGGCGATCAGTCGGCGACGGCCTCGTCAGAGACGGTGGTCGCGGCCGGGTCCTGCACCCAGAGGTCGCCGAACAGTTCGTCCTGCTGGAGCGTGACCTGCCCGCGGTGGGCGAGAAAGAGCAGCGCGAGGAACGTCAGGACACGCGTGCCGCCGCTGTCCTTGATCTCCGCGAACAGCACCTCCGCACGTCCCGCGTCGTAGTGCTCGCGGAGCGCCACCCGCACGTCGTCGATGACCTCCTCGATCTCCTCCTCGTGGGTCGTCCCGGTCACGTCGTCCTCGGTCGGCTCGTCGTCGACGCGTCGGTCGTCGCCCGCGTGGTAGTCGAGCGTCTGGGTGCCGCGGCGGAACCCCTTCGGCGAGTCGCTCGTGTCGTACTCCCGTCCCTCCTTCCACCAGGAGCCGCGCTCTGCCTCGCGCAGGTCACGGACCAGCTCGTCGAGCGTCTCCGGTGTCCCGCGGGCGTGTTTGCGTTCGAGCCGGCGCTCCATCTCCGCCTCCAGCCCGGCGACGGGGTCGAAGTCGGGGTCGGCCGGCGGTGACTCCGACTCGTCCCCGAACGGCTGCTCCCATGGCGCGGGCTCCGCCTCGTCCTCGTCGTCGCTTCCGTGGATGAGCTCGTCGCCCTTCATCCGCAGGAGGACGCTCGCGTAGAACAGCGCCCGCCCCGACGTGCGCAGGTCGACCGACTCCAGCGCGTCGAGGAACCGGTCGGTCACCCGCATGACGTCGATGTCCCACGGGTCGATCTCGCCCTTCTTCGCGAGCTGGACCAGTAGTTCGACCGGCTCGACCTCGTCGTCGTCGGTGTCCTCGATGGCGTCGTCGTCCGGGAGCACCGGGTCGAGCGCGTCGTCGTCTGCCGCCGTATCGTCGTCTGCCGTCGTCGCCTCGTCGTCCTCGTCCGGGAGCACGTCGTCGACGCTTCCCTCGCCGTAGAAATCCTCGGGGTCGGCTGGTCCGTCCGGGTCGGCTGATTCCTCGCTGTCGTCTTCGCCGTCGAGGAACCCCGGTTCCTCGCCCGGTTTCTCGCGGTCTTCGTGTCCCGCGATGGTGAGCATATCCTCGGGGCTGTCGCTCGAACCGCCATCTCGCGCGTCGCTTCGCTCCCCGCTCGAATCTTCCGAGGAGCCTCCGCTTCGCTCCGTCTCCTCGCCATCTCGCGCGTCGCTTCGCTCCCCGCTCGAATCTTCCGAGGAGCCTCCGCTTCGCTCCGTCTCCTCGCCATCTCGCGCGTCGCTTCGCTCCCCGCTCGAATCTTCCGAGGAGCCTCCGCTTCGCTCCGTCTCCTCGCCATCTCGCGCGTCGCTTCGCTCCCCGCTCGAATCTTCCGAGGAGCCTCCGCTTCGCTCCGTCTCCTCGCCATCTCGCGCGTCGCTTCGCTCCCCGCTCGAATCTTCCGAGGAGCCTCCGCTTCGCTCCGTCTCCTCGCCATCTCGCGCGTCGCTTCGCTCCCCGCTCGAATCTTCCGAGGAGCCTCCGCTTCGCTCCGTCTCCTCGCCATCTCGCGCGTCGCTTCGCTCCCCGCTCGACTTCTTCGGGGCCGCCTCGCTCTGCTCGGCGTCCCCGCTAGTCATCGGCCGACACCTCCACATCAGCAGCATCGCCGTCGGACAGGTCGATACCCGTCACCGCCGAGACGTTGTCGGACTGCATCGTCACGCCGATGGCGCGCTCGGACCGGTCGAGCATCGCGGTCCGGTGGCTGACGACGACGAACTGCGCCTGTCCGGCGAGCTCGTCGACCATCTGGCCGACGCGCTCGGCGTTGACCGCGTCGAGGAACGCGTCGATCTCGTCCAGCGCGTAGAACGGAGCCGGGTTGTGGCGCTGGATGGCGAAGATGAAGGCGAGCGCGGTCAGGGACTTCTCCCCGCCGGACATCGCGTCCAGACGCTGGATGGGCTTGTCCGCCGGCTGGGCCTTCATCGTCAGGCCGCCGTCGAACGGGTCCTCCTCGTCCTCCAGATGGAGGCGACCGGAGCCGTTCGAGAGCCGCGTGAAGATGTCCTGGAACTGCTCGTCGATGTCGTCGAAGGCGTCCATGAACGTCTCCTTCTTCTGGGCCTCGTAGGAGTCGATGCGCTCGCGGATGGCGTCGCCCTCCTCGACGAGCGTGTCCCGGCCCTCCTCCAGTTCGTCGAGGTCGGCGCGCACGTCGTCGTACTCGTCGATGGCGAGCATGTTCACCGGCTCCATCGCCTCCATGTCGGCCTGGAGACAGTCGACCATCTCGACGACGACGTCGTGTTCCGGCACGTCCTCGGGGTCGTACTCGCCGACCTCCTCGGCCAGCGACTCGATCTCCCAGTCGAGCTGGTCGCGTTTCTCCGTGTAGCCGTCGAGCTTCGACTGCACCGCGTCGACCTGCTGCTGGACCGAGTCGCGCTCGTCCTCGGCGCTCTGGAGCTCCTCGCGCAGCTCCTCGCGCTCGTCCTTCAGCTCGGAGAGCTCGTTCTCCAGTTCGAGCACCTCGCGGCGCTTCGACTCGAGCGTCCCCTCCTTCTCTTCGACCTGCTCCTCCAGCTCCTCGATGCGCTCCTCGTGCTTCGCCTTCTCGTTCTGGGCCGCCTCGATCTCGTCGTGGAGGTCCTCGATGGCCTCCTCGGCGTACTGCTTCTCCAGCTGGAGCTCGTTCAGCTCGGCGTCGAGCTCGTCCATCCGGTCCTCGAGGTCGTCGATCTCCTCCTGGATGGCCTCCTTCTCGCGGGTGAGCTCCGGGATGCGCGAGTCGGCGAGCTCGGACTCGATCTCCTCGACTGCCGCGTCGAGCTCTGTGATCTCGGCCTGTTTCGCCTCGATGTCGGCCTCGATCTCCTGCATCTCCTCGTCGACGGACTCACGTTCGCCCTCTATCTCTTCGCGGCGGTCCTGAAGGTCGGCGATGCGCTTCTCCCGCTCGGCTATCTTGCGCTCCGTGCTCTCGATATCGCTCTCGATGCCGCGCACCTCGTCGACCGCGTCGGACTTGCGGTCGCGGGCGTCGTCGAGGCGCGATTCCACGGACTGGATGTCCTCGCGGAGCGACTGGCGCTCCTCCTCGAGCTCGGAGATGCGCTCGGCGACGCGCTTGAGCTGGCCCTCGCCGGAGGAGTCGAACGAGTAGCGCGAGCCCGACGACGAGCCGCCGGTCATCGCGCCCGACTTCTCGACGAGGTCGCCGTCGAGCGTGACGAGCCGGAACTCGCCCTGCATGTCCCGCGCCGTGTCGAGGTCCTCGACGACGAGCGTGTCGCCGACGACGTGGCTGAAGATGCCCGCGTACTCGTCGTCGAAGTCGATGAGGTTGTACGCGAAGTCGACGACGCCGGGCACGTCCGGCGCGCTCGGCAGCGAGCGGTCCCGCATCTTGTTCATCGGGAGCATCGTCGCCCGACCCGCGTTCCGGGATTTGAGGTGCTCGATGCACTGCTGGCCGACCACGTCGTCGCGCACGACGACGTTGGCCATCCGGCCGCCCGCTGCGGTCTCACACGCCGTCGCGTAGTCGGGGGCGACGCTTCCCAGCTGGGCGACCGCGCCGCGTACCCCGTCGATGCCCGAGTTGAGCACCGTCGTCACGGAGCGACCGAACGACGAGTCGCCGGACTCGCCGGCTTTCGCCTCGAGTTCGGCGTACTTCTGCTGTTCGGCCTGCAGGTCGTCCTCGACCGTCGCGAGGTCCTCCTGGTACGACTCCTTCTCGGCCTTGAGGTCGTCGACGACCGACGCGATGGAGTCGACGTTCTGCTGGGCCTTCTCCAGCTCGTCCTCGAGGTCGGACTGCTCGGCCTCGAGGTCCGGGATCTCCGCGCGCTGTTCCTCTATCTCCTCGTCTATCTCGCCGGCCTCGTTCGAGCGACGCCGACGCTCGTCGACGAGGCGGTCCTTCTCGCGCTGGAGCTCGTTGACCGCGTCGCGCTCGGCCTCGAGCTCCGCCTTCTTCTCCTGGAGGTCGGTCTTCAGCTCGTCGTACTCCGTGTCGATGGCGTCGATCTCGGCCTGGACCTCCTCCAGTTCGCCCTCCTTCGAGGCCACGTCGGCCTTCAGCGAGGACTTCGCGACCTTCGTCTCGCGGATGTCCGCCTCGACGTCGTCGACCTCCTCCTGCTTGCGGTCGATCTTCACGAACGACTCGCGCCGTTTCGTCTCGGCGGCCTCGATGCTCTCCTCGCTCGCCGCTATCTTGTCCTCCAGCCGGGAGATGTCGCCCTTGATGCCCTCGATCTCGCGCTTGATGGCGAGCTGTTCGTCCTCGCCCTTGCGCTCGATCTCGGCGTTGAGGTCCTCCAGGTCCTCCTCCAGCCGGACGACGGTCCCCTGCTTCTGGTCGAGGTCGCGCTGGAGCCCCTCGAGTTCGTCCTGCTTCTTCTCGATGCGGGCCTCGACGGACGCGCGCTCCTCGCGCTTGTCCTCGAGCTCCGCGGCTTTGAGGTAGCCCTCGTACTGCTCCTTCTCGCGGCGGAGCCGACGGTAGCGCATCGCCGTCTGGCGCTCGTCCTCGAGCTGGTCGAGGCGGGCCTGCTTCTCCTCGATGCGGAGCTCTGCCTCGTTGATGCGCTCCTGTACCGTCTCGAGCTCGGCGAGCGCGTCCTCCTTCTTCGCGTCGAACTCCGCGACCCCGGCGATCTCGTCGATGATCTCGCGCCGGGAGTGCGGGGTCATGTTGATGATCTCGGTCACGTCGCCCTGCATGACGACGTTGTAGCCCTCCGGGGCGACCCCGGCCTGTGCGAGCAGGTCCTGGATGTCCGAGAGGTTGACCGAGCGGCCGTTGAGGTAGTAGTACGAGTAGTAGTTGTCCTCGGTCTCCTTCACCCGTCGCTTCACCCGGATCTCGTCCACGTCGCCGACGTCGTCGCTGCCGGCGGCGTTGACGACCTGGGAGCGCGAGAGGGTTCGGTCCTCGTTGTCGAGGACGACCTCGACGATGGCCTCGCGTGGGCCGCCCGAGCGCTCGCCGTCGTCGTGGCCGGGGTTGTAGATGAGGTCGGTGAGCTTCTCGGCGCGGATGCCCCGCGTGCGGGCGAGCCCGAGCGCGAACAGCACCGCGTCGATGATGTTGGACTTGCCCGAGCCGTTCGGCCCCGTAACCACGGTGAAGTCCTCGTAGAACGGGATTCGCGTCTTGCGGCCGAAGCTCTTGAAGTTGTCCAGAACGAGTTCTTTGATGTGCATGGTGGTCAGGCGTCGGGGGCCGCAGTGGGGGGATTACGCGACGATGATGTCGTCGCCGAGTTCGGACTCCTCGCTGTCGTCCCCGCCTTCCCCCTCGTGGTCCTTAGCGCCTTCGCTCCGGGCGCGTGCGGCCGCCTGCTCGACGTCCTCCTGTTCCGCCTCGGAGCGGTCGACGCCGCCTTCGTCGCCCGGTTCGGGGGTGAGCATCTCGTCGACCGACTCGACGCCCGAGTCGGCTGTCCGTTCCTCCTCGAGCTCGGATTCGAGGATGCGAACGCGTTCTTTCGTTTCGACCAGTTCCTCCGTCAGCCCGCGAACGGTCGCTTCGAGCTCGTCCACGGTGGCCTCGAGGTCTTCCACCCGGTTCTTCGGCATGTTACATACCCCGTGCGCGGGAGACCATAAACCTGCGTCAGACACGTCACGCGAATCTGACAGTTGTTGGGAGACGAACAGGTCAGATGTCGAGTTCGTGCCAGCCCGTCATCTCGCCGTCGTACCCGACCCGCGCCCGGGCAACGACCGTCTCCGGGAGCTGCCCGCCGCCCGATATGTCGCTGAACAGTAACTGCACGGAGACGTACTTCCGCTCGCCCGACAGCCGGACCGAGCGCGCCGCACGCGCCGTCTGCTCCCCGACGGTCACCTCGCCCTCCGCCTCCAGGTCCGTCGGTACCGTCCGGTCGACGTAGAGGTCCAGCCCGAGGCTCACGTTCTCGCCGGACGGGGCCGCGGAGACCCCCGTCACCAGCAGGTCCTCGGGCCCGCCGCCGGACTGCGGCGCGTCCCCGAACTCGGCACAGCCCGCCAGCGCCACACAGCTCCCGACGCCGGCGGCTCGTCGCAGGAATCGACGACGGTCCATTCGTCGTGTGGTTCCGCGCTCGCGTGGAAAAAGGCTGCCGTCGGCTCGCGGTTCGACTCGAACCGTGACCTGGAAATTTCGGATTCGCGAGAGATGTCGGTTCGCGTGTCAAGGGCAGTTCCGACACCAGCAACGGCCAGAAAGCCCCGGTCTCCAACCGACACTTCTTGCGGCGAAGCGTTTTTACAGACCCACGGGCAACCAGCTATCAGTGACGCAGCCGACCCATCGCGTCCCGACGAACCGCCGTATGCGCCCCGCGTGAGCCGTGCGTCGGGGTGGACGGCCGGGGACCGGGTCGGTCATACGATTTCTCTCCCCGCGGTCGGAACCCTCGACGACGAGGACGGGCACCGTAATCAGACCGGAATCAGCGGGTTTTAGGCCCGCACGAGAGTTCACACGACCATGAGCCACGACGAGTTCCCGACGGAACAGCCAGCGGTGGTGACGTGTGGGTTGCCGTACGCGAACGGCGACCTGCACGTCGGCCACCTGAGATCGTACACAGCGGGCGACGTGCTGAGCCGCAGCCTGAAGAAACTGGGTCAGCAGACCGCGTTCGTCTCTGGGTCGGACATGCACGGGACGCCCATCGCGGTGAACGCGGACGAGGCCGGCGTCTCGCCGGCGGAGTTCGCGATGGAGTACCACGAGCAGTACGAGGAGACGTTCCCGAAGTTCAACGTCGAGTTCGACAACTACGGGCACACGCACGACGAGACGAACGCGGAGATAACCCAGGACATCGTCCGGACGCTGGAGGCGGAGGGCTACGTCTACGAGAAGGAGATCAAGGTCGCCTGGGACCCCATCGAGGACCAGCCGCTGCCGGACCGCTACGTCGAGGGCACGTGTCCGTACTGCGGGGCCCACGCCCGCGGCGACGAGTGCGACGAGGGCTGTGGTCGCCACCTCGAACCCGGCGAGATCGAGGACCCCGTCTCGACGCGGACGGGTAATCCGGCCGAGTACCGCGAGCGGCCGCACCGGTTCTTCGCGGTGTCCGAACTCGCGGACTACCTGAGCGGCTTCCTCGACCGGCTGGAGGGCACGTCGAACGCGCAGAACCAGCCCCGGGAGTGGATCGAGTCCGGGCTGGAGGACTGGTGTATCACCCGCGACCTCGACTGGGGCATCGACTACCCGGGCGAGGAGGACCTCGTGCTCTACGTCTGGGTCGACGCCCCCATCGAGTACATCTCGTCGACGAAGCAGTACAGCGAGCGCGTCGGTGCCGACGAGTACGACTGGGAGCAGGTCTGGCGGGAGGACGACGCCGGCGACGCTGGCGGCGAGGTCGTCCACGTCATCGGCCGGGACATCATCCAGCACCACACCATCTTCTGGCCGGCGATGCTCGAGGTGGCGGGCTACTCGGAGCCCCGGGCGGTCTGTGCGACCGGCTTCGTCACCATCAACGGGAAGGGCCTCTCGACGAGCCGGAACCGCGCCATCTGGGCACAGGAGTACCTCGACGAGGGGTTCCACCCGGACCTGCTGCGGTACTACCTGACGACGATGGGCGGCTTCCAGCAGGACCTCGACTTCTCCTGGGACCGGTTCCAGGAGCGCGTCAACGGCGAACTCGTCGGAACGGTCGGGAACTTCCTGTACCGGAGCCTGCTGTTCGCCTACCGGAACTTCGGCGGGACGCCCGAGGCGGAGCTCTCCGCGGAGGTCGAAGAGCGCATCGAGCAGGCGGTCGACGACTTCACCGCCGCGGTCAACGAGTACGAGGTCCGGAAGGCCGGCGACGCCGCGGTGAAGCTCGCCCAGTTCGGCAACGAGTACATCCAGCGCAACGAGCCCTGGAAGCTCGACGACGACGAGGCCGCGCCGGTCATCCGCGACTGCGTGCAGCTCGCGAAGGCCGTCACCGTCCTCATCGAGCCCGTCGCACCGGGGAAGGCCGAGGCGGCGTGGGCCCAGGTCGGCGGCGAGGCGGACGTCCACGACGTGACGCTTGACGCCGCGCTCGAACCGCCGGCGACCGAGTTCGACGAGCCCGCGGAGCTGTTCGAGCAGGTCGAGGACGAGCGCGTCGACGAGCTGAACGAGAAGCTCGCCGACCGCGTCGCCGAGGCCGCGAGCGACGACGACGCCGAGGACGAAACCGAAAGCGAGGAGGCCGAGGGCGACGACGCATCCGACGTGAGCGACGAACTCGAACCCCTGCTGGACGAGCGCATCGGCTTCGAGGACTTCGAGGCACTCGACATCCGCGTCGGCCGTATCGAGAGCGCCGAACCCGTCGAGGGCGCGGACAAGCTGGCGAAGCTCGCGGTCGACATCGGCTTCGAGACGCGACAGGTCGTCGCCGGCATCAAGCAGCTCCACGACCTCGACGAGCTGCCGGGGACGAAGGTCGTCCTGCTGGCGAACATGGAGAAGGCGGAGCTGTTCGGTGTCGAGTCAAACGGCATGGTGCTCGCCGCGGGCGAGCAGGCGGACCTGCTGACGACCCACGACGACGCCGAACCTGGCACGAAGGTTCGCTGAGGGCGTCGAGGCGGGCGGTGCTGCCTCGGCGACGGTTCAGATGTCGGTGACGAGGTCCGCGAAGTCCTCGGTCGGGATGGCCTCCATCGTCTGCATGTCGAGGCCGTGGCGCTCCATCGCGAGGGCGACCCGGAACGCCTCGTCGCGGCCGGCGGCGTCGAAGACGACGACGAAATCGTAGTCGCCGAGGATGGCGTACGTGTCCTCGAGCGTCGCGTCGAACTCCTCGGTCTCGACCTTGAGCTCGCCCCAGACGGTGGCGAGCTCCTGGACGTTGTTGATGTTCCGGTCACGGAGGCGGACCAGCGAGATGTACGTGGCCATACTCTCCAGCACTCGCCGGGGGCTTGTGAGTCTGTTGCCGACGGTGATAAGGGGGCCGCCGCGAGCGGATGAGCGACATGACTACTCGAAATCGAGTTAATCATGGGTATTTTTGACCCGGTCGGCCGTATCGGGGGCCATGAGAAACGCGAAGATCGTCTGCACGCTCGGTCCGGCGACCGAGTCGGTGAGCCAGATCCGGGAGCTCGCCGAGGCCGGGATGTCCGTCGGACGGATCAACTCGAGCCACGGCACCCTGGCGTCGCGGGCCGAACTCGTCGAACACCTCCGGCAGGTCGACGAGGAGACGGCAGACCCGGTGGCGACGATGGTCGACCTCCAGGGGCCGGAGGTCCGGACCGCACCGCTCGACGAGCCCATCGTCGTCGAGACGGGGTCGACCGTCCGGTTCGTGGAAGGCGACGCTGCGACGCCGACCGAGATCGGCCTCTCCTACGACATCCGCGCGGTCGAACCCGGCGACAGCGTCCTGCTGGACGACGGCCGCATCGAGACGACCGTCGAGCGTGTCGAGGACGACGCGGTCGTCGCACACGTCGACGCCGGCGGCGAGCTCGGCGGGCGCAAGGGCGTCAACACGCCGGGCGTCGACCTGAACCTCGACGTGGTCACCGAGAAGGACCGACGGGACCTCGAGCTGGCCGCCGAACACGAGGTCGACTTCGTGGCGGCGAGCTTCGTCCGGAGCGCGGCCGACGTGGTCGAGGTGTCGGAGGTGCTCGAGGAGTTCGGTGCGGACATCCCGGTCGTCGCGAAGATCGAGCGCGCCGGCGCGGTCGACAACCTCGACGAGATCATCGACACCGCCTACGGTGTGATGGTCGCCCGCGGCGACCTCGGCGTCGAGTGCCCGATGGAGGACGTGCCGATGATACAGAAGCGCATCATCCGCAAGTGCCGCGGGACGGGGACGCCGGTCATCACGGCGACGGAGATGCTCGACTCGATGGTCGAGCAGCGCCGGCCGACCCGGGCGGAGGCCTCGGACGTCGCCAACGCCGTCCTCGACGGCACCGACGCGGTGATGCTCTCGGCGGAGACGGCGGTCGGCAAGCATCCCGTCGCCGTCGTCGAGGCGATGGACCGCATCGTCCGGCAGGTCGAGCGCAGCGAGGAGTACGAGGAGCTGAACGAGCAGCGGGTGCCACCCGCCGGTGACTCGCGGACCGACGCGCTCGCCCGGTCAGCCCGCTACCTCGCCCGCGACGTGGGAGCGAGCGCGGTCGTCGCCGCGTCCGAGTCCGGCTACACCGCGCTGAAGACCGCGAAGTACCGACCCGGCGTGCCCGTCGTCGCGACGACGCCGACTGACCGGGTGCGTCGCCAGCTCTCGCTCACCTGGGGCGTCGCCGCCCAGTACGCCCCGTTCGACGCGGACGGCATCGACGCCGTCATCGAGAGCGCGGTGCAGGCCGCACTGGAGTCCGGCGTCGCCGACAGCGGCGATACGGTGGTCGTCCTCTCCGGCATGATGACCGAGCTCGAGGGCACACAGACGACGAACACGCTGAAGGTCCACGTCGCGGCGGAGACGCTCGCGACCGGCCGGTCGGTCGTCTCCGGCTACGTCACCGGCCCGGTGGTGCGTGCACCGGACGGCGACCTCTCGAGCGTCCCCGACGGGGCCGTCCTCGCGCTCGGCCCCGGCTTCGAGGGCGAGTTCGAGGGCGACGTGACCCGCATCGGCGGTATCGTCGACGCCCGGCCCGGCATGACCGGCTACCCCGCGATGGTCGCTCGGGAGGTCGACGTGCCGATGGTCAGCGGCGCGGACCTCGGTGACGTCGCCGACGGCACGACCGTCACCGTCGACGCCGACCGGGGCGTCGTCTACGAGGGAGAGATACGGCGACGGGAGGATGCCGGCGTGCGACCCACCGGGGTTTAGTAGCCACATCACCTAGCACGAGCCATGGAGGACGAATCGACGCGTCCCGGCCGCGAGGACGAGTCCGGCACGTCGCATCCCGGCGGGTCCACGACTGCGGACGACACGGCCGACGGACCCGCCGAGGCCGACGACGAGTTCGAATGGGTCGACGACGGCGACTGGGACCCGCCGAACGTCGAGCGGCGCGCGAGCGACGACGCGGAGGCCGTCCCGGTCGGCTACGTCGACATGGACGAGGTCATCGAACCGGGAGACGTGACCCTCGAGAACGCGATGTTCGTCGCCATCGGCGTGCTCGGGACCATCGGCCTGCTGCTCTACATCGTCCAGCTCGCGGGATGAGTCGGACCGACCGGCCTGCGAAATGTTAATCGGTCGCGGGTCCTAACTCCGACCATGGCACCGCTACTCGACGTCGACCTGCTCCCGTTCCTCCTGTTTCTCGCGGGAACGGGGCTGATGATACTGGAGGCGCTCGCTCCCGGCGCGCACTTCATCGTCATCGGCATCGCCCTCTTCGTGGCGGGTCTCATCGGTATGCTGTTCTCCCCGCTGGGAACCGCGCCGGCGATGGCGATAATGGTCCTCGGCATCGGCCTCGCGACGCTGTGGGTCTACCGCGAGTTCGACTTCTACGGCGGGAAGGGGACCGGGAAGACGAGCAGCTCCGACGACCTCCACGGTGCGCGGGCGACGGTGACCCAAGCGGTCACGGCGACGGAGGGGCAGGTCAGGGTCATCGAGGGCGGCGGCTTCAACCCGAACTACAGCGCCCGGACCGAGTTCGGCGAGATACCGGAGGGTACGGAGGTCATCGTCACCGACCCCGGCGGTGGCAACGTGTTGAACGTCGCGCCGACCGACCGGGAGGACGACATCGACCGCGAGCTCAGGCGCGACCGCGAACGCCGGGACCGCGACTCCTCGGTGGAGCCCGAGGGCGACAACGAGGACGTCGAGCCGGCCTGATCCGCCCGCCGCGGACGTGTCGGCCGTGTTACAAAGAGGAAGGTTTTTGTCAACTTCGCCGTGAAGTATAGCTATGGAACCGACCCCGCTACAGACGCTCCCGGCGCTCGGGTTCGTATTCGCGATTATCGGAATACTGATAATCGTCGCCCTGGCGTCGGCGGTGAAGATCGTCCAGCCGACGGAGAAGCGAACGCTCACCGTCCTCGGTGAGTACCGCGGGCTGCTCGAACCGGGCATCCACTTCGTCCCGCCGTTCGTGTCGAGCACGGTGAGCTTCGACATGCGGACGCAGACGCTCGACGTCCCGCCACAGGAGGCCATCACCCGGGACAACTCACCGGTCGTCGCGGACGCCGTGGTCTACATCCGCGTCATGGACGCGGGCAAGGCGTTCCTCGAGGTCGAGGACTACAAGAACGCCGTCGAGAACCTCGCCCAGACCACCCTCCGGGCGGTCATCGGCGACATGGAGCTCGACGACACGCTGAACAAGCGCCAGGAGATCAACGCCCGCATCCGCGAGGAGCTCGACGAGCCAACCGACGAGTGGGGTGTCCGGGTCGAGAGCGTGGAGGTCCGCGAGGTCAACCCCTCGAAGGACGTCCAGCAGGCGATGGAGCAGCAGACCTCCGCCGAGCGCCGTCGCCGCGCCATGATCCTCGAGGCGCAGGGTGAACGCCGCAGCGCGGTCGAGAAGGCGGAGGGTGACAAGCAGAGCGAGATCATCCGCGCACAGGGCCAGAAGCAGAGCCAGATCCTCGAGGCGCAGGGTGACGCCATCTCGACGGTGCTGCGTGCGAAGTCCGCCGAGTCGATGGGCGAGCGCGCGGTCATCGACAAGGGGCTGGAGGCGCTCGAACACATCGGGACCAGCGAGTCCACGACGTTCGTGCTGCCCCAGGAGCTGTCGTCGATGCTCGGCCGGTACGGCAAGCACCTCACCGGCAGTGACATCAAGCAGAGCGAGGCCGACCTCGACAGCCGGGACTTCGACGAGGAGACCCGGGAGATGCTCGGGCTCGACGACATCGAGGAGATCCTCGGCCAGATCGACCAGGAGGCCGAGATGGACGTCGAGAAGATGGAGCAGCAGGCGGAGGCCGTCAAGCAGGGCCAGGACCCCCGGAAGATAAAGAGCTCCGACGAGGTCATCGACGAGGCCGACGACGAGTTCAGCGGCGGCGACTACGACGTCGAACAGGAGATGAGCGACGATGAAGAGCTGACCGAGACGGAGTAGTCGACTCGGTCGGGCTCTCCAAGCGAAGCGGTTTTATCGCTGGGGAAAGTATCGAATATTAGTACATGGGGGAACAGAGCGACGTCGACGAGCGAAAACGGGCCACGCTCAAGCGGTTCGCCGCGGTCGGAGCGGCCAGCCCGTTCGCCCGGTTCGCGGACGTCGATTCGGCCGACGCCGGCGAGAGCGAGGTCCGTGACGCCATCACCGGCTACCTCACGGCCACTCCCGGCGCGCACTTCTCGAAGCTCCGCGACGACCTCAAGCTGGGCACCGGCGAGACCCAGCACCACCTTCGCCGCCTCGCCGACGACGGGAGCGTCGAGGTGTACCGCGACGGCGACTACAAACGGCTCTACCCGGCGGGTCGCTTCTCCGACTTCGAGAAGCGCGCGCTCGGCTACCTCCGCCGCGAGACGCCGCGTGGGATGCTCGTTGAACTGCTCCGGACGCCGGAGGCGGCGGGGAGCCATCTCGCGGACGCGCTCGACGTCTCGCGGCCGACGGTGAGCAAGTACGCGGGCGAGCTCGACGACGCCGGCCTGCTCTCCCGCGAGGACGGCTACCGCGTCGAACGGCCCGAGACGGTGCTGATGCTCGTCGTCAGGTACGCGGATTCGTTCGACGAGAGTGCAGCGGGACTGGCCGCGGAGGCGGACTCGCTGGTCCGCTTCGACGGCTGATCACGCGACGGACGGTGCCGGCAGCTCCTCCTCGCCGACGAGGTCGACATCCTCGTCGAGTGACGACAGGTACGACAGCACGGTGACGTGGTCCTCCTCGCCGCGACAGCACGGCAGCACGGCGACGATGTCGCCGTCGCGGCGGACGACCGTACAGACCAGCGGCGTCACGAGCATCTCGTTGTGTTCGCCCGTGATGGCGTTGTCCTCGACCCGGTGGGAGAATGCGGGTTCGAGCGTGACCCCCGCACGTTCGGCCCACTCCGCGAACTCCCGGTACTGGCTGGTCACCTCGCTCGGCACGGTCAGGTCGACCGCGCTCGGCCAGCTGTGGACCTCGTAGTCCGCGACGATTCCCCGCTCGACGAGTTCCTCGACAGTCTCGATGGCGTGTTCTCTCGGTCCGACGATCGGTGTGTGTGCCCGAAGGTGCACGTCGACTGTGAGCGATTCGGTGTCCATGACTCCCAGCCAATTATAACACCATCGTTCATTATAAACCTGTGTGCTCCCGGTCCGACCGGCGAGAGTGTCCGGCCCGTGGAGGGGGTCGCGGCGCGACCGGGTGGCCGCGTCGCTGCCGAACGTTGCGTGTCGCGGACCCGTCAGGGGCCCGCGAGGAATGATGACAGACGATCGAGTGTGTGAGCCGAGTCAGACCGTGACCTTCCAGGTCGTCGAGGAGGAGTAGCCCCACTTCTCGACGGCCACGTCGAACTCGCCGCGCTGGATGGCGGTCATGTTCGTGCCGACCTCCTTCGCGGTCATGTCGAGGTCGTCACCGATGAGCCTGGACTTGAAGTAGGTCTTCGTCTGGCCCTTCTCCCGGAGGTACTCCAGGATCCGGTGCTGCTTGGTCGAGAGGTCGGTCGTCGCGGCCGTGCTCGTGCTCATACATCCTCGTATGCGAACCTTCGTCTTAGGGGGTTTGGTACAGCCGGTTAATCGGCTCGTGTCTTGCGGTTTTCCTCCGCACAGTGTCCGGGAGGAACCGTGCTCGACTGCCGGTTGGTACGGGTGGTTAACGGGTCAGTCTGGAGACGGTTCAGAAAGTTCTTACCGACGGCTCGCCGAGGAATCCTCAATGAGCGAGGAGTCGGTCTCGGTGAGCGTCGTCCTCCCGGCCTACAACGAGGCCGCGACTATCGAGACGACCGTCGAGACCACGCTGTCGACGCTCGCCGCCTTCCTCCCCGCGGACTCGTACGAGGTCATCGTCGCGGAGGACGGCTGCGAGGACCGGACACCCGAGATCGCCGACGAGTTGGCCGCCGCGGACGACCGGGTGCGGCACTTCCACTCCGACCAGCGGCTCGGCCGCGGCGGTGCGCTCGAACGCGCGTTCCGTGCGAGCCATGGGGACACGCTGGTCTACTTCGACACCGACCTCGCGACGGACATGCGCCACCTCGAGGAGCTCGTCGAGAGCGTCCGCACCGACGGCTACGACGTCGTCACCGGCTCGCGCTGGATGGCCGGGAACGTCGCGGACCGACCCGCGAAGCGGGGCGTGCCGAGCCGCGTCTACAACGGACTGACGCGGCTGTTCCTCCGGTCCGACCTCCGCGACCACCAGTGCGGCTTCAAGGCGTTCGACCGCGAGGCGCTCTTGGCCCTGCTCGACGACGTCGAGGACCAGCACTGGTTCTGGGACACCGAGGTGCTCGTCAAGGCACAGCGACGCGGCTTCCGGGTGAAGGAGTTCGCGGTCGACTGGGAGCCGAAGGGCGACACGAAGGTCGACCTCGTCCGCGACGTGTTCGGGATGGGCAGCCAGATACTCCGGACGTGGTGGCAGCTGTCGGTCTCGCCGCGCGTGAACCGCCGTGTCGGCATCGTCGCCGGCACGCTGCTCACCTTCGTCGCCGTCTTCCTCATGGCGGTCCTCTACCTCGAACCGGACAAGGTCTGGTCGAACCTGCAGGCGGCCGACCTGACGCTCGTCGCCGTCGCCGCGGCCATCTACGTCCTCTCGTGGCCGCTACGCGGGCTGCGCTACCGGGACATCCTCGAGGAGATCGGCTTCCGGTCGAAGGTCGGCTTTCTGACCGGAGCCATCTTCATCAGCCAGACCGGGAACCTCGTGTTCCCCGCACGGCTCGGCGACGGCGTCCGGGCGTACGTGATGAAGGCACGCCGCGACGTGCCGTACTCCTCGGGCTTCGCGTCGCTGGCGGTCGAACGCGTCTTCGACCTGCTCACCATCACGGTGCTCGCGGGCTCGGTGATGCTCGCGCTCGTCGCCAGCGGGGACGCGGGCTCGGTCGCCAGCGCCCTCGCCGGCGAGACCGTCGGGCCGCGCTACGAGTCCGCCGCCCGGTACGCGAGCTACGTCGCAGCGTTCGTCGGGACCGCGGCGGTGGTCGCCGTCGTCGCCATCGTCGTCTCGGCGCGCTCGGACCGGAACCTCGTGCGACCGCTGGTGGACCGGCTCAGCGACGACTCCTACGCGATGGAGGTCGTCGCCGTCGTCGAGCGCTTCGTCGGGGACGTCCAGACGGTCGCGGGCTCGCGGCGCTCCTTCGCGGTCGTCGGCGGGTCGAGCCTGCTCGTCTGGACGCTCGACGTCTTCACCGGTATCGTCGTCATGCTCGCGGTCGGCATCGAGCTACCCGTGGCGACGCTCGTCGCGGTCGGTTTCTTCGCGGTCAGCGTCGGCAACCTCGCGAAGGTGCTCCCGCTGTCGCCCGGCGGGGTCGGCCTGTACGAGGGCGCGTTCACCGCGCTCGTCGTCGGGCTCGCGCCGGGCGTCACCGTAGAGCTCGCGGTGACGGCGGCCATCGTCGACCACGCGGTGAAGAACGTCGTCACCGTCATCGGCGGGCTCGGCTCGATGCTGGCGTTGAACGTCTCGCTCACCGAAGCTGTCGAGGAGAGCACGGAGGCCCGGGAGGCCGGCGAGGCGGTAACCGGGGAGTAGGTGACGGCAGCGGTTCCCCGTGCGGTCCGGCTCTACACCCCAAGATACTCAGGTGAAGGGCCGTGCGGCTTTCGTGTGAAACGACAGCTCCTTGCGGTCGGACTGGTCGCGATGGTCGCACTGGCCGGCTGTTCGGCGCTCCCGGGTGACGACGCCCCGGCCACCGAGGACGATCTCGAGGTAGCGGACGACGACCCCGGGGCGACGAACGTCACGCAGTCGCTCGTCTTCGATGTCGACGAGTCGGCAGCGGGGACCGAGCTGACCGAGGTTGCGGCGGTCTACCCCCGTGAGGCGTTCGACGTGGACGCGGCGGGCCACGAGGAGATCCGCATCGCGGTCGACACGGACGACGACGGCGAGGCCGAGGAGCGGTTCGACGAGAGCCACGTGAGCGGCGTCAACACCAACGAGTACTCCTACACCGTCACGCTCGACACCGGCTACACGCTCGACGCCGGCGACACCGTTCTGCTCGAGTACCCCGCCGTCGACAACCCCGACGAGCCGGGCAACTACACGGTCGAGCTGACGCTGAACGAGGAGCACGTGGAGAACGGGACCGTCACGGTGGCGTGACTGTCGGCCCCGGACGTGCCGTCGGGCCTCAGTCGTAGCTCGCGGTGACGAACGGACCGAGCGCGCCCGCGACGGCGGACCGGAGTGCGTCCTCCCGGTCGACCGTCCCGCCGGTGAAGATGCCGATAGCGCCCTCGCTCCGCGCGACGCCCTCGCGGTCGAACTCGTCGTCCATCACCGGGCCGAGCTCCTCGCCCGCCTGGATGCGTTCGGTCACGCTGTCGGGCAGGCGCACGCTCGGGCCGGCGGCGAGCTCGACGCGCTCGCCGTCGGTGACCGCGGCCCACATCACGAGGTACACGTCGTCGGTACCGAGGGGGGCGACGCCGCCCTCGATGCCGACGCCGAGGGTGTAGCCGCCGGTCTCGTACGCCCGCCGAGCACGGTTCCGTGCGCCGGTTCTGGTCTCGTCCAGTCCGGTCGGCTGTTCGGCGACGCCGGAGTCGACCGCCACCGCGTCGACGGTCGCCCCGGGGAGGTCGCCGATGGCCGCCTCGGTCGCCGCGACTTTCACCGGATTCTCGCTGCCGACTGCGACTCGCATACCCGTTCATGGCCGTCCGAACGGGATGTGTGTTGTCCTCCGCCCGCCGAAACGACAATATATGAATGTTATGATTTTTATCTACGAACCGCCGTTTCGGACCACGAATCCCGAGGATACGAAAAGAGTTCCAAAATCTTTATACGCCATCACTGCGACTCGTGTCTACAGCATCAGCGCTTCCGGTTTCTCCAGGTTGAACCCCTGGCCGGTAGCCCCCGCCTTCGCACCTATGACGAACGCACGAACCCGAGCACGACCACGAAACGAGGAACAGACGGACGAACAGACCAAAGACAGCGGCCTCAGCTGCCCCGAATGCGGCGGTCACGTCGTCAGTGAGGGGTCCGAGACCGTCTGTGGCGACTGCGGTCTCGTCGTCGAGGAGGACCAGGTCGACCGCGGCCCCGAGTGGCGCGCGTTCGACGCCCAGGAGAAGAACGAGAAGTCCCGCGTCGGCGCGCCGACGACGAACACGATGCACGACAAGGGCCTCTCGACGAACATCGACTGGCGGAACAAGGACGCCTACGGCAACTCCCTGGGCTCGCGCCAGCGCGAGAAGATGCAGCGCCTCCGGAAGTGGAACGAGCGCTTCCGCACCCGCGACTCGAAGGAGCGCAACCTCAAGCAGGCCCTCGGCGAGATCGACCGCATGGCGAGCGCGCTCGGCCTCCCGGACAACGTCCGCGAGACCGCCTCCGTCATCTACCGCCGCGCGCTGAACGAGGACCTGCTCCCGGGCCGCTCCATCGAGGGCGTCGCGACGAGCTCCGTCTACGCCGCCGCGCGCCAGGCCGGCGTCCCGCGCAGCCTCGACGAGATCAGCGACGTCTCCCGCGTCGAGAAGAACGAGGTCGCCCGCACGTACCGCTACGTCGTCCGCGAACTCGGTCTGGAGGTCCGCCCGGCCGACCCCGAGAGCTACGTCCCGCGCTTCGCCTCGGGTCTCGAACTCTCCGACGAGGCCGAGCACCGCGCCCGCGCACTGCTCCAGAACGCCAAGGAGAAGGGCGTCCACTCCGGCAAGTCGCCCGTCGGCCTCGCCGCCGCCGCCGTCTACGCTGCCTCGCTGCTCACGAACGAGAAGACGACGCAGGCCGCCGTCAGCGACGTCGCCGACATCTCCGAGGTCACCATCCGGAACCGCTACCACGAGCTGCTCGAAGCCGAGGACAACCTCGGCCTCGTCTGAACGGCCGGCACCAGCGACACGACATCGCGTCGCGACCCGACGCCCGTTCTCAAACGCGGACCACACACCGGTAGCGGTGCCGCCATCGCGCACGTTTTTGCCGGTCCGCGCAGTAGCCCGTCCATGGACTTCGACTCGTTCGTCCTCTGTGCGAGCACGGCGGACCTCGCCGCCGAACCGGCGGCCCGCGAGCACGCCGACGCCGTCGAGTTCCGGATGGACCTCGCGAGCGACCCGCTGGCCGCGCTCGCGGACTACGACGGCGAGCTGCCGGTGCTGGCGACGAACCGGGCGCGCTGGGAGGGCGGCGGGGCCGGGGACGACACCGACCGGCTGGACGCGCTGGCGACTGCGGCGACGACGCACGCCGTCGAGGCCATCGACGTCGAGCTGGCGTCGATACGGGGCGACGACGGCGAGCGGGTCGTCGAGCGAGCTCGCGAGGTGGGCGCGAGCGTCGTCGTCTCGACGCACGACTTCGAGGGCGCGGGCGACGCGGAGACGATGGCGACGGCGCTCGACGCCGGGCTCGCATACGGCGACGTGGCGAAGCTCGCCGTCACGGCGACCGACCGGCAGGACGTCCTCTCGCTGCTCGCACTCACCGACGAGTACGACCGGGCGGGCGACCCGGTGGCGACCATCGCGATGGGCGAGGCCGGCCGACACTCCCGCGTCGTCGCCCCGCTGTACGGCTCCCGCATCGGCTACGCGCCGGTCGACCCCGCCGACGCGACCGCGCCCGGGCAGTTCGACCTCGCGACCACGGCCCAACTCGTCGACGAGCTCTCCCGCCGGTGACGGCGACGGCACCGCGACGTTCGCCACCGGCCTGTGGCCGACTGGACCGCGAGCGCACCGACCTCGACCGGACGAGACCGACGGCCGGTGCCAGAACCCGAACCGTATTCACACCCGAAGACACACGTCGGAGTATGGGACGGATTCGGCGGCTCGTCGCGGTCATCCTCTCGTTCCTGTTCCCGGGGCTCGGTCACGTCTACGTCCGCCGGTTCCAGCGCGGACTCGGCTTCGCGGCGATGGCGGTGGGCGTCGTCCTCCTGCTCGGGCCGCCGCTCCCGACCAGCGGTCCGGTCGTCGAGTCGGCCCTCGAAGCCTGGGAGGCATCGTCGTTCGAGGCGAACGTCGCGCTGAGCGCCGTGGAGTTCGCGGCGATGCTCGACGTGTACCTGCTGGAGCGCTCGACGGCCGACCCCGAAACCGCGGCGAGCTGTCCGAACTGCGGTCGCGAACTGGACGAGTCGCTCTCGTTCTGTCCCTGGTGTGCCCACGAACTCCGGGCCGAGTAGCTAGCGGTTCACGACATCTATATGACAGTGTTCGTCTCGAGATAGTCGGGCGCACACCTGCCGACAGCTCTCCGCAGTAGAACACCGTTTTCAGCACGTCTAAACGGTAGTAACGTCTGGTTATTGGTGGTGTCTGATTGCAAAAACAGCCGCAGTAGTGTTAGAAAACAAAAACTAACTTGATATCACAGTACGAGTATCTTGTGGCTAGAGACAGGCATATGGATAGCGCACCCTCGGAGACCCAGGACAGGGGGGTCTCGGAGCTGTTGGGGCTCGTCTTGCTGTTCGGCATGGTCGCTGTGGGCATCGCGGCCATCCTGCTCGCAGGGTCGGTAGCGGTCGACAGTATCCAGGAGGAGGCATCGGTCAGTTCGGCGCAGATGGGGATGCACGAACTCGACTCACGCGTCGGCGATACGACCGGCGGGCCGGTCGGCATCGACCTCGAGAGTCGCGACGGCGTCTACCGCGTCGTCAGGAACGGCTCGGTCAGCTTCACGGTGAACGGGCAGGCGAACTGTTCGACCACGACCCCGCTTGGGAGCGTCCAGTACCACGACCGGCGGGGCAACCGGCTCGCCTACGAGGCCGGTGGTATCTGGCGGCTCGACAGCGACGGCGGCATCTCGATGGTGTCCGCGCCCCAAATCGACCACGACGACGGCCAGCTGACGATGGACCTCACGAACATCTCGGGCGAGTTCGACGGCGGGCAGGCAGTGATGCGGTCCGCCGAGACGAGCGCCGACGACGACATCGTCGAGGAGCTCTACCGGGGCGGCGATGGCTGCTTCCCTCCCGAGACCATCACGATCACCGTTGAGAGCCAGTTCTACGAGGCGTGGGGCCGGTACTTCGAGGGCACGCTGAACGAGTCGACGACCGTCGTCGACGACGACGCACGCACCGCGAGCGTCGAGCTCCCCATCGACTCGACGTTCTCGGTGAACAGCTCGAACGACTCCGTCACCTCGAGCACGCAGTTCAACGCGACCGTCGAGCTGCTCGGGACGGAGCTGTCGGGGCTCTCGGGCGACCGGGCGATTTACGGGCCGACGACGTTCCGCGTCGTCGCTGGCGGTGACGAGTACACGCCTTGGCCGGACGGCGACCCGGACGACGCCATCGCGGACGACCCCGCGGAGGACGACGTGAACGACCCGACCGAGGGCGAGTACCAGCATTACGAGCTGAACGACTACCCCGCCGGCACGTCCATCACCGTCAGAGCGACCTCGTGGTCGTGTGGGTGGTGGTACGATGGCGAAGACACCGGACAGGACATCACCGTCGGCGGTGATTCCTACGACCAGTGGCGCTGCACCGACCTCGACGAGGACGACGAGCGCATCTCGCTGAACTCCACCGGCGAGAGCTCGAACCTCGTCGTGCTGCAGGACGGCGAGGAGGTGCCGAGCTTCGGGGCGGCAGGACCCGAGCAGCGTGGGCTCGACGAGATCCTCGGCTCGCGCATCGACGACACGGGGACGCTCCAGCTCGCACCCAACGAGGTCGTCTTCCTCTACGAGCTCTCGGAGCCCGACGCGGACCCCGAAGACGCCGACGGCTCCGGCGACCCGGACTACAACGACGCGGTCGTGCTCGTGACCATCGAGCAGTCGTGGAACAGCACGAGCGACTTCTCCATCCGCATCGAGAAGGACCAGATAATCGTCGAGGAGGACGACGAGGAGAACAGCGTGGTGGCGAGCCTGTCCCCGTCAGCCTGAGCGGTGCGGGTGCGCTCGCGTCGGCCGGCTACTTCTCGACGATGCTCTCCTCGATGGCCTCACCGAAGTGCCGGGCGGTGTCCTCGTAGTAGACCAGCAGCTCGTCACCCTCCGCGAGGTCGGTGATGGCCGTCCGGCCGTCGCGCGTGTGGACCTTGATGGTCTCGGCGTTCTGCAGCAGCGTCTCGAACCGGTCGCCGTCGCGCTCCAGTTCGACGCGGAACATCGGGCGCTGCTCGATCTTCGCGCGGCCGACGATGGCCTCGCGGGTGTGGCCCTCGGTGTCGACGACCTGCACCTCGTCGCCGGAACCGACCTCGCTCAGGTACTTCGTCCCGCCGCCGGGCGTGCGGACGTACGCGTGGACCGCCCCGGCGTTCACGCGGAACGGCCGCGAGGCGACGTAGGGCGACTCCGCGGTCTCGGCGTGGACGAACACCAGTCCGCGGCTCATCGAGCCGACGAGCATCCCCTCGTCGTGGTCGAGCAGCGAACCGGTATCGACGCAGACCCGGTCGGCGCTCCCGGTCTGTTCGACGGTGCGGACCGTCGCCCACGAGAGGTCCAGCTTCTCGCGCTCTGTCTCGTCCCGGACCTCCACCGTGCGCCGGATCTCGTCCGGGTCGTCGCTGTCGAGCAGCACGGCGTCCGCGCCTGACTCCAGCGTCTCGAACGCCGTCCGGGCGTCCTCCGCGTTCGAGACACCCGCCACGAGGCTCGTCTCGTCGCCGATGCGCGCGATGAGGTTCTCAAGCGGGATGATGGTCCAGTCCTCGCCGACGACGATGGTGTAGTCCGCTGTCTCTGCCGCCGCCTCGGCGAAGCGCTCGTACTCCTGGCCCATGATACGCACGTACGCCCCGTCGGCGTTGCCCCGCCGCAGCGTCGAGAGGTCCGCAGAGCCCGAGAGGTCCGCCGGGAAGTCGACCGTGCCGTCGCCCTCGCCCTCCTTCCCGACGACGTACGCGTCCGGCTCGGCCGGCTCCTCGAGCTCCTCGGCCTCGCCCTCCGCGTCGTCGATGACGTCCACGTCGCCGCCGCTCCGGAACGCCGCCACGTTCACCGCACCGAGCTCGCGCACCCGCTCGACGTCCCAGTCGTCGACGAGCACCCAGTCCACGCCGGCCTCCAGGCCGGCGGTGATGCGGCGCTTCCGCGCCTCCCAGTCGCCGACGGCGTCGTCGGCCTTCAGCCAGACTTCGCGTGTCATAATCCAACGGTCGAAGGGCGGTGGCTTGAACGTGGCGTTCGTGACGAGTACAGCAGGTGATGGTGAGATCGGTAGCAGACTGCGGAGACGGTCCCGGTAGCGTCGACAACAGCCAGGAACCCCCGGCGAGCTACGCTCCCGCGGCTCCCTCTCGGCGCTTCTCGTCCCTCGCGCAGTCTCGTCAGCGCGCGCCGCCCGGCTGGTCAACTGTCGATGCGGGCCAGAAGTTTACACTAGCTGTAAACCTTCTGGGTCCGCGTTACGACTGCGGCCCCAGATACCCCCACGCCTGCAGGCGGTCGCCCTCGCCGTCGATCCAGCGTTCGCCGATGTCGTCGCGGTAGTACATGTTCGGCATGACGATGTCGCCGATGCGGCCGTAGGCCTGTTCGCGGGCCTCGGCCATCGTCTCGCCCTTCCCGGTGACGACGATTGGCATGCCGTTGTCGCCGGCGGCGCGCCACTGGCCGTCGACGTTCTTCGCGTCCTCGAGGTGGATGCCCTTCCGGCTCTCGGTCTCGAAGACGACGGCGGCGTTGCGGGAGTTCTCGTCGTAGGTCTTCGGGTCGTCGAACGGGAACGGTGGGAGGACGACCCGGACGCCGATCTGGTAGCCCCGGTGGACCGCGAGGTCGGGGTCGTTCCCGTGGGCGAGGTCGTAGAAGAACTCCCCCGTGTTGGACTCGAAGGACTCCTCCTGGAGGGCGATGGTCGGGTAGCCGAAGCGCGGCGTGAACTCCAGCGGGTAGATGCCGGTCTCGTTGACGATGCAGTTGATGTCGATGCTGCCGACGTAGCCCTCGTCGGCGAGCCAGCCCTCCAGTTTGCCCAGCGTCTCCTCGAACAGGCGGTTGCGCCCGGCCCAGAACATCGAGGTGCCCATCTCGCCGGTGGAGGGGCCGATGTTGCCCGGGAAGAGCTTCTTGTGCTCGAAGTTGAAGTTCACCTCGTCGACGAAGGAGTTCCCGTCGAAGAAGCCACAGACGGCGATCTCCACACCGTCGACCTTGCGCTGGAGCTGGAACCCCTTCATCCGGTGGCCCCAGGCCTTCTCGTAGGCACGGAGCACGTCGACGACGTCGCTGCCGTCGTCCTCGCTGCCGACGTACAGCAGGCGCTTGACGTTCTGGACCTCGCCCAGGGGTTTGATGACGTACGGGGCGGGGTGCTCCCTGACGTGCTGGATGGCCGCGTCGAAGTCGTGGAACACGTGGTGCTCGATGGTGTTCACGCCGTGGTCCTCGAGCACGTCCATCGCGTACCCGCGGTCCTCCTCGAGACGGTCCGTGTTCGGGGTGCCGCCCACGACCGCGGTCCCCGCCTCGCGGAGCTCCCGGGCGAGCGCACCGGTGCCGACGTCGTCGCCGACCCAGATGTCGTCGAAGACGACGACGTCGGCCCAGTCGACCTCGGCCTCCCAGTCGTCCGTCTTCGGGACGAAGCCATCGCCGATCTCCCGGTCGCCCGGGGCGTCGATGTAGTACTTCACGTCGTGGCCCTCGCGGTGGACCTGCCAGGCGAGGTCGGTGATCAGTGCGGCGTCGGCGGAGACGAACAGGAAGCGTCTTGTGTCCATGGTTGGGGTGATGTGTCGTCGAGGACGCTCGTCGGGACGTCCACGTGGCACCGACGACCGCCACGGTGAAAAACGGGTCCGTTATGTGCCCGGCGTGTGGCCGACGGACGCGGCGGTTTCGTCGGTTCGACAGGAATTACAGGACGCGATACTGGAGAAATTTAAGTGAGTACGCGTTCCACTCTGGGTCAACATGCGACTGATCGTGGCACTCGTCGGTCTCGCGGTGCTCGTCTCCCCCCTGACCGTGGCCGCCACCCCGGCGGCATCGGCGAGCACGGCCGAGGCCGACGTGACACTCCGTGTGACCGTGGTGAACGCGCAGGGTGACCCCCTGGGCAACGCCGAGGTGACGGTATCGTACGACGGCGAGGAAGTGACCAGCGGGACGTTCTCGAACGGCGAGGCGCTGTTCGACGTGCCCGAGGGCGCGACCGTCGAGATCATGCCGAGCCACCCGATGCTCGTCAAGAACAACCCGATGACGGTCGAGAACGTCACGGACGGCACCGAGGTCTCGGTGACGATGCACCCGGCCGCGACCGGGCAGGTATCCGTCGTCGACGGCAGCGGCAACGGCGTCACCGATGCGAGCGTCCAGCTCCGCAAGGAGGGGCGGACGGTGCTCGCCGCGAC
The DNA here is from genome assembly GCF_024464185.1 of Haloarchaeobius salinus. NCBI lineage: Archaea > Methanobacteriati > Methanobacteriota > Halobacteria > Halobacteriales > Halorubellaceae > Haloarchaeobius > Haloarchaeobius salinus. The sequence continues at coordinate 869,937 of NZ_JANHAU010000001.1, forward strand.
CGGGAGGACCGGCAGCGACGGGACGTACACGACGCCGGAGCTCGAGCGGGGCAACTACACCGTCGAGATCACGAAGCCGGGCTACTACGAGGTACAGACCACGGTGGCGCTCTCGGGCGACACCGACGTGCCCGTCGAGGTCGAGCAGGGCAGTGTCACGGTCGACTTCAGCGTCGTCGACCCGCACTTCGACCCCGCCGAGCCCATCCGGGCGAACATCGAGATCGAGGACGCGGGCGGGACCATCGGAACGTTCCAGACCGACAGCAGCGGGAGCCGGAGCGTCAGCCTCGACGTGAACACGCGCTACAGCGTCACCGTCGACAAGGAGGGATACGAGCCGGCCAGCTCCACGTTCCGTCTCGGCGAGAGGGACCGGAGCCAGACGTTCGAGATCCAGCGCACGCCCCAGCTGACGGTCGAGCCGATGAACACGCAGGTCGTCGTCGGACAGACCGTCCGCGTCGACGTCACCGACGAGTACGACGAGCCGGCCGTCGGTGCCGACATCCGGATCGACGGCGAGACCGTCGGGACGACCGACGACGCCGGTCAGGCGACCGTGACGGTCGAGCAGGCCGGCGAGGTCGAGCTCACCGCGGTCAACGGCTCGGTCGAGTCGGCCGGCGTCGTCATCGAGGCCTTCGAGCCGCGGACCGATGCGCCGACCACGACCGCGACGCAGAACGCGACCCCGACGCCGACGGCGGCCCCGACCTCGCAGGCACCGGCGACCACCGAGGCGTCGGGCGATGGCGGGACGCCCGGCTTCGGCGTGGCCGTCGCGCTCGTCGCGCTGGTCATCGCCGCGTTGCTCGCGCGCATCCGGGACTGAGCGAGGCGGTCGCCCACCCGCCTGCTACTCGAACAGCTCCTCGTGACGGGACGCGAGGTCGGTGTAGGCACCCGACGAGTAGGCGGTCGCTATCTCCTCCGGGTCGACGCTCGTCTCCGACAGCGGCAGGACCGTCGCGGGGACGCCGCGCGCGAACGACTCCGGCGGCACCGCGAAGCCGTCGGGGAGCACGGTGCCGGCTGCGACGACGCTCCGTTCGCCGACGGTCGCCCCCGAGTTCAGCGTCGCGTTGATCCCCACCAGCGACCCGGTCTCGACGATGGCGTCGTTCAGCACCGCACCGTGGCCGACCATGACTCGTTCGCCGACCTCGCTGGCGTGGAAGACGGCGGTATCGCCGACGTGTGACTCCGCACCCACGCGGACGGTACCGACGTCGCCACGGAGGACGACGCCCGGCCAGACGCTCGCATCCTGCTCGACGTGGACGTCGCCGACGAGCGTCGCGTCGCGGGCGACGAACGCGTCTTCGTGGACGGTCGGCGTGGTCGACTCGAACGCGTAGTTCCGACGGTCTACCATGTGGTTCGGTATCGTGACACAGTACCAAAACGGTTCGCGTCGGGACGCTCTCCTGTCCCGATTCTCTCGATTTTCGGCGGTACGTGGCACTCAAACGTGTTTTATAGACAACCTTTACGTCCTTGTACGGCGTATACTGGTCGGTTAGTATGGGGTACGATGAGTCAACCGAGCAGTCAGAGGACCACGAGACCGACACGGGGGAGTCGGTCGACGTCGTGGACGAGGGGACCGACACCGCCATCTGGGGAGATGGCCCGCGCACCGATGGGGACGGGACGACCGCCGAGGCGTCCGCCGACGAATCCACCGAGCGACCGGTCTCGAACATCTTCGAGGACCCGGACGACGACCTGGTCGTCCGGCCCGACGAGGCCGACGGCGAGACCGCCGACTGGGAGATACTCGACGAGCGGCTCGTCGAGGACCTCGTGGTCCGGCCCGACGACGGGGACCCGACCGGGAGCGAGGACGACGGGCTCTCGGAGCTCGTGCTCTGGGTCGAGGAGCAGGAGCCGCCCGAGCCCGAGGACGTCCGCGAGACCGTCCTCGCCGAGGTGAAGGCGTACTTCGACGCCGCCGACCTCGACACCGGGTTCGCCGAGCGGCCGACCGACGAGTTCATCGACACGCACTGGTTCGACTTCTCGTACCTCGACGAGCGCGTCCAGGTCGAGCGCTACTGGGTGAACGAGCCCTACGCGTACGTCTCGGTGCTGTTCCACCCCGGGACGAAGGCGTTCAGCTACGAGGTCACCGAGGTCGTCCTCGACGGCTTCGAGCGGTACGTCCGCGAGGACCTTACGCGCATCCTGCGCAACAGCCTCATGTACCACGACGTCGGTGACGACGTCGAGCGCGAGTCCGTCTTCGAGTCGAAGGCGAAGGAGATCATCGCTGAGCACGCGGCGACGGTGGACGACGGCTCCATCTACAAGCTGCTGTACTACCTGCTGCGGGACTTCCTCGACTACGGGAAGATCGACCCGCTGATGCGCGACGGCAACCTCGAGGACATCTCGTGTGACGGGGTCGACGTCCCGGTGTTCGTCTACCACGGTGGCTACCGCGACCTGCGGACCAACGTCAGCTTCGACAAGGACCGCCTGAACTCCTTCACCGTCCGGCTCGCACAGCGCGCGGGCAAGCACATCTCGGTGTCCAACCCGCTCGTCGACGCGAGCCTGCCGGACGGTTCGCGCATCCAGCTCACGCTGGGCAGCGACATCGCGACCCGGGGTGCGAACTTCACCATCCGGAAGTTCGCCGACGTGCCGTACACGCCGGTCGACCTCATCAAGTGGAACACGTTCGACGTCGAGCAGATGGCGTACTTCTGGCTCGTCATCGAGAACAACCGCTCGCTCGTGTTCGCCGGCGGGACCGGCTCGGGGAAGACGACCAGCATGAACGCGGTCGGCTTCTTCATCCCGCCGAACGCGAAGGTCGTCACCATCGAGGACACCCGGGAGATCACCCTCCCGCACGACAACTGGATCCAGTCCGTCTCGCGCCCGCCGGTCACCGAGGGTGGTCGCGGTGAGGTCTCGATGTACCAGCTGCTCCAGGCGAGCCTGCGCCAGCGCCCCGAGTACCTGCTCGTCGGCGAGATACGCACCGAGCAGCGCGTCGCGCTGACGTTCTTCAACGCCATCGCGACCGGCCACACGTCGTACACGACCATCCACGCCGACTCCGTCGACGGTGCGCTCGCTCGCCTGCAGAACGCGCCGCTGTCGGTGCCGAGCCAGATGATCCAGGACCTCGACGTCATCGCCATCCAGAAGCAGATCTTCGACGACGACACCCGCGTCCGTCGGAACGACGTCGTCGCCGAGATCCGCCCGTCGGACGACCTCTCGGATATCGAGGCGAACGAGGTGTTCCGCTGGGACCCGTCGGACGACGAGTACGACCACGTCGGTGACTCCGAACTCCTCGCCGAGATCGCGGCAGAACGCGGCTGGACCGCCGAGGAACTCGCGGACGAGCTCGCGGTCCGCGCCGAGGTGCTCCAGTACCTCGTCGACGAGGACATCACCGACTACGACACGGTCACCGGGGCCATCCATCGGTTCGACCGCGACCGCGACGACGTGCTCGCCGAGGTCCGTGCGGGCGAACTGACCGCCCCCGTCGAGGCGGAGGCGCGATGAGCACCGAGGGCGGCATCCAGACACCGCTCAGCGAGGGACAGACGCCGCTTCCCGAGTACGAGGTCAGCCAGTACTTCCCGCGCTCGCGGGAGATGACGGCCGAGGAGATGGGCGCGCTGCGCGAGCAGTACGGCTCCATCCGTGCGTACTTCAAGGCCCATCCGGGCCGGTACCGCGACACCCAGCGCTGGCTCAACCAGGCGCGCATCGGCACCACGTACGACGTGTACCTCACGCGGAGCGTCCACCTCGCCCTCCTCACGGGCGGCGTGGGGGCGCTCCTCGGCGGGACGCTCGCCTGGTTGCTGGCCGACGCTGGCGTCCTCGCGACACTCGACTCGCCGCTCACCGTCGGGGGGAGCGTCGGGTCGTTCCTCGCGGCCAACCGCGTGCTGTTGGCGGGACTCCTCCTCACGCTCGTCGTAGGTGGGACCGCCGCCGGCTCCACCTGGCTGTTCCGCTACTACCACCCGCAGAACGTCGTCGCGAACCGCGAACGGGCGATCAACGTGATGCTGCCCCACGCGCTCACCTACATGTACGCGCTGAGCCACGGCGGGATGAACCTCATCTCGGTCTTCGAGTCGCTCGCGGACTCCGAGGACACCTACGGCGAGGTCGCCGCGGAGTTCGACATGGTCGTCCGCGACATGCAACTGTTCGGCAACGACATGCTCACCGCGCTGCGCAACGCGCGCAACCTCACGCCGAGCGACGAGCTGGAGCAGTTCCTCGACGACTTCATCGGGCTCCTCGAGACCGGCGGTGACGTGACCGCCTTCCTCGAGGACCAGGCCGACAACTACACCGAGGCCGCAAAGGAGGAACAGGAGGGGTTCCTGGAGACGCTCTCGGTCCTCTCCGAGGTGTTCATCGTCGCGTTCGTGGCGGCACCGCTGTTCCTCGTCGTGACGCTGATGGTCATCAGCTTCCTCGGCGGGTCGACGCTCGCCCAGATGGCCGCGCTCATCTACGTCGGGCTCCCGCTCGGGATGCTCGGCTTCCTGCTGCTGATCGACCTGCTCTCGGCTCCGTACGTCCAGCCCGGCGGCGTCCATCTGGAGGAGACGCGCGAACGGCCCATCGACACCGACGACGTACTGGACGACGAGCGCTTCCTCGCCTACGAACGGGGGAAGCGCAACGAGCGCTTCGTCGCGTTCGCACGTGACCCACTCGCCGCGCTCCGGTCGAGCCCGCCGCTGACGCTCGTGTTCACGGCACCGGCCGCCGCCGCGTTCGTCGCCGGGATGGTGCTCCGCGGAACGGTGACGCCCTCGGTCGACGCGCTGCTGGCCGACCCGGTCACCGTGACGACGCTGCTGTTCGTCCTGCCGGCACTCATCGTCGCGATGCCGCTGTCGTACTACCACGAACGCAAGCGCCGCCGCGAGAACCTGCTCGCCGCGCGCTTCCCGGACACGCTGAACGTCCTCTCCAGTGCGAACCACATGGGCATCCCGCTCGTCGACGCACTGGACATGGTCGCGCGGTGGTCCAAGGGGAGCCTCGCGGACGAGATCCGCGTCGTGCGCAACGACGTTCGCTGGAACCACGACCTCACCGACGCGCTGCTGGGGCTCGGCAACCGGCTGCAGGTGCCCCACATCAGCCGCACCATCAAGCTGGTCGCCGAGGGCGGCCGGTCGTCGGGGGACATGTCCCGGATCCTCGCCATCGCGGCCGAGGACACCAGGGCACGGCATCGCATCGAGCGGGCCCGCCACCGGGCGATGTCCTCGTACCTGGCCATCGTCATGATCGGGTTCCTGGTCTACCTGCTCGTCATCGTGCTCATCGACGCGAGCTTCCTCGGCGCGATCGCCGAGGCGACCGCGACGACGCCGGACGACGCGCCCACCGGGGTCGGCGTCGTCGGCTTCACGAACGTCCCGCTCGACACGTACCGCGCGCTGTTCTTCCACTCGGTCGTCGTCATGGCGGTCGGGGCAGGACTGCTCGCCGGCAAACTCGCGTCGAACGACACGCTGTCCGGTCTCAAGTACAGCATCGGCCTGACGTTGGTCGCACTCGCGACCTTCGTCCTGGTCTGAAACAAGGGGGGAAATCAATGAACTACAGACACAACACCAACACACTCAGGGGGAACGACCGTGGCGTCTCGCCGGTCCTCGGAGGCATCCTCGTCTTCGGGCTGGTGCTCGCCCTGCTCGTGCTCGCGCAGGTCAGCCTCGTACCGGCGCTGAACCAACAGACCGAGTTCGAACACAACCAGCGGCTCGTCGACGACGCGACCGAGTTCCAGGGGAGCGCGTACCGCGTCGCCACCAGCGGCGGCACCGAGTCCGTCGAGGTCGGCACCGGCGTCCGCTACCAGCCCATGGCCTTCCTCGTGACGCCCGCGGCCGCCAACGGCCGGGTGTACACCGAAACGGGAGAGATCGTCGTGAGCGGCGCGACCGGCGTCGACCGTGAGACCCAAGATTACTGGGATGGTAGCGACTGGACCACGTCCACTCGCACCATCGTCTTCGATCCGGCCTACCGTGAGTACACGACCGCACCGCAGACCCGCTACGAGGGGACCATGGTCGTCAACGATTTCGGTGACACCACCCTGCTCGTCGACGAGGGTCGGCTCGTCGACGGCCGGCGGATCACGCTCCTGACCGTCGACGGCGAGGTCTACGAGGAGAGTACTCGGTCCGTCGTTCTGTCGCTCCGTGCAGTGAGCAGATCGACGCAGACTGTCGAGCTATACAATGAGACGGACCCGATATCCATCACTGTACCCAGCTCGCTCTCACCCGAGCAGTGGGAGAGCGACGTGCTTGCCGACCAGATATCGGGCGGTAGCTCTGACGACCGCCACGTCATTGGCGTCACCGCCGGGCCGACGAATGGCACCGTCACCATCGAGCTCGAGGGCAACGTAACCTACGAGTTCGCGATGGCGAGTCTGGGCGTCGGGACTGGCTACGACACGGCACCCGACCCAGCCTACATGACGGTTGTCGAGCAGGGTGATGCGACGCTCCGCCCGGGCGAGCGGACGACCGTCACGTTCGAGGTTCGTGATGTGTTCAATAACCCCGTCGGTGGCGTCCCTGTCTCGACGACCGCGTCCGGAGTCGGACTCGAACTGGACGAGGCCAGCACCGTCACGACCGGTGCGGACGGCCGTGCCACGTTCGTCTACCGGGCGAACCGTGACGGGCAGACCACCGTGAGCGCCGGCTTCGGCTCCGGTCCTGCTGAAACCGCCTCTAAGAGCGTCTTGGTCGTCGACCCCGACGCTCGCGGCGACCCCGACGACAGCGTCGGTGGCGTCATCAACCCCGATACGCAGTTCGGGAGCTTCTCGCTCCGCGACGCGGAGCGGTTCGGGAGCGGCCACACTGTCGAGTTGACGTTCGACAACGACGGCGTCGACCGGACGCTCACCCACGCCCGCGTGAACCTCTACATGCAGGGTCGGCCCGGGAACAACAACCCGCGGCCTGTGACCGCGACGCTGCTCGAAGACAGTGGCTCGACCACTCTCGCCGACCTCGACGTCGGTGGGCAGTTCGTCAACCTGCCGTCGTCCGTCCAGCCGACCTTCGACGCGGACTCGACTGTGACGCTTCGCATGGAGTTCTTCACGGACGCGGGCCGGACGACGTCGTACTCGGGCGCGAACTCGGACGACTTCTTCGTCCTCGCGCTCACGTTCGACGACGGTTCGACCACGGTGTACTTCGTGCCGTCGTACACGTGAGCCGGGTTCACTGACCCGTTCGTCGATAGTCGCTCGACTCGAACCGTGATTCGACCCTCGATTCTCTCCTGACGGTTAATGGCCTCGCTCACGTTGCTGTAGACGTGCTTGGACGGCGAACGACGACGCAGTCGGTGCCAGTCGCGGGTGGGGCCGCGCTGGCCGAGGCGAGAACAGCAGCACGAATCCTGTCATAGTCCGGCGGGGCACGACCCGCCACTGTTCCTGCCGACCGCGAGCAACGGCGTTACTCCTGCCCGGCCACCCTCCTGCCGACGGTCCGTCCGTTCTCGAAGGCGACGTGGACACGGCCCTCGCCGGCGACCCAGTCGCCCGCGACGTAGAGCCCGGCGTCCTCGGCACAGCGGGCGTCGGCGGCGTCGATGCTCGATTCCGGGAGCGCGTAGCGCCAGCCCTGGTCGTCGACCCAGTCCGGCTCCGTCAGTCGGACGTCGTCGAGAAGCGTCGCGACGAGCGACGCCACCGCGTCGGCGGCCGAGTCCAGCGGCTCGTCGTAGTGTTCGACGGACCAGTCCGGGGCCATCTGGACGACGAGCAGGCTCTCACCGTCGGGGACGTGCTCGGGCTTGCACTCCTCGCGCGAGAGCCAGCCGACGGGGTGCTCGCGGTCGGGGTTCACGAGCGCGTACCACGGTCGGTCGAGCTCGAACGGGTAGTGCAGGAGCACCGCCCGGATGGTCCGGAACCCCACGGCGTCGACGGCGGCGTGGAGGCGGTCCAGCCGCTCGTCGCTCCACTCGGTGGCCGCGAGCAGGTCGGCGGTCTGCGGGGCGGGCGGCGTCAGCACCACGGCGTCGAACGGGCCGTGGGACTCACCGTCGGTGTCGGTCAGCGTCCAGCCGTCGCTCTCGCGGGCGAAGGATTCGATTCTCGTTTCGGTGTGGACGGTCGCCGCTGCCCGCGTCCTGACCCGCTTCGCGAACTGCGTGATCCCCCGCGCGTAGGTCCACTTCGGTCCCCCGTCGCCGCGCCCCTCGGCGATTCCACCGTCGGCGTCGTGTGTCCACACCGGCAGCTCGATGTCGACGAGGCCGTCGCTCCCGAGGTCGTCGAGGAACCCGTCCACCCAGGCGTCGCCGCCGGGGTTGATGTAGTTCGCGCCGTGGTCGTACCGACAGCCGTTCTTTCGGCGGGTCGCGGCACGCCCGGAGATGCCGCTGGCCTTGTCGAACAGCGTCACCTCGGTCGGTGTGTCGCGGCAGGCATCCGCCACGCCGACACCGGCGGCGCCGGCCCCGACGACGGCGATGTGTCTGGTCATCATCCGAGGCTGGGGACCACGCCCCCATAGTCCCCGCGCCGGATTCGTTGGGTGACGGCGGCTCAGCTGGGGTGTTCTGCTGGCGAACAGGCGACGCGGCAGCTATGGCGTCACGCGACGGTGCGTCGCACACCGGCCTCGGCCGTCGCGCGTCCGGTCGTCAGAACACGCCGGTGCTGGCCGCGGCTTCGTACAAGAAGGGTGGGTCAGTTCGTCGTGACGAGCTCGACGACCTCGCGGTGTTCGAGTTCGGTGTCGCCCCCCATCTGCCGCTTGGTCCGGCAGTTGAGGCCGTGGAGCAGGCCGTCGCCGATGTCGGAGTGGAGGTGGTACGCGAAGTCGCTGGTCGTCGAGCCGCCGGGGAGGAGGAAGCAGTCGCGCATCACGCGGCCCTGCTCGTCGCCCATGGCCTCCGCGCCGCCGGGGAAGACGGCGATGACGCCGAGTTCGTCGAACAGCGCGGCCTCGATTGCCTGCTGGACGCCCGTCCCGCCGTACTCGGTGACGAACTCGCGGATCTGTTCGAGCCCCTGCTCCTGCTCGTCGGAGACGTCGGCGACGATTTCGAAGTCGTCGTCGCCGGCGTGGTAGTCAACAACGCCCTGCTCTGCCGCGTTCTTCAGTGCCTTCTCGGCGTGGGCGCTGACGGGGACGAACTGGAGGTGGTCGTAGTCGGGGTCGTCGGTGATCTCGTCCCAGTTCTCCTGCGCCGCTGGGGTGTCCATCTTGTTCGCGGCGACGACCATCGGCTTCGTGCGCTTTCGGATCTCGCGGGCGAGCGCGTCGCGGTCGGCTTCGTCCCACGTGTCGGGGTCGAGTTCGAGGTCGAGTGCGAGGATTATCTGCTTGATCTCGTCCTTGTTCGTGCCGAAGGCGGACATCTGGTCGGCGAGCTCGATCTCGATGGAGTGGTCGTCCTCCGCCTGATAGCGGTTCTGGAACTTCTCGATGCCCGTCTCGAGGATGCCGACGTACCACTGGTCGAGCTCGTTCTCCAGGAAGTCGATGTCCTCGCGGGGATCGTGGTCCTCGGTGGGCTCGCCCTCGAGGTCGGTCTCGCCGGAGAAGTCGACGACGTGGACGAGCACGTCCGTCTCGTTCAGGTCGGTGAGGAACTGGTTGCCCAGCCCGCGACCCTCGTGCGCGCCGGGGACGAGGCCGGCCACGTCGACGAGTTTGGTGGGGACGTACCGTGTCCCCTCGCGGCAGTAGCCCGTGTCCGGTGTGCAGTGCTCGTCGAACTCCGGGGCGGCGCAGTCCACCCGGACGTACGCCTCGCCGATGGAGGGGTCGATGGTCGTGAAGGGGTACGCACCCTCGGGAACGTCGTTCATCGTTGCCGCGTTGAAGAACGTCGACTTGCCCACCGAGGGCTTGCCGACGAGACCGATGTTGTAGCTCATTGACCTATCGAACGTCACCGGTCGGCATAAGGCTTGAAATACGCGTTCGCGGTGGTTGTGAGTGTCTCGCACGGCTACTGGTGGAGTCAGTACCCTGCGGGAACGCCGGAGGGGAGTTTACAATAACCGTAAACTTCGACGACCATGGCACCTTTGCCGGTCCCACACCTACACTCATCCATGAGCGACAGTCCACAGGAACCGAAGACGGACGTCCCAGAGTCCGACGCGGAGTGGCGCGAGCGCCTCGACGACGAGGAGTACGAGATCCTCCGGAACCAGGGTACCGAGGCGCGCTTCTCCGGGGAGTACGTCGACCACTTCGAGGACGGCACGTACCGTTGCAAGGGCTGCGGCGAGGTGCTGTTCGACGCCGACACGAAGTTCGACCACGGCTGCGGCTGGCCGTCCTTCTACGCCGCGGAGAACGGCAAAATCGAGCAGCGCGAGGACCTGAGCCACGGGATGCGTCGCATCGAGGTCGTCTGTGCGAACTGCGAGAGCCACCTCGGGCACGTGTTCGACGACGGCCCTGCGCCGACCGGCGAGCGGTTCTGCATCAACTCGGTGGCGCTGGAGTTCGACGGCGAGGAGTAGTTCGTTCAGTTTTCGCCGTCTCGGAGCACGTCGAGTACCTGCTGGCGCTCGGGCACCGCTGTCTGCACACCCTCCATCGTGGTCGAGAGTGCGGCGGCGATCGTCGCCAGTTGGACCGCCCGGCGAAGCCCGGAGCCCTCGCCGAGTTCCGCCGCGAGGTAGCCCGCGAACACGTCACCCGCACCGGTCGTATCGACGGGGTCGACGGCCGGCGAGTCGACGCGGAACTCGTCGTCGCCGTCCTCGACGACGACACCGTTCTCGCCGAGCGTCCGGACGACCGTGCCGTCGAAGGCGTCGAGTGCGTCGGAAAGGGCGGCCGCCTCGCCCTCGTTCGGGGTCACCACGTCGACGGCGTCGTGCGAGAGGACGGCGCCGGCACCGTCGGCAGGCGCGGGGTCGTAGACGACCGTCGGCCGCCGCCCGGTACCCGACACCTCGTCCAGCGCCGCGAGTGTCGCCTCGGCCCGTAGTTCGTTCTGGAGGAGCAGGCAGTCCGCGTCTCGCAGGTGATCCCCGTGCCGACGGGCGTACGCTGGCGTCACCCTCCCGTTCGCGCCGGCGACGATGGCGATGTGGTTCTCGCCCGTCTCGTCGACGACGATGGCGGCGTAGCCCGTCGGTCCGTCCACGCGTTCGAGGCCGTCGACCGCCACGCCGCGCTCGGCGAGCGTCTCCACGACCGCGTGCTCGTCCTCGTCGTCGCCGACGCAGCCGAGGAGGCTCGCGTCCGCCTCGGCCGCTGCCGCGGCGACGGCCTGGTTCGCGCCCTTCCCGCCGAGGAACGTCTCCGTGAGGTCGTCGCGGACAGCGGCGGGCACCGCGTCGACGCGCACCGTCTCGCCCGCGTCGGGGAACCAGCCGTGGGCGTCGGCGAGGGCTGCGATTCGGTCGCGCGAGATGTAGCCGACGTGGTCGACGTTGATGCTCCCGAAGCTGACGACCCTGGACATGGTCGCATCGAGGCACGGGTGGGCAAAGACGGTTCGGCCCCGTCCGTCCACGTTGCCACGTCCGGACGAACTAAGCCCCGGCGCGGCAGACACCCGCCCATGACCCGTCGCATCATCGTGGACACGGACACCGCGGGAGACGACACACAGGCCATCCTGCTGGGCGCGCTCTCCGACGCCGTCGAGCTGGAGCTGCTGACCATCGTCGCCGGCAACGTCGAGTTCGACTACCAGGTCGAGAACGCGAAGTACACGCTCGAACTGGCGGGCGTCGCCGACGAGGTGCCGGTGTACGAGGGCGCGCGCCGGCCGCTGGTCAAGGAGTTCGAGCACGTCGACCACGTCCACGGCGCGGGCGGCCTCGGCGGCGACCTGTTCCCTGACACCGGCATCGAATCGGCCGACGGCTACGGGCCGGACGCCATCGTCGAGGCGGTCCGGGAGTCGCCGGGCGAGCTGACGCTGGTCTGCATCGGCCCGCTGACGAACATCGCGCTCGCGCTCCGCCGCGAACCCCGCCTTGGCGAGCTCGTGGAGGAGGTCGTCGTGATGGGTGGCGCGGTGAACACGCTCGGGAACGACACGCCCTCCGCGGAGTTCAACTTCTGGGTCGACCCCGACGCCGCGAAGGTCGTACTGCGCGAGCTGGACGTGACGCTCCTCGACTGGGGACTGACGATGCGCCAGGCGACCCTCGAGTCCGACGAACTCGCGCCGATCGAGGACGCCGACACGCCCTACGCCGACTTCTTCACCGAGATCACGGCCCACCTCCGCGAGTTCAGCGAGGAGCGGTTCGGCTCGGACGCGACCACGCAGCCGGATTCGCTCGCGATGGCGACGGTCATCGAACCCGACCTCGTCGAAGAGGCACCACGGTACCACGTCGACGTGGACGAGCGCGAGGGACTCACCCGTGGCTACAGCATGGTCGACGAGCTCGGCATCACCGAGGGCGAGGCCCGCACCCGGGTCGTCGAGACCATCGACGAGGCGCGCTTCAAGACCATCTTCACCGATATGCTGCTGCACGGCGACCCCGACCGGTCGCGGTGAGCGGTCGGGTGCCGACCGGCCGAGCCGACGTCAGCGTGGTCGCAACCGCAGGCTGATCCCGTCGGGGTCGGCCACCTCGATGCCGTCGCCCTCGTCGGGCTGGTGGACCGCCACGTCGGCGTCGCGCAGCGCGGCCTCGGCGGCGTCGAGCGCAGCTCCGTCCGGGAGGAGGAGTTCGAACCAGCGCAGCCCACGGCCCTCCGGCGGCTCACGCCGGCTGTTCCACGTGTTCAGCCCGATGTGGTGGTGGTAGTCGCCGGCGGCGAGGAACAGCGCGGCGTCGGCGTACCGCTGTCTGACGTTCAGTCCGAGCGTGTCGACGTAGAACCCCTCGGCTGCAGGAAGGTCGCTCACCTCCAGGTGGACGTGCCCGACCGTGGTCTCGTCGTGGGTGCCCGCCCTCCCGCACGCGAGGCCGGCGATGGAGTCGACGTCGAGCGGGTCGACGCCCATCTGGACGCCGCCGTCGTCGGTCACCGGCCAGTCCGCCCGCGGCCGGTCCCGGTACAGCTCGACGCCGTTCCCCTCGGGATCTGTCAGGTACAGCGCCTCGCTCACGCCGTGGTCCGAGGCCCCGGTGAGCCGCCAGCGTTCGCGGACCCGGCGGAGCACGTCGCCGAGCGCGCCGCGCGAGGGGAACAGGAAGGCGACGTGGTACAGCCCGGTCTCGGTCGGTGCACGTTCGGGTGCGTCGGGCTCCGCCCGGAGCTCCAGTAGCGCCTCACGTGGCGTGCCGAGGGTCGCCCGGTCGGCGTCGCTGGCGGTGACGTCGAGGCCGACCACGTCCCGGTAGAAGTCGACCTGTCGGTCGAGGTCGGTCACGCCGAGCGCGACGCGACCCGGGGTGGTGTCGGGCGGGAGACGGGTGTCGGCGTCGCTCATCCGCACACGATGGTCGGCCAGGAACAAAAGGACTCCTGCCGGTCGGTGGACAGGTGGTGTTCGCAGGCTGGCCGGGGGACCGGTCGTAGCTGGCCGACCGATTAAAAAACGGCGTCCGCCGATGCCCCGCCACGGGGTCGGGGCGGGTTGTCCGACTACAGCGCGTCGACGATGTTCAGGTAGCCGCTCCCGTAGTACTCCTTCCCGTAGCCGTCGGGCACGTCTGCGGCTTGCTTGAGCGCGGCCTCGACCTGGTTGGCGTTGTAGTTCGGGTTCGCGCTCTTGACCAGCGCGGCCGCCCCGGCGACGTTCGGCGCGGCCATCGAGGTGCCGGCCTTCCAGCCGTAGCCGGGGACCTGCGTGTCGGGCTCGCCGTCACCGTCGGTGTCCTCGTAGGTGAACACTGTGTTGAACACGAGGTCGTACGCATACGCCGGAACGCCATCGACCGGGTCGGTGAGGGAGGTGTCGGCGTCGCCACCTGGCGCGCCGAGCGTGATTGCATTCGTCCCGTAGTTGGTGTAGAACGCAGGGCTCTCGGGCGGACTCTCCGTCACATCGGGGTCGAACGAGAGCCCGTACCCGATTGGACCGGTGGCCGACACCGAGAGCGCCTGCGCGCCCTCGTTCGGCAGGCTGATGAAGTTCTTGTCGTGCTGGAGGTCGGCGCTGTCGTTGCCGGCCGCGATGACGAGCAGGGTCCCCTCCCTGTTCGCGTACGTCATCGCGCTGTTGAGGACCTTGCCGTAGAACTGGCCGTTCGCCTGCCGTGGAACCGGGTACGCACCCAGCGAGAGGTTCGCCACGTCCGCACCGACGTTCGCACTGTAGACCACGGCGGCGAGGATGTCGGCGAACGATGCCCCGCCCTCAGCGGAGAACACGCGGCAGTCCACGAGGTCGGTCTTCGGTGCGGTGCCGTTGACGCCGAGACCGCCGCCGTTGTCCGCCGCGACGATGCCCGCGACGTGGGTGCCGTGGTCGCCACCCCCGACCGGGTTGTGGTCGCCCCCGTCGTCGGTGAAGTTCCGCGAGAGGTCGAGGTTCAGCGGCCCCGCCAGGTCCGGGTGCGTCTCCAGCACGCCGGAGTCGATGACGGCGACCCGCGTGCCCTCGCCCTCGGTCGTCTCGTGTGCCTCGGGAACGTTCAGGTCGGCCTTGTCCCACTGCAGGGAGTCACCAGGCTGTCCCTCGTAGTCCGAGGCGTCGAACGTCGGGACCTCCGCGTTCGGCTCCGGCTCGTTCAGTTCGAGCTCGATGTCAGGTGCGAACTCCTTGACGCCGTTCGACGACCGCAGCGCCCCCTCGTCGCCGGTGACGACGGCGAGCTTGATCCCCGGCATCTCGTGGACCACCTCGACGCCGTTCGGTAGCCCTCGACCCTTCGTTCGGACGATGAACCGGTCCGTCGATGTCGCCGCCGTGACCGTGGTTCCGACCGCGATTCCCCCGAGCAGTGCCCCGCTTACCTTGATAACGTCTCTTCTGGTACTGTGTACCATGTTACTACCTGGCGAGTAATCGGCCATAAAACTTATCTAATGAAACGAACGCCGACGCTTTTTCACTCCGGAGTCCCGGTAATCGCCAGCCGTCTCGCTTTTCGAATCGGTCCTGGCGGCGTTCGGGTCGGCGGTCACCCGAAAGCCGGTGCTCTCGCCGCTCACCGGTCCGAGGCAATTGACTGGGCTCCGCTCGGATCGCTCGGTGGACCGGGCGGCCGGTCGCTCATCACCGGCAGCGTCGGTACTCGCTGGGGCTCGTGGCGATTCGATGCCACGGTCCTCGAGGGCGGCCAGCGTGTGCTCGGTCACGTCCCTCGCCGGATGGTCAGTATGGAGCTCGGCCTCGACGATGTGCCGGTCGCCGCCACGTCCCCGTCGCTTGCGATGTAGAAATCCGCCACGATAGGCATTTCTCCGGTCCCAGGCAGGCCGAAGCACCCGAGCTGCTCGCCGGAACGTATGGGTGGGAGAATATCGCCCGTTTCGGTGGGCGGTTCAGACGCCGCCGTGCATCGACTCGTTCTCGTCGTCGGCGAGGTTCCTGCAGCGACTGGTGTCGGTGCTGCTGAACTGCCGCTGACACTGGGCGATCCAGGAGACGTCGGTGGGCGGCGACTCGCGGTCGGGGCCGGTCTCCGGTTCGGGGTTGGGGACGTCGGTCGATTCCTCGATGCGCGGACTCGTGCTGGCGGCGTCGGGCGTGGCGTCGGTGCGTGTGCTCATGTGGTGCGTCGTCTGGGTGGTGTGGTGCTCGTCTGCTGTCGATTCGGTGTCGGGCGGCCCGCGCGTGCTGCGAGTACGTGACTCATCGTATCCCTACCTCTGCACCAATCTATCATAAATGTTCATGTTGGTGTCGTGCTTGCCTGGAGTGGTGTTCCGACCCGGTGGGCCCCACGGGATGAGCGACGCGCAAGGCAATTATACTCAGCCAACTTATGCTTCTTGAAGCGAATCATGTCGACGAACAACGGGACTGACGATGGGGGACGGGACGACGAGGGCGGGGACGAAGAGATGGAGAGCGTGGAAGTCGACGACGAGCGACGACGACTCCTCACGTACGCGGCCCTCGCAGCGGTCGGCGGAGGCGGCGTGGCCAGCGCGTGGGCGCTCTCACAGCGGGACGACGGAGCAGACGCCGACCCGACACCGTCCGCGTCGCCGACCACGCACGAGCCGGGGGAACCGGTCGACGAGGACACGACGGGAGACGTCCCTCCGCTGGTGCGCCGGTACGCCCCCGACCTCTACTTCGGTGTGCTCGAGAAGTGGTTCCCGACCGACCCACGGCCGTACGTCGTCGAGACCGACGACGGCCGGGTCGTCGACGGGTTCGCGGCGCTCGACGGCTACGCCGCCGCGTACGCCGAGACGGGGACACCCCCCGACCCGGTGGCGTTCTACAACGTCGTCGAAGCCGCCGAGGGGATCGACGCGCTCCAGTACTGGTTCTACTCCACGTTCGACCAGTTCACCGTCAACTTCCACTGGCACGACTGGGAGCTCCTCCAGGTGTTCGTCGACCGCGAGACGGGGACGCCGCTGTTGCTGTCCGCGAGCGCCCACGCCAGGGCCGTCCCGAACAACGAGTTCCTGGACCCAGAGCTCGGCGATGGCCGCCGACCGGGGATCCTCTCCGAGGTCGGCTCGCACTCCAGCGCCAGCGAGGTGAACGACCGACTCCCGAGCTTCGAGCGCCTCCCGGGCGACGACTGGGCACCCGACGTCACGAACGAGCTGCTTGGCATCGATCTTCCTCTCGGTGCACCCTTCGCCTACGGACTGCCACGCGACGAGGGCGCACGACTCCCGTTCGTCATGCCCGAACTCGACGGCCACCGGCTCGACGAGCACCCCGAGCTGTCTGTGGGCCGGGACGACTTCGTCGACGAGCGCGTGACCGTCAGCTCCTGGCGGGACCTGGCACGACCACCGACGGACCTCCCGCTCCGCGAGCCCGGGCTCACCTTCGCCCACGCGGACAGCCCGACGGCCGCCGACGTGCGGTACAGCCTCGAGCCCCTGACGAACGTCCGGGCCGCCGTCGACGGCTTCGTCGGTCCGCAGCTGAGCTTCGAGTTCGCGGTCCCAGGATTCATCGAGGACAGGTTCGCCAGCCACATCACGTCCGTCGGGATCCCCTGGGAGCAGCCCCGTTTCTCGGACCCGCTCGACGACGTCACGGACCCGGCCCACCGTCGGCGGATCGACGGAACCGAGCCGTCGGGGCTGCTGAACCGCGTCGTCGGCCGCGTCCGGTACCTCGGGAGCGGTGCGGCCGGCGCACTCGACCGGGTCGCCGACGAGGCACGCGACGCCCTCGGTGACGTCGCCACCGTCTCGCTGTTCGGCCTGCCGACCGAGGTCGCGGTCCGCCTCGCCAGCGAGGGTCCCGTGGCGACGGTCACGCGCGACGGCGTGTTCGGCTACCTCCACGTCGACCCCGGCGAGCACCTCCTCGTGGTCAACGGCCCCGGGTTCGCGCCGCTCGCCCAGCGGTTCGTCCACGACGGCGGGCTGTTCCGCGCCGGAGCCGACGGCGAGCTGACGCTGATCGCGAACGAGGACGCGGGCCGGATTCGGGGCGACGGCCGGGACGCGAACGGGATCGCCCACGTCCGCGTCGTCGAGGACTACGCTGGCGTCGTCTACGAGGGAGCGCC
The DNA here is from genome assembly GCF_024464185.1 of Haloarchaeobius salinus. Classification (NCBI taxonomy): domain Archaea; kingdom Methanobacteriati; phylum Methanobacteriota; class Halobacteria; order Halobacteriales; family Halorubellaceae; genus Haloarchaeobius; species Haloarchaeobius salinus. The sequence goes on from NZ_JANHAU010000001.1 coordinate 887,536, forward strand.
GGTCGAGCCCGACCGGTTCGCCGTCGCGGTCCACCGCGACGGCCACTACACCGTCGAGGTCGTCGACGCCGACGGTCGGCCCGGTGCGTACCGGGTCGAACCTGCCGATTTCGACGAGGACGGCGACGCACTCCGCGAGGGCGTCGAGACGGGCAAGGCCTCGCTCGTAACGACGCTCCGTGACGACCTCGACGCCCTGCTCGGTCTCGCACGCTCGCTCGCCGACGCCGACGACGAAGGGGGCGAAGTACGCGAGCGCCTCGCTCAGGCGCTGGAGGCCGCAGAAGGAGCAGCCGGTGCGGCACGACGGGGGGATGCCCGAACGACGGACAGGCAGCTCTCGACCGTCGTCTCGTTCCTGTCCGAGGTGCTCGATCTCCTGGCCAGTGGGAATGGCGGCGGCTACGATGAGAGTGCCGTCGCGGCGCTCGATCCGCGGGTCCGGGCGGCCATCGCCCGGGCCGAAGCAGCGAGAGACATCGAGCTCACGTAACGGTCGTCGGCCCGCTGTTCCCGCGCAGCGAAAGTCGGCCTCGGCACTCACGACTCACAATCTATCCATAGTGAATGTGTTTACAGCGTCTATCGAGTCCGCTCGTCTCGTTATTGTTCATCCAGCATCTGGATGCCCCGCTCCACAACCGCCTCGGTCACGAAGAGACTCGTCTCACGCTGGAGTGCTCGCATCCGCGATGCCGCTTCGTCCCTGTCGAGCAATCCGCGGCCGTAATTGAGAGCGATGACGCCGATAGAACCGCGTACCTCGACACCCGCGTCGGATGCTACCTCTCGGGCGGCGAGGTCGTCCGTCAGAAGAACGCCCTCGTGCTCTCTCGCGACTGCTAGCGCGGCGCGTTCTCCTGGGTCCAACTCGTCAGTCCCGACTCGACTTTCGTCGGCTTCGGCGAGTTCGTATGAGACCCCGGCTAATCCATCTGGAACACCACCGGCGCTGACTTCCTCGTAAACCGTCTCCGGAACCAGGAGTGTGTCGAACGTCGCGAGGAGTTCGAGCGAGTCGATTTCGGCGAGGTGAATGAGCGGTCCTGCGTCCGAGACAGCCGCAAGCGTCACGCGTTCAAACCCCAGTCGACGTCTTCCTCGACGACATCCCGCTCTCGTTCCGCTCGCTCGACTTTCGTCCGACCGACACGTTCGATCGCCTCCTCGCGGTCGAGTTCGCCGTCGAGGTACCGCGAGAGAACGAGGTTCTCCCATAGGTCTTCGAGCCCGCGTTCGAGTGCCCGCTCGAATACTTCGGACTCCGGAAGGCCACGGGCTTCAGCGATTTCTCGAACCCGGTCGGAGATTTCGGCGGCCATACCGTTCGATTGCTCGGCAACGTTCTTAAATCCGTGTCTGCCTACTCGGCGGGAACCTGACCGGGGCCTATGTCTACCGCGGCCAAAACCAGATACCCTCAGAGAGGCTTTCTACCGTCAAAAATGGCGGCCTCTGCACTCACGGAGGCTCCGGCCAGCACCAATTATAAAAATGTTGATGAGTGCGTTGTTGATGTGGAGATGCGAGGAGGTGTCGTTAGATGACTGGCTGGAAAGAGAATATGGGTATGTCGCAAGATACCGGACTGGTGAAGATCTACGTACCGATGAGCCACAAGGAGACGTGGCAGGAAGAAGCGGACGAGAAAAATTATAAGAGTACTAGTAAGTACCTGCACGAACTGATTCAAGAAGCCCGGGCGATTAGGGATGAAGGCTTCCTCGCGCCCCAGGGCAGCGACCAGGAAGTCCAGCGACTCAAGAAGAAAATCGAGGAGTTGGAAGACCGACTGTCGGAGGCGAAACAGCAGAGCAGGGATTCGGTGATGATAGACGATTCGGCGTTCCTGAAGCAGTTCCTCACCGAGGAGTACCAGACGTTCGACGAAGTGCTACAGCGGGTCGTCGAGAGTGACACCGTGGATGAACTGCTTCGAGAACCAATCGAGGACGAACTGTACTTCTTGGCTGCTCGTGAGGAGGTTGAGTTCGAGCACGGGCACGGATGGCGACTCGCCGACGGGGGTGAGGAGTGATGGCCGACGACTGGTACGAGACGGTCTACGAGAACAAGCACGATGCGATCAACGACTTCATCAAGCAGAAACAGACGACCGGCCGCAGTCCACGAACGTTGAACGAGTACAGCCGGGTGCTCAAACGGTACTACCACGAGCATTTCCCCGACCTCACACCGGAGGCGACGGAGGTTCGGCACATCGAGGAGTACCTGCGTATCCTGGACGACCGTGGCGTGAGTCAGAACACGAAGCGCCGCTACCTGGAGTCGTTGTCGGCGTTCTTCAGCTACGCGATGAAACGCCCCAGGTTCGAGGAGATAACGGGGAATCCGGCTGGTGTGGTGTTGGAGGAGATTCCAAAGCAGATCCGGGAGCGACCGGACTGTGCGACGTGGGAGAACGCGAAGAAAATTGTGAAGGCGATCCCGAATCCGCGGAATAAGGCTGTCGTCGTTTTATTGGCGAAGACCGGATGTCGGTTGGGGGAAGCACTGGAGATCAAGATGGACGACTTGATGCTCGACGACGGATTCGTTCGGTTGCGTGAGCGGAAGGGTGGAAAGCAGACGGTCGTGCCGATTGACCGCGAGACGATCCGGACGATCAAGCGGTTCAAACTGATCCGGCGGGATACGGATTTGGACTATCTGTTCGTAAGTATCCGTGACGACCGGCTAACGAAGACCGTGATTCAGCGAGCAGTGCGGGATGCGGCGGTCAGCGAAGGAATCATGCAGAACGAGGAAGATCGGTTCCACAAGAAATTCACGCCACACACCTTTCGGACGGTGTTCACGACGCTGATGCGGAACCAGGGCATGAAACAGCATGTTCTTCAGTATATTCGGGGGGACGCGAACAGCGAGACAATGGACATCTACACACGGGTCGACAGGGAGGAAGCGCGGGAGGAATACCTGAACTGTATCAAGCCACTTGGTCTGTAGCTATACAGGTCCAACCAAGGCGGCGAGCCAGCCCACCCACTTCGCAAGCGAACCAGATTCAGTCGTAACTGTTGTCATATCGAGTTGGTTGCTGATGTGGTCGGTCGCGATCTTCCCGATCAGGTCGACATCGGGAAGCCCCTCAACCATCACCGGCACACTCCAGTCGATGGTTTCATCCCGTTGGTTATGTCGACTATACAGAGTATACTGTAGACTGTTTCACAAAATATCTCACGCTGTCCGATCCATCGCCTCCTCTTGGTTCTGACGATACAGTTCTCCGTTTATGCCCTGTATCTCGCTGTAGCAGCGCATATATGATACCATTCTTATAACAAGATTTATTACGAACCGCGAACATAGATCAGAGTGGAATCAGGGTGATCAGCAATGGCCCTGCCGAACAGACCGACTAGTTCGTGGCTACAGAACTCCGGATTCCCGAGCCGACTGTTCGAAACCGATAGCAACGACTACGAACTGTACGAGGAGGACGACGAGTTCGTCCTGAGCGTCGAGATGCCGGGCTTCGATCCCGAAGAAATCGACGTTTCCTGGGACGAGGGTGTCCTCAACATCGCCGCCGAACACGAGGACGAGACGCGAGGTCAGCGCAAAACCTACCACCGTCGGTTCCGCTTCCCGAAGAACGTCGAGGACGAGGACATCACGGCGCAGTACAATAACGGGATTCTCGAAGTCCGGTTGCCGGTGATAACGGGAGCCACCACCCGTGGCAAGCAGATCGAGGTTCAGGCCTAACAGCGGCTCCATACCTCGTCACCGGGGTGTCGATCGATAGCCGTTTTTTCCGTGAACAGTCGAGGTGAGAACCATGCGACTCACGGTCAAACAGCTCAAAAACCGCGATCCAGGAAGCGGCATGGCAGTCATCGATCGTGAAGCGCTTCAAGAACTCGGCGTCAGCAGTGGTGACTTCGTCGCAATCGAGGGTCGTGACGGTGGACGAACAGTCGCCCGCGTCTGGCCTAGTAACACGAGCGACGCGGGGCACGGTATCATCCGTATCGACGGGCAGCTCCGACAGGCAGCGAACGTGAGCATCGACGATCGTGTTGAGGTCGAAAAAACGGAGGTCGAGCCAGCGGACCGCGTTACCGTCGCCCTACCACAGAATCTCCGGATCAGGGGCGATCTCAGCTCGCACCTCCGCGAACACCTCACCGATCAGGCAGTGACCGCGGGACAGACGGTAGCGTTCCCGATCGGGTTCGGTATGTTCTCCGGACGATCCGGCCGCCGCATCCCCTTGACGGTGGTCGATACACAGCCGAGCGGGACGGTCGTCATTCAGAATACTACCGACATCGAAACCGCCGACCAGAGCACACAAGAGGTTTCCGTCGAATCGGGTGACCCCGACGATTCGCCCACTCCTGGCGTCACATACGAGGACATCGGCGGGTTAGACGACGAACTCGAACAGGTCCGAGAGATGATCGAGTTGCCGATGCGCCATCCCGAGCTGTTCGGGACACTCGGTATCGAGCCACCTAAAGGGGTGCTGCTCCACGGCCCGCCGGGCACGGGGAAGACGCTGATCGCGAAGGCCGTCGCCAACGAGATAGACGCTCATTTCCAGACGATCAGCGGCCCGGAGATCATGTCGAAGTACTACGGGGAGAGCGAAGAGCAGCTCCGCGAGGTGTTCGAGGAGGCCGAGGAGAACGCTCCCGCGATCGTCTTCATCGACGAACTCGACTCGATCGCCCCAAAGCGAGAGGAGGTCAGCGGTGACGTCGAGCGACGAGTCGTCGCCCAGCTCCTCTCGCTGATGGACGGCCTCGAGGAACGCGGCCAAATCACGGTCATCGGCACGACCAACCGCGTCGATGCCATAGATCCGGCGCTCCGCCGTCCCGGCCGGTTCGACCGCGAGATCGAGATCGGCGTCCCCGACCGCGACGGACGTGAGGAGGTTCTCCGAATCCACACTCGTGGGATGCCGCTCGGCGATGGCGTCGATCTCGAACGCTACGCCGAGTCCACCCAGGGGTTCGTCGGCGCTGACTTGGAGAATCTTGCCAAAGAGAGCGCGATGCACGCGCTCCGACGGATTCGGCCGGAGCTGGATCTCGAAGAGGAAGAGATCCCTGCGAAAGTCCTCGATTCGATCGAGGTGACCGAGAACGACTTCAAAGAGGCACTGAAAGGCATAGAACCGTCGGCGCTCCGCGAAGTGTTCGTCGAGGTTCCCGATGTCACCTGGGACGACGTCGGCGGCCTCGATGACGCGAAAGAACGTCTGCAGGAGACCGTCCAGTGGCCCCTGGAATATGCCGACGCCTACGAGCGAGTCGCACTTGATCCGGCGAAGGGCGTCCTGTTGCACGGGCCGCCCGGCACCGGCAAGACCCTGCTGGCGAAGGCCGTCGCCAACGAGGCCAACTCGAATTTCATCTCGATCAAGGGGCCGGAGCTGTTCAACAAGTACGTCGGGGAATCCGAAAAAGGCGTTCGTGAAGTGTTCTCGAAGGCCCGCGAGAACGCACCCACGGTGATCTTCTTCGACGAGATCGACGCGATCGCATCAGAGCGTGGTCGGGGCGTCGGCGACTCGAACGTTGGCGAGCGTGTGGTCTCCCAGCTCCTGACCGAACTCGACGGCCTCGAGGAGCTCGAGGATGTCGTGGTGATCGCCACGACCAATCGCCCGGATCTCATCGACGATGCTTTACTCCGGCCTGGACGGCTTGATCGTCACGTTGAGGTAGATGAACCGGACGAAGCGGCCCGGCGTGAAATCTTCGAGATCCATGCCAGAGGCAGACCCTTGGCCGACGACGTCGACCTCGACGAACTCGTCGAGCGGACCGACGGCTTCGTCGGTGCCGACATCGAAGCAGTCTGCCGCGAGGCCGCGACTATCGCAGTCCGCGAGTACGTTCGCGCGACTGCGAGTGGCGAATCGGCCAACGTCGACGAGATCGAGCTGACGATGAACCATTTCGACCAGGCACTCGAGGAGGTCGACTCAAACGTCGGGTCCGGAACGCGGGAGTTCGAGGGGACACCTGAAGCGGTGTAGAACTCGCGGCCGTCTCCTACGTAGTTGAATCGTCGGCTCGATCTCCTCGGGGGCCATCGGCTTCTTCGATTTGTTCGGTCACACGCTCGTCGATCTGTTCGTCTATATCTCCAACCTCGGCTTCGACTTGTTCTTCGACCTCCGCTTCGAGGCGTTCGGAAACCTCTTCACCAACCTGCTGTTCGATCTCATCACTGACCTGTTCCTCGACCCGGATTCCCACTTGTTCCTCGACCTCGGTTTCTACCTCGTCGCCGACCTGGTTTTCCACCTCGGCCTCAACCTGTTGTTCGGCCTCCCGTGAAATCGTTTCCTCGAGGATCCGCTCGTAGATCGACATCTTCTCCCAAACTCTCAATAGGTAACCGATGACAAGGCCTCCCTCGAACGCGGCCACCCGGGGGTCGATACGGAATACGAGATACCCGAAGCCGGCGATGAAGAGCAAGCCGTACACCAGTTCGACGTGAAACTGCGTCTGTCTCCCTTGGAAGCGACCACTGAGCGTGCTCAGTGACATCGTTATCTGATATCTTCGTGTTTCGTGTCCAAAAGCCTAACTTGGAAACTTAGAGAGGTAGCCACCCGATTTCTGGTTCGATATCACTCCGGCGTAGGCAACTCATACGAGAAGGTGGAATCGCTCCGCCGCCTCGAACGTGATGAAGGCGATAACACCAGCGACGGTTGGGGTGGCAATCCATGTCGTCACGATTCGTTTCGTAGTAGAGGGGTCGAACAGATCAAGCTGGTCAGCTGCCCAGTCCGAACGTTCCGCATTTGAGAGCCCTTCTGGTCGGACGATCGCGTGAAGGGGAACCCGACGGCTCGCCCGCCCCCATCCGAGCCCGATGACACACGCGGTGAGCACGACGGCGAGACTCGCCGGGATGCCGGCCCAGCTCAGGCCGGTGAGGATCGAGGCCGCGATCGTTTCGGCGATCAGCGACGCTTCCAGCGATAGGTCCGTGATGTCCTCGCCAACGGTCTCCATCGTCCGGGGACCGATGGTGAAGGCACCGATCCCGATCGCCACGCCCGCGATCGCGACCCCCGGTATCATCTCGATCTGCCCGGAGCCGACGAGTGGTGCTACAGCGTTGGCGACGTTAGAGGCCCCGGCCGAGAACGCCATATAACAGCCGATCCCGATCACGACGAGTTCCGCGAATCGGCCCGCGTCGTCGGATTCGAAATCAAGAACGTCCACGACCGCGTCGTAGAAGTACCGCCCGACGAACGCACAGATCCAGAAGGCGAGGATCGTCGAGAGAACCCACCACATACCGACGACGCCGACGGTCCGCCAGTCAAGAACGCCGAGTGCTGCCCCCATCCCGACGACAGCGGCGACCGCTGTCTGGCTGGTACTGGTCGATACCTTGAGAACATTTCCGAGTAGGATGCCAAGTCCGATGAACAGGAGGACGCCGATCGACGCTCCGAGCGTGAAGTACTCTGCAGGGACGAAGTCCGTCCCCAAGGTATCGACGACGTTCGTGCCGATAGTGAACCCGCCGATCAGTACGAACACGGCCATCAACCCAGAGGCCTGTCGCATCGATAGCACGCCGCTTCCGGTCGCCGGCCCGAAAGCCACGCCGGTAGATGATCCTCCGATGTTCACGCCGACGAAGATGGCCGTTGCTATGCCGATGAGGAACACCACCGATAGCGCCATACGATCGGATATAGGGCATAATTCTGCAAAAGAATATTGATTTCGTGAGGGCGAGTAATTCCTAAGTGGATCCAGACAATATTTTCTGTTGGTATGACCCTCCAGCCGTGGCTGTATACGCTCTTCGTAGTCGTCGGAGGGTTCCACGTGCTCGCTGTCCTCTATGCGTATTGGTCCAAGCAGGTTTCCGACGATGGCGTGGAACCTGCGGACAGCACTGAACAGTCAGTACAATTAAGAGAAGTCGATTGCCCAGAGTGTGGGACTACTAACGAACGAGGATACAGGTACTGTGCGAACTGCGTGTCAGAACTCCCTGGAAGAAGCAATGTCGACGGAATGCCTATCGCACCTGTCGGGCGGCAAATTTTCTGATTATTCGATCCGGTCACCGGCAAATGAAAGAGTCAGCTCTTCGGCCTCGTAGATATTGATGAGTTCATTGATGATTTCGTCATAGGATTCGTCGTCGATTCGTAGATTGTCGAGTCGGTTGACCGTCTCCTCATTAAGGTCGATCTTCGGCATATGCGGATTATGGGGTTCCTCGTTCGTAAGACTCACGAAACGGTTGATGGAGGAAGGACTGGGGAGCGTTCCAACCGATCTTCTGATTACCACTAGACGTCGCTTTCGTAAACATTCATAGACATTTCCCAGTTGACCAACTGATCCATCGTGAATGCGAGTTCTGTGATCCCGTCTTTGATGACTTCACCGGCGAAATCGAAGGTCTGGTACCCTATCGAACTTCGACTTTATCGTTGGACGCTCATCCGTAGCAGTGAGTACCTCCTTGTGAGTAGAGTTCATATGTGGTCTCAAAATAGTCAGCAGAGAAAGCGCGAACGAGGTCTATCTGCCTGACGGAGACGATCGTCTGGAGTATCTCCGTGATCAGGCCACTGTAAAATTGCACGGATATGATGCCGGTTTGGTAGAGTACTGGTAGAACAGTTGAACGGATCAGAAACTTTCAGGTAGAGTGGTTCCACTCACCTCAGCGTGATTGTGCAAACATGCAAAAAACACCAATTAAAAGCCCTCTGATTCACGCTTTGGCAGTTATAAGCTAAATTGCGGTCCTATAGTCGAAGGCCTCGGCACTCATAGGGCTCGTCACCGCCGGGAGCCACCCCGGCTCGGAGCGGGTGCATCGTCATCGGCCACCCAGGGCTACACCACCGGCGGAAAAGAGCGTTCTCACTCGTCTCGGCGGCGGGCGATGTACACGTCGTACTGCGGGGTGTCGGCGACGGGCGAGCCGACGCTGCTCAGGGGATTCGTCACGCGCCCGGCGTTCTCGCTGCCGACGAAGACGACGCTGGCGTCGACCTCGGCGGCGACCTCGCGCACCCGGCGGGCCACGTCGGTCGTCTCGCTTGCGACGGGTTCGACGTTCTCGATGAGCTCGCAGCGGAACTCGGCCTCGGGCGCGAGGTCGCGCACACGCTGGCGGAGCTTGCGCTCGATGACGCCCACGTCGAAGGTGTCCTCGGGGTCGAGCCAGCCGCGCTCGCGTGCGTACTCGGAATCGTCGGGGACGACGGTGAGGACGACCAGCTGTTCGCCACGGAAGGTCGCGAACTCGGTTGCGCGCTCGAGTGCGGTGGCCGAGAGCGCGGAGCCATCGAACGGGACGAGAAGGGTCATGAGCGATGCTATCGCCCCCGGCGACAATACGCTTTCCCCCGGTTCAGAGTCCGGTCGGCACGTCGAAGAACGCCGTTTCGATCTCCGCGTCCCACGTCTCGACCCAGTCCTGCAGGTTCCGGACGCCGAAGGTCTCCGTGGCGTAGTGGCCGGCGAGGAAGACGTTCAGCCCGGCCTCGCGGGCCTCGTGGTAGGTCTTCTGCTTCCCCTCGCCCATCACGAGTGCGTCGACGCCCTTCGCGCCGGCCTCGGGGACGTAGTCGGAGCCGTCGCCGGTGGCGATGGCCACGTCGCCGATCTCGTCCGGGCCGAAGTCGATGGTCCGGACGGGCTGGCCGCCGGTCGAGAGCTCGCCGGCGAGCGTCTCGCGCAGCTCGTCGACGGTGAACGTGTCGCTGGTGCGGCCCCGCTGGCCGACGTGCTCCGGGCCGACCTCGCCGAAGGGCTCGCGCGCTTCGAGGCCGAGCAGATCCGCGAGTCCGGCGGCGTTGCCGAGCTCCGGATGGGAGTCGAGCGGCAGGTGCGAGACGTACAGCGCCACGTCGTGCTCGACGAGCGGTGCGACGCGGCCGTACGTCCGCCCGGTGATGCGCTCGATGCCGCCCCAGGAGATGCCGTGGTGGACGACGAGCGCGTCCGCTCCCCAGTCGGCCGCCCGCTCGAACGTCTGTTTCACGCCATCCGTGCAGAAGGCGACGCGCTCGACGGCTCCCCGTTCGGGCCCGACCTGGAGCCCGTTCGCGCTGGCGTCGAGGTCGGCGAAGTCCGCCGTCCTGAGCTCGTCGTCGAGTCGCCCGCAGAACTCGGTGAGTCGCATGCCCGGACCGACGACCGCCGCCGAGAAAGACCCTGCGCTCCCGGGATAGTTACGGCTCCCGCGCTGGCGAGCAGGCACCACTCCCCTCCCGACGGCGACGTGGTACACACCCGCTGCCCGCCGTCGGACTGACATCAGGTCACGCGGGGTCTGGCCGCGGGATGTGGTTTAAACGATTGCACAACCGCCGTGGCGCGCGGCAGGCGAGACTGCGCGAGCGGTGCGCGGTTTGGAGTGAGCGCGAGCGAGCGAGAACCGCGACTGCGAACGGGGAGCCTGCGACCCGTGAGCGAAGCGAGCGTGTCGAGCCATCCGTGCGAGGGACGAGAAGCGTGGTTCGAGAGAGCGGAGCGAGCATCGGTCACGAAACGCGTGCGTTTCGTGAGCCCGCCGGAACTCTCTGATTTCCGGAGATGCAGGAGGGTGGTGGGGTGTGAGGTGCGGTGCGGTCGCGGTGGGTGGGGATTTCTGGCTGTTCGCGGTACCAGAGGTTGCCACGACTGCCGTACACGAACCGACTGTCACAGCACATCCAACCACTGGCCGCCGTAACGGTTACCTACGCACCGACCGACTTCCGGGGTATGGAACGGTTGCCGACGGGGATCTCCCGGCTGGACTCGATGATCGGCGGTGGCGCGCCACCTGGGAGCGTCGTGTTGCTCGCGGGCGAGGTGGGTGCCGGTGCGCGGGAGTTCGTCTACACGAGCGTCGCGATGAACGGACTGAAGGAGTCGGACCAGGAGCTGTTCGATTTGTACTACGGGAACGCACACGACGACGCGCGATTCCCGGAGGAGGTGCACTACATCTCCTTTACGGCCGACAGCAACGCACTGCTGGAGGAGATGCGCTACGTGATGGACGACGAGCTGGTCGACGCCGGGACGGAGCACGTCGAGTTCGCCGACCTGTCGAGCCAGTACTTCCAGCTGTCGCAGGTGCCCCGCGAGTGGTACTCGAACGCGACGCCGGACATCGGCTCGCTGGGCGACCGGGACCGCCGGGGGACGCTCAACGCCGTCGGGGAGTACCTGAACGAGCACGGGGCGGGCAACCTCGTCGTGATCGACTCGGTGACGGACCTGCTGAGTGCGGCCGAGGAGCAGATGGACTGGAACCAGATCACCCTGCTGATGAAGGGGTTGAAGAAGGCCTCGTACCGGTGGGGCGGGCTGGTACTCCTGCTGGTGAACACGGAGGCGCTGTCGGACCAGCACCTCGGGCGACTGATGGACGCGACGGACGGGACGCTGCTGTTCGAGTGGGAGTCCGGTGGCTCCGAGCGGGCACGCACCCTCGTCGTCAAGCAGTTCCGGGGGGTGCTCTCGCGACTGGAGGACGAGGACATCATCCAGTTCGAGACGGAGATTCACGACGGTGGGTTCGACATCAGCGACGTGCGCAAAATCCGTTGAGGGCCGCCGCTTCGTCTGCAACAAGCCTTAAGCGTTTCCCAGCCGAACTCCGCACGAATGGCGAGCGAGGAGCACGTCGACCTATCCGTGCAGCTACCGCCGGAACTGGGGGAGTGGCTGCACGAGCAGGCGAGCGAGCAGGACGTCCCGCCGGAGGCGTTGCTGGAGCAGCTCCTGTCCGCGTACCGGACGGTCTCGTCGGCGAACGAGGTCGATGCGTACGATCTCTCGTCGCTGCTCGAGGACCGGAGTGGGGAGCTGGACGAACGCCTCGAGCAGCAACGCGAGGAGTACACCGACCTGATCCAGGACGTCCGGGAGCGCGTCATCCAGGTAAAACACGAGACAGACGGGAAGGCTCCGGCGGAGCACAGCCACGAGGAGCTCCTCGCTCGACTCGACGAGCTGGCGACGACGGTCGAGCGACTCGGCGGGGTCCGGAGCGACCTCGACGACCTCGACGACGCGGTCGCGGAGCTCTCCGCGGAGCTCGACGCCGGCTTCGAGAACTACGAGACCATCCTGCGGTACCTGAGCGACACCACCGACGACCTCGACACGAAGCTGACGAAGCTCGCGCGCCTGACCGTCGACCTCCGCGAGGAGACGCTCCGGCTGGCCGCCGCCGAGGCACGGCGGTCGTCGGTCGACACGCTGCGGCTCGCGGCCAACCGCGAGGGCATCGAGCGCGCGAAGTGCGAGGAGTGCGCCGCGACGGTCCGAATCGCGCTGCTGACCGAGCCTGCGTGCCCCCACTGTGCGAGCTCGTTCACCGACGTACAGGCCGACGACTCGTTCGGGCCGTTCGGGTCGAACCGGCTGCTCACGGGTGACGCGCCGGCGCTGCCCGAGAGCGCCGAGCCCGACCTCGACGAGGAGCTAGACGAGACGTTCTTCGAGGACGACGACCGGTCTGCCCCGGACATCGAGGAGAGAGAATGACAGAGGACGACCACGACCCGCTCGACGACCTCGTCGACGAGATGGTGGACACGGAGTCCGTGCCACCGAGCGACGACGCCGACGGGGACGACGCCGAGACGGACGACGAGGCGACGAGCGAGACCGACGACGCGCCGAGCGTCGGGGACGCGACCCCCGAGATCACCGGGCCGGACGGGGAGTCCCCGCCGGAGCTGGAGGGTGAGACGGCCGGCCCGCTCGGCGAGATGGCCGACGAGTTCGAGCGCCGCCGCGAGGAGACCGAGCCCGACCCGAACGACGACCTGTTCGAGTCCGTCGACGTCGGTGACGTGGACAGCGAGGCGCTCTGGGAGCAGGTGTCGACGGAGGGGCCGACGGCCGAGCCGGAACCCGACGCGCCGGAGGTCCGGACGGTCTCGAAGAGCAAGTACTGCCAGCGCTGCGAGTTCTTCACCGACCCGCCCGAGGTCGGCTGTACGCACGAGGGCACGACCATCCGGAGCGAGGCGAGCATGGACGAGTTCGAGGTGGTCGACTGTCCGAAGATACTCGAGGACGAACGACTCGAACGCACTCGGTAACGAACACACACGATACGATGCAATTCTGCGACGACTGCGGTTCGATGATGAAGGCACAGGGCGACGAGTGGGTCTGTTCGAGTTGCGGGGCCAGCGAGGCCCGCGGCGGCGACGAGAGCGCGTTCGTCAGCACCGAGTCACAGACCGACAGCGAGGTCATCGAGACCGAGGAGAACGCGGAGTTCGAGGGCAAGCCCACGGCGACCGACGTGCGCTGTGACGCCTGTGGGAACGAGGAGGCGTGGTACTACATCCAGCAGACCGCCTCGGCCGACGAGCCGCCGACGCGCTTCTTCAAGTGCACCGAGTGCGGGAAGAAGTGGCGGGGGTACAACTGAGGCACGAAATTCTTTACTCGTAACCGAGTGGCAATTTTCTCCACCGTCTGGGGCCGTTATACGGGTCGCTACCGTACCCCGTGCCATGAGCTTGCACGACAGGGACGTTCGGCAGGACGTCCGGGAGCTCGGCGCACTCCTGGGCGACGTGCTCGAAGCGCAGTCCTCCACGGGGGCGTTCGACACGGTCGAGTCGGTCCGCGAGGCGGCCATCGACTACCGGCGCGGGGAACGGACGGACCGGGACGAACTCGCGGCCGAGCTCGAGGGGCTGACGCCCGAGCTGTCGAGCGTCGTCGCACGGGCCTTCACGACCTACTTCGAACTCATCAACCTCGCCGAGGAGCGCGAGCGGGTCCGGGCGGTCCGGCGGGGCGAGCAGGCCGGCACGCTCTCGGACGGCGTCCGCGAGGCCGTCGAGCACCTCGCCGAGGACGACCCCGAGCTCGTCCAGCAGGTGCTCGACGACGTGATCGTCGAACCGACGTTCACCGCGCACCCGACCGAGGCGCGCCGGAAGACGGTGAAGGCGAAGCTGCGCTCGGTGGCCGGCCACCTGGAGACGCTCGACGAGCAGCGGCTCACCGACGACGAGGTCGCGGGGCTCGAACGCGAGCTCGAGGCCGAGGTGACGAGCCTCTGGCAGACGCCACAGGTCCGGGACCGCCAGCCGCAGCCGACCGACGAGGCGCGCAACGTCCAGTGGTACCTCGAGAACACGCTGTTCGACGTGACAGCCGACGTGTACGCCGACCTGGAGGACGCGCTCGGCGAGTCGTTCGCCGACCTCGACGTCGGCAAGCTGTTCGAGTTCCGCTCGTGGGCCGGCAGCGACCGCGACGGCAACCCCTTCGTCACGCCCGAGGTGACGACGGAGACGCTCGCGCGCCAGCGGCGGGTCGTCCTCGAGCGCTACCGCGACCGACTGAAGGCGCTGTCGGGCATCCTGAGCCAGGACGTCGACCGGCTCGACGTGGGCTCGCGGTTCGAGGCGTCGCTGGCCGCGGACCGCGAACGCCTCCCCGGTGTCGTCGACGAGGCGGAGTCGCGCTACCCGAGCGAGCCGTACCGGCAGAAGCTGAAGCTGATGCGCGAGCGCCTGGACCGGGTCGACGACGTGCGCCCCGGCGGCTACGAGGACGCGTCCGGGCTCGCCGACGACCTCGACGTGGTCGCGGGGAGCCTTCGTGCCAACGGTGGCGAGGCCATCGTCGACGCGCACGTCGAGCCGACGCGCCGGCAGGTCGAGACGTTCGGCTTCTCGCTGGCCAGCCTCGACCTGCGCGACCACCAGGAGAACCACACCGCGACGGTCGCCGCGGCGCTCGCCCGCGAGGGCATCGACTACGCATCCCTCGACGAGGACGAGCGCGTCGAGACGCTCACCGAAGCAATCCTGCAGGACCAGCCGGTCGTCGACGTGACCGACACCGAGGGCCTCGACGACACGCCGACCCGTGTCCTCCGGCGGTTCGACCATCTCGCGGACTGGCAGGCCGAGTACGGCGTGGACGCCATCGACACCTACGCCATCTCGATGACCGAGGAGCCGAGCCACGTGCTCGAGGTGCTGTTCCTCGCTGACCAGGCGGGCGTCGTCGAACTCCCCGGCTACAGCGGGCTCGACGTCGTCCCGCTGCTGGAGACCGAGAGCGCACTCTCCGGGGCGCGCCGCATCATGGGCACGCTGTTCGAGAACGAGGCGTACGCGGGCGCGCTCGAATCCCGGGGAGGGACCCAGGAGATCATGCTCGGCTACTCCGACTCGAACAAGGAGAACGGCTTCCTCGCGGCGAACTGGTCGCTGTACGAGAACCAGCGCCGCCTCGCCGACGTCTGTGCGGAGTTCGACGTGACGCTGCGGCTGTTCCACGGCCGCGGTGGCTCCATCTCCCGCGGCGGCGGGCCGATGCACGAGGCGCTGCTCGCCCTGCCGAACCGCACCGTCACCGGTCAGGTGAAGTTCACCGAGCAGGGCGAGGCCATCGCCGAGAAGTACGCCAACCCGCGCGTCGCCGAGCGCGAGATCTCCCAGATGCTGAACGCCCAGCTCCGCGCGCGGCGCAACGCCATCGAGACGCCCGAGGAGTCGGTCGCTGCCACCTGGGTCGCCGCGATGGAGACGATGGCCGACGCCGCCCGCGACGAGTACCGCGACCTCCTCGAGACGGAGGGGTTCGTCGAGTACTTCGAGCAGGCGACGCCCATCACCGTCATCGAGGACCTGAACCTCGGCTCGCGCCCGGCCTCGCGGTCGGGCGAGCGCAGCGTCGAGGACCTGCGGGCCATCCCGTGGGTGTTCTCGTGGACGCAGTCGCGCTGCATCCTCCCGGGCTGGTACGCACTGGCGACCGGTATCGACGCGTACCTCGACGACGGCGGCGATGTCGAGACGCTGCAGGAGATGTACGACTCGTGGCCGTTCTTCCGGTCGACGCTCGACAACGCCGCGCTCTCGCTCGCCCGGACGGACCTCGAGATCACGACCCACTACGCCGAGCTCGCGGACGAGGACCTCCGCGAACGGTTCTTCCCCCGCGTCAGCGCCGAGTACGAGCGGGCGACCGACCTCGTGACGACCATCGCCGACCGCGAGACGCTGTACGCCCGCGACTGGTTCGGCGAGAGCCTCCGCCGGCGCAACCCCTACGTCGACCCGCTGAACCTGCTCCAGACCCGACTGCTCGCCCGGAGCCACCGCACCGACGCCGAGGAGCGCACCCTCCGGCTCACTGTCAAGGGGATCGCGGCGGGGATGCAGAACACCGGCTGAAACCCCTATCCATGTAGGCTCGCGGCGGTGTCCCAGAGTGGCTTGGTCGCACCCTTAGGTGGGTCCGTGTCGTAGCCGTGGCCGGAAGGGACGATGACCTCAGCAGAGCCAGAGCCGGTTTCGTCGAGCGAGGATACCGAGGCGACGTGTGCCACCTGTGGTGCCCCCGTCGAGACCGACGAGTGGCACCCCGCCGCGACCACGACGACCGACGACGGTGCCGTCCAGCTCCTCTCGTTCTGCGACCGGAGCTGCCGGGACCGCTGGCAGGAACGAGCGGAGTGACCCTCGGGGCACGCCGAGGGCCTGTTCGGGACCGTCCGTGGTCAGGAGCGTTCGCCCGCCGGGACGTCCCGTTCGGGCCCGGTCGGCGACACGTCGAACAGGTCGGTGAACAGCTTCTGCTGTGCGGCCCGGAGATGCTCGTGGAACGTCGGCGAGGAGATGTCGAGCGTCGCCGCGATCTCCTCGGCGTCGCTCTCGCGTGGCCACTCGAAGTAGCCGTCGCGCAGGGCGGCCTCGAGTGCCTCGCGCTGGCGGGCGGTGAGCTGCTCCTCGAGCGTCGACCGGAACTCCGAGACCCGTCGTTCCGGGCGCTTCCGTTCGCGCTTCGCCCGGAGGTCGACGGTCTCGAACATCCCCTCGAGGGAGTCGACCAGGGACCGGACCGACCCCGACTTCGGGAGCTCAGCGACGAGTTCCGCCGAGCCGTCCTCGACCACTATCTCGCGGACCGTGCCGCCGTGCTCGGCGAGCAGCGTCGAGATGGGCGGGTCCACCACCGTCAGCGTCACGAGCGTCTCCTCGGCCCCCTGGTTGAGGACGGTGAGCCCCTCGACGCGGTCGAACGACCGGACGGTGTCGAAGAACGCCTGCTCGGGCTCACCGGTGACGGTGAAGTACTCGACGAAGGTGTGGTCGTCGACTGCCGTCGCCCCGTCGAGCTCGACGACCAGGTCGTGCTCCGCAACCGCCCGGAACAGTGGGTTGGACGCGTCACGGAGCGTCAGCTCCACCTGGATGGTGCCGTCGGCGATGAGAGCGGCACGACGCTCGGTCGCGTTGATGGCGAGCCCGACGACGCTCTGGAGCTGCGAGAGCGCCTCCACCACGCCCTCGCTGAACGCGCCGGGCTTCGTCGCGAACACGGTGACGACCCCGTACTGGGAGCCCTTGTACGAGACCGGCACGGCGGCGACCGACGAGAAGCCCTGCTCGCGTGCCGCCTCGACCCACGGGTCGCCCCCATCGAGCGCCGCCAGATCGTCGACCAGTTCGACCGACTGGGACGCGACCGCCCGCCCCGCCGGATGGGTGACCGCCTCGGTGACGGCCACCGTCGGCTCGGGTTCGAACTCGCTGTGGCCGGCGCTCGTCGCCAGTTCGACCGCGTCGCGGCGGGAGTCGACCCGGCCGAGCCAGGCGGCCGCGAACAGCGACGACTCTACGAGCTGCTCGGAGACGGTCCGCTCGACCACCGTCCGGTTCGCGGCGGTGACCAGCGTCTCGTTGACGTGCTGGAGGACGCGGTTGAGCTGGGCCAGCCCCTCCAGCTCGTCGCGCTGGCGTTCGAGGGCCTGCTCGCGTGCCTTGCGCTCGGTCACGTCACGGAAGTACACCGACAGCCCCGTCTCCGACGGGTAGGCGCGGACCGAGAACCACGTCGACAGGGGCGGGAAGTACTCCTCGAAGGAGACCGACTCCTGTGTCTCCATGGCGTGCTCGTACTGCTCCTGGAACCGGCTGCCGACGGCGGCGGGGAACCGGTCCCAGACCAGGTCGCCGACGACCGCGTCGGGGTCGACGTCGATGAGTTCGGCGGCGCGCCCGTTGACGTAGCGGAAGCGGAAGTCGGTATCGAGCGCGAAGAACGCGTCGGTCACCCGCTCGAGGTGGGACTCGAGTTCGGTCTCGAGGCGCTCCCGCTGGGAGACGTCGCGGACGACGCCGGTGTAGTGGGTCCCCGAGGCCGTCTCGAACCGGCCGAACGTCACGAGGACGGGCACCTCGTCGCCGTCGGCGTCGGCCGCGGTGAACCGCACCGGCTGCCACTGGATCGCGGTGTCGTCGTCGGCAAAGGGCGGGAGGAGCGTCCGGTCGCCGCCGTCCTCGGGGAGCAGTCTCGAGAGGTGCTCGCCGACCAGCTCGCCGTCCTCGAAGCCGAAGATGTCCGCTACCGCGGGGTTGGTCTCGGTGACGCGTCCGTCGGCGTCGGTGGTCACGACGCCGTCCTGTGCGTGGTGTGCGAACACCGCGAAGCGGTTCGCGGCGTCGGTGAACTCGACGCTCGTCGAGACGTAGGCGGCGAGCTCGCGGAACGGCACGGGCTGGTCGTCGGAGAGTGTGTGGAGCACACCGTCGCCGACCACCGCGTCCGCGTCGAGCGTCGGGTCCGTCGTGACGTGGACGAACGGCACCGTCTCGGCGTGGGTATCGTGTACCTCGGCGAGCCCGTCGTCGCCGGCGTCACGGTCCTCGCAGACGACCACGCAGTCCGCGCCGTCCGCGGCGAGCCGTCGGTCGAGCTCGTCGACGGTCCCGACCGTCTCGACGGCGAGCCCCGAGCCGGGGCCGTCCGGAAGCTCCGGTTCCGGAGTCGGGTCGGAGGTGAGATAGAGAACCCTGAACTCCTCGCTCATTGCGTCTCCGTTTTCGAGGGCTCGACCGGTAAATGCGTTGTGTTCGGCCGCACACGACTCACTCCACACCGGAGTCGCATAACTCCCCGTTCCCGACGACCGGGCTCGGAGACAACCCATTTGAGTCTCGGGACCCGACTGTTCGCCGATGGCAGCGTCAAGACGCGTCGAGGTCCACCCCGGTCGCGAGGTCGTCGTCGACTTCGACCCGTCGCTCACCTTCGAGTGCGTCGACGACTGCACCTGGTGCTGTCACCACGGCGTGTTGCTGTACGAGCCGGACTTCTTCGAGCTGGCCGGGCACGCCGACCTCGCCGACGCGACGACCGACTTCCGCGGGCAGGACTTCGTCCGGAAGGAGGACAAGGAGCGCGAGGAGCACGTCGGCGAGGACGGGGAGGCCTGCTACTTCCTGCGGGACGACGGCCTCTGTACCCTCCACCTCGAGCACGACTGGAAGCCGGCGCGCTGTTCGGTGTTCCCCCTCGCGGTCACGGTCGAGGACGGCGACATCCACGTCGACATCCGCGACAGCGCGCACGAACACTGCGACGGTCTGGACGTCTCCGAACGGAAGGTCATCGACAACCTCGACGCGTTCCTGCCCGAGGTGCTGTGGGAGCTGGACGACCCCGAGAGCGACCGGGAGCTGTGAGGAGCTGCCGGCCCGCCACTGACTGAAACCCGTCTTTCACCCAGGCGAGGACACTTCGTCCGGGCCACCGTCGGTCCTCACGTGCAACGACGCGCCCTCCTCACCGCGTTCGCTACCGGCGCAGCGGGCCTCGCCGGCTGTCTCCAGGGTCCGCTGGACATCGCGGGCGGGTCGTCGGACGCGCCGACCGACGGCTGGAGTGCGGAGCGGCCGTGCCCGACGTTCGACGCGGCGGCCGACCGGACGGTCTGCACCGGCGGTGGTCACCCCGCGCCGAGCGGTGTCCCCGTGGCGGTCCATCCGCCCGCGGCCACCCCACTCCGGGCCGGGACGTCGTTCGCTCTCACCCTCCGTCCGCAGGGCGACGTGCCGCTGACGTTCGCCCCCGGAGACTGGACGGTCCGTCGACGCGGCGAGGACGGCTGGATCGACGTGGCGTCGGGGGCGGCCGCGGACGGGTTCGCGACGGTCTACCCCGGCGAGCGGTACGAGTGGCTGGTCGGTGGAGCCGAACCCGTGGCGACGGCCGACGGGGCGGCCCGCATCGGGGCATCGTTCGACCCCGGCCGGTACGCCTTCTCGCTCACCGCGAGCGTCGGCCGCGGCTGGACACGTGGAGAACGGTTCGGGTGCGTCGCCCTGTTCGCGGTGCGTCGACCGTGATCGGCATCACCCGACGAGCAGCCAGGCGACGAACACGACCGTGCCGCCGAGGAACGTGCTCCCGACCGCGTGGACGCGGAGCCGGTCGAGCAGGTGGTGGGCGTCGTCGGAGACCTGCGCGACCTCGTACACCTCGCCGCCGATCTCACAGCGCGGCAGGAAGTCCATCGCGACGTGGAGGAACACGCCCGCGGCGAAGCCGAAGACGGCGGCGGTGACGAGCGGTTCGCCGGAGAGGTCGAGGAAGCTCGCCGGGATGGCGGTCAGCCCGACGCCGGTCGCGGGCAGCAGGATGACCGAGGGCGACTTCCCGTTGCTCGCGAGGCGACGGGCGGCGGCGTAGCCGGCCGGTCCCTTGTGCGAGACGATGGCCAGTCCGAGGCCGACGCCGAGTTCGGGCATCGTGCCGTAGACGATGCCGATGATGACGCCGGCGGCGAGCGCGTGGGCCGAGAGCTCGACGGCGGTGTGGTCGAAGCCGATGTCGACGTGGGCGAAGCGGTGCCCGAGCGTGTGGCTCCCGAAGCCGGCGAGCAGGCCGGCCGCGACGCCGGCACCGGCGTACTTCATCCCCGTCGCGGGGTTGGCTGCACCCTGTGCCAGCCCGAACGCCTGCGGCAGGAGGAAGAGGGCGGCGCTGACGATCATCGCGCCCGAGGCGAGCCCGTAGCCCCAGACGAGTGCCCGTGCGTGCTGGTCGCGCGCCCTGACACCGACTGGAATGGCGAGCGCCATGGCGAAGAACGCGACCCACGCGATGCCGACGGGCTTCATCGCGTCGGTGCTCGGCGCGGAGACGACGGCGGCGGCACTCAACACGAGTAACGACGCGACGGCGGCGAGGCCGACGAGCGAGAGGTCGCCGGGGTCCCGCCAGCCGAACGTTTCCGTGGAACCCATTGTTACTAATCACTCGATTCGAGTTAATAAGAGGTTCGATTGCGGGGGACCCACCACCGTCCCCGTCCGGACCACCCGCGTTCGCCTCGTTCCTATCGGGTCGCCTGCTTCCACTCGCGCAGTCCGACCACACCGCCGTCGAGCTCCTCGGCGGGGCAGTCCGTCGCCGCCCAGGCGAACAGCGGACCGACCTCGCTCGGGTCGCGCCCGCCCGCTCCCGAGAGGTCGGTCTCGACCTGCCCGGGGTCGACACAGCCCGCGACGAACGGCGTGTCGACGGCGAAGGCGCGGGCGACCGCCTCGGCAGCCGCCTTCGAGACCGCGTAGGAGCCGATGCCCGGCTTGGCGTCGCTCGCGACGGAGCCGGTGGGGACGAGCAGCCGGGCCTCCTCGTTCAGGTGCGGGACCGCCTCGCGGAACGTGGCGAAGACACCGCGGGCGTTCGTCCGCAGGTGGTCGTCGAACGCCGAGTACGGCTCGTCCTGCACCGGTGTGTCGCCCGGGTCGCCGTGGTAGACGCCCGCGTTGGCGACGACGAGGTCGATGCCGCCGTAGCCGCCGGCCCGCGAGGCCGCCTCCACGAGCCGTTCGACGTCGAACTCGTCGCGCACGTCCGCCCTGACGGGCGTGACGGCGTCGTCGTGCCGCTCGACCAGCCCGTCGAGGTCGCCGGGGTCGCGGGCACAGGCGACCACGTGCGCCCCAGCCGCGACCAGCTCGTCCACGACCGCTTCGCCGATTCCACGACTTGCACCGGTGACGACCGCCGTCAGTCCGTCCATACGCCCCGTTCGCCCTCGGTCCGCAGGAAAGCATCGGTCGCGGCTACCCCAACCAGGTTTGCGGCGACTTTATGCGGGTCTCGTTACAATACTCGGGCATGAATTCCCTCGCAGGAGAGTCGGTCGTCGTCGTCGGGAGCGGGTTCGGTGGGCTCGCGACGGCCTGCTACCTCGCCGACGCCGGTGCCGAGGTGACGGTCATCGAGAAGAACGAACAGCTCGGTGGTCGCGCCTCGGTGCTCGAACGCGACGGCTTCCGGTTCGACATGGGGCCCTCCTGGTACCTGATGCCCGACGTGTTCGAGCGCTTCTTCGGCCACTTCGACCGCGAACCGACGGAGTACTACGGGCTGGAGCATCTCGACCCGCACTACCGCATCTTCTTCAAGGACGGCGACAAGGTCGACGTCACCCGCGACCTCGAACGCACGAAGCAGGTGTTCGAGTCGTACGAGACCGGGGCCGGCGCGGCGCTCGAACGGTACCTCGACAAGTCGGCGGAGAACTACGAGGTCGGCATGGAGCACTTCGTCTACGAGGACCGCGCCTCCCTCCGGGAGTTCGTGGACATCGACGTGGCCCGGCAGGCCCGCGGGCTCTCGCTGCTCGGGTCGATGCAGGACCACGTCGAGGACTACTTCGACCACCCGAAGCTCCAGCAGATCATGCAGTACACGCTCGTGTTCCTCGGCGGGTCGCCGAAGAACACGCCCGCGCTCTACAACCTGATGAGCCACGTCGACTTCAACCTCGGCGTCTGGTACCCCGAGGGCGGCATGGGCGGCGTCGTCGACGGCATCGTCGAGATGGGCGAGGAGCTGGGCGCGGAGTTCCTCGTCGACGAGCCGGTCACGGAGATCAAGGGTCGCTACGGCGGCTTCCTCGTCGAGACCGAGCGCGACAAGCTCCTCGCCGACATCGTCGTCAGCGACGCCGACTACGCCCACACCGAGCAGGCGCTGCTCCCGCCCGAGAAACGCCAGTACAGCGCCGACTACTGGGAGTCACGCACCTACGCCCCCTCCGCGTTCCTCATGTACATGGGCGTCGAGGGCGACGTGCCCGAGCTGGAACACCACACGCTGGTGCTGCCGACGGACTGGGAGCAGCACTTCGACCAGATATTCGAGGAGCCCGCGTGGCCGGAGAACCCCGCGTACTACCTCTGTGTCCCCTCGAAGACCGACGACACGGTCGCGCCGGCGGGCTACAGCAACCTGTTCGTCCTCGTCCCCATCGCGCCCGGGCTGGACGACGACGAGGAGACACGCGAGTGGTACCGCGGGCTCATCCTCGACGACATCGCCGAGTTCACCGACACCGACCTGCGCGACCGCATGGTCGTCGAGGAGACGTTCTCGGTCTCGGAGTTCGCGGACCGCTACAACTCGATGCGGGGGACCGCCCTCGGGATGGCCCACACGCTGCGCCAGACCGCGATGTTCCGGCCACCGCACCGTTCGGAGGCAGTCGACGGGCTCTACTTCACGGGGTCGTACACGACGCCCGGCATCGGCGTCCCCATGTGTCTCATCAGCGGCGACATCACCGCCGACGCCGTGCTGGAGGACTACGGCGCGTAGGATGAGCGCGAAACGATGACCGGTGTCGTCTCCAGCCTCGCGTCGAACCTCGCCCGGATCGTCCCCTCGGAGGACCGGCTGTCGGGCTACCTGCTCCGGCTCTCCCGGCCGAGATTCTGGTTCTACCTCGCCGGGCCGGTCGTCGTCGGGGCGGCATACGCCGCGAACGGCACCGCCGAACTGCTGACGCCCCTGACGTTCGCGCTGTTCGCGTACTTCCTCGTCCCGGCGAACGTGTTCCTCTACGGCGTCAACGACGCGTTCGACCGCGACATCGACGAGCACAACCCCAAGAAGGACGAGAAGGAGGTCCGGTACCGCGGTGGGACGGCCGTCCGGGTCGTCGTCGCCCTCGCCGGATTGCTCGCGGTGCCCCTCCTGGTCGTCCTCCCGACCGTCGGTACGCTGGCGTTCGCGCTCTACCTGTTCCTCGCCGTCGAGTACAGCGCGCCGCCGCTGCGGTTCAAGACGACGCCGCTGCTCGACTCGCTGTCGAACGGGCTGTACGCGCTGCCCGGCGTCATCGCGTTCGTCGCGGTCGCCGACGCGCTCCCGCCGACGGCGGCCATCGCGGGGGCGTGGCTCTGGACGATGGCGATGCACACGTTCTCCGCCATCCCCGACATCGAGCCGGACCGCGAGGCGGGCATCAGCACGACGGCGACGTTCCTCGGTGAGGGGCCGACCTACGCCTACTGTGGCGTGGTCTGGCTCGCCGCCGCCGCCGCCTTCGCGCTGGTCGACTACCGGCTCGGGCTGCTGCTCTCCGTCTATCCCCTGTTCGTCACCGGCGTCGCGCTCTCGGACGTGGCCGTCGACCGGGCGTACTGGTGGTTCCCGTTCCTGAACACGGTCGTCGGCGCAGTCATGACGATGGGCAAGCTCTGGGTGATGCTGTATGCCTGACGCGAGTGGGAAGCTCGACCGCCGCCGGCTCGAATCCCGTCTCGACGAACTCGTCCGCGAGCACCGATTCACCATCGCCGTCGTGTTCCCGCTCGTCGGTGCGGTGACGCTCGTCGCCAGCGCGGAGGGCTGGCTCCCCGACCCACTCGCGTACAACCCGCTGTTCGTGCTGTTCGGCGTGCTCGTCATGCGGCTCCCGCTCGTCGCGGGTGTGCTGCCGCTCGTCGGCAGGCGGGCCGCGGCCAGCCTCGGGCTGCTGACGCTGTACGCCTACGGCATCGAGCTCGTCGGCGTCCGGACCGGCTGGCCGTACGGCTACTTCGAGTACGAGGTCCCCCTGGGGCCGATGCTGTTCGGGGAGGTGCCGGTCGCGCTGCCGGTCTTCTTCTTCCCGCTCGTCCTCAACGCCTACCTGCTGATGCTGCTGCTGCTCGGGAGTCGGGCGCGTTCACGGGCGATTCGACTGCTCGTCACCGTCGCCGCCGTCGTCGCCATCGACCTCGTGCTCGACCCCGGCGCGGTCGCCGTGGACTTCTGGGAGTACGCCGCCCACCCCGACGGCGTCGGCGGCTACTACGGCGTCCCCGCCTCGAACTACGTCGGCTGGGTGCTCTCGGCGACGGTCGCCGTCGTCGCCTTCGACGTGGCGTTCGCCCGCGATGGGCTACTCGCGCGTCTCGGGGACTGCGAGTTCATGCTCGACGACATGGTGAGCTTCGTGCTGCTCTGGGGGAGCATCAACGCGCTCTACGGCAACTGGATTCCCGTCGTCCTCGCGGCCGGCTTCGGCGTCGGCCTGCTCGCCACGGACCGGTTCGACTTCTCCGTCGGCGACAGCGCGCTCGTCCGGGCGGTGCAGCGGTAGGGTTCACTCGACCCGCCGCATCGCCTCGAACACCCGGTCCCGGTCGCTCTCCGGGTCGGGGTTCACCTGCACGTCGACGGCCAGCCGCGCGCCCGAGGCCTGCCGGCGAATCGCGTCGGCGAACTCCTCGGTCGGATACATCCCGCCGGCCATGGCGTACGCACCCCGCGTCGGCCAGATGCAGGCCCAGAGCGTCGACGGGAGGGTGAACTGGCCGTCGACGACGTCCTGCTCGATGACGTCGTCGGAGAGCGGGTAGGAGACGTCGTAGCAGAACACCCGCGCCGGGCGGCCGTCGCCCCGGTCGAAGTCGCGCTCCTCGACGGTCTCGACCGCGGTGAGCCCGTCGGCCTCGATGCTCTCCTTGAACTCGCGCTCGGCGTAGCGGGTGGCGATGCCGAACACCGAGGCGGGGTCGACGCCGAAGGAGTCGAGCGACGGGTCGAACACGAGGTCGGTGGTGAAGAAGGCGCGGCCGGCGAGGTCGACCCTGGGGTCCGCGATGGCGTCGTAGGCATCGGCGCTCGACGACTCGACGTAGATCGCGTTGAACGCCTCGATGGAGAAGAAGGGGAGTTCCAGCGCGAGTTCGGACTCGGTCCGGGCCAGCTCCCAGCCGAACTCGGCGAGCAGGGTGTCGGGCAGGCGCGGGGCACTCATCGGCGCTCGATACGCCCCCGAGGGCCTTCGGCGTGCCGGTCGCCAACCCCGGATTTCCCACCTCAATCGCCGTTTCACCTTGGTTTATATCGAGAATGCGTCACTCGGTTTCGGATCGGGGGGACGGACGGAACCGCAAGACACGAACGACATGGATAGCTCAAAACTGGTTTTCAGCTTGCACAATTGGTTTATCTGTCGCTGTTGTAGGGTGGAGTAGCATGTCGCGGCTCCTGCCGTTCCGCTCCGACGAGACGACCCCCACCCCAGAACAGCCACCGCGGGTGGTCGACCTCGACAGCGACGACGCCGACCAGGTGTTCGGTGCGCTCTCCTCGGACACCGCGAGGCGTATCTACACCTGCCTGCACGAGGAGCCGCGGACCCCGAGCGACATCGCCGACGAGATCGATTCCTCCATCCAGAACGTCCGGTACCACCTCGAGAAACTGGAGGATGCCGGGCTCATCGACGTCGTCGACGTCTGGTACTCCTCGCGGGGCAACGAGATGAACGTCTACGCACCGCAGTCCGGGCCGCTCATCGTCTCCGGCGACGAGCAGCGCTCCTCGCGGCTCCGGTCGGCGCTCAGCAGGTTCGTCGGGGGTGTCGGCGTGCTCGCCGCCGCGAGCCTGTTCGTCCAGTACGGCCTACCGAGCCTGCTCGGTCGGACCGGCTGGGGGGCGACCGACGGCGACTCCGGCGACTCCGGCGACGCGGTCCAGCCGACCGGCGGTGGCGGTGACGATGCCAAGGTCGCCCGGAACGCGAGCGAGACGACCGCGCCCCAGACGACGAGCGAGGGCGACGTGAGCATCGCCGTGGAGGGGACGAGCACCCCGGAGGCGACGGCGACCGACGGCGGCGAGGTCACGTTCAACCAGGAGGGCGGGAACGTGACGACCGAGCAGTACGAGATGGTCGACGCCTCCGCCACTGAGACGGCACAGGCCACCACCGACGGCGCGTCGGCAGGTGCCGACGCGCTCCTCTCGACGATCGAACCGGGCCTGCTCTTCTTCGCCGGCGGGCTGCTCGTGCTCACCCTCGTCCTCGGCTACTGGTACTGGTCCGGCGACCGGTACTGACTCGCCCGCCAGCCCGCGGGGATACGTTCAGTCCACTTCTCCCGATAACAACAGGTATGAACCGGGAGCACGTAGCTCCCGTGTCCATGAACCAGTTCATGGCAGCATCACCATCACACGCCTCCCACAGGGGGCAGATCATCAATGGAGGATACATCCAAATATCTCATTCATGCGACGGTAACGGCCGACGGGGTGGTCGAGCGAAGTGACGTCGTCGGGGCCATCTTCGGCCAGACCGAGGGGCTCCTCGGCGACGAGCTCGACCTCAGGGAGCTACAGCAGTCCTCGAAGGTCGGACGCATCGACGTCGAGATCGAGAGCGACGCGGGCCGCTCGCACGGGAGCGTCACCATCGCCACGAGCCTCGACAAGGTAGCGACGGCGACGCTCGCGGCCGCGCTGGAGTCGCTGACCCGCGTCGGCCCGTGCAAGGCGACGCTGGAGGTCGAGGACATCGAGGACGTCCGGGCGGCCAAGCGCCGCCGGGTCGTCGAGCGCGCGAAGGAGCTGCTCGCGACCGCCTTCGACGACTCGATGATGAGCTCCGAGGAGATACTCCGGGAGGTCCGCGAACACGCTCGCGTCGCCGACATCTCCGAGTACGAGGGCCTGCCCGCGGGCCCCCGGGTCGAGGAGAGCGACGCCATCGTCGTCGTCGAGGGGCGCGCCGACGTGCTCCAGCTGCTGAAGTACGGCATCAAGAACGTCATCGCCGTCGAGGGGACGGACGTGCCCGACGCGGTCGCGACGCTCACGCAGGACAAGACCGTCACCGCGTTCCTCGACGGGGACCGGGGCGGTGACCTCATCCTGAAGGAACTCTCGCAGGTCGGCGAGGTGGACTACGTCGCCTTCGCGCCCGAGGGCAAGTCCGTCGAGGACCTGCTCCACCACGAGGTGTTCGAGGCGCTGCGCGAGAAGGTGCCGTTCTCGGTCGTCTCCGAGACCAGCGCACCCCACGAGGCGGTCGGGACCCGCGAGGCGGTCTCGCTGTCGACCGCGGAGAGCGACGGCGGCGCGACCGACCGGTCCGAGCCGGCCACCGCCGGCGGCGCTGCCGGGGCGGCCGCCGAGTCGACACCGGCGGGGGCCGAGTCGGCGGTCGTCGAGGCCGCGGCCGATGCCATCGAGTCGACGCCCGACCCGGCGGCCACGGACTCCGCCGACCCGGAGGGTACGGCATCGCCCGACTCGCCCGCGGAGGCGGCAGCGTACGAGACCGAGCCGGCGGAGTCGGAGCCGGCCGACGGGCCCGCACAACCAGACACCCTCCGGGGGCACGTCGAGGCGGTCGTCGCCACCGGTACCGGACAGGTCAGGCTGCTCGACGACGAGTTCGCGGCCATCGCCGAAGGACCGGCGAGCGAGGGGTTCGACCTCGTCCGCGAGGCCGAGACAGTCCCGCACGCGGTCGTGCTCGACGGCGAGCTGAGCCAGCGCGTGCTCGACGTGGCGGCCCAGCGCGGCGTCGACCACGTCGTCGCCGCGTCGCTCGGCGAGTTCGTGAAGCGGCCGACCGGCACCAGGATCCGGACCGCGGAGCGGCTCCTCGGCGGCAGCTAGAGCTGCAGCCGGTATCGGACGGCGTCGCCGGCCTCTTCCTCGCTCCCGTAGTAGCCCACGAGCCTCTCGCCTGCCTCGAAGCCGAGCTCCTCGTACAGCGCCCGCGCCGACGTGTTCTCGGCCGCGACGACCAGCTCCGCGGCCCGACAGTCCTCGCGTCGCAGCCGGGCGAGCACGGCGAGGAGCAGCCGACGGCCGCGTCCCTCGCGCCGATGCGCCGGGGCGACGACCAGCTCGGCGACGTGGGCGACGTCGCCGGTGAACGAGTGGCTGTAGCCGACTGGGACGCCGTCGGCCGTCGAGACGAGCGTCACGCCGGGCGGGAGGTCCTCGAACAGCTCCGGTACCGGCGCGTCGAGGAGGCCCTGGAGCGCCCGGAGCGCCGGCAGGTCCGCCCGTGTCGCCTCGCGGACCGCCATCGTCACGGGAACGCCGCGCCGCCGGCCACGAACGCGACGAGCACCGCGACGAGGGCCCCGGCGAGGGTCGCGAAGAAGTTCACGCCCTGGTTGCCGAGGAAGTCGCCCTCCAGCGTGGCTCCGAGCAGGCTGTCGACGGTCATGCCGCCGACGCCGGCGACGAACACGACGCCCGCGCCGGTCGTGGTGACCGTCGCCGAGGCGTCGACGGCCGGGAAGACGAGGAACGCGATGGTGGCGACGACGGCCGCGCCGACGAAGCCGGCGAGCTCGCCCTGCCAGGTCACCGCGCCGTCGGTGCCGGGCTCGACGGGCTGGAGCGTCGTGATGAGTCGCGGCGAGTCGAACACCGCGCCGATCTCGCTGGAGAGGGTGTCGCTGAGTGCGGTGGCGATGGAGCCCGTGAACGCGAACAGGAAGATGGTGCCGTCGACGCGCAGCAGCGCCACGCCTGGTTCGGCGGCGGCGAAGCCCAGCACGGCGACGATGGCGACGGCGGCGTTGCCGAGGACGTTCCCGGTGCCCCGCGCCCCCTCGTTGTCCTCGGCGATGCCACGGGCTTCCTTCGTGTCGTAGCGGTACTTCGTCGAGAGTGCGCCGATGGCGAAGAAGGAGATGAGGACCGCGAACCAGCCGACGCCGCCGAGGACGATGGTGAGGATGGAGAGCAGGACGCCCGTCAGCATCCCCTCGACGGAGGCGGTCTGGAGCGCGAAGGAGAGGTAGCCGAGGACGAGTGTGACGCCGACCGCGGCCGCGATCTCCTCCGTGTGGACCGCCGGTGCGAGCTCGAACAGCAGCCAGAGCAGCAGGCCGACGGAGAACAGCACCAGCGGGTCGTCGCGCTCGAACAGTGCGGCGCGCAGCAGTGCACCGAGGAACGCGCCGCTGACGGCCAGGAACACGACCTTCGGGAGCGTCCCCGCGATGGGCTGGTCGAGCAGCGTGCGGGCCACCAGCTGGCCCGTGATGCCCGCCGCGACACCGCCGGCGACGAAGCCGGTGCTGACGTGGAACGGGTACGGGTAGCGGGTCTTGACCAGTTCGGAGACGAGGTTCCCGTAGACGAGCAGGAGGACGGAGCCGACGAACACGTCGACCTGGAGCGGCGGAATCCGACCGGTTCCGACGAGGTCGGTCACCGTCAGCAGTCCGAGGCCGACGACCGCGAGCCCGAAGCCGATGAGGCCGAACAGGCGGCGTTCCTTGCGGTCGCCGGGGCGGGCGAACAGTTCGAAGAGGGGGCCGTCCGTCACGACGGCGGCACCGACGAGCACGGCTGCGGCGACCGTCATCGCCGCCTCCGGCCCGACCGCTGGGAGGAGCAGCACCAGCGAGCCGACCGCCGCGAATGCACCCGCACGTCGAACTGGGGAAGTCACGCGGGCGCTTCTTTTCCCGGGGGTTACTTACCGTTTCCGAACGCCCGCCTTGTGACCTGCTCCGATGAACCGCCACAGACTCTATACCGCTCGAACGTCTCCTCCGAAGGGGATGGTCTCTCCGCCGGACACGTCCGTGCTCCTCGACTACACGCAGGCGAAACTCGCCATCGTCGACGAGGAGGGGACGATAACGTACGTCAACGCCGCCGCAGAGCGGATCATGGGGTGCGAGCCGGAGGCGCTCGTCGGGACCAACGCGTTCGCCTACGTCCACCCCGAGGACCGCGAGCGTGTGACGGCTGCGTTCGCGGCCGTCGTCGCGGACGACCCCGACGCGGCGTCGGTCATCGAGTACCGGTACCGGACGGCGGACGACGACTGGGTCTGGCTGCAGAGCCGCCTCACCGAGATCGCGGAGGCCGACGTGGACGGCTACGTCGTCAGCTCCTACGACGTGACCGACCGGGTGGCCGCACAGCGGGAGCGGGAGACGACGGAGACCCGTCTGCAGGAGATCGCCGCCAAGACGAGCGACGTGCTGTGGATGTTCAGCGCGGACTGGTCGGAGTGCCTCTTCGTCAACCCCGCCTACGAGGAGGTCTACGGCCCGTCCATCGAGGCGCTGTACGACGATCCACGGAGCTTCCTCGACGCGGTCCATCCGGACGACACCGCGGTCGTCGAAGCGGAGATGCGCCGGCTCTCGAACGGGGAGCCCGCGGACATGGAGTACCGGGTGAATCCCGACACCGAGTACCGCCGCTGGGTGTGGGTGCAGGCCGAGCCGATCGTCGTCGATGGCGAGGTCGAACGCATCGTCGGCTTCAGTCGCGACGTGACGGACCGACGCCGGCGCGAACAGCAGCTCGTGGTGATGGACAAGCTCCTCCGGCACAACATCCGGAACGACATGAACGTCGTCATCGGTGAGGCCGAGCACATCGAGGCGGACGGTCCGCCCGAGATGGCCGGCCGGACGCGGGTGATCCGCGACACCGCCGCACAGCTCATCATGACCGCGGAGAAGCAGCGGGAGATCATCGAGCTCCTCACGAGCCCCGGAACCCCGGAGGCGGTCGACCTCTCGAGTGCCGTCACGCGGGTCGGTCGAGCGATGCGGGAGCGGTATCCGGGGGCCGACATCGAGGTCGATGTCCCCGAGACGGCATCGGCGTTCGCACTCACCAACATCGAGAGCGCCATCGGCGAACTCGCCGAGAACGCCATCGTCCACGCGAGCGAGGAGACGCCGATGCTCCGGCTCGTCTGTCGGACGACCGCGGAGACCGTCACCGTCGAGGTCGTCGACGACTGCGAGCCGATCCCGGAGTACGAGTACCGCGTCATCACGGGCGACCACGAGATGGACGACCTCTACCACAGCAGCGGGGTCGGGCTCTGGCTCGTCTACTGGCTCGTCGAGCTCTCCGACGGCGACATCGAGTTCGAGACGCCGCCGTCGGCGGGCAACCGCGTCAGGCTCACGTTCGACCGCGCGGCCGACTGAGCCGCCACGACGAGTCGACAGCTTCAGGCCCCGCCGTGTGAAACGGGGTGGCGTGGGACTGTACGACCGCTACCTCGCGTACCGCATCCGTCGGGACGAGGCGGAGCCGCCGGCACACGTCGCGCTGGTCATCACCGAGCGCGACCTGCTGGAACAGGGTGCGTACGGGACGCTCTCGCGGTTCTTCGAGCTCGCCTTCGAGGTGGGGGCCGACCGCATCACGGTCTACGTCAGCGTCCTCGACGAGGCGGCCGCGCCGACGCTCGCCCGGCAGTTCGACGACCTCGACGCGCCCCGCCCGGTCGCGGTTCGAGGCCCGGACGACGACGAGCGAGCCGACGCCCCCATCCAGGTGAGCATCGGCCTCGGCGGGAAACACGAGTTCACCGCGGCCGTCCAGGGCGTCGCGAAGGAGGTCTCGCGCGGCGAGCTCGAGCCCGACGCGGTCGACGAGGACGAGATCGAGCGCCGGCTCGTGTTCCCCGCCGAGCCCGACCTGGTCATCAAGACCGGGGCCGAACGGCTCTCGGACTTCATGATCTGGCAGTCCGTCTACTCGGAGCTCTACTTCACGGACCTCAACTGGCGGGACTTCCGCGACCGGGACTTCTACCGGGCCATCCGGGAGTACCAGAACCGCCAGCGCAGGTTCGGACGGTAGCCGGGAGTCACCCCGAACCGCCGTCGCCCGGCGACGGGGACCGTCGAGCCACCGGATGTTCAGAGTCGGAAAACGAGAGTGTGTTTTAGGGCGGTCCGCCTCCTCGGGTCGACCGTGACGCGATTCGCCCTCCAGACGGTCGCGATAGCGCTGCTGGTCACCGTCGCGCTGGGGGTGGCCGCCGGCTCGCTGGGCGGGCTCTCGGCCGACCTCGCTCCCGACGGGGACGGGGTCAGGACGCCCGAGGACCCGGAGAACGGGAGCTCGGCACCCTCGAGCGCGGCGACCGGCGGGGAGACCATCGGGCAGGAGACGTACCTCCGACTGCTCGCCGCGCTGCTCGCGACCGCGCTGGTCTGCTGCTACGTGCTGTTCCCCGGCTACCGAAGGGTGGTCGTCCTCACGGCAGGTGCGGCTGTCGTCGGGACGGCCGGCTACCTGCTGTACCGACCGAGTGCGACCGTCTCGGTGCCCGCGTTCGCGACGAGCGACACGCTCGGGGTCGCGGGCGTCGGCCTGCTGCTCGGACTGTTCCTCGCCGGTGCAGGGGTGCTCTGGCGGTTCGACGTGCTGGCCTCCGCGCCCGAGCCATCGGGCGACGGGGCGGCGGGACGCCCTGATGACGACCACGACCGCATGACGGCACGCCATCCGGCCAGCGTCCCCGCCACCGACCCGGTCCGACGTGCCTGGCAGCGGATGGTCGCCGACCTGCAGCCGCCGTCACCGGGCGCCCGAACGCCGGACGAGTTCGCCGAGAGGGCGAAGGCCGACGGTCGCGACCCGGACGCCGTCGACCGGCTGACGCGGCTGTTCCAGGCGGTGCGCTACGGCCGCCGCCGGTCCGACGAGCACGCCGACGAGGCCCGACGGCTCGCCGACCGGGTCGCAGGTGCAGACGCTCCGGACCCGCCCGACGCTCGCGACGCTCCCGACGAGGTGGACCGATGAGTCGGCTTCCGGACCCACGACGACTCCTGCTCGCGGTCGGGCTCGCGCTCGTCGGCGCGGGACTGCTCGGGACCGTCGTGCCCGGTCTGGTCGTCGACGACGCCGTCGCCCTGGTCGTCCTCGTCGCGGGGAGCCTCGTGGCGGTCGCGCTGGCGGTCGTCTACAGCCGGCAGGACGCGGCACGGTCGGTCGACCGGCCGACCGCCCCGGACCGGACCGGGCCACGCGTCCCCGGACGGGACGCCGACGACCTGCTCGCCGGCGTGACCGCGGCGGGCCGCGTCCGCGGTGACGACGACCGGGGGGCCGTGTACGAGCGACTCACCGCCGTCGCGGTCGACACCCTCGTCGCCCGCTACGACTGCACACCGGACGAGGCACGCCGACGGCTGGCGGCCGGCTCGTGGACCGAGGACCCCGTCGCCGCCGCGCTGTTCGTCGAGGGCGTCGACCCCGAGTGGACGGCACGGGACCGGCTCCGGACGCTCTGGACCGGCGAGCCGCCGCTGCGTCGGCGCGCCCGGCACGCGCTCGCCGAGCTCGCGGCGCTCGCGGGAGGTGAGCGATGAGCTGGCACCGGACGGCGACGGACCGCTGGCGCTGGCTCGTCCCCGTCGCGCTGGTGCTCGCACCCGTCGGCGTCGTCTCGTCGAACCCGGCGGTCGTGCTCTGTGCGGTCGTCTGCGTCGGCGTCGCGGCGTTCGCTCGCGCATCGCCGGGGCCGCTCCCGACCCTCGCCTGCGAGCGTCGGTTCGAGGAGCGCGACGACGGCACCGTCGCGGTCTCGCTCCGGGTCGCGAACGACGGCGACGCACCCCTTTCGGACGTGCGCGTCGTCGACGGGGTCCCGGCGGACTGCACCGTGGTCGACGGGACGCCGGAGCTGGCGTGCTCGCTGCCGGCCGGGGGCTCCCGGACGCTGCGCTACCGGGTCGAGTTGCCCGAATCAACCCGCCGGTTCGAGAAGCCGTTCGTCGTGCTGGCGGACCGGGCCGGTCGCGTCGAACTCGATTCGCGGGTCGACGCCGGTGCGGACCGACTCGGGAGCTCGCGGCCCCTGCCGGACGCTGAACCCGTGGCGCTCCGGCCGCCGAGGGGTGGTCCACCGGGGCCGCTGACCAGCACCGAGTCCGGCGAGGGCCTCGCGTTCCACTCGGTCCGCGAGTACCGCCGCGGCGACCCGCTCGCCCGGGTCGACTGGTCGCGCCTCGCCCGGACCGGCGACCTCTCGACGGTGACGTTCCGGGCGGAGCGCGCCCCGACCGTGGTGCTGGTCGTCGACGCCCGGTCGGACGCGTACGTGGCGCGAGCGGCCGACGCGACACCGGCACGGGACCACGCGGTCGACGCCGCCCGGACGCTCGTCACCGGACTGGCGGACGCGCAGGTCGGGCTCGCGGTGCTCGGGTCGGGCGTGTCGTGGACGCCGCCGGGGTCCGGACGGAGCCATCGCGCGAAGCTCCGGCGCGAACTCGACACCGACCCCGCACTGGTCGCGCCGCCGGAGGATCCGGACCCCGACCTCGGATCGGTGGCGTCGACGCTCCGGACGCGCGCACCGGCCGACGCGCAGGTCTGCCTGCTGACGCCGCTCTGTGACGACGAGGTGGCGACGCTGGCCCGGCGGCTCGACGCGGGCGGGACGCCCGTCTCCGTCGTGAGCCCGGACCCGACGACGACGGACGGCCCCGGCAACCAGCTCGCCCACCTGGAGCGCGTCGCACGGGTCCGCGAGCTGCGGCGGGCCGGGATTCCCGTGCTCGACTGGACCGAGGGCGACGCCCGCGAGGCGTTCGCACGGACGGGGTGGTCGCGATGACGGAGCGAGAATGGACCGTGCTCGCCTCCGGGGGGACGCCCGCGGTCCTCGTCGCACTCCTCGCCGCCCTCGCCGCGACGTTCGTCGCCGCCGTGACGGTCCCCGGCACCGTCGTCGCGGTCGCCGGGACCGCCGCACTCGGGGCCGGCACCGTCCACGACGGCCGCCGGACGCGGCTCGCCGGGGCCGCGCTGCTGGTCGGTGCGGTCGCATACGGCGCGTACGGCGGTCTCCCGATTCCGGCCGTCCTCGGCGGCACCGTCGCCGCGCTGGTCGCCGCCGACGGCGCGGAACGGGCGGTCGCCCTCGACGCGCAGGTGTCCGATGCCGCGACGGCGGGGCTGGTCCTCCGGCGGACGGGCACCACGCTCCTCGCCGGGGCGGTCGTAGCGGGACTCGGCTACGGTGCCTACCGCGTCGGCTCCGGGGAGGCTCCGGCGGCCGCGGCCGCGTTGCTGCTCGTCGGGGCACTGCTGTCGGCGGCCGCACTCAGGTAGTCAGTCCGCCGTCGTCGTCTCCTCGGCGACCCGGGAGGCCTCGTCGTGCTCGCTGCCCGAGAGCGAGTCGCGGAACTTCCGGACGACGCTGGTCGCCTCGGCGAGCTCCGTGGTGCCGAACGCCTTCACGAGCGCGAGCGCCCGGCGGGCACGGGTGCGCCGCCAGGACTGCTCGCGGTTCTCGTAGGTCCGGATGGCCCGGAGGAAGTCCACCTTCGAGAACTCCGGCCAGTACGGCGCACAGAAGAAGACGGCGGCCTCGTTCCCGTTGGCGTGCCACGGCAGGAAGTTCGAGGTGCGCTCGGCCCCGCCGGTCCGGATGATGAGGTCCACGTCCCGAACCGACTGGCCGTAGAGCCGGTCCTCGACGGTCCCGACGTCGACGTCCTCGGCGGCGAGTTCGCCCTCGTCCACGGCACGGGCGATCTCCCGGGCGGCGGTGAGCAGTTCGTTCCGGCCGCCGTAGGCCAGCGCGATGTTGAGCACGAACTCGTCGTAGCCCCGGGTCTGCTCCTCGGCGTGGCGGACGGCCGACCGGACCCGCTCTGGGAGCATCTCGGCGTCACCGATGACGCGGATGGCGACCTCGTGCTCGTGGATCTGGTCGTGGTCCGCGAAGTCCCGCAGCTTCTCCGCCATCAGGTCGAACAGCGGGTCGAGCTCCTCCTGTGGCCGCTCGAAGTTCTCCGTCGAGAACGTGTACAGCGTCAGCTCCTCGACGCCCACGTCGCGGCACCACTGCAGGATCTCCTCGCTGGTCTTCGCGCCCGCCTTGTGCCCGTCGGGGGCGTCGTCGCCGCGCTGTCGGGCGTACCGGCGGTTCCCGTCCTGGATGACGGCGACGTGGGTCGGCGAGCCCGATATCTCCCGCTTCAACAGCTGCTCGTACGTCGACCGCCACCGCTGCCGGACCCACGCTCGCATCACCGGTTCTTCGACGGAGCGGCTAATGGGTCTTGTGTTGTCGAACTGGTGGATCGTCCGCGTGCCGAGCGAGCACGCCACACACCTTTTTATTCGATGCCGTCGTGATTCCACGTGGAATGGCAACAGGTACTGTCGATTTCTTCAAGGAATCGGGTGGTTACGGCTTCATCGCGACGGAGGACCACGACGAGGACGTGTTCTTCCACATGGAGGACGTCGGCGGCGACGACCTGGAGGAGGGCCAGGAGGTCGAGTTCGAGATCGTCGACACCGACGACGGGCCGCGGGCGCAGAACCTCACGCGACTGTAGGCCGTCACTCCCACAGGCGAGCGGCTTCCGGGCGGACGGCGTGCCGTCTTTCCCGTGTCACACCCATATTTTCCGCACGGCCAGCGGCGCGGCCGGACCGTGAGCGATTTGAGTGGGCGGGACGACGGGTCGAGCAATGAGCGACACCGTCGACGACGATCTCGTGAAACGGACGAAGGCGCTGCTCGAACCCGGCGACATCGACCTCAACGGCGTCATCGTCCACACGGACTACTCGGGCCAGGAGGACCTCGAGATGATGCAGGCGACGCTCGACGCGGGCGACATCATCGCCGAGCACGCGGGCCACGACCCGAAGGACGTCTACGTCCACTCCGGCAACGACGACCCCGACTTCTCCTCGAACCAGCATCAGGGGCTCACCATCGACGGCGAGGAGTTCGTCTGGGAGTGCCAGCAGCTCCTCCGACAGGGGAGCTTCGACGTTGTCATCTACTACGAGGCGGCCGCCGACCACGAGGCCATCGTCGCGGGCATCGAGGACCTCGGCTACGACGTGACGGGCGTCCGCGGCGACTGACGAGACGGCCGGGACGGACGGCTGGTCGTCTGTTCCAGCGGGGCGCCGGCCCCCACGTATTTGTCTCGTGACAGCGAGATGCCATTCATGCCGAAACGCACGGGGGCATCACACGCGGTCGCCGCGTTCGTGATGATGGTCGGTGGAACGTACCTGAAGGACTTCCTGAAGCGCTACGTCGACGCGGGCGACCTCGCAACGGTGGTCGCGGACGCGGCGGGGACCGTCGCCGCCCATCCGGACATCGACGCGACGGCCGAGACGGTGACGCTGGTCCTGTCGGCGGCCGTCGTCGCCGGCCTCGCGTTCGTCTGGGGCTACGCGTACCACCGGACGGTGCTGTGAGGAGCGCGGCCACGCAGTCGTCGCGGGAGTCTCAGTCGCGGTCGAGTCTCTTCCTGAATATCGTGTTCGCCGCGAAGCCGCCGAGTCGGTCGCGAGCGTCGACCCGGACCGACGGCCGGTACTCGTCGAAGCCGACGTAGCAGAACCGGGTGCCGTCCTCGCTCCGCTCGTCGACGAGGTCGACGCGGCTGGCGTGGTCGGCGGGCAACTCGTCCCCGGCGACCTGCACCAGAATCAGCGACGGCTCGTAGCCGCAGGCGCGGTAGAACCCCTCGACGTTGTCGGCCGAGGCGACGCTGACCACGTCGGCGTGCACCCGTGCTCCCTCCTCGAACGCGCTCAGCAGTTCCCGCCCGAGGCCGTTCCCCTCGTGGCCGTTCCTGACGCCGATGGCCGCGAGGACGGCGGCGTCGTCGTCGACCTCCGGGCCGTTCGCGTAGCCCGATGCGGCCCCGAGGAGGGTGCCGTCACCGGAGCCGGCCCGCCCGCCGTCGGCCTCGGCGAGCACGAACAGTTCCGGGACGCGCTCGAACCGCTCGCGGAACGTCTCCCGGGACACGTCGTGGCCGACGAACTCGCGCTCGAAGGTGCGCATCGCGTCGAGGTCGGCCACGGTCGCGGTTCTGATGGTCGCCATCGTCCTCGTCTCTCGGGAGGCCGGCAAGTGCGTTGTGGTGGTGTGTGAGCCGGTCCGGGGACGCGAACGCGGAGAGCGCGTCGTTTTTACGCCCACGAACCCCAGACGGGGTATGGGACGGGCCGTGGAGTACGAGCTGGACAGAACCGACCGCGCCGTCGTCAACGCCTTCCAGGGAGGGTTCCCGGTGGTCCGCCGACCGTTCGAACCGGCGGCGGCCGCACTCCGGGACCGAGGCGTCCAGGTGAGCGCCGACGAGCTGGTCGAGCGCGTCCGGACGCTCGACGACGAGGGGGTCCTGAGCCGGTTCGGGCCGCTCGTCAACGCACAGGAGATCGGCGGTACCGCGACGCTCGTCGCGATGCACGCCCCCGAGGACCGGTTCGACGAGGTCGCCGAGCAGGTCAACGCGCACCGCGAGGTCGCACACAACTACGAGCGAGAGCATCCCCACCTCAACATGTGGTTCGTGCTCTCGGTCGCCGACGGCGAGGACGAGACCGCTGCGGAGCGCGTCGAGTCCGTCCTCGCGGAGATCGAGGCGGAGACGGGACAGGAGACGTACAACCTGCCGAAACAGCAGGAGTTCCGCGTCGAGGCGAAGTTCTACCTCGACGGCCCCGTCGCGGACGGCGACCTCGACCTCACCGGGCTCGGGCCGAGCGTCGAGCCCTCCGGTCGGAAGACGCTGACGCCCCGCGAGCGCGACCTCGTCCTCGAGATACAGGACGGGTTCCCCGTGACGGCGACGCCGTACCTCGATGTCGCGGAGACGCTCGACGAGGACGTGGACTGGGTCGTCGAGACGGTCCGCCGGTTCGAGCGCGAGGGAAAGATACGGCGCATCGGCGTCATCCCGAACCACTACGCGCTCGGCTACACGGAGAACGGGATGACCGTCTGGAACGTGCCCGACGACGTGGTCGACGAGGTCGGCCCCGTCGTCGCCGGTCTCGACTTCGTCACGCACTGCTACGAGCGCCCCCGCCACGATGGGGTCTGGCCGTACAACTTCTTCGCGATGACCCACGGCCGCTCGGAGGCGGAGAGCCAGCAGCGCATCGAGCAGGTCCGCGAGAAGATGGCGGAGTACTGGGACGTCGACGACGAGGACTGGGATTCGCTGTTCTCGACGCGCATCCTGAAGAAAACGGGTATCCGGCTCGCGGAGCGGGCGGACGCGAACACGGACGTCGAAGTGGAGGCCCAGTGACGGCTACTGCGGCAACGACCGCCGTGGGTCCCCACCCGGTGGGACCCTCCAGTGAGTTTTTGTCCGTCGCTTCCCTCGCACCGGTAGAGCCGATGCCACCACACCGGAGGCGACCTCGATGATCCCGTTGCTCCACGACTTCACCGACACGACGGTCCTCGTCGTCGGCGGCGGACGCGTCGGCGCGCGCAAGGCCCGGCGGTTCGCCCGCGAGGCCCGCGTCGTCGTCGTCAGCCCCGCGTTCGCCGACGAGGGCGAGGACGCCCCGGCCGTCGACTTCGGCGGTGCCGAGAAGGTCCGCGCGGCGCTCGAACCCGACGATGTCGGGGACTGGCTTGACCGGCTGGACCCGGTACTCGTCGTCGCCGCGACCGACGACGGCGAGCTGAACGCGGCCGTCGAGCGCGCCGCGAAGGCCCGTACCGTGCTCGTGAACCGGACCGACACGCACGGTGGCCGCGACCCCGGCAGCGTGGTCGTGCCCGCGACCGTGCGTGACGACCCCGTCGTCGTCGCCATCTCGACGGGTGGGGCGTCACCGGCGCTGTCGAAGCACCTCCGCGAGACGCTCGAGGAGGATATCGAGGGTTCGGGTGCGATGGCCGAGCTGACCGGGCTCGTCCGCGAGGAGCTGCAGGCCCGGGAGATCCAACCCGAGCGACGGCGCACCGTGGTACGGGACGTGGTTCGGTCCCCCGACGTTTGGACAGCTTTACGTACAGGAAACCCCAACCTCCGGCAGATAGCGCGCGAGGTCGTTGCCGACCGCGCACTCGACGAAGCATGATAGGTGCCTCTGGCGTCATCTCAGGCGTTCGCGTCTCGCACTCGGTCGCCAGTGTCGACGACATCGCGGCGGCCAGCGGAGCCACCCAGCGCGAGGTCGTCACCGACCTGACCGCACGCGACGGCGTCCACGAGGCGTTCTGTCTGCACACCTGCAACCGTGCGGAGGCGTACGTCGTCACCGACGACCCGGCGACCGGTCGGGCGGCGCTTGCGTCCTACACCGAGCGCGTGGACGACGACGTGGTCGTCCGGATGGACCACGAGGAGAGCCTGCGACACCTGCTCCGTGTCGCGGCCGGCCTCGAGTCCATCGTCCTCGGCGAGGACCAGATCCTTGGCCAGATCCGCTCCGCCTACGAGGACGCCCGTGGTGTCGACGGGCTCGGGGCGATGCTCGACGACGCCGTGTTGAAGTCGATCCACGTCGGCGAACGCGTCCGCGACGAGACCGACATCAACGAGGGTGTCGTCTCGCTGGGGTCGGCCGCCGCGAACCTCGTCGCCGCCGAGCGCGACCTCCCCGAGTCGACGGCGCTCGTCGTCGGTGCGGGCGAGATGGCGACGCTCGCGGCACGGGCGCTCGCCGACCGCGGCGTCGCCGAGCTCGTCGTCGCGAACCGGACACTCCCGCACGCCGAACACCTCGTGGGCGAGGTCGAGGTCGACGCCGAGGCGGTCACGTTGGCCGCCGTCGACAGCGTGACGCGGGACGCCGACGTGGTCGTCACGGCGACGGGCAGCGACGAACCGGTCATCGCGCGGGCCGACCTCGACGACGGCCGCGAACGGACCGTCTTCGACCTCGCACAGCCCCGTGACGTCGAGGCGGCCGCCCGCGAGCTGGACGCCGTCGACGTGTACGACCTCGACGACCTCGAGGACGTCACCGACGAGACGCGGGAGAAGCGCCGTGAAGCAGCCGGCGAGGTCGAGACGATGGTCGAGACGGAGTTCGACCTCCTGCTCGAACAGTACAAGCGAAAGCGCGCCGACGAGGTCATCGCGGCGATGTACGAGTCCGCGGAGCGCGTGAAGGCCCGGGAGGTCGAGACCGCCCTCTCGAAGCTCGACCTCGACGACGAGGAGCGCGAGGTCGTCGAGTCGATGGCGGACGCGCTGGTCGGCCAGCTGCTCGCGCCACCGACGAGGAGCCTGCGCGACGCCGCCGCCGAGGACGACTGGGCGACCATCAACACGGCGCTCCAGCTGTTCGACCCCGAGTTCGGCGGTTCGCCGCCCGCCTTCGTCGGTGCGGTCGCGGGCGACGACGACGCCGACATGCCGACCGGTGTCGTCACCGACGACGACTGACGGCGGCCGACCGTCGCGACCCGGGGTTCTCAGCGGAGGTACCCGTCCACGTAGCGGGTCGTCGCCCGGAGCGTCGCGTCGCTCAGCTGCCACGTGTGCGTCCAGTGCCGGGGTTCGAGCTCGCGCCCGTCGTGGGTCGAGAACGACCCGTGGTCGTAACAGCCCGAGCCGTGCCACCGCGTCTCCCCGCCGACGAGCGTGGTGTCGGCGTAGGAGGTCGCGAGCGGGGTCACGACGACCGTCTCGAGGTCACGACGGGCGACCGCGCCGAGGTCGTGCTCGCACCGACTCCCGTTGACCGCGGCGGCGACGTCGGGCCGGAGGACGGTGTGGAGCCACTCGTGGACCGCCATGTTCTCGGAGACCGCACGGTCGTCCCAGAACTCGGTCGCGCCGAGGTTCGCGAACGCGACGGCCCCGCCGCTTGCCACGTCGCGGTTCGCGGCCCCGTAGCCGAGCGCCTGGTCGAACGGGAGTCGCGGGAGGTAGAGGTGGCAGGTCCCGTCGTCGTACGCGTCCCGGTCGCGGAGCCAGCGCTCGACGCTGTCGAAGAGCGCGGGCTGGTCGGTCGTCGAGACGTCGTCCGGCGGCACCGGCTCACCCTCGGTGACGGCCGTCTCGACCGTCACGTCGAGGGTCCGTTCCGCACGGGCGGCGACCTGTTCGACGCCGACGCGGACCGCGTCGCGGACGGACCGGGTGGTCCCGTTCCAGCCGAACCGGGCGTCGGGGTGGACGGCGACGGCGAGCCGTGGCGTCGGCTGTCGCGTCGGTCGGCCCGACGCGAGCCCGCCGATGGCGGCGGTGCCGACGGCCGCGAGGAGCCGTCGTCTGGAGAGCGACTGCACGTGCGGACCGTCGACGGTTCGAGCCGTAATCTTTGGGGCGGTGTCGACTGGCGAATGGGTGGATACAACGTCCCGTCAGGTCGACGGCGGGGCGTCCCCTTCCCCCCAACGATTATCCCGACGCCCGCCAATGGCTCGGGTATGGCAGACGTGCTGTCCGACGACGAGGTCGACGAGCAGCTCCCCGAGGGCTGGGACCGGGACGGCGACGAGATCGTCCGGGTGTTCGAGTTCGACGACTACATGAAAGGCGTCAACTTCGCGCAGCTGACGGGCGAGATCGCCGAGGCACAGTTCCACCATCCGGAGCTGATAATCCGGTACGAGGAGGTCGAGGTCCGCTTCACCAGCCACGAGGCGGGTGGTATCACCGAACAGGACATCGAGATGGCCGATATCCTCAACGCGGAAGTGTAGCGGTGCAGGCGGCGTACGTCGTCCGGGTGCGCTTCCGACTCGCCCCGACCGAGGGACGGGTGTCGGTCGACCCGTCGACGTTCGAGACCACCGTTCGCTGGTCGGCACCCGAGCCCGGCAGCGACGGCTGGCTGTTCTTCCGCGACCACTGCTGGCACGGCGAGTTCAACGACCCGGCCCACGCGAGGGAGCTCGTCGCCGACGCACTCGGCGTGCCGGTCGAGGACGCCTCCTTCAGCGAACTGCGGACCGACGGGGCGTACCTCGACGCACTGAAGGCCGAGGTCGGTGCCGACCTGACGCTGTTCAACGCCGAGTCGACGAGCGAGGCGCTCTCGAAGTACCTCGGGAGCTCCATCCACGTCGTCGACGAGCTGTGAGCACCGCCCTCTCCTGTCTCAGTCCCGGAGGCGGGCGATGCGCGCCGACCCCGACGTGGCGTCGATGTGGACCTGGACCGTGCGGTCGCCGGCCTTCGCGGGAACGATCCACGAGCCGGTGGTCCGGTACGG
This sequence comes from Haloarchaeobius salinus, assembly GCF_024464185.1. NCBI lineage: Archaea > Methanobacteriati > Methanobacteriota > Halobacteria > Halobacteriales > Halorubellaceae > Haloarchaeobius > Haloarchaeobius salinus. The sequence continues at coordinate 931,140 of NZ_JANHAU010000001.1, forward strand.
CTCCTCGGTGACCGTCGGGTCGTCGTAGCCGTGGGCGCTCAGCTCCGCTATCGCGAGTTCCTCGGCCTCGTCGGCGTCGTGGATGGTCGGCTCGTCGGTCATCCGGATGGTGACGACGGGCACGTCGGCGGTGCGGACGACGCGCTCGGTGACGCTCCCGATGATGGCCCGGTCGACGCCGGTGCGGCCGTGGGTCCCCATGACGATCATGTCGGCGGCGGCCTCGTCGGCGTAGTCGAGGACGGCCTCGTGGGGGACGCCCTGCCGGACGGCGGTCGTCACGTCGACGCCGTCCTCCCGGGCGGCGTTCGCGACGGTCTCGACGGTCCGCTCGGCCTCCTCGCTCGCCCGCTCCGCCGCGGTCTCGTCGCGGTAGGGGTCCTCGGTGACGACGGAGAGCACGTGCAGGGTCGCGTCGTACTGTCTCGCGAGGTCGATGGCGTGGCGTCGCGCCCGGTTCGTCGCGTCACTCCCGTCGGTGGGAAACAGCACCGTGTCGTACATACGTGACCCTTCAGCGTCGTGTGACTTAAACGCGGGCGACGGTTCCCGTCAGCTGGTGTCCCGGAGCGTCTCGATGCGCTCCGCAGTCGGTGGGTGCGAGTCGGGCAGTCGGTTCTTCACCTCGATGAACCGGCGGCGGACCGTCCAGCCGTAGGGTTCGCGGTCGCCGTCGGGACCGAGCAGCACGGGTGGGTCGGGGTTCTCGGGTGGCGGCGGGACGATGGAGAAGGCCTCGACACCGTCGGCCGCACGGAGGTCGGTCACCGGCGAGCCGTCGAACCGGCCGTCGAGCGCCGTCAGCGCACTGGCGAGTGCGGCGGGGTCCCCGGTCAGCGCGACGGCGGCACGGTCGGCGGCGCGCTCGCGCTGGCGGGTGAACAGCACGAGCAGCCCCCTCCCGACCGCGAGGAAGGCACCACCGACGGCGAGACTGAACAGCAACGCGACGGCGCTGAGGGGGTGTGCAGCCGTTCCGGGCTCGTCCCCGAGCGTCGAGAGCCCCCAGCCGAACAGGTCGTCCGCGACGAACACCGGCACCGCGCAGGCGCTCGTCACCGCCACGTCGCGGTTGGCGACGTGGGCGAGTTCGTGGGCGACGACGGCGCGGAGCTCGTCGTCGTCGAGCGCGTCGAGCGTTCCCGTCGAGACGACGAGCGTCGTCGACGACGGTCGGAGCCCCGTCACCAGCGCGACCGGCGCATCGGTGTCGAGCAGGCGGACTGCCGGCGTCGGCACGGCGAGCTGCGAGCTGGTACGGGACACGAGCGCGTCGACCTCCGGTGGCGAGTCGGTGACGGGCGCGTCGAACGTCGACAGCGGCGACGACCGGAGTTCGGTGCCGACGGCGTACGCCGCCGGGGCGAGCACGAGGATGGCCGCGAGCGTGCCGGACGCGACGGGCGCGACGCCGACCAGCCGGAGGACGGCGAAGACGGCCGCGAACAGCGTCGCACAGAGCGCGAGCGTCGTGACCGCGAGCCCGGTCGCCGCGACGACCATCCGGAGGCGGAGCTGGAGGGACACGCCCGAACCTGTCGGGTCCTGGAGCAAAATCGTTGTGGAACGCGGCCGGCCGGCCCGGGTCGACGGTCGTCGGTCCCGACACACCGTCACACATCCCCGGAAGACACTTACGGCGAACCGTCCTAGTTCTGAGTCCGATGCCGCCCGAGTACGACTACTGGCTGCTGGACCTCGACGGGACCCTCGTCGACGTGGACTGGTCCTACACCCGCGAGGTGTTCGACCGCGTCGGCGACCGTCTCGGCCGCCGGTTCACCGACCAGGAGGCCCATACCCTCTGGCACGGCCTCACCGGCAAGCGCGACGACCAGCTCCGCGCGTGGGGCGTCGACCCCGCCGAGTTCTGGCCCGCCTTCCACGCCGTCGAGGACCCCCAGGTCCGCGCCGAGAACACATTCCTCCACCCCGACGCAGCGTTCGTTGGCGACCTCGACTGTCCAGTCGGGCTCGTCACGCACTGCCAGCAGTTCCTCGCCGACCCCGTCATCGACCACGTCGGCATCCGCGACTGGTTCGATTCCATCGTCTGCTGCACCGACGACACCGGCTGGAAGCCCGACCCGACACCCGTCTACCACGCGCTCCGGGACATGGGCGTCGCGAGGCCGCCGGTCGCCACCGACGGTGGCGTCGCGACCGGGGGCAGGGGCGTCCTCGCCGGCGACGGCAGCGGCGACGTCGGCGCGGCCTGGAACGCCGGCCTCGACGCCATCCACGTCGAGCGCCACGGCCACGAGTTCCGCGGCCACTGCGTGATGGGCGACCACCGCGTCGAGACGTTCGCCGAGCTGTGGACCGACGACCGGTACTGAGCGACCGCGCGCAGAATCAGTCCTCCTCCTCTTCGCCGTCCGGGAGCCGTTGCACCGCCCGCAGCCACCGCTCCTTGGCCCGCTGCCCGGGGAACGCGTACGGGTCGTCCGTGATGTCCCAGGGCGTCCCCATCACCGGGCCGACAGCCCTGCCGGTCAGGCTCAGCCAGACGCCGACTGCCACCACGGTCGCGAGCATCGAGAGGAGGACAGCGACCGCGACGCCGACGAGACCGCCGACCTGGAGCGCCGGAAGGACCACGACCAGGAAGAGCCCTCCCACGGTGACCGCGAACAGGACACGTCTGACCCAGTCGCCGGAGATGTCGAACGAGTCGGCCATCGTCCTGTCGGTGATTCGTCTCGGGAAGTGATAATGTTTTACCAGCTGTGGGTTCGGTCGTCGGACTCCCGGACACGGACCAATCGTGCCGGTCAGGCTGGTCGCGCCGGCGCACGGGACGACGTCAGTACTGATTATTATAGTTCGACACTGAACAAGGTGTATGGAGGGCGACGAAACCGTCGACCGCGAGTTCCTCCTCGAAGTCGTCAAACGAGCGCCGATGCTCGCAGCTCTCAGGGAGGGATCGATGACTCCCCGTGACCTCGAGCACCGCCTCGGGATCTCGAGATCGACGAGACACCGGAACACGACCTCACTCACTGACCGGGGGGTCCTCGAGAAGTCAGATGGCGAATACAGGCTGACCGAGTTCGGGCGGGCACTCGCGGATGTCGTCGCAACGTTCGAGACGGACATGCAGACGACCGTTCGGCTCGCCCCGGTGTTCGACGCCGTTTCCGACAGCCTACCCACGTGCCCAACCGACATCTTCGCCGACGCAACCGTCACGACGACCGACCAGGGCGACCCGTTCGGGCCGCTGGCGCGGTTCGTCTCACTGGTCCGGGAGACCGACTCGTTGCGCATGATGGATTCGTACGCAGTCGCGCCGACGTACATCGACGAGGTCCACGGGAGGATTCTCGATGGTCTGCATACGGAGGTCATCGAGCGTCCGGACGTCGCGAACGACATCATGGAACACTATCCGAGGAGGTGTGTGGAGCTCTGTGCGAGTGAGCACCTCACGATGAAGCTGTTCGACGATCTCCCGTTCGGACTCGCCATCCTCGACAACCGGGTCGGAATCGGTGTTCGGGACGATGAGACGAACGTCCCCCGTGCGTTCGTCGACACCGACGCCAGCGAAGCGCGCGACTGGGCTGAAACGCTCTTCGAGACCTACTGGGACGAGTCGGTTCCGTTGCGACGGTTCAACCCGAAGGCACTGCAGGAGGCAATCGAACGCCACGACCTGTAATCAGTGAGCTGCGTGCCGTGGGTCACCAGTCGAAAGCGCCTGTCGACGATGGCGGCCGTTCAGCTCTGCTGTGGCCCGTCGACCGGCTGGCCTCGTCGTTCGATTCGGGTTACCGGGAGCCCGGCGCAGTCCGCGTGCTCGTAGATTGCGTCCTCCGTTTCGGCCCTGAAATGACAGAGGGTGCCAGTGACTTCGTCGTCCTCGTTCGTCATTATCTCCGACCGGACCCAGTCGATGGCGGTGCCCTCGTCCCGTGCGGTCTCGACTGCCGCGACCGACCGTTCGCTCGCCCGTTCGCGTTCGGCGTGGGTGACCGGTTCGTCCAGGATGCGCAGGATGAGGAAGTCGGCCAGCTCCGGGTCGGTCATGACGCCCCTCCCTGTTCCGCTGTCGATCTCGACACGTCGCCGTCGACCGTCGTCTGGTCTCGAGGAGACATGGTACTTTTACGACGGGGGTGGAGTTGTACCTACTCGTCGGGATTCTCCCACAGACTGGAACAGTTCCACGCGGTGAGACGCGTCAGACTCATCGCCTGAACGTACGCAATCTCTCCATCCGCCGGCGAGACATCGATGTATCCGTCGAAGGCGGGAGTACGTTGCTCGGGTGCCGGTCACTAGGGCCCGTGATCGCTCCCGCTCCCGGGTTTCCCGAACAGGACGAAGAACAGGATCGACAGTCCGAATCCCGCAGCGAGGAGCGGGTTCCCCGCCGCCAACTCCCCCGCTCGCTGCACCGTGAGTTGTCCGGAGAAATGCAACGCACCGCCGATTACGCTGAACAACGCGATTACCGGGAGCATCTCCTTCGGACTGTTGACCATCTCACATCAGTACAACACAATCGATACCCGATGCGTAAATAGCTAGCTCGGCGACATCTCAGCTCCGGAGAGCCGGCTGAACGGTCCGGAACGGATACGCTACTGCGAGTACCCCGCCAACCCATCGGCCAGCCCGGCCTCCGAATCCAGTGCCGCCACGAGCGTCCGCACGCCCTGCTTCTCGACTCTGTCGGGGTTCCCGAGCAGGCGCACCCGCTCGTGCCCACAGGAGACGAACCCCATATCGAGTGTCTCCGCGGTCGCCCGGAGCCCGAGCGCCACGTCAGCGTCGCCCGACCTGACCACCCGCGCCGGGCTCTCGTGCGCCCGCCGGCCGGCGTCGAAGCCGTCGATGGACTCGACGAGGTCGTGGCGTTCGACGCCGCGCTCGTCGGCCAGTTCCGCGAGGGCGTTCGCCAGCGTCGTCCGCAGTCCCGACGCCGTGGTCCGGTTGACGAACCGGAGGTCGTGGTCGGCGAGATCGGCGAGCCCGGACACGTCGTCGGGGTTCCCGTGCGGGACGACGAGTCCCCACTCGCGCCGCCAGTCGGCGAGAAGTTCGGGGTCGTCCTCTTCGCCGTCGTGGTCGATGTCCACGGGACCGGAGACGACGGCCACGTCCGGCACGTCGGCCCGGAGCCGTCGGAGCCCCGGCCGGGTGCCGACGCCGAGGTAGCGGGCCGTCGGGACGCGGTCGAGGGCGAGCGACAGCAGCGGGTCGTCCTCGCCGACGCCGAAGACGGCCGGGGGTCGCACGTCCGGCGAGAACAGTTGCACTGTCACCGTCTCGCCCGCGTCGAGGTAGGTCACGTCGGCGGGCATCTCGACGACGCCGTCGGCCTCCGCGAGGCTGGTCGTCGCGCCGGAGCCCTTGTCGACGGGGTAGACGAGCGTCCGGCCGTCGCCCGTCTCGACGAGGCCGACGGAGACGAACCGGTGGCGACCCTCGGCGTGGCGCTCGCGTTCGGCGAGTTCGCCGGTCGTCGTCGCCGCCGCGGACTCGGGGAGCCCGGCGGCCCGGCGGATGGCCGGCGCGACGAACGTCCGGAAGATAGTGAGCGCGGAGACGGGGTAGCCCGGGAGCCCGACGTACGCGCTGTCTTCGAGCTTCCCGACGAGCATCGGCTTGCCCGGCTTGACGGCGACGCCGTGGACGAGGAGTTCGCCGCGCTCCTCGACGACCCGGTACACCACGTCGACCGCGCTCGCGCTGGTGCTGCCCGAGGAGAGCACGAGGTCGCACTCGTCCGCTGCTTCGGAGAGCACGCGCTCCATCTCGTCGTAGTCGTCGCCGGTGTGGGGGTAGAGCCGTGGCTCGCCACCCGCGTCCGCCACCCCGGCGGCGACGCTGTAGCTGTTCACGTCGTAGATCTGCCCGCGCTCGTCGTGGAGCTCCTCGCCGGGCCGGACCAGCTCCTCGCCGGTCGAGACGATGCCGACCGTCGGCCTCCCCTTCACCGGCACCCCGTCGACGCCGAGCGCCGACAGCAGGCCGACCTCGCGGGGCGTGATTCGCGTTCCAGGGCCGAGCGCGCGCTCGCCCGCCGCGACGTCGGTGCCCGCGAAGGCGACGTTCCCGCCGGGCGTGACGCTGGTCCTGACCGCCACGTGCTCGTTCCCGTCGCCGTTCTCGACCAGGTCCGTCTCCTCGACCATCACCATCGCGTCCGCGCCGTCGGGCATCACCGCGCCCGTCGATATCTCGACGCACTCGCCGACGTCGACGGTCACGTCGGGTTCGGTGCCCGCATCCACGCGGCCGACGAGGTCCAGCGTCGCGGGGTCGGTCTCGCTCGCGCCGAAGGTGTCCTTCGCCCGGAGCGCGTAGCCGTCCAGTTTCGCCCGGTCGAAGCCGGGCACGTCGCGTTCTGCGTCGATTCGCTCGGCGAGGACCCGACCGCGAGCCTCACCCAGCGGCACCGTCTCGGGTTCGGGTTCGAGGTCGAGGCTGGCGATGGCCTCGTGGGCCGCCTCGGGGGGTGCCAGCTCGCGGAACTCCTTCCTCACGGCGACCACCCCCAGCGCTGGACGGCGACGAGGTCGCCCTCCGGCAGGCCCTCGATGCCCTCGCGGATCTCGATCCAGCCGTCGGCGAGACCGACCGACGAGTGCGACAGCGGGCCGTCGGTTCTGATTGGAACCGCGACGCGCTGGCCACCCTCCGCGTCGAACCGCACCCGGACGTACGTCCTGACGCCCGGCTCGGAGGGGACCTTCCGTGCGAGCATCGCGGGCCCGGTCGGCGGCTCCTCGTACTCGCGCCCATCGGCCCACGTCGCGGCGGGCCGGAGGAACTGCATCGCACCGACGACGCACGCTGCGGGGCCGCCCGGGAGGACCACGACGGGCGTGTCGTCGACCGAGCCGAGTCCCAGCGACTCGCCGGGCGTCGCCGCGATGCCGTGGACGAACAGCGAGCCGGCACTCGCCAGGGCGTCGGGCACGCGGTCGGACTCGCCGAGCCCCGAGCCGCCGGTCGTCGCGACGATGTCCGCGTCGGTGGCTGCATCACGGAGCGCGCCGGCGATGGCCGCCGCGTCGTCGGCGACCGGCCCGTGTCGCTCGGCGACGCCGCCCCACCGTTCGACCAGCCGGATGACGGTCAGGGAGTCCGTCTCGACGCTCTCGCCGGGACCGGGCTCGTCGTCGACGAGGTCGTCCCCGACCGGGACGACCGCGACCCGTGGCCGCTCCCTGACGGTCACCGTCTCCACGCCCGCGGCACGTAGCAGTCCGAGATCCGGCGGTCGGAGCCGGCGTCCCGGCTCGTACAGCGACTGGTCGGCGGCCACGTCCGAGCCGACGGCCGCGACGCCGTCACAGACCGCGACGGGGTCGAACACCTCGACGGTGTCGTCGACCAGCGCCGCACCGCCGACCGGGACGACGGCGTCCGCGCCCGATGGGAGCGGGTCGCCGGCGTCCACACGGCGTGCGCCCCCCGTGGGTCCGCCGTCACCGACGTCGCCGTCGGCATCCAGCAGCGCGGGCGACCGGTCGCTCGCGCCGAACGTCGTGCTCGCGGCCACCGCGAACCCGTCGACCGAGGCCCGCGACTCCCCCGGAACCGCCCGGCGAGCGGTCACGGCGGCGGCCAGCGTCCGCCCGTCCGCGTCGGCCACCGGGACCGTCTCCGTCCGCTCGACCGTCGACACCCGCCCGCGGAGGCGCTCCCTCGCGTCGTCGATGCGAGTCCGCTCGCGGAACCCGGACTCGCGCCTGCGTTCGTCCATGTTCGCAGAGTCCGTGGGCGGAGGCAAAAACGTGCGGGACGGCCCCACACCGCGCCGGCCCGGAACTATCAATCCTTATACGGTACGGCGCGAACCCCCGGACGATGACGGTGACGCCGTTCCACCAGCTGTCCATCCTCGCGGGGCTCCTCGCGCTCGGCTACGGGGCGGTCGTCGGCGCGAAGGTCTACCGCATCTCCCGCGACGAACCCATCCCGACGTACCGGCTCCGCCACGGCGGGACCTGCGAGGTCGAGGGCGTCGCCGGGGTCCACGAGGAGACGGTGTCCGCGCCGTTCACCGGGACCGACTGCCTCGTCTGCCGCTGGACCGTCGAGGAGTACCAGCAGTCCGGCAAGCACAGCCACTGGAAGACGGTCGACTCCGGCGTCTGGTCGCGGCCGTTCGTCCTCGCGGACGACACCGGCCGGGTGCTCGTCGAGCCCGACGGCGCGGCGTTCTCGCTCGCGGAGGACGACACCGTCGAGGTCGACGGTGGCGACGCACCACCCCGGCGTGTCCAGCAGTTCATCGGCGCGAACGACCGCGTGGACGACGAGGACCGCGAGCTCGACCTCGGCATCGTCACGCTCTCGACGGGGAACGACCGACGCTACGTCGAGGAGCGACTCGACCCGGGCGACAGCGCGTACGTGTTCGGCTACGCACGGGCGAACCGCCGGCCCGGGAGCGGCGTCGAGGGCGTCGTCGCCGGACCGCCGGCGGACCGAGGCGGCTCCCACCTCGACCGGCTGTTCGGCCCGCTCTTTCTCGTCTCCGATACGACGGAGCGTGGCGTGCTGCGTCGGCTCCGCTGGAAGGTGTTCGTCCCGGGACTGCTCGGTGTCGCGCTGGTCGCAGTCGGGCTCTCGCCGCTCGCGCTCTGAGTCGAGTGGTCGTGCGCCGAGTCAGGCCACCCGCGAGTCGGGCGTGCGGGTCAGTGACACGCGGGGTTCCGTCTCCGCGGCCTTTTTCGTTCCAGACTCCCAAGGGACTGGCATGTCAGCGCTGCGTGACGCGTTGCGGGACCTGCCCGACGCCGTGTTCGCCGACTTCCTCGAGTCCGAGGAGGCGTACCTCCTCGTCGTCGACCTGCCGGGCGTGTCCGCCGAGACGCTCGACATCGTCGTGAGCGACGGTCGGGTCCGTCTCGAAGCGCGCCGCGAGAAGGACGTGCCCCCCGAGTTCCGCTACGAGCGCGAGGACCGGTCGATGTTCCTCGACGCCGAGTTACCCCTCCCCCCGGACGCGACCGCCGAGGGAGCCGCGGCCTCGGTCGACCGCGGCGTCCTCGAGCTCCGCCTCCCGAAGCGCCGCGCGGAGGAGACCCGTATCGAGATCAGCGACGACGAGTAAGCCGGGGTGGTCACGCTGGTCAACCTTCGCGCGTACTGGCGCTTCTTCGTCGTCGCGAGACAGTTCCTCCCGCTGCTGCTCGCCTACGCCCGTGACCGCCGCCGGTACCTGCTGTTCGGCGGCCGCCGCCAGGTCGACCGCGAGACGCAGGTCAGACGCGCCGAGCACCTGCTCTCGTCGCTGCTTACGCTCGGCCCGACGTTCATCAAGCTCGGCCAGCTGCTCTCGACCAGGCCCGACGTCCTCCCGACGGCGTACATCGAGGTGCTCTCGTCGCTGCAGGACGACGTGCCGCCGGCCGACTGGGCGGACGCACGGGTGGTCCTCGAGGAGGAGCTCGGCCCCGTCGAGGAGGCGTTCGACGAGTTCGACACCGAGCCGATCAGCGGCGCGAGCCTCGGCCAGGTGTACCGCGCGAGCGTCCGGGGACAGGACGTCGCGGTGAAGGTGCGTCGCCCCGGCGTCGAGTCGCTCGTCGAGGCCGACCTCCGGGTCATCAAGTGGTCGCTGCCCGTCCTGATGCGCTTCGTCGGGGAGGCACGAGCGTTCTCGCTGGAGAACCTCGCCGACGAGTTCGCGAAGACCATCCGCGAGGAGATGGACTACGACCGCGAGGCGCGGATGCTCACCGAGATCCGCGCGAACTTCGCCGACTTCGACGGAGTCCGCATCCCGGCGGTCATCGAGGAGTACTCAGACTCGCGCGTGCTCACCATGGAGTACGTCGCGGGGACGAAGATCAACGACGTCGACCGCCTCGACGAGCTCGGCATCGACCGCAGCCAGGTCGCCGAGACGCTCCAGGAGACGTACCTCCAGATGATAATCGAGGACGGCGTCTTCCACGCCGACCCCCACCCGGGCAACCTCGCCGTGACCGACGACGGCACCATCGTCTTCTACGACTTCGGCATGTCCGGCCGGGTCGACGAGTACATCCAGGACCGCATCGTCGAGTTCTACATCGCCGTCGCGAACCAGGACATCGACGGCATCCTCGACTCGCTCATCGCCATCGGCACGCTCTCGCCGGAGGCCGACCGCGACGTGATGGGCGACGTGATGGAGCTCGCCATCGCGGACGCCCGCGGCGACGACATCGAGCAGTACCGCGTGAACCAGATCATCAGCCAGATCGAGGACTCCATCTACGAGTTCCCGTTCCGGCTCCCCGAGAACCTCGCACTCGTGCTCCGCGTCGCGACCGTCGTCGAGGGGGTCTGTGTGACGCTCGACGAGGACTTCGACTTCATCGAGACCGCGACCACGTACCTCACCGCACAGGGCTACCGCGAGGAGTCCATCAAGCAGTACGTCGAGGAGACCGGCGAGCAGGCCTGGGAGTCCGCCCAGTCGATGCTCCGCGTGCCGCCGAAGCTGGAGAACACGCTCGACCGCGCCCAGCGCGGCAACCTCACCGTGCAGGTCGAGCTGAACGACGGGAAGGGCGTCATCGACCGGCTCGCCAAGCGCATCGTCTACGGGCTGGTGTTCTCCTTCTCCATCCTCGCGACCGCGTACCTCTACCAGGGTGCGTCGCTGTACGCCGCCGCGGTTTCCGGCGCAATCGGCGTCATCGGCGGCGTGCTGCTGTGGCTCTCCTTCCGCGAGAAGAAGGGCATCCGCGCCCAGCCGCAGTTCACCCGCCAGAACATGCGGAAACGGCGCGACGACTGACTCCCGGACCGCCGGTGCCGGTACACGTTTCTCGTCTCCGAACGCACGTCGGGTATGGACATCGCCGAGTTCGGACTGGAGCGGTGGTTCGGTGAGTACGAACACGGGGCCGACATCATGCTCGCGGAGTCGGGCATCCGGCCACTGGACTCCGCACGATTCGACACCGACCCGGGCGAACTGAACTACGTCATCCCGACCGACGGCGACCCCGAGTTCCGGGCCGAGGTCGGCGAGCGATACGACCGCGGGGCCGACGAGGTGTGTTTCACCTGCGGGACACAGGAGGCGAACTTGCTCGTGTTCTGCTCGCTGCTCGACGCCGAGGACCACGCGGTCGTCGTGACGCCCACGTACCAGGCGTTGCAGGCGGTTCCGGAGGCCATCTGCGACGTGACGACGGTCGACCTCCAGGAGCCGGCGTGGACGCTCGACGTGGACGCCGTCGCGGACGCGATGCGTCCGGAGACGAAGCTGGTCGTGCTGAACAACCCGAACAACCCGACCGGGCGCTACCACGACGAGGCCGTCGTCGGCGAGCTGTACGACGTGGCCGCCGCCAACGACGCCTACCTGCTCTGTGACGAGGTGTACCGGCTGCTCGACGACGAACCCATCCCGCCGGTGGCGAGCATGGGTGACCACGGTATCTCCACGACCAGCCTCACGAAGGCGTACGGACTGGCCGGCCTGCGCTTCGGCTGGATCGCCGGGCCGGAGGACGTGGTGGGGGACGCGGTGCGCTGGAAGGACTACACGACCATCTCGCCGCCCATCTTCGGCCAGCACGTCGCCCGGCAGGCGCTCGGCGAGCAGGAGGACGACATCCTGCGGGAGAACCGCGAGCTGGCCGCCACCAATCGAGGAATCGTCCGCGAGTTCGTCCACGAGCACGGGCTCGACTGGTACGACCCCGTCGGCGTCAACGGCTTCGTCACCGTCCCCGACGGGTTCGACGACGCCCGCGAGTTCTGCGTGCGGGTCGTCGAGGAGGAGAGCGTCGTCCTCGCGCCCGGCGACCTCTTTGGCTTCCCAGACTACTGGCGGCTCGGCTTCGGCCTCCCGACCGACGAGCTGGAGGCGGGACTCGACCGCGTCTCGCGTGTCATCGAGGGCGTCTGAGGCCCCTCGCGGTGGCCTGACCGATGCTTCGGCATGGCGCGTGCCGCTGCTCGTGTCGCTACGCCCATAGACCACCTCGTTGACGCCGTTCCAAGAGGTTTATACACTCCCGGGCAGAATCCCGCCACATGGCTAAACAGCAGAAGGAAGTGCGTGACCTTCAGGAGGGTAGCTACGTGATGATCGACGACGTCGCCTGCAAGATCAACGGCTACTCCACCGCGAAACCGGGCAAGCACGGCAGCGCGAAGGCTCGCGTCGAGGCCGTCGGCGTCTTCGACGGCAAGAAGCGCTCCATGTCACAGCCCGTCGACGCGAAGTGCTGGGTCCCCATCATCGAGCGGAAGGGCGGGCAGGTCGTCTCCGTCGAGTCCGCCACCGTCGCACAGGTCATGGACCTCGACACCTACGAGACGTTCTCGATGTCCATCCCGGAGGACATGGACCTCGAGCCCGACGACGAGATAGAGTACCTCGAGCTCGACGAACAGCGAAAGATCGTCTGACGCCGATGTTCCCCGGAGCCATCGCCGACCGCGACGACGCAGACTACGTGGTCGTCGGGGCTCCGCTCGACGTCTCGACGACCTTCCAGCCGGGCACGCGGTTCGGTCCCGACCGTGTCCGGCGCTTCTCCGAAACATTCGACGACTACGACCACCAGACCCGGAGTCACTTCTCCGACCTCGGCGTCGCGGACCACGGCGACGTGCGCGCCTGGGACGACGCCGCCGAGTACCTCGACTACCTCGAGGGCGTCTGCACCGACGTGGTGTGGGACGACGCGGTCCCGCTGGTCCTCGGCGGCGAGCACACCGTCACGCTGGCGAACGTCCGCGCGACCGACCCCGACGTGTTCGTCTGCCTCGACGCCCACCTCGATCTGCGAGCCGAGTACGACGGCAACGAGCTCAGCCACGCGACCGTCACCCGGCACGTGCTCGACGTGGCGGACGAAGCGGTGATACTCGGCGCGAGAACCGGCAACGAGGCCGAGTGGGACCGGGCGAGCGAGGCCGACGTGACCGTCGTGCCCCCCGAGGACGTCGCGGACTGGGAGCCCGACTTCGGCGACCGAGACGTCTACTGCTCGGTGGATATCGACGGGGCCGACCCCGGGTTCGCCCCCGGCACCGGAACAATGGAGCCGTTCGGACTGACGCCCCGCGAGATGCGCGACGTGGTTCGGGCTGTTGGAGCGACGGGCGACGTCGTGGGCTTCGACGTCGTCGAGGTGAACGACCGCGACGACGGGCAATCCGCTTCGTTGGCCGGGAAACTGCTCCGTGAGTTCGTGTTTGCTGATTCGGCCTGAAACTCGTCGGTTCCGGGCGTCGTTTTCTGAATTCTGGTTGTTCGCGTTGCAGTCGTGGGAATTGCAGGAGTCGACAACAACCAGAAAGCCCCGAAGTTCTCGACTCGGGAGGTTCGCTGCGCTCCTCACTCCGTTCCGGTGCTTGCATCGCCTGCCTTCGTCGAGAACTTCGCCCCTTTCAGTCCCACCCGCCCGCCACCGCACCGCACCTCACGCCTCCCCAGCCTCCTGCATCTCCGGAAATCAGAGATTTCCGGTGGGCTCACGAAACGCAAGCGTTTCGTGACCGATGCTCGCTGCGCTGTCGCCCGAAAATCGCAGATTTCTGGCTGCCTGCCGGACGTAGTCCGGTACTGACGAGAGAGCTTGCTCTTTCGAACCACGCTTCTCGTCCCTCGCGCGGAATGGCTCGACACGCTCGCTGTCGCTCACGGGTCGCACGCTCCCCGTTCGCAGTCGCGGTTCTCACTCGCTAGCGCTCGCTCCGAACCGCGCACCGCTCGCGCAGTCTCGCCAGCCGCGCGCCACGTGGAAAATCCGGTCGTCGGAGCAAGTCAGAGCGAACCAGTCGCTACGCGAGTCTGGAGAGAGACGGAAAGAGAGAACTGCTTACTCGTCGACGGCGACGGCGTTGACCTGTCCGGTCTGGCCGGGACGGGAGGTGACGCGGGCGGTGCCGGCGTCGGTCTCGATGAGCGCGCCCTTCGTGATGATGTTCCGGCGCACGTAGTTCGGGTTGGCGTCGTTCTCGACGACGTCCTCGATGGTGGCCTCGACGGTCTCGCCGCCCTTGTTCACGTTGGCGACGTCGGTCGCGAGCGCACGGGTCTTCGTCGTGTTGCCGCGCGTGTCGACGACACGGAAGCGGGGCTCACCGACCTGGGTCTCCGTGGGGAGACGGCCGAGCTGGTGCTTCTTTCGGTTGCGGATCGGGCGCAGTCGCCCACCGGTGCGCTTGCGAATGGAGCGTCCCTGGTCTTGCATACCCGGCAAGAGTCCCAGGAGCTACTTGAATCGCTCGACTTGGCACGGGGCGAATCGCAGGGTTTAGGCCGTCCTCGGCCGACCGGCGAGACATGAGTCTTCGCGTCGCCGTGGCCGCGCCGTTCCGCCAGCGCGGCAAGGACGAACTCGCCGAGAACGAGTTCGTGGTCGCGCTGTCGCTCGACCGCGACTGGTTCTCGCCGGACCAGGCGAAGCGACTGGTCGACGTGGCGACGGGCGAGGGGCTGTTAGAGCGCGACGACACCGGGCTACGGCCGACGTTCGACCCCGGCGGGGTCACGGTGCCGGAGGGGTTCGTCCCGGACGAGCATATCCTCCGCTCCCGCTCGGCGTTCGAGCAGGTGCTCGACGACCTCGTCGCCGACGGACACGAGAAGCACGAGGCCGTCGGCGAGATCAACCAGCTGCAGGGCGAGCTGGACGTGACCATCGAGGCCGCCGCGGTGGTCTACGCTCGCCGGAACGGGCTGGACGTGAGCGGCGTGCGCGAGAAGGCCGTCGCCGAGCTGGCTGGAGACGACGGGGAGGCGAGGTAGGATGGTCGAGGACCGCGTCACCGACGGCGTCCGCATCGCCCAGCTGCTCTCCTCGGAGCTCGACGGCCGCGAGGACGGCACGTTCGACCGCTTCGCCGTGGTCGATGCCGACCGGGACGTGGAGCCGACGGTCGACGGCGCGCTCGCGTACCGGGTGACCTGCGACGACGAGCGCGTCGCGGAGGTGTTCGTCCAGCCGGACCGCGCCCGTGTCGAACTCCGGGCCGGGCTCGACGTGGCGGTCGAGCGGGCCGAGGAGCTGGCGACGGCGGCCGACGGGACCGTCGACCTGCGGGTCCGTCCGAAGGCGGTCGAGCCGCCCCGCGTCGTGCTGTTCGTCGAGTCCGGCGCGGCGGTGAAACGGGCGGCCGACGTGCTCGCTGCGGCGGTCGAGTCCGGCTCCTGACCGTGCCGTCTCAGGTGGACTCCGTGGTCCGTTCCTCCAGGTACCGTTCCAGCCGTGGCGCTGCCTTCATCAACGTCGTCCCGAGCACGCTCATCGCGAGCACGTAGCCGACGGCGAACGCGGGGATGACGTCGGCGAGTGCACCCGTGCCGACGTCCAGCGCGAGCGCGGCGAGCACCAGGGAGAACTCCCCGCGGGCGACCAGTGCGATGCCGGCGCGGCGGGCACGGCGCTCGCTCAGCCCGTAGCGCAGGCCGCTCCAGTAGCCGCTGGCGAGCTTGCTGGCGGACGTGAGGACGACCGCGACGGCGAGCAGCGCCAGCGCCGTGCCGGAGAGCGCGCCGAGGTCGGTCTGGAACCCGATGGCGAGGAAGAAGATGGCGGCGAACAGGTCCCGGGCGGGCGAGAGCAGCTTCTCGACGCGGTGGACCTCGTCGGTCGCGCTGACGGCCGTCCCGACGAAGAACGCAGCGACGGCCTCGCTGACGCCGAGCTGGAGGGCCAGTCCGCCGACGAGCGCGACGACACCCAGCGTCGTGAGCACGAACAGCTCGTCGGAATCGACCGAGAGCACGCGCTGGACGACGGGTGTGCCGACGCGGGCGACGACGACGAGCACGGCGATGAACCCCAGCGCGACGGCGACGGCCGAGAGCGCCGCACCGCCGCCACCGCCGAGGACGAGCGCAGAGAGCACCGCGAGGTAGACCGCGATGACGAGGTCCTCGACGACGAGCGTGCCGAGGACGACCTCGGCCTCGGGGTCGGCCACCCAGCCGAGGTCGATGAGCGACTTCGTGACGATGGCGCTCGAGGAGATGTAGACGATGCCGGTCAGGAACGCAACCTCGACCGGGCTGAACCCGAACGCCAGCCCGATGGCGACGCCGACCGCGGCGTTGACGACGAGGTCGATGCCGCCGATCACCGCGAGCCGGTCGCGGTTCGCGAGCAGCTGGTCGATGCTGAACTCCACGCCGATGAAGAAGAGCAGGAGCACGACGCCGAGTTCGGCGAGCAGGTCGACGAACTCGTGGCGCTCCAGTACCGCGAAGGAGATTCCCGCAACCTCCGGGGCGTTCGGTCCGACGAACAGCCCGATGACGATGTACGCCGGGATGACCGACTGGCCCAGCCGGTACGCGAGCGTCCCGGCGACAGCGAGCACGGTGATGGCGAGCCCGGCCTCCAGCAGCAGTCCCGAGGCCATCCTAGCGCTCGACGAACTCCTGGAGCGCCTGCTGTTCCTCCCTGGTCCCGAGGACGACGAGGATGTCGCCCGCCGCGATGGTCTCGTCGGGGTCCGGGTTCGGGAGCGTCTCGTCCCCCCGCTGGATCGCGACGACGGAGACGCCGGTCTGGTTGCGCACGTCACAGCCCGAGAGGGTCTGGCCCACGACGGCCGCCCCCTCGTCGATATCGACCCACTCCAGGATGGCCTCGCCGAGTGGCACCTGCGTCCGGTCGAGCTCGATCGGCTGGAAGTACGCCCCGGTCAGGATGGCCCCGAGCTGGCGTGCGGTCTCGCCGTCCATGTCGGCGATGCGCTGGCTGTCGGCGTCGGGGTCCGGCCGGTGGAACAGCTCCCGGCGGCCGTCGTGGTGCATGAGCACGACCAGCCGTGCGCCGTCGTCGACCTCGAGCTCGAACTTCCGGCCGACGCCCGGCACGTCGGTCTCGTAGACGGTCATGTCCGACGTGATGACCGCCTATGACTTAAAGAACGATGACGGCGAGTACGGCGGTTCTCACGATTCGGGCACCCGCTCACACCACGGACGCTCACAAGCCTTAATCACACCACGATACCACATCAGGACGATGGCAGACGAGCGGGTCGAACTCGGCGTGGAACTCCTCTCGAAGCTCGAGGACGACGAACTCGCGCTCGCCGAGGCCATGGACCGCATCGAGACGGTGACACGGGACCCGGCCACGGTCAGGGAGATCCTCGATACGGCGGTGATGCGCGGGGTCATCGAGCGCGAGGACGGCGTCGTCCAGACGACGGGCAGCGGCGGCTTCGTCAGCCAGACCGCGGACGTGGTCCGACGGGAGGGCGACTTCGAGTGCCGTCGCTGTGGCGCGTCGATCTCCACGGGGCACTTCGTCCAGCTCGAGTCGGGCGAACTCGGTCCGTTCGGTCCGGAGTGCGTGCGGAAGGTGACCGGCCGGGACTGAGTCCCGACCGACTACCGACCGCGGCTGAGCTCGTCGACGAGCTGCTGGAGGAGGTCGTGCTGGCGCTGGAGGAGCTCGTTCTGGTGTTCGACCTTCGACTCGAGCGCCTCGATGCGTTCGCGTAGCTCCTCGTCGCCGGCGGCGGTCGCGGGCTGGAAGCCGGCTTCGGCGAACTTCGAGTCCGAGAGCGACTCGTCGTCCTCGTCCGTGTCCGGCTCCTCGTCCGTCGCGTCGTCCTCGGCCGCTGTCTCGTCGGTCTGGGTCGCCCCGGTCTGCTGTGTCGTCGACTCCGCACTCCCCGCGGCATCCTGTCCGTCACCGACCGTCTCCTCGACCATCGATGCGAGCTCCTCCTGCGAGGTTTCGTCGACGGTTTCGGTCACCTCGTCGACGTCGTCGCGCTGCTGTCCGGTCTGCTCCTCGTGGGACGGCTCGGTCCGCTGTGGCGGCTGGGACCGTCGTGTCGATTGTGCCTGCCCCGGTTGCTCGACCGGCTCCTCGGTCTGGTCGACCGCCGGCTGGTCTGCCCGCGTCTGCGTCTGTCCCGCCGGTGGCTGGACGGGCTCGTTCCCCTGTGCCGTCCCGGCGTCGGCGGGCTGGTCCTCGACGGGCTGTTCGGCCGGCGGGCCCGGCTCGACCGGCTCCTCGCCCTCGTCGGGCTGGACGGTGTTCCCGGCGTCCAGCGGGTCCACACCCTCGCCGAAGTCGACGGCGGCGGGCTCGTCGGCCTCCTCGTCCTCCTCGGGGGCGACGGCCTCGTTCAGTGCGTCCAGCGAGTTCACGCCGTAGTACGAGAACAGCGAGCGCTGGAGGTACTCCTTCACCTCGGCGGCACGGTCGTTCGAGACCTTCATCCGCTCGGGCCGGCCGTCGACCGTCAGCACGAGCTGGGTGGCGACGCTGCCGTCCTCGAAGTCGAGGCCGGTCACGTCCGCGAAGTGGTACTCCTCGTAGTCCTCGTCCCAGACTGCGCTGCCGACGTGCTTGACGAGCCGTGCGGAGGTGATGACGAGGGTCAGCTCGTCGAGGCGGAACGTGCGCGTGACGGTCTCGTCGGCGTCGGTGACGCCGCTGGCGTTCAACACGCCGGCCAGCACGGGGTGTAGCACGTCGTCGGTGGCGTTCGAGGGGACGGTGAACTCCTCGGTGCCGTCCAGCGAGTACTCGAGGCTGATGCGGGTCTTGCGGCGGCCCTCCTTGACGGTCATCCGCTGTGCGTCGTGGGGATACTCGTCGACTGACTCGTCGCTGAGGAACCCCTCGGACTGGTAGATGAGTGTTCGGGTCGGCGTCACGTAGAGGGCGTTCTCGCCGCCCAGCGAGACCTCGGCGGCGATCTCCTCGCCCGAGAGCGCCGATTCCACGATACCCGGGACGTCCATGCCCTCTGATTTACCACCCCGCGGTATAAATCCGTGGGGCTGTGTAACCACGCGCTATCGGGCATGCGACCGCAGGACAGCCCGGGGAACAGTTGAGAAGGCTTAAGTCGTCCACCCGGTAACGAGGGAGTGAGGCCGGGTGGCTTAGCTGGACATAGCGCCGCACTCATAGGGTTTCAGAGATTCGGTGCGGTACCACAGCCTTGGAAGGCTTACGCGTGACCTCGGGGCCCGCCGAGCCTCGAACCTGGGTCATGCGGAGATCGCGGGTTCGGAGCCCGCCCCGGCCACTTGCGTTTTCGACGAGTCACGAACGCCAGTGAGTGACGAGTCCGAACGCAAGTGGCCGGGCTGGGCGGAGAACCCGTGGACGGTTCCCGCGAGCAGTGCGCGGTTCGGAGCGAGTCCTGCGAGCGAGAACCGCGACGCGAGCTGGAGGTCGAGAGACGAGCGAAGCGAGTCTTTCGGTAGTTCGGAGCCCGCCCCGGCCATGGTTTCACACGGGTCGCGAGACGACCGTCCCGTGACTGGAGGAACCGGAGGACAGAGCGCGGGCGGCTACTCCGTCGGGTCGACGAGCTGCGAGCCTTCCTGTGCGACGAGCCCCTTGTCGATGGCGGCGTCGATGACCGCACGGCACTCCTCGACGTCGACGTCGTAGGCACCCACCGCAACGTCCTCGATCTCGCCCCGCTCGATCGGGAAGTCGCGGTTCTGGAGCAGTCGCACGACCTTGTTGTACGTCTGGGGCGAGGGGTTCGCCGTGCGCTGCTGGCCGCCGGCGGGTTTCGATGCGGAGTCGTCCGCGCCGGAGGTACCTGCGGTGCGACAGTCGACCGCGTCACCGAGCGGACGGCCGTCCTCCGCGGTCTTGGCGTCGCCGGGCTGGCCGGCGTTCGAGTCTGGCTCCTCGAACCTGACGGCGTCGTCCGGCGTCGAGAAGACGGAGTCGGTCCCCGCGGCCTCGTCCGGATCGCCGAACACCGACGTCCGGTCGTCCGCCTCGTCGCCGTCCTCGCCGGGCTTCCGGAACGTGATCTCGTCCGCACCGTCGACGGCCTGTTCCGCTGTGGGCTCGTCGGCCGTCTCGGCGTCGTCTATCGGGGGTGACGGCGTGTCGTCCGCCGGTGCGGTGATCGCCGTGGGGTCGGTGAAACCGGCATCCACGGCCGTCTGCTCGTCGGCATCGTCGGTCGTCGCCGACTCGTCGGCCTCGGCTTTCGACTCGTACTCCAGTTCGAGCCGGACCGACGTGATCTGGGAGAACTCGACGGGGGCCGCCTCGAGCATCGCGCGGAGGTTCTCGTAGGCGTCCTCGGGGTCGTCCACCTCGATTGTCAGCGAGCTCATAGAATATCACCCGCCAGCGCGGGACACCATCCACGACCGCATGTCAGGTCCGTCATCGGGATAAATCACGACATCACCCTATCTAAAACTTAGGCTATCCAGCTGACACACCCGTTTATTGTCGGCACCACGTGGGAAAAAATAATATGGTTCGGTTGCGTGGGAGGACGTATGAGCCAGAACGAACGCGGGACCGCTGGTGGGGCATCGGTCCAGCCCACACCGGAGCGTGTGCTTGCGGCGTTCGATGGGCACGCACCCGAGACGACGGGGTCGCTCGCCGAGGAGCTGAACGTCGCGGCCGAGCGCGTCGGCGAGACCTGTCGCACCCTGTGCGACCGGGACGCCCTCGGCAGGCGGGAGCTGAACTGCGGGCACGGCACCGTGACGGCGTGGTACCGACCGGCCGACGCCGAGGCAGACCTCGAGGAACGGGCCGAACAGGCGCTCGCGACGCTGTCGGTCCCGGGCACCAGCGAGATGATGCGCGACTGGCGGCGCGACGCCGTCCGTGCGGCGTTCGAGTTCGTCGTCGAGGAGGGGCCGGTCGTCGAACCGGAGTTCACCGACCACGTCTTTCCCACCCAGAACGCGGGCTACGACGACCCCGAGCGGTGGTGGGAGATGGTGGCACCGCGGCTGGCGGAGGTTCCGGGTGTCTCGCCGCCCGCCGAAGGAGAGGTGTGGACCAGCGACGTGAGCCGCTGAGTCAGTAGATCAGTTCGTCGTCGTTCTCGACCATGTACAACGTCCGCGCGGCGATGTTGACCGCGTGGTCGCCGATACGTTCGAGGTCACGAACGGTGAGCAGCAGCCGCGAGACGTCCTCGAGCACGGTCTCGACCTCGGTGCCGTCGTCGAGCTCGCTCTCGATGAGGTCGCGGACGACGGACTGGCTGGCGTGCTCGCACATCGCGTCGAGCTCGTCGTCGCTCTCGTTGATCTCGAAGCAGGCCTCGGTGTCCTGATCGGCGTAGGCCTGCATCGCCTTCTCGACCATCGCGACGGTCTGGTCGCCGATGGCCTGCACGTCGACCTCCGGGAAGACGTCCTGTCGGGCGTCGAGCGTGTACTCGCCGAGGTTCGTCGCGAGGTCGCCGATGCGCTCCAGGTCGGTGATGATCTTGAACGACGCGGCGATGAAGCGGAGGTCGCCCGCGACGGGCTGCTGGAGGGCCAGCAGGTCGACGCACTGCTGTTCGATGTCGAGGTAGAGCGAGTTGACCTCGCTGTCGCCGTCGATGACCTCCCACGCCGCGTCGTCGTCCTTGTTCTCGAGGGCGGTGAGCGCGGTTCGCAGTCGGTCGACGACGACCTCGCTCATGTAGAGGATGTCCTCTTCGAGACTATCCAGTTTCTCCTGGTAGTTTTCTCTGGCCATTGTGGATCAGAAAGTGGTGTTGGTGATGTGCGTTCCGTTGCTCATCCGAACTTGCCGGTGATGTAGTCCTCGACGCGTTCGTTGTCGGGGTTCTCGAATATCTTCTTCGTGTCGTCGAACTCGACGAGCTCGCCACCGGTGAGGAAGACGGCGGTCTTGTCGGAGATGCGCGCCGCCTGCTGCATGTTGTGGGTGACGATGATGACGGTGTAGTCCTCGGCGAGCTCGTCGATGAGGTCCTCGATCTTCGAGGTCGCCACGGGGTCGAGCGCGCTCGCGGGCTCGTCCATCAGGATGACCTCCGGGTCTGGCGCGATTGCCCGGGCGATACAGAGCCGCTGCTGCTGTCCGCCGGAGAGGTCGAGGCCGGACTCGTGGAGCTGGTCCTTCACCTCGTCCCAGAGCGCGGCGCGCTTCAGCGACTCCTCGACGATGGCGTCGTGGTCGCCGCCGATGTCCTGGATCTTCAGCCCGTAGGCGACGTTGTCGTAGATGCTCTTGGGGAACGGGTTGGGCTTCTGGAACACCATGCCGACCCGGCGGCGCAGCGCGACGGGGTCGACGTCGGCGTCGTAGACGTTCTTCTCGCCGAGGTAGAGCTCGCCCTCGACGCGGGCGGCGTCTATCATGTCGTTCATCCGGTTGATGCAGCGCAGGAACGTCGACTTCCCACAGCCCGAGGGGCCGATCATCGCGGTGACCTTGTTCTCGGGGACGGACATGGTGATGTCCCGGAGCGCCTGATCGTCGTTGTACCAGACGTTGACGTTCTTGGCCTCGACGATGGTCCGCTCGTGTGTCGTCCGCGGGCCCTGACTGCCCTCTTCGAGCCCGGACGTCACGTCGGTCTCGAGGAGCATGTCGTCGTCCGTCGGGTCCTCTGTCGCCGATTCCACCTTGTCGTTACTCATGTTCTCTTGGGTCATTGGTCACGTTTCTCGCTCATACCTGTTGCGCAAGACGATCGCGATGGAGTTCATCGCCAGCAGGACGGTGACGAGCACGACGACACCGGCCGGCACGGCCTGCTGGTAGAAGTCCGACGTCGCGAAGTAGCTCGCCCAGCTGTACACCTGCAGCGGCATCGCGCTCACCTTCGAGGAGAGCTCGGAAGGGAACGAGAACAGCACGTTCGGCGCGCCGATCATGATGAGCGGTGCGGTCTCGCCGATGGCACGCCCGAGCGCGAGGATGGTCCCGGTCAGGATACCGGGGAACGCACGCGGCAGGATAACGTTCTTCATCGTCTGCCAGCGCGTCGCACCCATCCCGTAGGACGCCTGGCGCATCTCCTCGGGCACGCTCCGGATGGCCTCCCGCGCCGAGATGATGACGATGGGGAGGATGAGCAGCGCGAGCGTCGCACCGCCGACGAGGATGGTCCCCGTGGGCTGTCCGAGGCGGGTCACGAACAGACCGAGTCCGAGCAGGCCGTAGACGACCGACGGCACACCCGCGAGGTTCGAGATGTTCACGTCGATGAACCGGGTGTAGCGGTTGTCGGGGGCGTACTCCTCCAGGTACAGCGCCGCGCCGACCCCGATGGGGAACGAGAGCGCGGCGACGGTCAGCATCAGGAGGATGGAGCCCGCGATGGCCGGGTAGAGACCCGCGTTGGCAGCGGTCCCGCTGTGGTCGCTGGTGAGGAACTGCCAGTCGACCCACGACTGCGGGCCCGCGTAGCCGAGCGTGTCGACGAGCACCTCCCCCGCCAGCGCGCCGACGACGATGACCGCCGGCAGGGCGAGTCCGATCCGTGCCTGCTCGCGGGTGACGGCCGCGCCACCGACGTAGGCCGCCGTCGGGACGACCGCGACCGACGCCAGGATGACCGAGGGAATCGGTCCGATCCCGAAGACGGCCGGCCCGACGACCGCCGCGGCGGCGACCGTGCCGACTGCGAGGGCACCCATCGCGAGTCCGGCCCGTCGGTCGCTGATGTTGGACGCGTAGAGGGCGACGGGCGTCGCGGCGAACACGCCGACCGTCAGCGTGAGCTGTATCCAGTCGAGCGGGACGATGGGCGCGAACAGGATGAGGCTGGCGACGCTCGGGACGAGCTGGGGCAGTCCGACGTAGCCCCCGATGATACCCGGGAACCCGAACAGCGAGAGGTAGAACGCGAACATGGCGATGGCGAACCGGGGCAGGAACGGGATCTGTCGGCTCCGTTGCTGGAGAGCGACCGTGACCAGGACGGCGATGGCGAACGCGATCACGTACGCGAACCAGACCAGCGGTGCAAGCACCTCGATGAAGATGATGGCGACGCCGCCACTGAACAGCAGGCCGACGACGAACAGCCCGAGCGTCGTCGCGCCGAGCTTGAGCGCGTCGACGTTGGACCACGCGAGGTAGCCGCCGGTCGCGAGCGTCGGGAGCACGAGCGTCAGGAAGAACGTCAGGTGCCAGCCGGCGTCGGCGGTGAGCGGCTGGATGGCGTCGTTCGCGACGTACACCAGCAGTATCGACAGCACGACGAGGCCGAACAGCGTCGAGGCGAGCAGCAGGTACCGGAAGATGGTCCCGACGGTCCGGCTGACCTGTCCGAACCCTTCTGCGTAGCTGGAGCGGTCCTGTGTCGCCATCTCAGTACTCCTCCCTGTACCGCTGTGCGACCCATTCACTGATGACGTTCATGGCGAAGGTGATGACGAAGAGGGTGAGTCCGATGGCGAACAGGCTGCGGTAGGCGAGCCCGCCGCCGGTGATGTCGCCGGTCAACAGGTTGACCATCGTCGCGGTCATCGGCGAGCCGCCGTCCAGATAGGCCGCCGGATTGAGCGGGTTGTGGAACTTCGCCTGTGCGCCCGCGGCGACGGTGACGGCCATCGTCTCACCGATGGCCCGCGAGAGCGCGAGGATGAACGACGAGAGGATGCCCGAGAGCGCGGCCGGGACGACGATGCCGGTCGACACCTCGAACTTCGTCGCGCCCATCCCGTAGCCGGCCTGCCGGAGGTCGTCCGGCACGGCCGACATCGCGTCTTCGCTGATCGACGCGACCATCGGGATGATCATGATGCCGACGACGATGCTCGCCGACAGCAGGTTGAACGTGCCGATGCTCGGGAAGACGACGCGCAAGGCGGGCGTGATGTAGATGAGCGCGAAGAAGCCGTAGACGACGGTCGGGATGCCCGCGAGGATCTCGAGTGCGGGCTTCAGCACCGCCCGAATCTGCGGGTCGGCGTACTCGCTGAGGTAGATGGCGGTGGCGACGCCCAGCGGGAGCGCGATGATGGCCGAGCCGAGCGTCACCATGATGGTCGAGGTGACGAGTGCGAGGACGCCGAACTTGCCCTCGTTGATTATCCACTCTGTACCGGTGAGGAACTCGACGACCGACGCGGTCTCCCCTTCGATTCCCACGAGGGGTGCGGTGACTGTGAAGAACTTCGCCGCCTCCGTCACGAGCAGCACGATGATCGCGAGCGTCGTGAAGATGGAGAGGACGGCACAGAGGAAGAAGAAGGAGCGCGTCAGGAGCTCCGGGGGCGCGTTGGCCGTGTTCCGTGTGAGGTCTTCGGTGAGGTCGTCCGTGCTCATTGAGTGTCGTTCGTGTTTTCGTGGGTGGTGATAAAGCGATCCGTTCGCCGCTCAGCGGTCGATTACCCGGTGTTTGCCTCCAGTATCGCCGCCTCCAGCGTCGCCAGCTGTTCGGCCTGCTGTTCGGCGTCGAGCGGGACGTAGCCGACCTCGTCGGCGACTATCTCCCGGTTCGTCGCGTTCGCGAGCCAGAAGCGCGCGAACGACGCGACGTGTTCCTTCGCGAGCGACCCCTTCGCCGGGTAGGTGAACAGCGGTCGCGAGAGCGGACTGTACTCGCCGGACTTGGCGGTCTCCAGCGACGGTTCGACCGGGCCGTCGCCGTCGTCGACGGGGAGTGCCGTCACGCGCTCGGTGTTCTCGCTGTAGTAGGCGTAGCCCATGTAGCCTATCGCGAACTCGGAGCCCTCGACACCCTGGATGATGGTGCGGTCCTGTTCGGTCGCGGAGTAGTCCTGGCGGTGAGTCAGTTCGCTCTCGCCGCCGTGGAGGATGGCCTCGATGAAGTAGTCGTACGTTCCCGAGGCGTCGGAGGGACCGTACAGTTCGATGGGCTCGTCGGGCCAGTCGGCGTTCACGTCGGACCACCGCTGGGGCTGCTCCTCGCCGGACCAGATGGTCGCGAGCTCCTCGACGGTCACCGACTCGATCCAGTCGGCGTCGTTGTTGACGATGACGGTCAGCGCGTCGGTCGCGACGGTCAGCTCGACCGGTTCGACGCCGTTCGACGTGCAGGTCTCCTGCTCCTGTGACTTGATGGGACGCGAAGCGTTGTTGAAGTCGGTCCGTCCCGGGCAGAAGTGGTTCGCGAAGCCGCCACCGGAGCCGGTGGACTGGAGGTTGAAATCGACGCCGTCGTGGGTTAGCTTGAACCGCTCGGACATCGCCGTCGCGAGGGGGAAGACGGTCGAGGAGCCGGCGATGTCGATGGTGCCGGCGAGTCCGCCGCCTCCACCCGCGCGGACACGGTCGTTCTCGACGCAACCGGCGAGGCCGAGTGCACCGAGCGTGCTCCCCGCGGCCGCCACGAACTCCCGTCGGTTGATTCGGTCCTCTGCCATTACCGGGAAGAGGGCGACATCCGGATAAATACCCTGCTATGATAATTATATAGATGTATGTAGCACAATGGAGTCCTGTGTAATTCGGCGGGCGAGGGGCGGTGTAGCTGGACGAGTTGACGCCGGATACAGGGGACCAGTACAGCTGACACCGCAATACGGGGCCGACTCGGGCCGTCTGGAAGTCTGAGGGGCTGTTGACCGTTCCATCCGTGTAGTGTCACGGTACCAGCGTATAGGTGCCCCATAGCACTCGGGTCTAGCACCGCCTACCGAGGCCGGATATATAGGAACAGGCAGTTTTATTTTGCACCCCCACCGACGACTCCACATGGAGACCCGCAAGGTCCAGGTGACGGGGGGTTCGACGTTCACCGTCTCGCTACCGAAGTCGTGGGCGACGGACAACGGGGTCTCGGCCGGGACGACGGTCGAGTTCTACCCCGAGGACGACTCGCTGCTGCTGACGCCCCAGAGCGAGGTCCAGCGGACGAAGGGCCACCTCGACGTGTCCGACCTCGACGGCGACCGACTCACGCGCGCGGTGATGACGATGTACGTCTCCGGCTTCGACATCATCTCGCTGGAGGCCAGCCGCATCACCACCGACCAACGGCGCGCCATCCGCGAGGCCACGCAGAGCCTCGTCGGCGTCGAGGTGCTGGAGGAGACCGGCGACAAGGTCGTCATCCAGGACCTGCTCGACTCCTCCGAGCTGAGCATCCACAACGCGGTCACCCGGATGCGCCTCATCGCCGAGTCGATGCTCCACGACGCCGTCGTCGCCCTCGTCGAGGACGACGACGACATGGCCCGCGACGTGCGCGAACGCGACGACGACGTGGACCGCCTCTGGTTCGTCGTCTCCCGCATCTTCCGGGCCACCCTGCGCTCGCCGCGTGCCGCCGAGGAACTGGGCCTGCCCCGCGAGACCTGCTTCGACTACCACTCCAGCGCCCGCCAGCTCGAACGCATCGGCGACCACGCCGCCAAGATCGCCTCCCACGCGCTCAACATGGACGAGATCGACGGCGAACTCGGCGAGGCCCTCCTCGCACTCCACGACGACTCCGCGGAGGTGCTCGAACACGCGATGGACGCCCTGTTCGCCGACGAGAGCGACGAGGCGACCCGGCTCGCCAACACCGCTCGCGAGAGCATCCTCGACATCGACGAGCACACCCGGGGTATCGACGAACTCCTCCGCGAGCGCGACCCCCACACCGCCCAGTCCATCGGGCTCGTCGTCGACTCGCTGTCGCGCTCCGCGGACTACGCCGGCAACATCGCCGAGACCGCACTCCAGAAGGCCGCGCCGCGTCCCTGAGAAGCCGACGTATCCGTTCCACCGAACGCATCGACTGATAGGACCGAAACAGGGTAGGCCGTGGAAAGCCGACGGGGACACGATGCGAGTGGAGTTCGGCCGGCGAGCGCTGGCGGGCGCGGTCGTCGCCTGTGTCGTCGCTGCGAGCCTCCTCACCTCGCCGGATGCGGCGATGGGCTACGTCGCCACGATAGCGAACGACCCGGTCGCCTTCGCGGCCGTCCTCGTTGGCCTCTACGCCGTGCGGCCGTTCCTCGCGTGGCCGGCGACGTTGCTCGCGGTCGTGGTGGGCTACGGCTACGGCGTGGTCATCGGGGTGCCGGTCGCGCTGGCGTTCGTGGTCGGCACCTCCCTGATCCCGTTCTACGCGACGCGGTGGTTCGACGGGGGGACGCTGGAGCCGACCGATACGCCTGACGAGCCGGACGGCCGTCTCCGGGGTCACGTCGAGAGCTACTTCGGCGCGACGGGCGACGTGCGCGGGGTGATGGCGGCGAGACTCGTGCCCATCCCGGCCGACATCGTCTCCTGTACGGCGGCGGTCAGCGGCGTCTCGACGTCGGCGTTCGTCGCGGGGACGCTGCTCGGCGAGCTGCCGTGGACCGTCGCGGCGGTCGTCGTCGGCAGTTCGGCGAAGGAGCTCTCGACCGGGGGCCTGGGCTCGGTGGGGCTGCCGCTCGGCACGGTGACAGTCGCTGCCGCGCTCGCGTTGCTCGCGGGCCCGGCGTATCGGAGCTACGCCCAGTCCTCGGAGTAGTGCGTCAGAAGGTGAAGGGGTCCGAGCAGTCGACGACGACGCCGTGTTGCGGACAGACGTACTTGCAGTGACGCTTGAACAGCCGCTCGTCGCACATCGGACAGGTCCGGTCGGCGCGGGCGTCGTCGGCCGTCACGTCCACAGGTTGGTGTGACCGGATGCTAAAACTGTCGTCCGACCCTCAGCACTCCGACCAGCCGCAGGACTCGCAGGTCTTGCAGCCCTCGGAGTAGTACAGCGTCATCGACCCGCAGTCGGGGCACTCGGGGCTCTCCCCGGCGTCGATGAGCGACTGCGTGTCGTCGCTGGTGTCGTCCGTGCCGGCGTCGGCGACGGCCGCGCCGCCGTCGGTCTCGCGGGACTCCGCGGCCGCTGCCTCGCGCTCGGCCTCCTCGGCGGCGGTCTCGTCGAGCGTGGCCTGCTGCGGGTAGTGGGCCTTCTCGATGTCGCCGTCGAGGTAGCGCCGCATCGCGGTGCCGATGGCGTCCGGGATGGACTGGATCTGCTCGCCCTTGTCCCAGGCGACCTTCGGGCTGCGGATGCCCTCCAGCTCGTTGGCGATCTCCTCGGGGTCGACGCCCGAGCGGAGCGCCGTCGAGATGGTCTTCGCCAGCGCCTCGGTGAAGGAGGCGGTGAAGCCACCGGAGTTGCCGATGTTGGCGAACAGCTCGAACGGCCGGCCCTGCTCGTCCTCGTTGATGTTGACGTAGAGCTTGCCGTAGCCGGTGTCGATGCGCTGGGTCACGCCGTGGAGTACGTCCGGGCGTGGGCGCTTGTCGGCGTAGGCGACGCCCTCGTCGGCGGCTTCGAGCAGTCCTGCGACCTCGCGGTCGAGTGCGGCCTGCACGTCGTCGTTGTCGAGGAAGCCCTCGATGCCGCCGAAGATCTCCTCGATCTGGGCGACGAGCTGCTCCGCGGCCTCGTCCTCGTCGGCGAAGTCGGCGTTGTCCGCACGCGTGGTGAGGACCTGCTTCGAGCGGGTGCCGTCGCGGTAGACGGTGACGCCCTTGCCGCCGTTGCGGTAGATGTAGCGGTACACCTCGTCCATGTCCTCGACGGAGGCGTCGTTCGGGAAGTTGCAGGTCTTCGAGATGGCGGAGTCGACGCCCTCCTGGCAGGCACACTGCACGGCGGCGTGCTCCTTGCCGGCGAGGTCCTGCGTGGTGACGAACAGCTCCGTGATGGCGTTCGGCACGGCTTCGAGGCCCTCGACGCCGTCGAACTCGTTCTCGGCCATCTGCTCCTCGGCCTCTGCCTTGACGGCGTCGACGTCGATGTCGTTGGCCTCCAGCACGCGGAGGAAGTAGTCGTCGAACTCGACGAGCATCTCGTCGCCCTGCACGTCGTCGGAGACGTTCTTGTAGTAGGCGACGTTGTAGATGGGCTCACAGCCACCGGTCGTGTTGCCGACCATCGAGGTCGTCCCGGTCGGTGCGATGGTCGTCGTGTTGTGGTTCCGGATGGGGAAGCCGTCGGCCCACTCCTCGGCGTCGAGGCCGGTGTGGTGCTCGAACCAGTCGGCGTACTCCGTGGGGTTCGCGTACTTCGAGTCGCCCCAGTCGTCGAAGGAACCGCGCTCCTCGGCGAGTTCGTGCGAGGCCCACTTCGAGCCGTGGTTGATGTGGCGCATGAGCTGGCGGGCGACCTCGTTGCCGGGCTCGGAGCCGTACTCGATGCCGAGCTGGACGTAGAGCTGTGCCAGCCCCATCACGCCGAGGCCGATCTTGCGCATCGCGCGGACCTTCTCCTCGATCTTCTTTACGGGGAAGTCCGACATCGTGACGACGTTCTCCAAAAAGCGCGTCCCCATCTCGATGCGGCGGTCGAACTCCTCGACGTCGATGGCCTCCTCGAGGAAGGCGTCGATGGCCGCCGCCATGTCGTCGTACTCGTCGGCGTGCTGTTCGGACCAGACGCGCCAGTCGGGTGCGTCGAGGTCCGCCAGCGTCGAGAGGTTGATGTGCCCGAGGTTGCAGGCCTCGTACTCCTCGAGGGGCTGCTCGCCGCAGGGGTTCGTCGCGAGGATGCGGTGGTCCGGGTGCTCCTCGACGTCGAAGCTGTGCATCTTGTTGACGCGCTCTAAGTAGATGACGCCGGGCTCGCCGTTCTCGTGTGCGCCCTCGACGATGTCCTCCCAGATGACCTCGGCGGGCATCGAGAGGACCTCGCCGACCTCGACGTACTCGCCGAGGCCGAACATCTCGTAGAGCTCCTTGGTCTCGGGCGTCGCGACGTGGGGTTCCTCGGTGCGCGGGTTGGTGAACGTGAACTCCTCGCCCGCTTCGAGGGCCTCCATGAAGTCGTCGGTGACGCCGACGGAGATGTTGAAGTTCGAGAGGTGGCCCTCGACGGCGTTGCGGAGGTGCTTCGGGACGCGGCCCTCGTCGTCGATGAGCTCGCGGGCCTCCTCCAGTGCGTCCGCGAAGGAGGTGTGCGTGTAGTCGTCGGGGTCGTTCAGACGGAGGGTCTGGGCGAGCGAGACGTCCTTGTTCTTCGAGTGGATGAACTGGATGACGTCGGGGTGCGAGATGCGCATCACGCCCATCTGTGCGCCGCGTCGTGCGCCGCCCTGCGCGATGGTCTCGCACATCTGGTCGAACGTCCGCATGAAGGTGATCGGGCCGGAGGCGATACCGCCGGTCGAACCGACCGCGTCACCGTAGGGGCGGAGCCGCCAGAAGGCATAGCCCATGCCACCGCCGGACTGGAACACCTGGGCCGCCTCCTTGGCGGTCTGGTGGATGTCGTCGATGTCGTCGTCGGGCGAGTCGACGAAGCAGGCCGAGAGCTGCTGGAGCTCGTCGCCCGCGTTCATGAGCGTCGGCGAGTTCGGCATGAAGTCGAGCTTCGACATCATCTCCTGGAACTCCTCGGAGACGTCCTCGACGTGCGTGCGGACGTCCGCGGGCAGCTCCGGGACGACGGTGTCGTAGGCGAACTTGTTGACGTTGTAGACGCTGAGCTCGGTCTCCGCCTCGTCCTCGGCAGTGACTCCCGTGCCGAAGACCTCGGCGGCCAGCTCGTCCCGTCGCGGGTGGTCCGGCTTGAGCTGGTCCGGCGTCACCGTGATGGTCTCGTCCTGCTTCTCGGCCTCGTAGACGGCCTCCGCGAGCGCGATGTTCTTCCCGACACGCTCGAAGAGGTCCTCCTGCTGCTCGATGAGCTCGCCGTCGGCGTCCTTCCGGAGGTAGCGTGCCGGCAGGATGTTCTGGTACGCGTTGTCGGTCAGGCGCTCCGCGAGGGTGTCGCCCGCGGTGCGCTTGACCGGCAGCTCGAGTTCGTCGGCGGACAGCTCCGACCGACTCATTCGTGTCCCTCCCCACCGGCAGCAGTCCGCTGCCGACCGTTTCCGTGTGTCGCGTTTGATATCGTTTGCATCGTTCGTAGACGAAGTTTCGTTACCGTTCGACCCATCATAAATGGACAGGTTACGGTTCGTTTGTCCTATTGCAAGCTCGGTTGTGTTCGGAGCGTCGCCACTGTGCCAGGATGCTCCGATGGCCCGAGCCACGGCTGTCTGTGGCTACCGAGAGTTATGTAGGGGCCCATCAATAACCTCACGGAAACCGGAGTGAAAGTGAAAACGCGACGGAACGACGAGGGGTGTTGGTTGCAGACCAATTAGTTTCGCCCGCATCCTTATGCCCCCTCGTGGTGTCGGTCGGTGTATGGTAGACCTACCCGTCCTCCTTCCGTTGCAGACGACGGTGGAACTCGTCGGTGCGGCCGTGTTGCTAGTCGCCGCGCTCGCGATCATCCTCAAGGTCATCCGCGTGGCCTACAGCATCGCGGTGAAGATAATCGTCATCGCCATCGCGGCGCTCATCGTGCTCTACGCGCTCGCGGTGGTCGGCGTCAATCCGCTCGGGCTGCCGGCGTCGGTCGCACCCGCGCTCGTCGGGTTCTGACGCGGAGTGTGGACCGACGACCTCACGCGGTCCGGGCGCGGGGGAGCGAGCCGAGGAAGTTGTCGACCACGTCGTGCCCTCGCCCCGTGAGCACCGACTCCGGGTGGAACTGCACGCACTCGATGGGGTGCTCGCGGTGGCGCACGCCCATGACGAGCTGTTCGGTGCCGTCCGCGCCGGCGTGGTCGGCCGTCGCGGTCACCGCAAAGCAGTCCGGCACGGACTCGGCGACCAGCGAGTGGTAGCGGCCCGCCGAGAAGCCCTGCTCGATGCCGGCGAACACGCCCGACCCGTCGTGGTCGATGGGCCAGGCCTTCCCGTGGACCGGCTCGGGTGCGCGCCCGACGGTCCCGCCGTAGGCGTAGACGGCGGCCTCGAGGCCGAGGCAGACGCCGAAGGTCGGCACGTCGGGACTCACCTCGCGGAACACCTCGGGGGTGACGCCCACGTCGCGCTCGTTCTCCGGGTGGCCGGGGCCGGGCGAGACGACGATGGCGTCGGGGTCGAACTCGCGGACCTCGTCGAGCGTCGCCGTGTTCCGCAGGACGAGCGTCTCCGGTGCCACGCCCGAGTCGAGCAGCGACGACTCGACGTACTCCACGAGGTTGTAGGTGAACGAGTCGAAGTTGTCGACGAACAGCACACGGGTCATCGCGGCACCTCCGGGACGGGTTCCTCGGGTTCGCGCTCGATGCGCCGGAGCGCCGTCAGCACGCCGTCCATCTTCGACTCGGTCTCCTCGAACTCCGCCGTGGGGTCGCTGTCGGCGACGATGCCAGCGCCCGCACGGACGCGAACGCGGTCCCGCGCCTCGCCGTCCTGCCCGTCGGCTGCCGCGCCGCGCTCGACCGTCGCCGTGCGGATGACGATGGCCACGTCGGCGTCGCCGGTCCACGAGTAGTAGCCGACGCCGCCGCCGTAGAGGCCGCGCGGCTCGTCCTCCAGTTCGTCGAGGATCTCCATCGCGCGGACCTTCGGTGCGCCGGTGAGCGTCCCGGCGGGGAAGGCGGCGCGCGTCGCGTCGAAGGCATCACTGTTCCCGGACAGCGCGCCCGTCACGGTGGACTCGATGTGCTGGACGTGGCTGTACTTCAGGACGTTCATGAACTCCTCGACGCGGACCGTCCCTGGCTCGGAGACCCGGCGGACGTCGTTGCGCGCCAGGTCGACCAGCATCGTGTGCTCGGCGCGCTCCTTGTCGTCGGCGAGCATCTCGCCCGCCAGCCGGCGGTCCTCGACGGGGCTGTCCCCGCGCCGGCAGGTGCCAGCGATGGGGTTCGAGGTGACCCGTCCCCCACCGACGGAGACGAGCGTCTCGGGGCTCGCGCCGACGACGTGGCGGTCGCCGTGGGCGAGCAGGTACATGTACGGCGACGGGTTCACGTCCCGGAGCGCGGCGTACAGCCCGAGCGGGTCGCAGTCGCCGACGAGTTCCCGGGTCCGCGAGACCACGCCCTGGTAGATGTCGCCGTCGAGGACGTGCTCCTTCGCGTGCCCGACCGCGCGCTCGTACGCCTCGCGCGACCCGGCCGTCTCGCCGGTCCGGACGAAGCCACCGGGGTCCGGGTCGGCAGCGGCCGCGAGCACGCCCGCGACGTACTCCGCTTCCGAGACGAGCGAGTCGTAGACCGAACCGGTATCCTCGTCGTCGCGGACGACCGGCGTGACGACCAGCGACACCTCGTCGGCGTGGTGGTCGAAGACGAGCGTCTTCGTCGTCAGCACGAACTCGGCGTCGGGCACGTCCGACGCCGGTCTGTCGAGGCCCACCTCGTCCAGGAACAGGTCGTAGACCGATTCGTACCCCAGAAACCCGACGAGACCCCCACCGAGCTGCTGGCGTGCCGTGTCGGGGAAGCCGACGGGTTCGGCGTCGGGCATCGCCGACCGGAGGGTGTCGAGCGTGTCGTCGCCGTCGGGCGCGACGAGCCCGTCGTAGCGCTCGTCACAGATGTCGACAGTCGCCTCGTTGTCCGTGACGGTGACGACCGCAGCGGGGTCGTAGCCGACGAACGAGTAGCGCGCGTGTCGGTCGCCGTCGTCGGGTCGGAACGCGCCGTCCGGGTCGCTGGAGGCGGTCTTCTCCGCGCTCTCCAGCAGGAACGAGTGCTCGGCCTCGCCGGACAGGGCGGCGTACGCCCCGAGCGGCGAGCTGTCCACGTCGAGCGTCGTCTCCGCGCGTACGACCGCCGGCCGGTCGGCGGTGGCGGTCGCGTCGACGAGGTCGCAGAAGGTGTCGCGGTCCGGTACCAGGCTAAAACCGGCGTCGTTCATGGCTCCACCGTCGGCCGCTCCGCGGCCGCTCCGCGGTCGGTCGTCGCCTCCCGTGCGGCGGCGACGAACGCGGCGAGTGCGTCGTGGTCCTTCACGCCGCCGCGCGCCTCGACACCGCTTGCCACGTCGACCGCGAACGGATCGACCGTCGCGACGGCCTCCCCGACGTTCTCCGGCGTGAGCCCACCCGCCAGGATGACCGGCACGTCGAGGTCGGCGGTCGCCGCACGGGTGCGCGTCCAGTCGTGCGTCTCGCCGGTGCCGCCGCCACCGTCCTCGCCGATGGAGTCCACGAGGAGCGCGTCGACCACGTCCACGTAGCGCGTCGCGGTCTCGGGCGCGGCCGCGTCGACGTGCTTGACGACCTGTGCATCGACTCTGGACCGGAGGTACGCCACGTCGCCCGGCGGGAGGTCGCTGTGTATCTGGACCGCGTCGGGTTCGACCTGTTCGGTGAGGGCGACAGTGCGCTCCGGGGCGTCGGGCATCGTCACGAGCACGGTCGTCACGAACGGCGGGGCGTGGGCGACGAGCTCGGCGGCGCGCTCGGCCGGGATCTCGCGGGGGGAGTCCACCGGGATGTCGACGACGAAGCCGAGAGCGTCCGCGCCGGCGTCGACCGCGGCGTCCACGTCTTCCTCGCGGGTGAGCCCGCAGACCTTCACGCGGGTCATCGCGCCACGGCCGACTGGAGGTCCGCCAGTCGGTCGGCGGCGTCGCCCGACTCGATGGCCTCGCGTGCCCGGTCGATGCCCGCCTCGATGGTGTCGACCTCGCCCGCGACGTAGATCGCCGCGCCCGCGTTGGCGAGGATGATGTCGCGCTTCGGACCGGTCACGTCGCCCCGGAGGATTCCCTTGAGGTCGGCGGCGTTCTCCTCGGGCGAGCCGCCGGCGACCGCGGCGACGGGTGCACGGTCGATCCCGAGGTATTCGGGAGCGACCGTGTACTCCGCGACCTCGCTGCCGGTGACCTCGGCGACGACCGTCTCGTCGTGGATGGCGATCTCGTCCATGCCGGAGCCGTGGACGACCAGCGCGCGCTCGACGTCCATCCGGGCGAGCGCGCGGCCGAGCACGGGGACGAGGTCGGGGTCGTAGACGCCGACGACCTGCGCCTCCGCGCCGGCGGGGTTCGTCAGCGGGCCGAGCACGTTGAACACCGTCCGCATCCCGAGCTCCTGACGCGGGCCGATGACGGCCTTCATCGCGGGGTGGAACACCGTCGCGAGCATGAAGCCGATACCGTCGTCCTCGATCTGGGCCTCGACGGCGGCGGGCTCTGCGGCCACGTCGACGCCCGCGACCTCGAGCACGTCCGCGCTCCCCGACGACGAGGAGACGGAGTAGTTGCCGTGCTTGGCGACGGGAACGCCCGCGCCGCTGGCGACGAGCGCGCTCGTCGTGGAGACGTTGATGGTGTCGTAGTCGTCACCGCCGGTGCCGCAGGTGTCGACCATCGGCGTCCGGTTCGGCGAGATGGTCCGCGCCGCCGCGCGCATCCCCTCGGCGAAGCCGGCGATCTCGGCCTCCGTCTCGCCCTTCGCACGGAGTGCCGACAGCATCGCCCCGATCTGGGCGTCGGTCGCGTCCTCGAAGACGTGGCCCGCGACCTCGCGGGCCTCGGTCTGTGTCAGGTCCTCCCCCTCGGCCACACGTTCGATGTAGTCCTGCATTGAAAGTCACCAATGTATGGTTTCGTCTTACGATGTACAAAATCGTACATCCTCTTAAACGTGTCGTCACGGGCGAGGGTTCGAGTACGGGAACGGGGGCACTCCGGGGTACGATGTCGCCAGACCACAGCCGACGACACGTGCTGCAGACGGCCACCAGTGCCCTCGCCACGGGTGGTCTCGCCAGTGCCGTCCTCGCCGCGGCGACCGCTACCGTACCACCGTCGGGTGCGAGGTCCGGTTCGCACTCGCCGGGGTGACGACGATGGTCGTCCGGCCGGGCGGCCCGCGCGTCAGCGAGTGCACCTGGACCGCCGACGGCGCGACGGCGTAGACGGGGCTGTTCGTCTACGCCGAGCGCCCCGACCGCTGACCCGCCGCCGTCGCCCTGTCTCGGACCACCACACGCCGCCCCAATCGAAACCCTTTTTTATACCAGCGGTGAACGATTGAGTGCACACAGCGGAGAACCAGTGCGCCACCGGGTTGGTGGTCTAGTCTGGTTATGACACCTCCTTGACATGGAGGAGGCCGGCAGTTCAAATCTGCCCCAACCCACTTTTGACGACGCCACGACGAGGAGTGTAGCGACGAGTCTGCGTCGTCCAAGTGGACGGCAGATTTGAACCAGGGAGCGGAACGGAGTGGAGCGACCGTGGTTCAACATCTGCCCCAACCCACTTTTCTGCGACTCACGCGACGAGCGAAGCGAGCACCGCCGGGTATCGCTCGAACCTGCCTCACCGCTCTGACGCCCACCACGACTGTGCCATCATCCCTACGTATCTCGACAAGAACCCTTTTGCCGGCTGGTGTCCACCATCGAGTGAACGAATGTGCCCGGCCACCGGCCCAGAACAACCGACCACGCTGGCGGTCTACGGTGACGACGACGGCGTGTTCGACGGGCGACTGGCCGGATTCACCGACGCGACGGTCGTGGAGGTGGCCACGGTGGCGGCGCTGCTCGACCGCGTTGACGAGGGTCTCGACTGCGTGCTCTGCACCGGTTCGGACGCGACTGCCGTGCTCGACGGCGTCCGCGCCGAGCATCGGACACCGGTTGTGGTGGTCGACGGGGCGGGTGACGTCACGCGTGCGAGTCGCGTCTCCGAGCACAGGCACACGCTGTACGTGCCGACCGAGCGGCTCGACGACACCGACTACGACCTGGAGGCAGTGACTCGCGAGCTGGTCGCCGACTGGTGGGCGGTGACCGACAGCCGACGGCGGCTCGCCGCGCTGGAGTCCGCCCGGGAAGGTATCGGTATCCTCGACGCGAACGGGGAGTACGTGTACGCGAACCGGGCCTACGCGGCGAAGTACGGCTACGAGACGGCGGACCTCCTCGGCGAACACTGGCGGGGACTCTACCCGAGCGAGGAGGTGAGCCGGTTCGAGGAGGAGATTCTGCCGACGCTGGAACGCGAGGGCACGTGGACGGGGACGGCCATCGGTCGCCGGGTCGACGGCGAGGAGTTCCCCGAGGAGCTCTCGCTCGCGATGCTCGACGACGGGGGGCACGTCTGCGTGCTCCGGGATATCACGGACCGACAGCAGCGCGAGGAGCGACTGCAGGTGCTCGACCGGGTCCTCCGGCACAACCTCCGCAACAAGATGTCCATCATCCAGGGCTACGTCGGCGACGCGCTGGAAGAGACGACGGACCCGGCGGTGCGCGAACCGCTCGAGACCGCACGGCTGGAGGGTGCCGAGCTGCTGGGGCTCGCCCGGAAGGCACGGACGTTCCACCGGCTGCTCGACCGCGCGGCGCTCGACCCCGCGCCGGTCGACCTGAACCAGTTCATGGCGGACGCCGTCGCGTCGATAGCGGCGAGCGGCGTCCCCACCGAGTTCCAGGAGGGTCCCGACGCCGTCGCGGTCGAGGCTGACCCGGCGCTGCTCGACAGCGTCCTCGCCGAGGTCGTCGAGGTGCTCGTCGAGGCGGCCGACGCCGAAACGACGGTCACGGTGACCGTCGCGGCCGACGACGCGAGCGTCGATATCTGGGTGGTCGCCGACGACGCGTCGCTCCCGTCGTACGAGTTCGCCGTCGTCGACCGTGGGGAGGAGACGCCGCTGTACCACGGCGAGGGGATCGGCCTCTGGTTCGTCCGCTGGGCGACCGTGCTGATGGGTGGCCGTGTCGACCTCGATACGGACGAGGACGGCGTATGCCTCTCGTTCCCGCGTGTCGACACCACGGACGACGGGACCGTCCTTCACGAAGCCTGACGCCGACGACCGCTACAGCCCGTCCTCGTCGATGTACGGCTCCTCGATCGCGCCCTCGCCCCCGATGGCGGCGCTGAGACGACGCGTCGCCAGGTCGAAGACGACGACGAGCGGCAGCAACAGCAGCTCGACCGCACGGAGCGGCCGCGCCACCCGGAGCGCCCACGCAAGCGCGTTCCCCAGCCCGTAGGATTTCGGGACGATCTCGCCGAACACGAGCACGGTGGCGCTCGCGACGACGGTCGCCAGGACCACCGCGACCCCCGTCGAGAACGACTCCACGAGTAGCGCGGTCGTGATGCTCGATATCGCGACGTTCACCACGTTGTTGCCGACGAGCAGCGTGACGAGCAGCCGGTGCGGGTCCTCCCGGAGCTCGGCGAGCTGGGCGGCCCGGCCGTCGCCCGACGCGGCGTGCTCGGTCAGCTGTTCGACCGGGAGCGAGAAGATGGCGGTCTCGCTGGAGGAGAAGAACGCACTCAGACAGACCAGTACGAGCACCGCGGCGACACCGAGCGGGACGAGGGGAAGCGCGACCATACCACCCTGTCCCGCCACACCGGGAAGAAACCCCGGTCGCCTGGGGTCGTCGACTCGCCCGTGTTCAGTCCACGATGTCGACGCCGTCGTCGCTCACGCGCACGTCGAGCAGGCTCTTGACCTCGTGGGCCATCGGCACCGGCTCGGACTCCACCCGCCGGATGACAGTCACCACGTCGACGACGTTCGCGCCGACCTCCGAAAGTGCCTCCGTGATGGCCGCGACGAACGCCCCCGTGTTCGTCAGGTCGTCGAGCACCAGCACGTCGTCGCCCGCCTCCACGTCGTTCAGGTAGAGCCGGTCGTCGCCCGCGTCGAAGCCGTACTCGCCGTCGAAGCCGTACTGCCGGTCGCGGATGACCACCAGCGGGATGTCCGAGACGAGCGACACCGCCGTCGAGACGTGCACGCCCATCGTCACCGGCGTCGCGATAACGTCAGCGTCGGCGAGGTCCGCCACCTGGCAGATGCCGTTGACGACCTCGCGGACGAGCTGCGGGTCGAGCGTCGGGATGCCGTTGCTGATGGGGTGGACCAGGTACGGGCGTCCGTCCTGTTCGATGACCGGGGCCTCGTGGACCGAGCGTTCGAGGGCGTCCATGTTGGTGGGTTGTCTGTCGGTAGCGGGTAAAACTGCGTGGATTTCCGTTCGTGGCTGTGCTCGTTGGTAGCTGAATGGAACACGTCGCACACCGTCACGCCCGTCGTTCGTCCCGCAGCCGCAGGTTCTCGTGGATGCCGAGGACGAAGGCGGGGACGACGACGATGAAGATGTGCTCTTCGAGGGGAATCCAGAGCAGTTCGACGCCGGTGCGCATGGGGATGGAGAAGACGCCGACCTCGAGGGTGTACCAGTCCCAGACGTACGCGACCGGGTAGAGCACCGCGATGGTCCGGCCGGCACGGGCGAGGGCGTCCGCACGGAACAGGAGGAGGAACGCGGCGGTGCCGAAGACGACCTCGGTCGCGAGGTAGGTCCACGGGCCGAGGACGGTGATATCCGGGAGCATGACAGGGGCTTGGGGCCGGAACGACATGGTTCCCATGGCGGTCGTAGCGGGTGTTCGGGACCGGGGGGCTGCGCACGAACCGGTGAGAATTGGCGGTATCTTCAAGACCGGTCGGGCGGAAATTACAGATGTACTATGGATATTTCTGATATTGCGACCGAGGAGTACATCGAAGTCGACGTGAAGACCCGGCTGGGGAAGGTCCGCTCCCTGTTCGAGCGGGAGAACCCGAAGGGCATCATCGTCACCCGGGATGGCGAGTACGACGCGGTTCTCACCGAGCGAGAGATAATCCAGTCCCACGTCGAGGACGACGCCAAGGTCGCGGCGCTGGTCAAGCCGAGCCGGAACGCACCGGCACCGAAGGTCGACCGCTACGAGGACATTCGGGAGACGGCACGTGTCCTCGTCGAGGGTGGTGTGAAGGTCGCGCCCGTGTTCGAGGGCGACAACCTCTGGGGTATCGTCACCGCGGACGCGATCCTCGAGGCGGTGCTCGACAACCTCGACGCGCTGGACGTCGAGCAGATCTACTCGGACGACCCCGTCACCATTCGGGAGGACGACGGGCTCGGGAAGGTCGTCAACCTCCTGCGCGAGCACGGCATCTCGCGACTGCCGGTGCTCGACGACACTGGCGGTCTGGCCGGCGTCGTCACGACCCACGACGTCGCCGATGTCGTCATCCGCGGAATGACCAAGTCGACCCGGGGCGAGCGCGCCGGCGACACCGACCGGATGCTCGACATCCCGGTCTACGACATCATGACCAGTCCGGTCCAGACGACGACGCTCGGCGAGTCCGTCGAGGATGCCGTCTCGCGGATGCTCGAGGACGACCTCGGTGGGCTGGTCGTCGTCGACGCCGAGTCCGACGACCGGGTCGTCGGCGTCGTCACCAAGACCGACGTGCTGCGCGCGCTGACGTTCACCGAGGAGGAGCACATGGACGTCCAGATCACCAACATCTCGCTGCTGGACACGCTCTCCCGCGAGGAGATCCGCGACTCGCTGACGGACGTGCTCGACAAGTACCAGAAGATGCAGGTGATGCACGTCCACGTCCGCTTCCAGCAGCACAAGGAGAAGCTCCGTGGCACGCCGCTGATCTACTCCCAGATCCGGGTGCGCACGAGCAACGGTCAGGTCGCCGGCTCCGGCGAGGGCTACGGTGCCGAGAGCGCGTTCCGCGTCGCACTCGACAAGCTCGAGCGTAACGTACTGGAGATGAAGAACTACCGGTCCGACGAGGAGTACCGCGGCCAGCTCGCCCGGAAGCTCAACGAGCTGTAGGGCGGCCCGTGCGGGGCTGACCGCCCCACTTCGACAGTTACAGCTCGGTCGCCGCGATCCCGGAATCCGTTATCTCGAACTGTATCGACTCACCGGCGGGTTTGGCTCGATGTTTCTCGAGCGTCGCACGTCGGTTCCCGCCGCGGAACCGGTCGATGCGGACGACGGTCCCCATCCAGTGCTCGAGCGTGTTGCCGCCCAGCGCGCGCGTTCGGTCGCTGTCGGGGTCGCTGAACACCTGGTTCGTCAGGAGCACGGCGAACTCGTGCCGGCGCGCGAGCGACAGCAGGTGGGTCACCTGCCGGCCGACCTTCCGGAGCGCGTCGCCGGCCTCGCCGTCCTCGCCGCGCTTGAGTCGGTAGAAGCCGGTCGCGGAGTCCACCACCACGAGGTCGGCGCGTTCGGCGAACCCATCCACGTCGCGGACGGCCTCCTCCTGCTCCTCGAAGTCGAGCGCCTCCTCGACGACGATGCGGTCCGTGATGTCTCCGAGTTCCTCGTCGGAGCGCTCGGCGCGGGCGCTCGCGACCTGCTCGAACCGGTCGAGCGACAGCCCCTCGGTGTCGACGTAGACGACGGTGCCGCCCCGTGCGGCCGTCTCGACGGCGGTCACCAGCGCGACGTTGGTCTTGCCGGCCGCGGGCGGGCCGTACACCTGCGAGACGGTGCCGCGCTCGAAGCCGCCCCCGAGGAGTTCGTCGAGCGGCTCGTACCCGGTGGTGATGCTCTCGGTCACGTCTCCCCCTGGGTCGGCTCCGGATAAAAGTCCACGGAAGGGATTAAGCCCGCCCGCACGGAAGTTCGGACAGTGATAGTGGT
This sequence comes from Haloarchaeobius salinus, assembly GCF_024464185.1. Taxonomy (NCBI): domain Archaea; kingdom Methanobacteriati; phylum Methanobacteriota; class Halobacteria; order Halobacteriales; family Halorubellaceae; genus Haloarchaeobius; species Haloarchaeobius salinus. Next base: position 973,025 of record NZ_JANHAU010000001.1, read on the forward strand.
CGCGACGGCGGACTTCGAGCTGTACCACGAGGTCGTCACGGAACTGCGGGACCGCGGGGTGACGTTCACGACCGTCGAGCCGGGCGACCCGCTCCCCGAGGGGACCGACGTGGTCCTCGTCGGCGACGACGAGGAGTTCGAGGTGGCTGCCACAGCGGCCGACGAGCCCGTCCCGAGCGTGCACGTCGTCCACGCCTCGCCCGACGAGCCGCGACGCGCGGTCGACGCAGCACTCGCGTACCTGCGGGGCGGCGAGGGACGGACCGTCGTCGGCGTCGACCCCGGACGCAAGCCAGGTATCGCGGTGCTGGCCGGCGACACGGTCGTCGCGGCGTTCCAGGTGCCACGCGACGACGCGGTGGCGGTCGTCGAGGCCGAGGTGGCCGACGCGGCGGACCCCGTCGTCCGGGTCGGCGACGGCGCGCGGCTCGACGGCGCGGCCATCGTGAACGAGCTGGAGGACGTGCGCGTCGAACTCGTCGACGAGACGGGAACGACGCCGTACCTCGGGACCGGTGCGCGCGGGATGGGTGACGTGCTCGCGGCGGTGAACATCGCCCGGATGGAGGGGGAGGTCGTCGAGGAACGGGCGGTCGAGCCGACGGCCGGCGAGCTGCAGGTCATCAAGGACCGCTCGCGCGAGCAGTCCGCGGAGAACCGGGCCATCGACGAGGTGCTCGCGCGCCGGGTCGCCGCTGGCGAGTTGAGCATCGCGGAGGCGCTGGAACGGCACGGCGAGTCGGACGAGGAGTGAGAGCGGTCGTCGGAGCAGGTAGCAGGAGGGCCGGTCCTCGTGGAGCCCCCCAGCTCCACGGTGCCGGCGGTCGTTTCGCGGCGTGGTGGAACTCGTTACCGGGCGGTCCAGTCGCAGTCCGAGCAGGCCGGCACGCCCTGGACGTTGACGAGGTCGCCGGTGCAGGACGGGCAGTCGGTGGTCACGGCGACGCCGCCGTCGGCGACGGCGGTCGGCGTCCCGTCGGTCGTCTCGGGCGTGTCCTCGACGGGCTCTGCGTCCCGCCACATGCCGAAGTTGAACGGGTGGTGGTCGTAGATTGTCTCCCTCTCCCCGGTGGTGTCGTTCTCGGTGGGCATGGTCTCGTGCCTATCAGGAAAACGTGCGCGCATCCCATATAAGGTTAGCTGACTCAATGTATATACGGCTAAAGAGTATTAATACAGGATAAGGCTCGAGACGATATGCCTATGTGTGCCACATATTTTCACGGGAGGGAGGTCGACGGCGCGGAGCCCCGGGAGGTCGGGAGGGTTTAGGGGCAAGTGGCACGAATCCAGACGTGCTAGCATGGAACATGTCGTGTCGCCGACGGGCGCACAGCCCCCGGTAGCAAAAGACATATCGGGCCACGAACCGGAGTGGTCACCATCCCCGTAGCCTGAATCATGAACGAAGTTCAACTGGAGGTTGCCAAGGCGTACCCGAACGACTCGGGGCGCGGTATCGCCAGGCTCGACCCGGATACGCTGTTACATCTGAAGTTGAGCCCCGGCGACATCATCGAGATCGAGGGTGCAGACACCACCGCGGCCAAGGTGTGGCGTGCGGACCGGCAGGACTGGAACACCGACACGGTGCGCATCGACGGGTTCACCCGTCAGAACGCTGACGTTGGAATCGGCGAACGGGTGACGATCCGGAAGGCGGAGGCGACGAAGGCGGAGACGCTCGTGCTCGCCCCGCCCGAGGAGGCGTCGGTGCAGTTCGGCTCCGACGCGGCCGGCATGGTCAAGCGGCAGATACTGAAGCGGCCGGTCGTCGAGCGCGACATCGTCCCGGTGATGTCGAGCACGAACCACCCCTTCATGCGCTCGCCCGGACAGGCCATCCCGCTCATCGCCGTCGAGACGGAGCCCGAGGGCGTCGTCCTCATCACCGAGGACACCGAGGTCGAGCTGCGCGAGGAGCCCATCTCGGGCTTCGAGAAGACCGGCGGCGGCATCACGTACGAGGACATCGGCGGACTCCAGGGCGAGATACAGCGGGTCCGCGAGATGGTCGAGCTGCCGATGAAGCACCCCCAGATCTTCAAGAAGCTCGGCATCGAGCCGCCCCAGGGGGTGCTGCTCCACGGGCCGCCCGGCACGGGCAAGACGCTGCTCGCGAAGGCGGTCGCCAACGAGACCTCCGCCAGCTTCTTCTCCATCGCCGGCCCGGAGATCATCTCGAAGTACTACGGCGAGTCCGAGCAACAGCTCCGCGAGATATTCGAGGACGCGAGCGAGGAGTCGCCCTCCATCATCTTCATCGACGAGCTCGACTCCATCGCGCCCAAGCGCGAGGACGTGACCGGCGAGGTCGAGCGCCGCGTCGTCGCCCAGCTGCTGACGATGATGGACGGCCTCGAGGCCCGCGGACAGGTCATCGTCATCGCGGCGACGAACCGCGTCGACTCCGTCGACCCCGCCCTCCGTCGCCCCGGCCGGTTCGACCGCGAGATAGAGATCGGCGTCCCCGACGAGGTGGGCCGCGAGGAGATCCTCCAGATCCACACGCGCGGCATGCCGCTGTCGGACGACGTGAACCTCTCCCACCTCGCCGACGAGACCCACGGCTTCGTCGGTGCGGACATCGAGAGCCTGACGAAGGAGGCCGCGATGAAGGCCCTGCGCCGGTACCTCCCCGAGATCGACCTCGACGAGGAGGACATCCCGCCGAGCCTCATCGACCGGATGATAGTCAAGCGCCAGGACTTCCGCGGCGCGCTCAACGAGGTCGAGCCGAGCGCGATGCGCGAGGTGCTCGTCGAGCTCCCGAAGATCACCTGGGACGACGTCGGCGGCCTGCAGGACGCCAAGGACAACATCGAGGAGTCCATCGAGTGGCCGCTGAACCAGGCCGAGAAGTTCCAGCGGATGGGCATCGACCCGCCGAAGGGCGTCCTGCTGTACGGCCCGCCCGGCACCGGGAAGACGCTGATGGCGAAGGCGGTCGCCAACGAGACGAACGCGAACTTCATCAGCGTCCGTGGCCCGCAGCTGCTCTCGAAGTGGGTCGGCGAGTCCGAGAAGGCCATCCGGCAGACGTTCCGGAAGGCCCGGCAGGTCGCCCCGACGGTCATCTTCTTCGACGAGCTCGACTCGCTCGCGCCCGGCCGGGGCGGCGAGATGGGGTCGAACGTCTCCGAGCGCGTCGTCAACCAGCTCCTGACCGAGCTCGACGGGCTGGAGGAGATGGGTGACGTGATGGTCATCGGCGCGACCAACCGCCCGGACATGATCGACCCGGCGCTCATCCGCTCGGGCCGGTTCGACCGCCTCGTGATGGTGGGCCAGCCCGACGTGGAGGGTCGCGAGCAGATCCTCAAGATCCACACGGAGGACACGCCGCTCGCGACCGACGTGAGCCTGCGCGAGCTCGCCGAGCTCACCGACGGCTACGTCGGCTCCGACCTGGAGTCCATCGCCCGCGAGGCCGCCATCGAGGCGCTGCGCGAGGACGAGGACGCCGAGGCCGTCGACATGCGCCACTTCCGCTCGGCCATGGAGAACGTCCGCCCGACCATCACCGAGGACATCCTCGACTACTACGAGCAGATGGAGGACGAGTTCAAGGGCGGCACCGCCGACGTCGGCCAGGACCGCCGCGGCGGCCGCATCGGCTTCCAGTAGTCCCGGTCCGGGTTTCCATCTCGTCCTTTGGTGTGTCCCCGTCAGTGACACGGGTGTCGACACTCGGAAGCCCTGGATCTCTCGGTTCCCGGTCCTCGTTCCTGCGGTCCCTGGCTCCCAACCGCGGTCGTCCCGCGTTCCCGTTCGCATCGCGGCTCTCACTCGCTAGCGCGCGTCGAGCCAGGCGGCGGACCACATCGCCGAGCGAACAGTCACAGATACGCCGACAGCGCGGCGTCCCGCCGCTCTCCGAGGTACCGGTCGACACGGTCGTGGTCCCAGCCGAGCGGGGAGACGACGCTGACGGCGGCCCGGGTCGCGAGGTCGGCGTAGAAGTCGGCGTCGTAGCTCTCGGGCGACTCGAGCGCGAGGCGAACGCGCTCTGTGGTCCGGCCGGCGTCGTCGTCGACCACGACGAACCTGACGGGCTGGCCGGGGTGGCGGTCGACGCCGTGCTGTTCGTACCGCCGGAGCGCGCCGACGGTGCGGGTCTCCTGGGTGTACTCGCCGGGGCGCTTGCCCACCCGTTTCGTGACGACGAGGTCGGCGGGGGCGACCCGGTCCGCGTGGAGGTCGAGCAGGTGCGTCCGCAGGCGGTCGACGACCGGTTCGGGCGCGCGCTCGGTGTCGAGGACCTCGAGCAGGTCGCGCTGGCAGTCGGCGACCCACTCGGGCGTCGACCGCTGGCGGGCCTCGATGCCCCGCAGTTTGAACGAGCCGTCGTCGGCCCGGCCGACGTAGCGGGTGAGCGCGCCGGCCTGGGTCCCCCGGCGGGGGACGAACGCCACCCAGTCGTAGTGGGCCTCGTGTTCGAGCCGGATGCCGGCGTCGTCGGTGATCCGCGCGGCCACCGTGTCCAGCGGTTCCTGCTCGGCACCCTCCCGTGGGGTCACCCACAGCGAGTCGACGATGGCGTGGGCGACGTGCCAGCCAGCCCGCTCCAGTTCGGCCTTGGCGTCGAGCAGCACCTCGCGTGCGAACGCGTTGATGGTCTCGTGGCACTCGATGCGGCCGAACTTGGCGTTCCGGTAGCCCTGGTAGCCGAAGCAGGAGACGAGCACCCACTTGATGGCGGCCGACCTGGCGGCGAGCCCGTCGTCGTCCACGTCGCCGGCGTCGTCACCGACGGACAGGGCGGCGAGCCGTTCCTTGAAATCGGCCCGGTCGTCGAGCAGCGGCGCGAGCACGTCCGGGAGGAACCCCGGCTCGTCGCAGACGGCGTAGCCGAGACCGGGCACGTCGTCGCGGTCGCCGTGGCAGTCGCAGCCGACCGTCTCGGGGCTGACGTTGTGCTCGCGGATGACGTTCGGGTACAGCGACGCGAAGTCCAGCTCGTGGACGTCCTCGTGGAGCCCCACCTCGGGCGAGAGGGTGACGCCGCCGCGGTCGGCGGCATGGAGCGTCCGCGCGGGCTTGAACGACTCGGGCTCCCACTTGTTCCAGGGGACGAGTACCCCGCGTGCCAGGGCCTCCCGGCTCTGCATCGCGGTGAGGACGGTGCCGATGCTCGCCCACGCGGTCTCCTGCAGCGGTCGCCACGAGCGCTCGACCATGTAGCGCAGGCCCGCGAGGCTGGACTCGTTCCAGAGGAAGCTGGAGCCGGTGACGACGATGGCCCGTCCGGGGACCGCGTACCGGGCGGGCGAGTGCCCGACCCGCCCGTAGCTCTCGTAGGTGTTCTCGCCCGCCAGCCGGGTCCAGCCCGGTCGCCGTCCGAGCTCGAGGTCGACGCCGTGCTCGTCGGCGGCCGCAGCCAGCGTCGGGACGAGGTCGGCGTGCGAGAGGAGGAGTACGTCGGGGTCGACGTGGGCGAGCCGGCGGGCGAGCGTCCGCAGGGCTGCACCGGGCGTTCCGCCCGCCGGCTCGCCGTCGACACGGATCTCCGCCACGCGGCCGTGGGCCAGCGCCGCCTCGTCGATGTCGATGCGGAGTGTTCGAAGGGGGTCGGTCGGCACCGGCGAGGTGTCCGTCTCGACGCAGTACCGGAACCCGGGCGCGAAGTCCACGTCGAACAGCCGGAACGTCCCCGGCGCGTGGCTGCCGCGCTCGTGGTGGTGGCGGATCTCGTTCGCGAGCGTGCGGACCTCGGAGACGCGCTCGCAGTCCACCCGGAGCACCGGCTCGGGCGCGTCGGCGTGGAGGTCGAGCCGCCACTCCGCCGTCGCCGTCCCGACGACCTTCGGGTCGGCTTCGAGGGCGGCCGCCAGGTCTGCCCGGGCGTCATCGGGACCGGCGACGTACAGCGTCGGGTGGTAGTCGGTGTTCTCGACGGCCACCACCCCGTCGCCGTCGCGGTGCCACTCGACGACGCGGTCCGCCTGGAAGTCGAGCGCGAACATCAGTCGTCCGCCCCGTTGCAGTCGTCGGTTTCCTCGGCAGCGGCGGCGGCAGTCTCCTCGGCGGCGTCGCCGTCGTCCGGGTCGTCGGACACGGCGACCACCTCGTGGCCCTCCGCGGCCGCCAGCCGCTCGTTTAGCTCCCGGATCTCGGCCTCGTGGGCGAGCAGCATCGACAGCAGCGTCGCGACCGCGGGGTCGGTCGCGTTCCGGTAGCTGGCGGCGTGGGCGGTGGCGTCGGCGCGCTCGAACAGCCGGTCGAAGTCGAGCTGGTGCTCGTACCGGAGCGCCCGCCGGAACGGGTGGTACCGCTGCTCGAAGTCGCGGAGCTGGTCGCGGTAGGTGGGGTTCGTCCGCCCCATCTCAGACACCCCCGAAGGCGGCGAGGGTCGCGTCCGGGGCGACCACGTCGGTGAGTTCGACGGCCGGCCTGTCGGCGACCGCGCCGCAGCGGTCGACCCAGTACGGCACCGTGGTCTGCCAGCCACCGTCGACGGGGTACACGGTCGTCTCGAACGACTCGCCCTCGTAGCGCAGTCCGAAGTCGGTCCGGGTGCAGTCGAGCTCGCGGTCGGCCACGGCGGCGACCGCGTCGCGGGCCTCGCCGCGGGCGGTCACGAGCACCGGTACGTCGCCGGCGCCGGCGAGGTCGGCCAGCACGGCCACCGTCGCGGCGCGCAGGTCCGCTGCCTCCTGCTCGGGCACGTCGCCGTCGCGGTAGAGCGAGCCGAGGTTCGGGCAGACGACGAGGCCGGTCCGGCCGTCGACGCGCCCGACCAGCTCGCGGACGAGCTCGTGGTGCTGGTAGGCGGTGAACGCGCGGGCGACGTGCACCCGGTCGAGAAGCCGGTCGGTCCGTGCGACCTCGGCGAGCGCGTACGTCGTCGCCGTGTTCCGGGCGTCGACCCAGTACGCGGGCCGGCCGTCCGTGAGCGTGCGTGCGACGAGGTGATGCAGCGCGGTCGAGCGAGTGTCGGGCGTTGCGAGCAGCGTCAGTCCGGGGTCGAGCGTCGGTTCGTGCGCCATACGAGAGGGGACGGACACGTGTTACTAAAGAGACAGAGTGGTCGTTCCGGAAGTTCCGGGAATCGACTATTCCGCCGATTTCGGCGGCCTCGGACTTTATACGGGAGTTCCGGGAGCGTTCCGGAAACGTTCCGGAAGTCGTGCGCGGGCCGTCAGCGCAGCCGCAGTCGCCAGTTCGAGCCGTCCAGCAGGTCGACCCCCTCGGCGTCGTGGACGCGGGCCACGGTGTCGTCGAGCGGGAGGGTAAACGCGGTGTCGTCGGGGGGCGTCACCCGGGATAGCGGTGGGCGGCCGTCCGACCGGAAGCCGAAGCGCGACAGCAGGTCGGCCGGGAGCAGCCGCTCGCGGTGGACGAGTCCGTACGTCGAGACGTTCGCCGCGTCACGGTTGTCCGCGAGGACGGCGCGAAGCAGCGTCGCGAACGCCGGCCGCGTCGACGGCGTGCACGCCGGGACCGCGTCGGCGAGGACCACCGTCGAGTCGTCGCCCGGGCGGCGCTTGACCAGGAGTGCGGCGACCGACCGTGGGCCGTCCCAGGCGACGTACGTCTCGTACGTCCAGCCGGGGTTGTCGGCGAGCCAGCGGTAGAACGTCGGTTCGCGCCGCGTGTGGAGGCCGTCCGGCGGGTCGCGCTCGTAGAGCCTCGCCAGCAGCCCGGGGGCGAGGCGGTCGCGACGGTCGACCCCCAGTCCCGAAGCGGCCACCAGTGCAGGCAGGTCGACCGCGAGCCCGTCCCTGACCGCCCGGTAGCCCCGTCCCATCCCGTTCGCCACCGCGTGGGCGACCTCGTCGGCCGGGGCCGGGAGATGGCTGTCGACGAACCGGCCGGGCCGCTGGACGCGAACGTGCTTCCCCGGGCCGGTTCCGAGGCGTTCGGCCCCGAGCTGCCGGTAGCCGGGGGCCGACAGCTCGTTGCTGTAGTTGAAACAGAGCGAGACCCCGGCGTCGGCGAAGTGCTCGAACCCGTGGGCCATCATCCGGGTGAACAGCCCGCGTCGGCGGTGCTCGGGGTGGACCATGACACTCACGAGGAACAGCCCGGCCAGGTCGGTGTCGCCGACCCGCATCGGCACCGGGACCGCCGGGCGGGCACCGACGACGGTGTCGTCGGTCTCGGCGACCAGCATCGACGTGCCGTCGAAGTACGGGTTCTTCACGTACTTGTAGGCGAGCCAGTCGGCGTCGTGCTCGCTCCCCCAGACGGTCCGGTAGAGGTCGAGGACGTCGGCCGCGTCGTCCCGCTCGTACGGCCGGACCGTGTACCGGTCGTTGCCCTGGTCCTCCGTCCGCTCCGTGGTCCGAACCGACGACGACTGCGCCATCGACCATGAAACCACCGGCTACGGGTATTGTTATCCGATTGCTGCGGCGGCGTAGCGGGCCGCTACCGACCGACGGCACACCCCCCGGGACGCGGTCAGGGCGCGGGTGCGGGCTCGACGAGACGGTACGTCCGCCCCCGGCCATCGCCGGTCTTCTCCAGCAGGTCGTACTCGCAGAGCTTGTTCAGGTGCTTCCGGCGGGTGCGCCTGACGTGTGGGTCGTCCACCCGGACCTCGTAGCGCTCGTGTAGCGTCGCCGAGCCGAGTTCGCCGGCGTCCCGGACGACCTCGTACAGCACGCGCTGGTGGGCGGTGAGCTTCGAGAGGGTCTTCCGACGCACGTCGTGCTCGGCCTCGGGGATGGCCGCGGTGACGTGCTCGGGCTCGAGGCGTCCCGAACCGGCGTCCTCGGCGTTCCGGGCGGCGGCACGGAGCACGTTGATGGCGAGGCGTGCGTCGCCGGCGGCGGCGTCGGCGATGCGCTCGAGCTGGGCGTCGTCGACGGTGCCGGGCTCGAACCCCATGCGCACCCGGTCGACGAGGATGGCGGCCAGCTGGTCGGTCGTGTACGGCTGCATCCGGATGGAGGCGCAGGTCCGCAGCCGGCTCTGGAGGCGCGGGTCGAGCTCCGCGAGGAACGTCTCCTCCTGGTTGGCGACGAGGACGACCGCGACGTGGGGGATCTGGTAGAGGTCGTACAGCACGGCGGTGTCCTGGAGCACGTCGACCTCGTCGAGGATGGCGATGTACGGCTCGCGGTGGTCGCGCAGTCGGCGGACCAGCTCGTCGACGGGCGTCGACGACCGGTGGACGTCCGCTCCCGCGTCGACGTTCACGAGCAGCCGTTCGAGCACGGCAAAGCGTGTCGAGTCCGTCCAGCAGTTGACGTACTCGTGGGCCACGTCGCGCACCTCGCGGCAGAACTGCGAGACGATGTACTGCGCACAGCAGGTCTTGCCCGTGCCCGGCGGCCCGTGGAGGAAGACGTTGCCCGGCCGGTCGTCGTCGGCGACGGGCGCGAGTGCGGTCGAGAGCTGGTTGCACTCGGCGTTCCGGTGGCGCACCTCGGAGGGGACCCACTCGTCGCGCAGCACCCGGGGGTCCGTGATCATCGCCCGGTGGTTCGTCGGCGAGGACCGTAAGTCGACGGAGACCGGAGTGGAAGTGGTCCGGGACCCCGACGACCGACAACGATAAGTCACTGAGCCGCCGTCTTTCGGTAGCTTCGACGGGTAGTCATGACGCAGACGTACCGCTTCGAGGAGGTCCTCACCGACGCCGTGCTCTCGCGCCACCGGGACCTGCTGGTCGCGGGCCCGAGCCGCGAGACGGTCCGGCCGGTCCCGACGCGCATCCTCGCGAGGGCGGCCGGCCCCGCCGACGGCGCGGCGCTGGTGACGACCCGCGACGCCGCCCGCACACTCCTCGACCGGGTCACCCGCGAGGTGCCCGACTTCGAGCGCGGCCGACTCGGCGTCGTCGACTGCACGCCCACCCACGACGTGGTCCGTGCGAACCCGAGTGAACGGCACTGGAGCGTGCCCTCGCCGACGGACCTCACCGGCGCGAGCATGGCCATCGACGAGTGTCTGGAGACGCTCCGGGAACTCGGGACCGACCGCCAGCATCTCCTGTTCGACTCGCTGTCGACGCTGCTGCTCTCGACCGACGCCGAGACGGTGTTCCGGTACGCCCACCAGGTGCTCCTGTCCGGCGGCGCGACCGGGCTGTCGCTCTTTCCGGTGTACACGAACGTCACCGACGGGACGGACTTCGAGCGCCTGAAGCACCTGTTCGACGGGATGGTGCGGGTGCGCCGCCGCGGGGGCGGCCGCGAGGTCCGGTTCGTCGGGATGGCGGGGACGCCGGCGGGCTGGGTCCGACTCGAACCGGACGCGACATCGACCGACACCGGCGACAGGTGAGCCCCCTCCGTCGGCAGCGGCCGGACCAGCACGTCCGGTAACACACAGGTACTATTGTGTGTCCGGTTCGACGGCACGTTCGAATGTCCATCGAGCCGGTCCAGTGCCCGCTCTGTGACGCGATGCTGGACGAATCGGACGACCTCGACACGCACCTCGTCGAGGCGCACTCGAAGACGGAGCTCGCGGAGTTCGTCGTCGAAGCGTGGGAACAGGAACAGGGGCCCAGCCTGACGTAGGCCCGACTACTCCCGCTTCGCGCCGGGGTTCGACACCGCGCCGTTGGCGGCCGAGCCGAAGTCGCGCCCGTACTTGGCGAGCACGCCCGAGGTGTACGCCGGCTCGGGCTCCTCGCGCGCGTCGAGCCGGGACTCGACCTCCGCGTCGCTCAGGTCGACCGACAGCTCCCGGTTCGGGATGTCGACGGTGACGACGTCGCCGTCCTCCAGCGCACCGATGGGGCCGCCGACGTAGGACTCGGGGGCGACGTGACCGACCATCGGCCCCCGCGTCGCGCCCGAGAACCGGCCGTCCGTGAGCAGTGCGACGTCGTCCTCGTGGCCCGCGCCGACGACCGCGGCGGTGACGCCGAGCATCTCGCGCATCCCCGGGCCGCCGCACGGCCCCTCGTTCCGGATGGCGAGCACGTCGCCGCTCTCGATGCGGTCCTCCTGGACGTACTTCATCGCGGCCTCCTCGCTCTCGAAGACGCGGACGGGGCCCTCGTGGTGGAAGTTGTCCTCGCCGGTGACCTTGAGAACCGCGCCGTCGGGCGCGAGATTCCCCGTCAGGATCTTGATGGCCCCCTCCTCGTGGAGCGGCTCGTCGGTCGTGTAGAGGAAGTCCGCGTCGACCTCGTCGTCCGGGGGCAGCTCGCCCTCGCGCTCGAGGTGGGCCAGCTCCTCGGCCATCGTCCGGCCCGTGATGGTCGCGGCGTCGCCGTGGAGGTAGCCGCCGTCGAGCAGCCGCCGGAGGACGACGGGCACGCCGCCGAGCTCGTGCAGGTCGTTCATCACCCGGGTACCGCCGGGCTGGAGGTCGGCGATCTTGGGCGTCCGGTGGCTGATCTCGTCGAACTCCTCGATAGCGAGGTCGATGCCCGCCTCGGCGGCCAGTGCGAGCAGGTGCAGCACCGCGTTCGTGGAGCCGCCGATGGCGACCTGCAGGGCGATGGCGTTCTCGAAGCTCTCCTTCGAGAGGATGTCCGACGGCTTGCGGTCCGCCTCGACGGCCTCCAGCGCGAGCTCGCCCGCGCGGTGGGCGACCTCGTAGCGGGAGTCCTCCTCCGCGGGCGGGCTTGCGCTGCCCAGCGGTGCCATCCCGAGCGCCTCGGAGATGGACGCCATCGTGTTCGCGGTGAACATCCCACCGCAGGAGCCCGCGCCGGGGCAGGCGTGGCGCTCCAGGTCGTCCAGTTCGTCCTCGGTCATGTCGCCCGAGGCGACCGCGCCGACACCCTCGAACACGTTCTGGACGGTGACCTCGCGGCCGTCGTGCTCGCCGGGCATGATGGACCCGCCGTAGAGGAAGACGCTCGGGAGGTCTGTGCGGATGGACGCCATCAGCATCCCGGGGAGGTTCTTGTCACAGCCCGCGACCGTGACGAGCGCGTCGACGCGCTCGCCGAACGCCACGAGTTCGACGCTGTCCGCGATGACCTCGCGCGAGATGAGCGAGGCACGCATCCCCTCGGTCCCCATCGAGATGGCGTCCGAGATGGTGATGGTGCCGAACTCGATGGGCATCCCCTCGGCGGCCTCGACGCCCTCGATGGCCGACGCGGCCACGTCGTCGAGGTGGACGTTGCAGGGCGTCACGTCCGCCGCCGGGTTCGCGACCCCGACCATCGGGGAGGAGAGGTCGGCGTCGTCGTAGCCCATCGCGCGGAACATCGCCCGGTGTGGTGCCCGTTCCGGCCCTTCGGTGACCTCGCGGCTGCGCAGGCCCTCGGGCTTCTGGTCGTGCATGGTCGGTGGTAGCGGTGCCGGGGCTTAAGTCCCGTCGCTGGGACAGATGTTGCTGCCGGATTCACACGACCCGAACTCAGTCCGAGACGCCGGTGTCGGCAGCCGCACGCCGTGGCTTCCGGGCGACGTAGTACGGCCGGGGGTCGAGCAGTGTCGGGCGACGGTCGTCGGCACTCGGGACCATCCCGACCAGCTCGAACCCGACGTCCGTCAGCTGGCGACGCTGTGCCGGCGGGACGATGGCGTACGTCCGGTCGATGCCGTTCGCGTACTCGACGAAGGCGTAGCGGGACCGGAGCGTCCCGGCCCGGAGGTTCCGGGCGAGGAAGCGTGCGGTGTCCGCCACGGCCGAGCGGTCGGTCGGATCGACGACGAACCGGCTGAGCTGGTTGTTCGCGTCGAAGGCGAACAGGCCACCCGGCTTCAGGACCCGCCACGACTCGAGGATCGCCCGCATCCGGCTGGCGGCCGGCCGGACGTCGTCGATGCCACGGTCCGCGAACAGCACGTAGTCGAACGACCCGTCCGGGAAGGAGAGCGCGGTGGCGTCGCCGACACGGAACTCGACGTCGGGGTGGAGCTCCCGCGCGACCTGGACCATCGTCTCGCTCACGTTGACGCCGACCACGTCGAAGCCGCGTTCGGCGAGCGGGGCCGTGACCCGACCGGAGCCACAGCCGAGGTCGAGGACGCGGCCGTCGGGGTCCGTGACGTACTCGTCGAGCAGGACGCGTTCGTTGGGACGCAGGCCCGCCCGCCCGACCGCGGCGTACTTCTCGACGACTTCGTCGGCCTCGTAGTACTCCAGCCGGTCCATAGAACAGACAGCGACCCCGGGCCGTTTGTATTGGGCCAGTTACCCCTCGACGCACGAATGCGGCCGTCTCGGGCCCCGTACGCAGGGTAACGTCGGCTTTGGGGAGTACGACCGCCATACCTCGTCACGGGCGAAGCGTGGCCCTTTCAAAAGCTTCTTGCGCGGACGCGGCAGACGGGACGACATGGAGCCCGAGGTCGCCGTCGCCCACTATCCGGAAGGTGCCGGCCACGCGACGCGGATGCTCGCCGTGGCGAAGGCGCTCGAAGACCGCGGCGCGACCGTCCGCCTCGCCGGCGGCGGCCCGGGGAAGCGGTTCGTCGAACTCAACGGCTACGAGGAGTACGTCCCAGCGGTCGTCGACTACATCGGCGACTACCAGGACGGCGGGAACCTCCTCCGGGTCATCACCCACAGCGTCCCGATGAGCGGCAAGCGCGTCTACGACTACGTGCAGTGGCTCGGCCGGACCGAGCCCGACGCGCTCGTCACCGACGACATGTTCGCCGCGATGGCGGCCACGCTGACCGGGACGCCGCTGCACGTGCTCACGCACAACTCGCCGTACTTCTACGACGCCGTCGTCGAGGAGGTGTTCACCTGGCTGCTGACGAAGCAGCAGCTCCACGCCTGCGAGCAGTTCCTCTACCCCACGGTCTGGCCGCCCTGCGACGACGACCCCGGGGGAATCACCCGGGTCCCGCCCGTCGCGCTGGCGTGCGACGAGGACCGCACGGTCGAGCCGTTCGACGTGCTCGTCGTCCCGAGTCACTACTCCGACTCCTTCGACGAACTCGTCGCCGCGCTCCGCGAGGACGGCCACAGCGTCACCCAGGTCGGGGGCGACGACTGGGAGCCGGTCCCGGCGATGCTCCCCCACCTGGAGGCCGCCGACGTGGTCGTCTGCTCGGGCTACTCGACCGTGATGGAGGCCGCCGTCGCCGGCACCCCGTGTGTCATCTGGCCGTTCACCGACGAGCAACACGGCGTCGCCAGCGTCATCGAGCGGGGCGGCGTCACCGGCTTCCAGGTCGAGCACTCCATCCCGCACCTCCGTCGTGCGGTCCGCAAGCCGCCGGAGCCCCCCGAGTTCGAGAACGGGGCCGGGGTGGCAGCCGACGCCATCGTCGACGCGCTGTAGGTCGGTCGAACAGGTAGCCGGTGGCGACTGCTCCCCGACCCAACCGACTGGCGTGCGGCTGGCGAGACTTTCTGGCTGTTTGAAACGGTTCCGTTGATCGCCGGAACGGGACACGCTGCTCCTCCGTTCGACACCGGATACGGTTGCCACCGCCGTAACCGGTTCCCAAGCACGACACCATGAGCCGGTAATGGCAACGGTCGGCGTCGGCGCGCGCCTCCACTTCGGCTTCCAGAACCTCTCGCTGGCGCACGCCAGGCTCTACGGCGGGCTCGGGGTTGCGCTCGCGGAGCCGCGGGTCCGGGTCACCGCCGAGCGGGCCGATGGCGTGGACTGCCCCGACGGGACCGTCCGCGGGTACGTCGAGCGCGCGACCGAGCTGCTCGACGTGCCCGGCGCGACCGTCTCGGTCGAGGAGACGCTCCCCAGACACGTCGGGCTCGGGAGCGGCACCCAGCTCGCGCTGGCGACGCTCGTCGCGGTCGCACACGCCCACGACCGGGAACCGCGGCTCCGCGAGCACGCCCCCGACCTCGGCCGGGGCGGCCGCTCGGGCGTCGGCGTCGCGGCGTTCGAGGACGGTGGCTTCGTCGTCGACGGCGGACATCCGACCGCGCGGTTCACCACGGAGCCGCCCGCGGAGGGCGAGTGGACCGTCCCGCCGGTGGTCGCCCGGCACGACCTGCCCGCAGAGTGGCGGTTCGTGCTCGCGATTCCGGACACCGCGCGGGGGCGCAACGGCGACCGCGAGGAGGCGAGCATGCGCGCGGTCGTCGAGCGCGCCGAGCCCGGTATCGCCGACGAGGTCGCGGGCGTCGTGAACCGCAGACTGCTCCCCGCGGCAGCGGAGGGTCGTCTGGACGACTTCGGCGACGCCGTCGCCGAAGTCGGCCGGCTCAACGGCGCGTGGTACGTCGACGAGCAGGGCGGGGTGTTCCGCCCGCCGGTCGGGACCGTCGTCGACGAGCTCGCCGGCGACCCCGCGGTCACCGGCGTCGGGCAGTCCTCCTGGGGCCCGACGGTGTACGGGCTGACCGACGTGGACCGGCAGGAAGCCGCGGTCGCGGCCGCCGAGGACGCACTCCGGGCCGCCGACGTGGACGGCGAGGTGCTCGTCGTCGGAGCCGCGAGCCGTGGTGCGCTGGTCGAGTGAGGCGGGTGCCGAAGCGCGGCGTCGCGACGACCGGCGTGGCTTCGACAGGTCCAAGACGACCCCCCGCACACACCGATGCAATGCGCTTCTTCGACCGACTCGCGGCCCGCATCGACGACCGGGACACGGTCGTCTCCGTCGGGCTGGACCCCGACCCGGACCGAATCCCCGACTTCCTCGCGGACTACGACCTGCCGCGCTGGGCGTTCAACCGCCGCATCATCGACGCGACCCACGAGCACGCCGCCTGCTTCAAGCCCAACGCGGCGTTCTACGAGGACGCGGACGGCTGGCGTGCCCTGCGGGAGACGGTCGCCTACGCCCACGGGAAGGACGTGCCGGTGCTGCTGGACGCCAAGCGCGCCGACATCGGGAACACGACGCGACAGTACGCGAAGCTGCTCGACGTGGTCGACGGCATCACCGTGAACCCGTACCTGGGCCGTGACTCGCTCGCCCCGTTCCTCGCCCGCGAGGAGTCGGGTGTCTTCGTCCTCGCCCGCACCTCGAACCCCGGCGGCTCGGACTTCCAGGACCTCGAACTCGCCACGGGGGAGCCGCTGTACGAGCGCGTCGCGACCCGCGCCTCGGAGTGGAACGAACACGGCAACGTCGCGCTGGTCGTCGGTGCGACCACGCCGGACGAACTTGCGGACGTCCGCGAGCGCGTCCCCCACCTCCCGTTCCTCGTCCCGGGCGTCGGCGCACAGGGCGGCGACGCCGAGGCCGCCGTCGAGCACGGTCTCACCGAGCTCCCCGAGGGGACCGAGTCCGCGGCCCGCGGCGTCGAGGTCGGGCTCGTGAACTCCTCGCGGGGTATCATCTTCGCCGGCGAGAACGCCCGCGGCGAGGGCGAGTTCTTCGCCGCCGCTGGCGACGCCGCCCGGCGGCTCAAGCGCCGGCTGAACCAGTATCGCTGACTCAGTACTGGTACGTGTCGCCGTCGGTGTCGGTCGGACCAGCACGCGACGAACAGTCGAGGCACAGCCCGTGCTCGCGCTCGTAGTGCCGGTCGCAGACCATCGCGCCACAGTGGTTGCACTGCTGGGTCGCACGGGCGTCCTCGCAGAGCTGGCAGAGGGTCTCGACGCTCATGCGAGAGCATAGCACGCCACGGGCCTTGAGTGTGTGCCAGCGCCGACGTCGAACCGGAACACCCGCGACCAACAACGGGTCCACCGAGAGATATTAGGCCGGGTAGTCCCTACCCCCGATTCGTGCGAGACTCACCGCTGTTGTTCGGTCTGGCGGCGGTGTTCGCGGGGCTGACGACGGTGCTGTTCGTCGTCGCCATCGTCACCCGCGAGCTGTTCGTCCTCGGGATCGCGGCCCCGTTAGCCCTGACCACGTACCTGTTCTGGTTCCAGGCGAGCGGGAAGCTGCGCGAACGGGTCGACGCGGGGACGTACCGCGACGCGTTCGGGCAGCGGCGACGGGCGGCCGAGCAGAAGGCGGCGGAGGGGCCACGCGGTCCCCGGAGCCGGTTCGGGCGGGAGGCGCGCCGGGCGGCCGAGGAGCGCCGCCGTCGTGCCCGGACGCGTGCAACGGCGGCGGGCGCGGGGGCGGGCGGTCGCAGGCAGCGGAGCCAGGGCGAGCGTCGACGGCGCGCCCCACGCACCACCGAGGGACCCACCCGGGGGGAGGCGCTGGACCGGCTGGACCTCGACGCCGGCGCGGACCCGGCCGACGTGCGGGAGGCGTACCGCGAGAAGGTCAAGGAGGTCCACCCGGACACGGCGGGCGGCGACGAGGAGGCGTTCAAGCGGGTGACCGCGGCGTACGACCGGCTGTCCGAGGAGTAGCGGCGGTCCCGACCAGCCGCGTCCTGTCGCCGGGGTGTGCGCTTTTGGGGCCGGGTGTCGATTGGGCAGGTATGGTCCCCGAGACGGTCGACCGGCGGCGGAGTCGGACCGCCGTGGTGCTGGCCATCGTACTCACCGGCATCGTCTACCTCGAGTTCTGGGACGGGACGGTGCCGCCGCTACCCGGGGCGGGGACGCTCGTCCTGGCGATCGGCGTCGGTATCGCGGCGGCGGTGCTCCAGCTGGCGTTCGAGGATGCACTGGACCCGCCGACGGTGCTCGACAACACGCTGGCGTTCCTGCTGCTGCTGGGGGCGGCGCTCGTCGTCGGGCTCTGGCTGTTCCCGCGGGGGTTGCCGGTCGCCGTCGAGTTCGGGATGCTCGCCTGGTTCTGGGCGACGGCCGTCGGCCGGCTCGTGCTGTACTACGGGAAGCGGGACTGAGCCGGTCTCTCGAGGGCTCCCGTGTGAACAGTACCCAAAAACACGGGAAGGCTTTTCCGTACTGTATGCTAACGCGAACCTATGAGCCCCGACAGGGCCGTGCTGGAACGGGCCCTCGAACGCGGCGAGCAGGAAGGCGGGAACGTCGAATTCAAGGAACGGCTCAGCAAGGACGTCCACCTCGCGGACGGCCGGCGCGAGAGTCTGGCGGCGCAGCTCCGTCACCGCGTGCTCTCCGGCGACGGGGAGGCGCTGTACGTGGTCGGCGTCACGGACGACGGCGGCCTCGCGGGTATCGAGCCCGGCACCTTCTCCGAGTCCATGGACGTGCTGAGCCTGCTGGCCGAGGAGGCCGGCGCACACCTCGATGACGTCCAGACGTGGGGCGTCGGCGAGGACGACGAGCGCGGCATCGTCGGCGTCGCGGTGGTACGCGAGGGGGCCGTATTGGAGACGGACGACACGCACATCGTCGTCGGCACGGCGGGGCACGTCGACCACGGCAAGTCCACGCTCGTCGGCTCGCTCGTCACCGGGCAGGCGGACGACGGCGACGGCTCCACGCGGGGCTACCTCGACGTGAAGCCACACGAGGTCGAGCGCGGGCTCTCCGCGGACCTCTCCTACGCCGTCTACGGCTTCGACGACGAGACGGGGCCGGTCCACATGGACAACCCGCACCGCAAACAGGACCGCGCCCGGGTCGTCGAGGAGGCCGACCGCCTCGTCTCGTTCGTCGACACGGTCGGCCACGAGCCGTGGCTCCGCACGACGATTCGCGGGCTCGTGGGACAGAAGCTCGACTACGGCCTGCTGACGGTCGCGGCCGACGACGGCCCGACGAAGACCACCCGCGAGCACCTCGGCGTGCTGCTCGCGACCGAGCTCCCGACGATGGTCGCCATCACGAAGGCCGACCTCGTCGACGAGGAGCGCCTGCGCGAGGTCGAACGCGAGGTCGAGCGCCTGCTCCGCGAGGTCGACAAGACGCCGCTGCGGGTCGAGCGCCACGGCGTCGACGCCGCCGTCGAGGAGATCGGCGAGACGGTCGTCCCCATCGTCACGACCAGCGCGGTGACGATGGACGGGCTCGGCACGCTCGACGAGCTGTTCGAGCGCCTGCCCAAGACCGCCGGCGACGACGGCGACTTCCGGATGTACGTCGACCGGACCTACTCCGTCACCGGCGTCGGCGCGGTCGCCTCCGGCACCATCATGGCCGGCGAGGTCGAGGCCGGCGACGAGCTCCTGCTCGGCCCGATGCCCGGCGGCGACTGGCGCGAGGTCGAGGTGCGCTCCATCGAGATGCACTACCACCGGGTCGACGAGGCACGGGCGGGTCGTATCGTCGGCATCGCGCTCAAGGGCGTCAGCGAGTCCGAGATCTCCCGCGGGATGGCGCTCGTCCCCCGCGGGAGCGGCCCCGCGACGGTGCGGGAGTTCGAGGCGGAAGTGATGGTACTCAACCACCCGACGCGCATCGACGACGGCTACGAGCCCGTCGTCCACCTCGAGACCATCAGCGAGGCCGCCGTCTTCCACCCGGACGACGGCCAGTTGCTCCCCGGCGACACCGGCCACGCGACGGTCCGGTTCAAGTTCCAGCCCTACCTCGTCGAGGAGGGCCAGCGGTTCGTCTTCCGCGAGGGCCAGTCCAAGGGCGTCGGCACCGTCACCGGAGTCCACCGGGAGTAGACACGACACCCGTTCTCGCGACCGCCCTGACCACGCAGGCCCCGTTCCCCGATAACGGTTTCAGACCCCCCGTCGTACCCCTACCTCCGATGGATCCGGACGCCCTGGCCACCCGTCTCCTCACCGCCGCCACCGGGCTGGTCCTCCTCGTGCTGTACCTGCTGCTCGGTGCCCTGTTCGCCGGCGTGTTCGCCGTCCTCTGGGCGGGCACCCCCGACCCCGTCTGGCTCGCCGTCGCGTTGCTCGCCTCCGCGCTGCTGTTCGGCTACGCGAGCTACCGTGGCGGCACCGCCCGCATCCTCTCCTCGCTCGAGGCGACGGAGCTCCCCCGGGACCGCGCCCCGGAGCTCCACGCCCGCGTCGAGCGCCTCGCCGACCGGATGGACGTCGGGTCGCCGACGCTGCTCGTCGGCCGGATGCCCATGCCCAACGCGCTCGCCATCGGCGGGCGCGCCGACGGCAGCGTTGTCGTCCTCGACGCCGGGCTGTTCCGCCTGCTCACGCTGGACGAGCTGGAGACCATCGTCGCCCACGAGCTCGCCCACATCGAGAGCCGCGACAGCCTCGTCCAGACGCTCGGCTACAGCGTCCTCGAGACGTTCAGCGGCTTGCTGTTCCTCCTGCTGTTGCCCGTGGGCCTCCTCGTCGTCGGGGTGCGACGTGCGGTCCGACTCCTGCTCGGCCGTCCCGTCGAGCCGCTCGTCAAGCACGTCGAGCGTGCGTACGTCGTCGTCGCCGGTGTCGTCGTCGCCTCGACCGTCGTCGCGACGCTGCTGCTGCGGGCGCACTCCCGTCGGCGCGAGCTCTTCGCCGACGACCGTGCCGCCGACGTGACCGGTCGCCCCGCCGACCTCGCCCGCGCGCTGACCCGCATCGAGCGCGCGTCGACCCCCGACCGTGGCCTGCTCTCCTCGCTGTACATCCACGGCGAGGACGAGGGCGGCCTCACGCGACTGTTCGCGACGCACCCGCCGATGCGCGAGCGCGTCGAGCGCCTGCTCGACCGCGCGGACGAGGCCTGGACACCCATCGAGGTCCAGTAGCCGGCGCGTCGGGGGACCGTCGAGCGGGCGACGCTACCGCCAGGGCGGCTCGACCAGCTCGTCCAGTCGCTCGACCGCGTACGTCGGCGTCGGCTCCGGCGTCGACCCGTCGCCGAGCCACACCGAGCGCAGGCCGGCCGCGTGGGCCCCCTGCACGTCGGAGGTGAGCGAGTTCCCCACGTGGACCGCGCGGTCCGCGTCGGCGTCGAGCAGGTCCAGCACGTGGTGGAACGGCTCCGGAGCCGGTTTCGCCGCGGTGTCGTAGCCCGCGTGGACGACGTGCTCGAACCGGTCCGTGAACGGGAGCGCGCCCAGCTTCGCGGTCTGCATCGCCGGTGCGCCGTTCGTGACGATGGCGAGCCGGTGGTCGGCGGCGAGGGCGTCGACGGCCGCAGCCGCGCCCGGCAGCGGGTCGACCGCCGTCTGGTCCCGTGTCTCGGTGTAGGCGTCGGCGACCGCGTGGCCGTCCTCGGGGTCGAGCCCGCGGTCGCTGGCGAGATCGGCGAAGCAGAGCCGACGGAGGTGGCCGATGTCGTCGGCTTCCTCGGCGTAGTCGTCGTAGACCCCCACGTAGTCGCTGGCGTCGAACACCGGCTCGACGCCCGCGGCCTCGAACGACAGCGAGAGCACCTCGCCGACGCTCCGCCGGTACCGACAGAGCGTGTCGTCGAGGTCGAACAGCACCGTGTCGACTGGGTCGGTCATCGTGTCGGAGTGGGACCCGATGGCCCTTAAACTGGTGGACCGGACTTATGCCGACGCGCACGGACCCGGACGTATGGACGACCCACTCGTCTTCTCCCTCCCGGACAGCGTCTTCGTCGCGTTCGACGACGAGCCGACCGTCGCGGACCGGCGGGGCGCGCGCCACGCCATCGACGCCGACGACTTCGCGGCGTTCTTCCGTCGCTACGGCGTCGACATCCGCGAGGCCGACGGCGAGGACGTGCGCTCCCTCGGCGACCTGCTCTCGACGCTCTCGTGGGAGGACGCCGAGGCGACGACGGTGCCACATCCGGCCGACGCCGACGAGCTCGCCGCCCTCACGCGGTTGTTCCTCGCCTACGGCGCGGCGGGCGCGAGCCTCGACCCCGCCGACGGCACGACGACGTACCTCGACGACGACGGGCTGCGGGCGACCGCGCGACGGACGGCGGACGGCTGTGACGGCTGTACGGCCGCCGCGGTCGACCAGATCGGCGCGACGTACTACGAGATCTGCGACCCGCACCGCAGAGCACTGTACCGGCGGGCGGTCGAAGCCGCGGCCGACGACGAGCCCGACCTCGACGCCATCGACGTCGCCGACTGCGTGGACAGGCTCGAGAGCGACGACGACCCGACCGCCGCGGCGGCCGCACTCGCCAGGGTCGCCCGCGAGGAACCCGGGCGCGTCCGGCCCGCAAGCGATGCGCTGTTCGACGTGCTCGACCGGCTGCGGGCGGACCCGTTCGCCGACGAGGGGCCGGCGACGGCCGCGGTCACCGCGCTGGCCGGACTGGCGACGGTCGACGCCGAGACGCGGACGCGGCTCGTCGAGCTCCTGGACGACGACCACGCCGGCGTCCGACGCTGTGCCGCGACCGCCGTCGGCGTCGCCGCGGAGGACCCACCGACTGCGGCCGCCCTCGTCGCGAGCGAGGACGACGACGGCCTGCTCGACCGTGTCGTCGGCGGGGCGGGGTCGTCGCCGACCATCGAACGCCTGCGGGCGATGCTCGACGAGGAGTCGCCCGGGAACCGCGCCCGGGCGCTGTTCGCGCTGACCGAGCTCGCCCGGGACGAGCCTGCCGCCGTCGCACCGGTCGCCGAGGCGATCCGGGCCCACCTCGGCGACGACGACCCGGACGCGCGGTTCCGGGCGATCATCGCTCTCGGGGTCCTCGCCCGCCACGACTCCGACCTCGTGGGCGACGCCCTCGGGCGACTCCGGGGGTTCGCCGGCGGCGAAGGCCCGGACGCCGACGCGGCGACGGTCGCGCTCGCGTACTGCCTCGCGGGCGGACTGGACGTGGGCACGGACCGGGGCGACCTCCGCCGGGGGATGCGCGACCTCGCGGACCCCTCCCGACAGCCAGTCCGGACCGTCCGGGAGGCCGCGCTGGCGCTCGGCGCGGTCGGCAGCGACTCGGACCGGGACTACCTCTCGTGGGTCCGGGACTGCGCGGGCTCGCCCCGCGTGGCGAACGCGGCCGAGCGGGCGGCGCGGGACCTCCGCGAGCGGGTCTGAGGACGCCCCTACCGTCGTGTGCGAACGGGTCACATCCCTGGCGAACCGTTTTTAGCTGGCTGGACGATGCAGGCCCATGGACCTGTTCCCCGCCGCGTTCGAGACCGAGCGACTGCGGTACGAGCGACTCGACGAGTCGATGGGGGCGTTCGAGCTGTACGAGCACACGAGCAGCGACGAGTTCGCCGAGATCGGCCGGTTCATCTCGAAGGGCCAGCACCACACGCCGAAGGAGGCCGCGGACTACCTGGCCGAATCGGCGGAGCGCTGGACCGAGGGCAGCCGCGCGAACTGGGCGATGTACCCGAAAGCCGGCGAGGACGGTGCCGGCGAGTTCGCCGGCGTCGCGAGCTGCATCCCGCTGTGGGACCGCCGGACCGCACGGCTCGGCGTCTGGCTCCGGAAGCCGTTCTGGGGTCGGGGCTACTCCGGCGAGCGCGCGGACGCCCTTATCTCGCTGGCGTTCGACCGACTCGACCTCGAACTCGTCGGCGCGGGCTGTGTGGCCGGGAACGAGAACTCGAAGCGCGCCATCGAGAAGTACGTCGACCGCTGGGGCGGGACGTACGAGGGCCTGCTGCGGAACTGGCTCACCCTCGACGACGAACCCCGGGACCTCCACCGCTTCAGCATCAGCCGCGCGGAGTACGAGGCGAGCGACGTCGCGCCGGAGCTGGCCGTCGATGAGTGAGCTGTTCCCCGACCGCATCGAGAGCGAGCGGCTCGTCCTCGAACACGAGTCGCCCGCCGACGCGGACCTCTTCGAGCGGTACCGGCACCTGTCGACGGACGCGGTCGACCCGGCGGCGTTCGAGTACATCCCGGTCTCGCCCCACGAGCATCCCCAGGACACCGCGGAGATGCTGAGCCATCGACACGAGCGCTGGGCGGACGGCGTCGGTGCGACCTACGTCGTCCGGCCGAAAGCGGGCGAGGACGGAGCAGGCCTCCCGGCCGGTGAGGCCGAACTGCTCGCCGACTGGGAGAAGCGGAGCGCGTACTTCGCGTTCGGCCTCCGGAAGCGGTTCTGGGGGCGGGGCTACTCCGGCGAGCGCGCCGCCGCGCTCGTCTCGCTGGCGTTCGACCGGCTCGACCTCGAGGTCGTGACCGTCACCCACCTCGATGCCAACGAGAACTCGCGTCGGGCCGTCGAGAAGTACGTCGAGCGCTTCGGCGGCCGGCGCGAGGGCACCATCAGGAACCAGCTCACGCTCGACGACGAGCCCGTCGATACCGTCCGCTACAGCATCAGTCGCGCCGAGTACGGGGCCAGCGACCCGGAGCGCGAGCACACGTTCCACGACACGATGACTGACCGCCACACACGACCGACGACCACCACAGACGACGAGACCCAGCCATGAACGTCGAACTCACCGACTGGGAGGGGCTGCTCCCCCGACGCATCGACACCGACCGCCTGACGCTGCTCCCGTCCACTCCGGAGGTGCTGGATCCGCTCGCGTTCTACCGGGTCTGCTCGGGCGACCCGGCCATCGACGAGGTGACCGAACACCTCACCTGGGAGCCCCACGCGACCCCGAAGGAGACGCTGGAGTTCCTCGAGATGACCAGGGAGGGACTCGACGCCGGCGAGGACGCCAGCTACCAGCTGTACGTCGAGCCGGCCGACGCGCCCGGAGACATCGACGGCCCGTCGCCCCGCGGGCCGTACGCCGACACCGACCTCGTGCTCGCCGGCGGTGCGGGCATGGGTATCGACTGGGACCGACGGACCGGGACGCTCGGGACGTGGCTCCGCAAGCCGTTCTGGGGGCGGGGCTACTCCGGCGAGCGTGCCGCCGCGTTCGTCGCACTGGCGTTCGAGTGCCTCGACCTCGAGGTCGTCGCCGTCGAGCACGTCGCCGGGAACGAGAACTCCCGACGGGCAATCGGGAAGTACGTCGAGCGCTTCGGCGGCCGGAAGGAGGGCGCGCTCCGGAACTGGGCGCTGAAAGACGGCGAGCCGGTCACCCAGCACCGCTACAGCATCACCCGCGAGGAGTACGAGGCGAGCGACGCCGGGCTCGACGTGGTCGGCGCGCCGTGAGCGAGCCGCGGCCGGTCGCGGCTCCCGTGACGGCCGGCCGGCCGACGAGTCCGCGACCAACGCCCGGTTCGATTCGCGAGGTGGGTACTTGAAAGCGACCCCTACAATATTTGATTGAAATGTGATATAGTCAACGGAACGGAGGCAACGAACCGGGAGTTTGCCGAAGATATTTACCGAATGCGGCAGAACTGGTTCCTGTCATGTCATCGAACACGAGCCTCGAGAACTCGCGGCTGAACGGGACCGGTGTCGACGTGCGCTCGGCCGCCATCAGCGCGGGTGCCGGCGCGGTCGCCTTCGTGGCGAGCTACCTGGTGACGTTCCTGCTGTGGACCCAGACCGCACTCCCGGACCCGGAGACGTTCGACCAGGCCATCGACCAGGCGTTCGTCCAGTCGGTCCGCGACACCGTGCCGTCGTGGAAGGCCGCGGGGATGACGCTGTACAACGCCCACTTCGTCGACCTCACCTACAGCACGCCGTCCGGCTCCAGCGCGGTGAACCTCATCGACGCGGCCGGTGGCGGCCTCGTCACCTTCGCGCTGGCCGTGCCGCCGCTGTTCCTGCTGCTCGCGGGGTTCGTGGCGGTGTCCGTCGGCGACGTGACGACCGACCTGCCGAACGCGGTGGCCGCGGGCGCGCTCGTCCTCGTCGGCTACCTGCTGTTCGCGCTCGTCGGGACCGTCCTGTTCGGCCACACCGAGACCGTCGAGTTCTTCGGCTTCTCGGGCCAGTACACCCTCAGCGTCCCGCTCGTCTCGACCGTCGTCTTCCTCGGCGTCGTCTACCCGGTCGTGTTCGGCGGTCTCGGCGGCGTCGGCGCGTACCTCCTGCAGAACTAGAGCTCGCGGGCGACCATCTCGCCCCAGTGCGCGAAGCCGTGTCGCTCGTAGAACGCCCGCGCCCGCTCGTTCTCCCGGTCCACGTCGAGCACCAGCCGGTCGAGCGGCAGGTCCTGTGACCGCGCGAACGCGACCGCCTCGTCCATGAGGTCGTCGGCGACGCCCGTGCCGCGGTGGGCGGGGGCGACCCACAGTTCGTTCAGCACCGCCGCGTCCCAGACGTGCGCGAGCCGTTCGGGCAGCACGAACACGTAGCCCGCCAGTGCGTCGACCGGGTCGTCGCCGTCGTCCGGTCCCTCGTCACCTTCGGGCTCGACGAGGATGCAGCGCTCGTCGTCGGTGACACAGCGGTCGACCCACGCGAACCAGGATTCACGGTAGTCGTCGGTGAGTTTGCCCTCGTACTTCGCCCGCTTGTCGTCACCACCCGTGCCCGAGCCGAGGCCGAGCTCGAACGCCCGCTTCGCCTCCCAGAGCGCCTCGGCGTCGGTGTCGGGGTCGTACGGTCTGACCATGCCCGGGCTTCGTCGTGCGGTGGCTTCAGTCGTGTGGGTCCGGTCCGGCACGGCGAGCTCAGGCCGCGTACTCGTCGTACAGCCGGCTCGTCATCACGAACGCGCCGGTGACGACGAGCAGGAGCTGCTCGCCGCTGTCCGCGAGCGGGAACACGCGCTCTTGCACCTCGGCCTCGCCCGATCGGTCCGGGTTCGTGTCCACGCCCGTGTGGTACTGGGTCTCCTGCGTGGAGCCACGAGAGACCGACTGCGCGGGCTCCTCGCTCTCGAGCTCGACGAACGTCTGCACGAACCCCTTCCGGTCCGAGAGGTACATCTCGCCGTTGAACGCGTAGAACTGGTCGTGGACCGGCCAGAACAGGTTCGCGCCGTTGGTCATCAGGTCCGGGCCGATGGCCCCGAAGAGGGCGGCGACGACCGCCACCGCGCCGACGCGGTGGGCGGTGGGACCGAACCGACCGCGGAGGAGCGAGCCGTCGCCGCGCGAGCGGTCGTACAGCAGTACGATGCCGATGGCGGCGAGGAACACCAGCGAGTGGAACGCCGCGCGGTGCGCGCCGACGAGCACGAACCCGAGGAACACGTCGAGGTCGACCAGCATCGTCAGTCCGAGTACGGCGAGCAGGGCGCGCCAGGAGAACGCGCGACCGAGGAGGGCACACGCGACCACACCGGCGAGTGCCACGTGAACGACTGTCGAGGGCATACCGGAGGCATCGTCGCTCGGAGCAAAACCCTTCGGGTTCGTCAGGTGTCGAAGGGGACTTTCGATACGCTTTTGCGCCGCGTGACCCTCCACCGGACGATGAGCGACAGCCCACGCCGACAGCTGGCGACGAAGATCGCCGGCGAGGTCACCCTCTCCGCGGACCCCGGTTCGACCCTGCGGAAGTGGCGCACCGACTTCGACATCTCCCAGACGAACCTCGCGGCCGAGCTCGACGTCTCGTCGTCGGTCATCTCGGACTACGAGAGCGGCCGCCGCGAGAACCCTGGCATCGGCGTCGTGAGCCGCATCGTCGAGGCGCTCCTGACCATCGACGAGTCACGCGGCGGCGACCACATCCGCCAGTACGCCCGCGTCCTCTCGGCGGGCTTCGAGAGCGACATCGTCCGCGACCTGCGCGAGTACCCGACGACCGTCCCGCTCTCGCGGCTGTACGACGCCATCGACGCGACCGAGGTGCAGTCCGGCCACGCGACCAGCGTCTCCGGGCACACCGTCATCGACTCCATCGCGGCCATCACGCGGCTCTCGTCCGAGGAGTTCTACCGGCTCTACGGCCAGTCCACCTCGCGGGCGCTCGTGTTCACCGAGATAACGCGCGGGGAGTCGCCGCTCGTGGCGATGCGCGTCGTCACCCCCACCCCGAACGCCGTCGTCCTGCACGGCATCGACGAGGAGGACCTCTGGGAGCACGCGCCGAAGCTCGCCCGCGCCGACGGCTTCTCGCTGGCCGTCACCGACGCCTCGACCGAGGAGATGCTGGAGTCGCTCGCGTCGCTGCCGTAGCTCCCCGGCTCAGTTCACCGGTGACACTGTTTCCGAGCCAGAAAACCTGCGGCCCGGTTTTTATGCATACGGGCCACAGGATACGATGGCGACGGCCGCCCACCCCCGCCATCCACCGTCGCCAGCCCCCGATCCACACCGGCCGGCGTCGGACCCCGCCCTGGGTCCGGGGCCGGCCGCTCCCGACCCATCGCCCGTTGCCGCCCGCACGCTCTGGTTCACCCCGCTGACGCGACCGGCCGCCCTCGCGACCGGCCGCCACCCGATTCGCGTCGCTCGTTCTACTCGACGTACGTGTACTTCCGCTCGCCCATCCGGCCCCAGCCGTCGAAGGCGAACTCGCCCTCGGGCGTCGTGAACTCCTCCAGCTCCGAGTCCGTCTCGTGGTTGTGCCGGTCGTGGACCTGCTCGTACTCCGCCCACGAGAGGTCGTACCGCTCGGCGATCTGCTCGTCGACGTCGAGCGCCGCGATCTCGTCGGCCCAGCCGTCCTGGACGACCTCGCCGTGGATCTCGGCCTGCGCACCCGAGCCGTAGGACGCGACGAGCATCGACTCGCCGGCCACGTCGCGGTCGGCCTCCAGCGCCGTCTTCAGCGCGGAGACGCGCGCGAGGTGGACCGAGCCCGTGTACCAGTTGCCAACGTCACGCGAGATGGTCAGCGTCGGGTCGACCGTCGCCGCGTACCAGTCCTGGTACTGCTCGGTCTCCTTCAGCGCGTCCATGTACTCGCGCACGGCCTCCTCGTACGCGCCGTCGTCGTCGAAGCTCTCGCGGCGCGGCTGGCGGCCGATGCCCTCCGCGAGCTCCTCCTCGACCGGCGTGTCGCGAGTGACGTGCCGGTACGCCAGCGCCGCCGCCTTCCGGACCATGCCCGGGTACGGCGTGTGGAACGGCGCGTAGATGAAATCGTCCAGGTGGACGTCGCCCGAGACACTCTCGTAGTCCTCCAGCGCCTCGCGCATCCGGGCGAGGTACACCTGCACCGAGCGCTTGCCGTCGACGCTCGGGAACTGCTGGTTCGGCTTCAGGAAGTCCGTCTCGTCCGCGCTGCCGTAGCCCTGGTCGGTCGACAGCTCGACCAGGTCCGGGTCCTCGTCGATGAGCATCGCGACCGCGCCCGCGCCCTGGGTCGCCTCGCCGGAGTCGTCACGCGCGTACAGCGCGGTGTCCGTGGCGACGACCAGCGCCGCACGACCCCGGTTCCGGCCCGCGCGGATCCAGTTGTACGCGTCGTCGATGCTCTGGGTGCCCGCGATGCAGGCGAACTTCCGCTCGCCCTTGTTCGCGTGGTGGAAGTCCCCGGCGTACACCTGCTCGAGACAGCCCGCGATGTACGTCGAGATGGGCTTGGAGTTGTCGAAGCTCGACTCCGTGGCCACGTCGATGCGGCCGATGTCGTCGGGTTCGAGCCCCTTCCGGTCCATCAGCTTCTTCGACGCGTTCGCGCCCATCGTCACGATGTCCTCGTAGGAGTCCGGCAGCGACGATGCCCGCAGGCCCAGCCCCTTCGTGAAGTACTCCGGGTCCTTGCCCTTCTCCGTCGCGAACGTCTCGGCGAGGTCGAGTTTCAGGTTGCCCGTCCAGACTTCGACCGCGTCGATACCGACTGCTGTCATGTGGGGGAATGGGTGGACTGGCTATTTGTGCGTGTCGATGGGGATTTCGACGGGTGTCGAAAGTCAGCAGGACGTGAACTCACCCAGCGCGATGGTATCCCCGTGGTCGACCGTGCCCTCCCAGCAGGTCTGCCCCCCGGGGCCAGTGGCAGTCACCTCCACCGTCATCGGATCGTACTGGTTGCTGTTCAGGCTCACCGTAATCGGCCCGTCGAGATCGGTGACGGTCGTGGAGCCGACTACCGTACCTCCGGAATTGCGGACGACCAGTTCGACGGAGTCGACGTTCGTGTCGGCGACGAAGTCGTAGTCGAACGTCACCTCGTCAGCGTAGAGCCCAAAGAACCAGTTCTCGTTCGCTGACGCAGATAGCGCGTCGAACCCGGGCTGGGCACGCGAGAGCGACACGTCGACGTTCTCCGTCGTCTGTCCGTCCTGCACAGCGAGTGGGAACGAGTTACTGGTCTCGTACGCGGTTGCCGTGGCGTTCGCGGTGTAGCTCCCGGCGGGCACAGTCGTGATCTCGTAGTCGCCGTTCGCGTCCGTCGTGGTCGTGTAGGTAGATCCGTCGAACGTGAACGTCACGTCCGTGTTGGCCAGCGGTGTCCCGGCGGTCGTGTCGGTCACCGTCCCCGAGAACGAGCCGAACTGACTTGCGGTGCTGATGGTCACCGTGTCGGTCGCGCTGTCGTTCTCCGTACTCACGGTCTGCTCGTACTGGCCCTCGGTGCTCGGTACGGTCACCTGGTACGTCAGGGTCCGGCTCTCGCCGGGGGCGAGGGTAATCTCGGTCGCGTTCGAGGGGTTCCCGGCGGTGACGGTGACGTGTTCCACTGCGCTCGCGAGCACGTTGTTCGCCTCGCTGGTGTACTGCTCGTTGGGGATGTACTGCGAACGACCCATCCCGAGAAGGACCTCGTTCGCGTCGTCGTCCGCGAGGATGGTCGGACCGTCGTAGCTACCCGAACCCTCCTCGCGGACCTGTGCGAGCGTGTCGCCGCTATAGCCGGTCGTCCACACGCGGTCGGCGTTGCTGTCGGTCGCGGAGTCGTGGATGGTGATGGTGTCACCCACGTCGCCGACGCCGTCGAAGATGGGGTGGTCCTGCGTGATGTCGAACACGATGGGTGGCGTGCCCTGGAACTCCTGTTGCACGCTCGACGGGTCGCCACGGACCTGCGAGAGCCGCCGGATACCGTCGCTGTAGTCGCTTGCCGACGGGTTGTTCGTCCACTGGTCAAGGTAGACCGCGCCCACGTCGTTCGAGTCGACCGCGCTGACGAACGACGAGGCGAGCGTCGTGTCCGTCCCGAGGCGCTGGACGACAACGGCGTCGTAGCTACCCATCTGATTGACCGCGGTCTGCGTGTCGACCACGACGACCGAGTAGTCGTCGGGCAAACGCGAGCGGAGTGTCGACGCAATGTCGGAGCCGTAGACGCCGCCGTCGTCGACGACCGCGACCGTGAGCGTGTCCGAGGCGTTGAACACGTAGTCGACGTACTGCGTGTCGGCGGTTTCACCCGTGTTCGTCACGGTCGTATTGACGGTTATGGTCTCGCCCGGTGTCGCCGTCTCGGTGGCCGAGAGGTCGGTCACCTTGAAGAACGGCGGCGTGTACTGCGTGACTGTGACCGTCCGGGTCGTCGTGTTGGTGTCGCCGTTCTCGTCGGTAATGGTGAGCGTCACGGTGTACGTTCCGCTCGTATCGTAGCTGTGGGTGGGAGTGTCCCCCGTCGCGGTGGTACCGTCGCCGAAGTCCCACTGGTAGGACCCCGAGCCGGCGACCGTGCTGCCGGTGGCGTCGAACGTCACGCTGTCGCTCGTGTCGGGGGTCGGCGGACTGTAGTCGAACGATGCGTTCGGCGCGGGATCGAAGAAGTCCGTCTCGACCACGTCGGACCAGTCGCTCGGGTCGTCCGTGTCGACGTACCAGCCGGCACCGTCGCCGTTCCGGGTCGCGACGCCGGTCGCGTTGGCGTAGGTGTAGCTCCAGCCGTCGCTCGTGGTCGCCGTGCCGTAGGCGAACTCGTCGACGACCACGCCGCTGCTCGTGTTGACGAGTTCGAGCGGTTCGCCGTCGTTGGCGAGCACGCCGATCTCGTCCCCGGGCTGGAACTCGACGAGGGTCACGTCGGCCGGGACGGACCACTGCGCCTGGAACGCGCTGGCGTTCCGGACGAACCAGAGCGTCCCGTCGCTGGTCGCCGGGAACGTCGCCAGCGTCGCGCCGGTGCCGCTCTCGTCGTCGCGGACGACCCAGTCGCTCGTGTTCAGCGGGCCGTCGACCTCGACCGCGACGAACTCCCCGTCCGTGTCGGCGAGTGCGTCGGGGTTCGGCTGGACCCCCGTCAGCAGCGCGGCCGGCCGGACAGTCACCGTCCGGGTCGCGCTGTCGGTCAGGCCGTCGTCGTCGGTGGCCGTGAGCGTCACCGTGTACGTGCCGGGCGTGCTGTAGGTGTGCGTCGCCGTCGGGCCGCTCGCGGTGGTGCCGTCGCCGAAGTCCCACTGATAGGAGCTGATGGAGCCGTCGGGGTCCGAGGAGCCGGTGCCGTCGACCGAGAGCGACTCGCGCGTGGTCGGGCTCGACGGCGAGGCGGTGAACGACGCGGTCGGCGGCGTGCCGCTCGCGTCGTAGGTCGGACAGTCGCCGGTAACCGCGACACCGTTCGCACCGTCCGGTTCGACGGTCAGCCCCGCCAGACACGGACTCTGGGACGGCGCGGTCGAGTTCAGTTCGACGACGACGCGGAACCGGTCGCTCGAGGTGCCGAAGTTCCCGTCACCGACGGCGTAGGACTCCTGGCCGCCGACGATGGATACGGGGTCGCTCCGGTTCCACGTCCCGTCGTCCTCGGGGTCGGACTCGACGTAGACCGTGAGGCTCGTCCCCGACGGCACGTCGGCGGTGACGTTCTCGAGCCGGATGGTCCGCGGGTCGACCGTGACCGAGGTCGTCTTCTCCGCGGTCGTGATGGTCCCGTTCCTGCTGGTCTCGTACAGTGCCCGTGCCTCGGCGTCGGAGAGCGCGCGGTCGTAGAGCCGCACCTCGTCGAGTCGGCCGTCGAGGTACTCCGGCGAGCCGCCGGTGTCCTCGATGACGCCGATACCGGAGAACGGGGTCGTCTTCGCGCCGGCGTCGGAGGTCGCCGTGTCCTCCAGCACGCCGTCGACGTACACCCGCGTCTCACCGGAGTCCGCGTTCCGGGTGAGCACGACGTGGTGCCACGCGCCGTCGTTGATCTCCGTAGCGCTCTGTGCGCCGGCCTCGTTGCCCGCCATCACGCCGATGTTCCCCGAGGCGTCGATCCAGCCGTAGAACACGTCGTTCGCGTCGCCGTTGCTCTCGACCCCGGTGATGCCCGGGGCCTGCCACATCGTGTCGGAGCCGCTCTGTGTGGTCTTGATCCACGCAGAGACCGTCCCGCTGGTGCCGAGCGTGTCGGAGAGGTCCGTCGGTGCCTGCACCGAGTCGTCGAGGCCGTCGAAGCGGTACGCCGAGGTGTTCAGGATACCGGGGACACCCTGGGTCGCGCCGTCGACGGTACCGTCGTTCCCGCCACTCGCGTCGTCCGCCGTAGAGCCACCGTTCTCGTCCAGCGGGTAGTACGCCACGAGCCCCGAACCACTGGTGGGGTAACCTAGCTGGACCGCGCCCGCTTCGTGGTCGCCGTGATTCGCGTGGACGACGTTCGACTCGACGGTTGCGGCGTCCCAGTCCGCTGCAGTCTGCCAGACCAGCGGCGAGAGCGCGCCGCTGACCACCTCGACGACCAGCCGGTCACCGCTCCCGCCGCTGGTGACGTACGCGAGGAAGGTGCCGTCGTTCTGCAGGTCGAACGTCGCATCGGCCGCACCCGAGCCGTTGGTCTGAGCGTCGGCGCTCGCGATGTTCGCCACGTTCGTGTTGTTGACGGAGAACTCGACCGGCTGGTTCGCCAGCCCCTCGACGATGCGGGCGGTGAACGTTCTCGACGGACTGCTCGTCCGGTCGACGGTCACCGTCGAGTTCCGGTCCCACTCGACGGTGAACGCGCCGCCCGTGGAACCCCCCGCGCCGCCACCACCGCCGCCACCGCCGCCGTCGCCGGGCGTGACCGTCGTCACTACCGTCGCGTTCAGCGGCGCGCTCGCGTCGAAGCCGCTCCGTGGGTCCCCCGAGAGGCTCACGTTCACCGTCACGTCGGTCGCTGTCGTCACCGAGTCCGGCGCGTCATAGCGCGCGGTCACCCGCCCGTCGTCGCCGACCCTGAGGCCGGTGAACGTGCGCCGACTGGTGCCGTCGACGGTCAGGTTGCCCGGGCTCCCGTCGAGGGTCAGGTTCACCGTCGCCCCCGGTACGGGGTTGTTGTACGCATCCCGGATCTCGACGGTGAACTCGCGGGACGAGCCCGCGTTGGCAACGCTGTCGTCGCCGTCGACGACCGTCACGTAGGCCGGGTCGGGCGACGCGGGGTCCGGCTCCGAGGCCGTCCCGAGGTGGACCCTCGTCGTCTGCACGGCGTACGTCTCGTTCGCGACGAACGTGATACCGACCCGGTGGAGCGTCTCGCCGCCAGCGGTCGGTACCGGCGTCTGCGTCCGGTTCACGACGTCGGTGACGTAGCCGCCGTCCTCGTCGAGTTGGCCGTCAGCGGCCAGAGTCTCGTTCCAGAACTCGGCTGGACGGTAGGAGGTCACCGTCAGCGTCACCGGCCCGGTGTCGTTCTCCACGCGGACCGTGTTCGTCGAGGTGCTCGTCGGCGTCACCTGGAGCGAGAGGTCGTCGGTGACGCCGGACCGCGTCTCGCTCACGTTCCCCGACGCGACGAGCAACGAGAGCCGCTTCCCGTCGACCAGCGACTGCGGGGAGCGCGCGATGGTGGTCGAGTCGTACCGGTCGTACAGCAGCGTGTTGTCGAGCACCGTCGTCGGCGCGTCCTCGTACTCGTGGTAGCCCGGTCGGTAGGTGACCAGCACCGTGTCGTAGCTCAGCTCCGTCCCCCAGAAGTCCGCCGTCTCGCCGTCGACCGGCGTCGCGTTGGAGACGTTCACCGTGACCGCGCCACCCCCCGAGACAGTCCGCAGCTGCCCGACCGGCGGCTGCGGGTTCCGGTAGAGCGTCCGGTCCGGGTACGTCGTCCCCAGCGGGATGTCGACGGTGCCACCGCGTCCGCCCGCACTGGCCGAGACCATCCGGCTCCGGAGCTCCTGCAACTGCTCGTGGACCTGCTGGTTGTGACCGTACTCGACCTCCTCGTTCTGGGCGGGAACGACGCCCACCTGCCACGCCGTCACCGCGAGGAGGAGGAACGCGAAGAAGATGACGAAGCCCAGGACGTAGCTCTGGGCGCGGTCGTCGCGGTCGTGATTACAGTGCTGCACGGACTGCACTCCACCTCCTCGGTGACTGCTCGGTGGGGTCGACCGCCAGCCGTGCGTCGAGTGTCATGCCCCGGGACGGGAGCACGGGCTGTAGCGACGGAGTGCCAGTCGTACAGGAATCCGCCTGCGACTTGTCCTTCGTCACCCCCGCGTTGTTGAACGTGAACGTACACTCCTCGTAGTTCCCGCTCGTGTCGTTGACCCGGATGGTCACGGTCACAGTGCGCTGGTTCATCTTCTGCTCGGGGATGTTGTACGTCGTGGTCGTGTTCGGGTTGGTGCTGGTCGTGCTCACCAGCGTCGCCCCCTGGTCGTTCACGGCAGTGAAGCTGACGTTCTGCACCGCCACGTCGTCGCTCGTGTCGTAATCGAACGTGAGTTGGTCTGCCTTCTGCCCGTTCGGGTTGTTGATGCTCACGCTGGTCATCGGCGCGAACTGTGGCGGCGTCGTGTCGCCCGTCGATCCGCCTGCCATCCCCTCGACGGAGAACGCCACCCGATCACCGCCGGCACCGCTGGTGACGTACGTCGACACCGTTCCGTTCTCGGTCATGGTCAGCGTCGTCCGGTTCTCGCCGGTGCTGTTCGTCGTCCCGTTGTTCGACGAAAAGCTCCCGACGGTCGAGTTGCTCACGGAGTAGGAGACGGTGGCACCGTCCGCGACGGGGTCGGTGAACATGACCATCGGGAGGTCGACGGAGGACTCGCCGTTGCCGTCGATGGTGCAGATGCCGCGCGGAGGGTCGTCCGTGCAGGAGACCGTCGCGGCACCGGAGGCGGTCCGGTTGTCGGGGTCGTGCCACGTCACGTTGTACGCGCCGTTCCCGCCGCCCCCGCCACCGCCGCTCGCAGTCACCGTGATGTTGAACTGGACCCGCTCCGAGGCGTTCGGGCTCGCGGAGATGTTCATCTCGACCGTCGCGGAGCCCGAACTCGACGGGGCGTCGTAGACGAAGGAGATGCGACCGTCGTCGCCGGTGCGCTGGTCGGTGTCGGAGATGGAGCCGCCGCCGCGCTGGACGCTCGCGTTGACCAAGACGCCGCTCTGCAGCGAGTTGTACCGGTCGCTGACGGCGACGGTCAGCGTCTCGCTGCCGCCCGCCGAGACGCTCCGGTCGTTCTCTCCCTCCGCGGTCAGGTAGGCATCGCTCTGAACGGGTGTGACCCCGGTTCCGACGCCTGCTTTGGCGAGCCGGAGGCGGTACTGCTCGCCCTGCTCCAGCTCGAATGTGACGAGGTAGATGGGGACCGTTCCCGAGGTGTCGAACGTGCCGTTCGCCCGTACCGCGCTGACGTACGCGTCCGGGTCGCTGTCGGACGGGTCGTACTGGCCCGACTCCTCGAGGAGGCGCTGCCACTCGCCCGCCGAGAGGGTCGTCGGGACCGTCACGGTCAGCTGCTCGTTCGTCGTGTTCTCGACCGTGACAGTCCGCGGCTCGCCGGTCACCGACCGCACCGTCAGCGACGCGGTCCCGCCTTCCCGCCGCACCTCGCCGTCGAGTGCGGTCAGCGTGATGCGGTTGCCGTCGAACACGTCCTGCTGTGTCAGCGTGATGTTCGCGGTCCGAAAGCGGTTGTACGCGAGCGAGTTCTCGTACACCGTCGTCGGCGCACTCTGGTAGACGTTGTAGCGCGGTTCGTAGACGATTGCACCGGTCGAGTACGAGCGTGCGGTCCCGTTCCAGTAGTCGGCGGTCTCGCCGTCGAGCGCGGAGGCGTTGTCGACGGTGAAGCCGACCGAGTCGTTGGTCGTCCCGACGGTGCGCAACAGCCCCGTCGGTGGTGGCGGGTTCACGAAGATGCTGCGTGCCGGGTAGCGGGTGCCCAGCGGGACGGCGACCGAGCCGCCGACGCCACGGGCGGGCACCGTCCCGACGGTGTCCCGGAGGTCCTGCATCCGCTCCTGGACCTCGCGGTTGTGGTTGACCTCGACCTCCTCGTTCTGGCTCGGAACGACCTGCACCTGGTAGGTCGAGATCGCGATGACGACGAACGCGAGCAGGATGACTGCGCCCACCTGGACGCTCACCCCTCGCTCGTCGTCGAGAAACCCCATTCTATGCGCTGATTAGCTTGGCGCGAGTAAAACCCTTATGACCAAAATACTGGGGAAGTAGGTCCCGATTACTCGGCGTCGTCGTCCTCCTCGACGACCTCGGGGTCCTCCATCGCGGACTGGAGGCTGGCGAGGCCGTTGAGCCACTGGGCGACCGGGCCGTACTCGAGCTCCTCGCCCAGCTCGGGCGAGAGCTCCTCCCCGTCGATGATGAGCGTTCCGGCCTTCACGAGGTAGCCGCGGGCGCTCTCGATGTCCTCCTCGGCCTCGGCGTCTGCGGCCGCCGACACGAACTCGGGAATCGTGGCCTCCTCGGCGGGGCCGGCGTGGATGTACTCCATCGCGGAGTGCAGGACGATGCTCAGGCTCTCCTGGACGCTGCCGACGAGGAACAGCTTGTCCTCGTCGTCGAAGTCGGGCTCGGTGAAGACGATGTCGCCGATCTCGTTGATCTTCTCGGAGGCTGCCTCCTCGTCGAGCTCGTCGTCGTCGGTCGCGGAGACGATCTTCGCGACGGCGATGGCGGCGTCGTCCTGCATGAGGTCGAACACGCGCATCGAGTCCTCGTCTTCGGCGTCGACGTCCTCGTCTTCGACTCGGTCGATCCAGTTCTGCCAGCGTTCTGCCGAGTAGTATTCGGTCGGGGGAGTGCTCATACCACAACCTACCCCGGCGTAGTGAAATGCCTTTCTCTACGGTGGGACGCTCCCGCCCGAGACAGCCGTGCGTGGGCACGAAACGGCGTGGTGGACCGGAGCACACGACGGCGGTACGGTGGTGCAGCTGTCGGCGGTCGGCAGCTACAGGTCCGCGGTCGTGTCGATGTCGTAGACGAGCGCCGGTGTCTCGACGTGCGCTCGGCGGACGGCCTCGTCGTGGCCCTCCTCCAGCAGCCAGCGGACGCGCCGTGGGACCGTCTTCGGGCCGAGCACCGCGCCGGGACGGTCGGGGTCGTCGACGAAGTCGGTCTCCATGAGGAACGGGGCGTCCGAGGCGGCTGCGACCGTGAGACGCTCCTTCTCGCTCATCACGCTCGGGACCGGGCCGGCGAGCTCGCCGCCGGCGTAGTGCTTGACGACCCGTGTCCGGTCCAGGCCCTCGTCCTCCGCCCAGTCGGCGACCTCGGTGAGGTCGTCGCTCGCCTCGGTGTGGAGCTGGACCGCACAGTCGGCCCCGGCTCCGAGCGAGAACGCGTGGCGCATCACGTCGTTCGAGGCCTCCCAGACGGCGTCTTCGACCTCGTAGTGCGGGCGGCCGGATTTGAGTGCGAGGGCGCGTCCGTCGGCGACGTACTTCGCGGCGAGGTCGAGTCCGGCCTGCATCAGGTCGCGTGCCTCCCCGGGTGTGTGGCCGTCGTCGACGAGGTGGGAGACGAGCCCCGGATGGACGCCCAGCACCGGCCACGCTCGTCCGTCGAGTCGCTCGCTCGCGGCCGCGACGGCCCCGATGGTCGCCTCGAACACGTGCCGGAAGGACTCGCGGTCGGTCGGCAGGTCGCCAAGGTGCCAGGACGGCTTGTTGACGACGAGCAGGTGGGTGCCACCCAGCCGTGCGAAGTCGTCGACAGCAGCCATGCCGCGACCGTGGTCCGGGTCGAGATGCATGTGGTTGTCGAGGACGGGGGTGTCGAGTTCCTCCATCGTGTGTACGTGCGTGCGTGAACGCGGAAGTAACATGATGTTTCGTTCCCTCGGTATCTGGACCACTATTTCCGGATGACGGGCACGCACTGACCGGTGGAAGCTGACAACTGCTCGTGTTGAACACTAGTTAATTCAGTCCCGGCTTGCCAAGATATAAATGGCTAGCGGTAATTGCTATTGGTGGGCATGGCAGATGATACCCCACGCGGTACGAACAGACGTACGTTCCTGAAGACGACCGGTGCCGCCGCGAGTGCGGCCGCCTTCGCTGGGCTCACGCAGGCCACTCCCGGACGCGAGCCGGGTGCCAAGGAGAACGAGCTCCTCGTCGGCGTCTCCTCGTCGACAAGCATGGCATCCGTCCAGCGGCAGGTCGAGCGAGACCTCCCATCGGACGCGAACGTCGTACACGAGAACGAGAACCTCAGCTACATCGCGGTCGAGGTCCGCGACGACGGTCCCTCGACGATGGACGCCGTCGCCTCGCGCATCGAGCGCAAGTCCGGGGTCCGGTACGTCGAGGAGAACACGACGCACTACGCGTTCGCGACGCCGAACGACCCGCAGTTCGGCCAGCAGTACGCACCCCAGCAGGTGGGGGCACCGTCGGCCTGGGACACCACCTTCGGCAGCGATGACGTCACGGTCGCCATCGTCGACACGGGCGTCGACTACACCCACCCCGACCTCCAGAGCCGCTTCGGCTCGAACAAGGGCTCCGACTTCGCCGGCGGTGACGACGACCCCGCCGCGCCCAGCGGCGAGAACCACGGGACGCACGTCGCCGGTATCGCGTCGGCGACCACCGACAACGGGACCGGCGTCGCGGGCATCTCGGACTCGACGCTGCTCGCCTGTCGCGCGCTCGGCGGCGGTAGCGGCTCCACGGCCGACATCGCCGACGCCGTGGAGTACGCGACGAACCAGGGCGCGGACATCATCAACATGAGCCTCGGCGGCGGCGGCTACACGCAGACGATGAAGAACGCCGTCTCCTACGCCGTCAACAACGGCGCGCTCCCCATCTGTGCGGCGGGGAACGACGGCTCGGGCTCGGTGTCGTACCCTGCCGCGTACGACGAGTGTGTGGCGGTCTCCGCGGTCGACGAGAACGAGAACCTCGCGGATTTCTCGCAGTACGGTCCGAACCTCGACGTCGCCGCACCCGGTGTCGACGTGCTCTCGACCTGGAACGACTCCCCGTACAACAGCATCTCCGGCACGTCGATGGCGTGTCCGGCGGCCTCCGGTGTCGCCGCACTGGGCAAGGCGGTCGATCCCGGCCTCACCCCGACCCAGCTCCGGAGCAAGCTGAAGAACACGGCCGTCGACATCGGCCTGTCCGAACAGGAGCAGGGCGCGGGCCGTGTCTCGGCCGTCAACATCGTCGACGGTGACGGTGGTGGTGGCGGTGGCGGCGGTGGCGGCGGCGACTGTGGAGACGAGTCCACCGGTGGCTCGGCCGACAGCTCGCTCTCGGGGTACTGGGACTCCGAGTCGTACACGTACACCACCTCGCTCGACAGCACGTGTCAGGTCACGGTCTCGCTCAGCGGTCCGAGCAGCGCCGACTTCGACCTGTACGTCACCCTGGACGGCCGGACGCCGTCGACGAGCGACTACGACAAGCGCTCCATCACCCCGGACAGCCAGGAGCAGGTCATCGCGGATGCGGTGAGCTCAGGCCAGGATATCGGTATCCTCGTCGACTCCTACTCCGGCTCGGGCAGCTACACGGTCAGCGTCGAGGAGCTCGGTCAGTAGGCTCCCGTCCTCCCCCTGCGGGGGGATTCGACGGCCGTGTCAGTTCGCGTACAATCGCTCCCGGAACCACCATCTGGTTTCCGAACGCTATATCCGTTGGTATTAAGTGTCTACAGCGCTGACGCTCTCCCGGCGTTTCAACGAGTGGCCTGTTTGCTATAGTTTCTAACCGATTCGACAAACAACTTTCTAGAAACTACCGGACAAATTGTATAACTCTCCGATAAATTTAGACCCAGATTATAAAATTATAAGTAGTGGTAACGTGACTGCCGTTGTGTGTCATGACAGGCGATAACACGCAATCGTGGGCACGACGAACCTTCCTGAAAGCGACTGGCGCGGCGGCTTCGGCCGCTGCACTCGCGGGCATCACCTCTGCGACCCCAGGACGGGACCCGCAGCCGCGTGAGAACGAACTCATCGTGGGCGTCTCGGGTGCGGCGAGCATGGCCAGCACCGAGGCGAGCGTCCAGGAGGAACTCCCCGGACCGGCGAGCGTGACGCACCGTAACGAGAACCTCAGCTACTTCACGGTGGAGCTACCGGACCAGGCCGCCGCACAGGCCGAGTCCGCCATCGCGGAGGCGATCCGGCGGAAGACCGGCGTCCGGTACGTCGAGGAGAACAAGACCGTGCACGCGTTCGCGACGCCGAACGACTCGCTGTTCGACCAGCAGTACGCACCGCAGCAGGTGCGTGCGCCGTCGGCGTGGGACACCACGCAGGGCAGCTCCGACGTGACCGTGGCGGTGGTCGACCAGGGCGTGAAGTACGACCACCCCGACCTGCAGGCGCGCTTCGGCTCCGACAAGGGACAGGACTTCGTCGACAGCGACGGCGACCCGTACCCGGACTCGATGGCGGACGAGTACCACGGCACCCACGTCGCCGGCATCGCGGCGGCGACCACGGACAACAGCACCGGCATCTCGGGTATCTCGGACTCGACGCTGCTGTCGGGCCGCGCGCTCTCCGAGGAGGGTAGCGGCTCCACGACTGACATCGCCGACGCGGTCGAGTGGGCCGCGGATCAGGGCGCGGACATCATCAACATGAGCCTCGGTGGCGGCGGCTACACGGATACCATGAAGAACGCCGTGAGCTACGCCGTCAGCAACGGCTCGCTCCCCATCTGTGCGGCGGGGAACGACGGCTCCGGCTCCGTCTCCTACCCGGCGGCGTACGACGAGTGTGTGGCCGTGAGCGCGGTCGACAGCAACGAGAACCTCGCGGATTTCTCGCAGTACGGTCCGAACCTCGACGTCGCCGCACCCGGCGTCGACATCCTGTCGACGTGGACGGAGAACGTCTCCCAGTTCGGTGGCCAGTACAACAAGATCTCCGGCACGTCGATGGCGTGCCCGGCGGCGGCCGGCGTCGCCGCGCTGGGCAAGGCGGTCGACTCCACCCTCTCACCGACCGAGCTGCGCAGCCGACTGAAGAACACGGCCGTCGACATCGGCCTCTCCGAGGAGGAGCAGGGCGCGGGTCGCGTCGACGCGCTCAACATCGTCGAGGCCGGCGGTGGCGGTGGCGGTGGCGACGACCCGCCGGAGAACGAGGCTCCGACGGTGTCCATCGACGCCTCCTCGGCGACCGTCGAGGTCGGTCAGGAGGTCACCTTCGACGGCTCCGGCTCCAGCGACTCCGACGGCTCCATCAGCGCCTACGAGTGGAGCTTCGGCGATGGTGCCTCGGCCACCGGCCAGACCGTCACCCACACGTACAGCGAGGCGGGCGACTACAGCGCCAGCCTGACCGTCACCGACGACGACGGCGCGAGCACGACCGACTCCGTCTCGATCACGGTCGAGTCCGATGGCGGTGGCGGCAGCTGCGGTGACGAGTCCTCGACGGGCTCGGCGGACGGCTACCTGTACGGCTACTACGACTCGACGTCGTACACCTACACGAACAGCCTCGCGGACCCGTGCCAGGTCACCGTCTCCCTGACCGGCCCGAGCAGCGCCGACTTCGACCTGTACGTGACGACGGACGGGCGCACGCCCAGCACGTACGACTACGACAAGCGTTCCATCTCGATGGGCAGCGACGAGCAGGTCATCATCGACAGCCCGAGCGCGGGACAGGACATCGGCATCCTCGTCGACTCCTACTCCGGCTCCGGCAGCTTCACGGTCAACGTCGAGGAGCTCGGCCAGTAAGGACAGCCGACCTCGCGGACCCCATTCCTCCCCCGTCTTCGACCCTGACAGCGACGGCTACTCCTCGATGACCACGTCGTCGTTCGCGGCGTTCCGGAGCGCGTCGGAGCGACCGTGTTCGCCCGGGGCGATGGCCAGCGTCCGGATGCCGTAGCGTCCCGCCTTCTCGAGCACCGGCTTGAAGTCGGTGTCCCGGGAGGCGATGGCCAGCGTGTCGATGGCCTCGGTCACGACGGTCTCGGTCGCGTCGACCGCGAGCTTCACGTCCACGTCGCCGCTGGTGATGACGACCTCGAAGCCGCGGGCCTCGGCGGCCTGGATGAGGCCGGGCGTCGCGTGCTCGTCGAGGTACAGCCGGTTCACGGTGAGGTCGCCCACGTCGGTCGCGGCCGTCCGGACGTCGTCGAGGTCCACGTCGAACTCGTCGCGGAGCACGTTCGGGCCGTCGACGAACAGTCCGACGCGCGCCCGCGGGTGCGGCTCCGTGCCGGGCAGGAGCCGCCTGAATCGCTCGTCCATACCTGCTCCTCTCTCGGTGCCGCTCAAAGCCGTGGCGATTCATCCGGCCCCCGGTTCACAACTGTCCGCAACTAGAATACAGTTTGTAACAGTACTAAAATTAACAATGAGGATTGCAAAAATTTAAATAGAGGACGGTGTGTCGGTGGGCATGTCTCATGACAGACGACAGCAGTCACGATTGGGGACGACGTACCTTCCTGAAGGCGACCGGTGCCGTGGGGGCGGCAGCAGCGTTCGCGGGACTCTCGTCCGCGACACCGTCGCGACAGCCGGGCCCTCGCCCGGACGAGATCCTCGTTGGCGTCACGAACACGTACTCGGTGACCGACGTCGCGTCGACGACCGCGAACGACGAACGGCTCCCGGACGGGATGGCGGTCACGCACGAGAACGACGACCTCAGCTACATGGCGCTCTCGAAGCCCGAGGTCACGACGATGTCGGACGACGACATCCTCGAGACGCTCGAGTCGCTCGAGCACGTGCGCTACGCCGAGTTCAACGAGACGCTCCACGCGCTCGCCCAGCCGAACGACCCGCGCTTCGGCGATCAGTACGCGCCACAGCTCGTCAACGCGCCCGCCGC
Source organism: Haloarchaeobius salinus (assembly GCF_024464185.1). NCBI lineage: Archaea > Methanobacteriati > Methanobacteriota > Halobacteria > Halobacteriales > Halorubellaceae > Haloarchaeobius > Haloarchaeobius salinus. The sequence goes on from NZ_JANHAU010000001.1 coordinate 1,016,197, forward strand.
GTGGGACACCACGCTCGGCAGCGAGGAGGTCACCATCGCCGTCATCGACCAGGGTGTGAAGTACGACCACCCGGACCTGGCGGGCCAGTTCGGCTCGAACAAGGGCTCCGACTTCGTCGACGACGACGGCGACCCGTACCCGGACTCGATGTCGAACGAGTACCACGGCACCCACGTCGCCGGCATCGCCGCGGCGACCACCGACAACGGCGACGGCATCGCCGGGATGTCGAACGCCAGCATCCTCTCGGGTCGTGCGCTCTCCGAGCAGGGCAGCGGCTCGACCAGCGACATCGCGGACGCCGTGCAGTGGGCGGCCGACCAGGGCGCGGACATCGTGAACATGAGCCTCGGGGGCGGCGGCTACACCGACACGATGAAGAACGCCGTCAGCTACGCGGCGGACAACGGCGTCACCATCGTCTGTGCGTCCGGGAACGACTCCACGGGCACGATCTCCTACCCGGCGGCGTACGACGAGTGTATCGCCGTCGGCGCTATCGACGAGAACGAGAACCTCGCGAGCTTCTCGAACTACGGCGAGAAGCAGGAGGTCGTCGCACCGGGCGTGAACATCCTCTCGACCTGGACGGACTCGCCGTACAACAGCATCTCCGGCACGTCGATGGCGTGCCCGGCGGCGGCCGGCGTCGCCGCGCTCGGGCTCGCGGCGAACCCGGGCTGGTCGAACACCGAGCTCCGCAACCAGCTGAAGAACACGGCCGTCGACATCGGCCTCCCCGAAGAGGAGCAGGGTTCGGGCCGCGTCGACGCGGCGAACCTCGTCGGCAGCACCGACGACCCGGACCCACCGGAGAACGAGGCCCCGACGGTGTCCATCGACGCCTCCTCGGCGACCGTCGAGGTCGGCCAGGAGGTCACCTTCGACGGCTCCGGCTCCAGCGACCCCGACGGCTCCATCAGCGCCTACGAGTGGAGCTTCGGCGACGGTACGACGGCGACGGGCCAGACCGTCACGCACGCCTACAGCGAGGCGGGCGACTACAGCGCCAGCCTGACCGTCACCGACGACGACGGCGCGAGCACGACCGACTCCGTCGCCATCACCGTCGAGTCGGGCGACGGCGGCAGCTGCGGTGACGAGTCCTCGACTGGCTCGGCGGACGGCTACCTGTACGGCTACTACGACTCGGACGACTACACGTGGACGAACGATCTGCAGAACCCGTGCCAGGTCACCGTCTCGCTGTCGGGCGGGGACTGGTCCGACTTCGACCTGTACGTGACGACGGACGGGCGGACGCCCAGCACGTACGACTACGACCGACGCTCCATCACCCCGGACAGCCAGGAGCAGATCACGCTCGACGACGTCGGTGCGGGCCAGCAGATCGGCATCCTCGTCGACTCCTACTCCGGCTCGGGCAGCTACACGGTCAGCGTCGAGGAGCTCGGCCAGTAGGCCCTCCTCGCTCCGGGTCGAGCCTCGCGTCGAGCCCTCGCACGGCCGGGCAACACCGTTCGCCGAGGAGAGACTGTCTCGAGCCCGACACGACGGGATGCACGAACAGTCAGCCGTTTTCTTTAACTCTTTACGTCCCGGGGTCGACCGCCCCGATATGAGCAGTCCGCACATCCTCATCCTCGGTGCACCGGGCGCAGGCAAGGGAACCCAGTCCGCGAACATCGTCGACGAGTTCGGCGTCGAGCACGTCACCACCGGCGACGCGCTCCGCTCGAACAAGGAGATGGACATCTCGGACATGGACTTCGAGTACGACACGCCGGGTGAGTACATGGACGCCGGCGACCTCGTCCCCGACGCCGTCGTCAACGCCATCGTCGAGGAGGCGCTGTCCTCGGCCGACGGCTACGTCCTCGACGGCTACCCGCGCAACCTCGAGCAGGCCGAGGAGCTCGCCGACATGACCGAGCTCGACCTCGTCCTCTACCTCGACGTCGACCGCTCCGAGCTCGTGGACCGGCTGACCGGCCGCCGCGTCTGCGAGGACTGCGGCGCGAACTTCCACGTCAAGTACAGCCAGCCCGCGGAGGAGGGCGTCTGCGACGAGTGTGGCGGGGAGCTCGTCCAGCGCGAGGACGACACCGCCGAGGCCGCCGAGAACCGCCTCGACGTGTTCGAGGAGAACACGCTCCCGGTCGTCGAGTACTACGAGGGCACCGACGAGTTCGTCGCCGTCGACGGCGAGCAGGCCCCCGACGAGGTCTGGGCCGACGTGAAGGCCGCCATCGAGGCTGTCACAGAGTAAAAGACTCTTATCCCACGACTGCCAACAGGCTCTCATATGGCCTGGACGGCGGAACAGATACAGGATTTCCTCTCGGACAACCCCGGGACCTCGGAGGCGCTGCAGGTCGTCATGGACGCCTCCAACGACGGGGACGACGAGGTCGAGTGGAAGGACGTCAAGGACGAGGACGGAATGGACAGCGGCCGCTGGGGGCGACTCATCCAGAGCGAGATCCTGCGCGAGCAGGAGGACGGCTTCGTGGTCGTCGACCCCGACGCGGTCACGGACGCACTCGACGACGACATCACCGTCGCGAGCGACCCCGTGGAGGTCGACAGCGAGGGGTCGAGCTGGACCCAGCGCGACAAGCTCGCCGCGGTCGTCTCCGTCGGGATGATGGCCGGCTACTACTTCAACCCCGTCAGGAACGCCGTCGGCGGGACCATCAACGTCATCTTCGAGCCGCTGAACGCGGTGCTCCCGTTCTACGCGGTCATCCTCGCCATCGCCCTCCTCACCGGGCTCTACTCGACGCTGCTGCAGGCGAACATGGTCGACCGGAGCAAGGTCAAGCAGATCCAGCAGAAGATGCAGAACATCACCGAGCGCGAGCAGGCCGCCAAGGAGGCCGGCGACGACGAGGCGCTCGACAGGATCCAGGACGAGAAGATGGACGCACTCGGCGACCAGGGCGAGATGATGAAGGAGAACTTCCGCCCGATGGCGTGGATCATGCTGCTCACCATCCCGGCGTTCCTCTGGATGTACTGGATGATCCTCGACGGCCACCTCGTCGCCGCCGAGCGGAGCATGGTGCTGCCCATCTTCGGCGAGCGCAACTGGATGGAGGGCGCTGTCGGCCCGATGCCCGCGTGGATCGTCTGGTACTTCCTCTGCTCGATGGGGTTCACCCAGCTCATCCGGAAGACGCTCGACCTCGACGCGACGCCGACGTAGGCGGCGCACACCCGCCCTCGACTGGCGGCGACCGCGGTATCGTCGCTCCGCCGTCCAATCACAACCCATTTTACCGACACCCGCGCAGATAGGATATGTTGCTCACCGTCTCCGGCCCGCCGGGCAGTGGCAAGAGCACCACTGCGGCCGGGCTGGCCGATGCGTTCGACCTCGACCACGTCTCCGGCGGCGACATCTTCCGCGAACTCGCCGACGAGCGTGGCTACACGCCGCTCGAGTTCAACAAGCTCGCCGAGGAGGACGAGGGGATCGACCGCGACCTCGACCGACGCCTCCGCGAGATCGCTGAAGAGCGCGACGACCTCGTGCTCGAATCACGTCTCGCCGGCTGGCTCGCCGCCGAACAGGCCGACTTCCGCTTCTGGCTCGACGCCCCCCTCGCGGTACGGGGCGAGCGTATCGCGGACCGAGAGGACAAAGACCCCCAACTCGCCCGCGAGGAGACCGCGGCGCGCGAGTCCAGCGAGGCCCAGCGCTACCACGAGTACTACGGCATCGACATCGGCGACCTCTCCATCTACGACCTGAGCGTCAACACCGCGCGCTGGAACGCAGAGCACGTCCAGCACGTCCTCGTCGAGGCCGTCGAGTCCTACGACCCCGAGACCGACGAGGGGAAGGCACCGGTCGAGCTCGACTACGAGTTCTGACCCATGTCCCTGCGCGCACCGCCCGACGAGCGCTCGCCCGCCGAACTCCTCGAGTTCGGCGTCGTCAACCTCGACAAGCCCGCCGGCCCGTCGGCCCACCAGTTCACCGGCTGGTGCCGCGACGCCGTCGCCGACGCCCTCGATCGCGCCGGCAGCGACGCCACCGTCGACGAGGCCGCCCACTCCGGCACCCTCGACCCGAAGGTCACCGGCTGCCTCCCGACGCTGTTCGGCGACGCCACCCGGCTCGCACAGGTGTTCCTCGAGGGCGCGAAGGAGTACGTCGCCGTGCTGGAACTCCACGGCCGCGCCCCGGGCGACGTCGAGGCGGTCGCCCGCGAGTTCGAGGCACCCCTCTACCAGAAACCCCCGCGGAAGAGCGCGGTCACCCGCCGCCTCCGGGTCCGCGAGGTCCACGACCTCGACGTGCTGGAGGTCGAGGAGCGCCGCGCGCTCGTCCGGGTCCGCTGTGAGTCCGGCACCTACATCCGGAAGCTCTGCCACGACCTCGGACTCGCGCTCGGCACCGGCGCGCACATGGGCCACCTCCGTCGAACCGCCACCGACCCCTTCGACGACGCGACGCTCGTCAGCTACCACGACCTCGTCGACGCACTCGCGTTCTGGATCGAGGACGGCGACGAGGAACCCCTGCGCGAGGTCGTCCAGCCCGCCGAACGCGCGCTGACGCACCTCCCGCGCGTGGAGATCGCCCCCTCCGCCGCCGAGCAGGTCGCCAACGGCGCGCCCGTCTACGCCCCCGGCGTCATCGGCGTGGACGGCGGCGCGCAGGGCGACCTCGTGGCCTGCTACCTGCCCGGCGGTACCGCGGTGTGTCTCGGCACGCTCGTCGGTGACCCCGACGCCGAATCGGGGACTGTCGTCGAACTGGAGCGGGTGCTGGTGTAGCGTGGTGCCGACGAAACGACACGCTTAAACGGCAAACGGGCATCGGTTGACGTACGGGACCGTGGGGTAGTGGTATCCTCTGCGGATGGGGTCCGTAGGACCCGAGTTCAATTCTCGGCGGTCCCACTCGAAATTATCCAACTCTCCATCAACGGAGAGTCTGCCTACCCGAGACGCTCGAAAATACAATTCTCGGGTTCGGGACCTGTTCGCTGAACTACTCATATACCACCAGCGACGGCCTTCGGGGTGGTGCGCGTGAGCGCCGACCAGCTCGGCATCACGCCCGACGAACTCGGTCGGCGCGAGTACGAGAAGCCGACGAAATCCCGCCTACACCACGACCGACCGGAAACGAGCCTAAAACCTCTCAACGAAGCGACGGACCGGGCGAAAGTGCCGCCGCTAACAGGTCAGCGCGCGAAAAATGGGGAAAGCGTACTGCAAATCCCCGAGCCGTTACGGAATCTGCGACTCGAAGATAATCTGTGAGTTATCACCAGACGACGAGGTCCACGTGATTTCCACAGCGTCTCCGGATTCGAACGTGTAGGAGTTACCGTTAGCGTCTTCCCCGAGTACAAGATCGGATCCAGCCGTAGTGCTGGTTCCCCACGTTCCATTCACAGGGCCAGTCTGGGTAGTCAGGTCGTCCGCGGTATTGCCACCGATGTTGACCGACAGCTGCGAAGCGTCGAACGAACCTCCGCCGTTATGAGCCACGATTACACGGTCAGTGTCCGAACTCGCGTCCGAGTAGTCGCTCGGGTACTCACCATTGAGGTTCGCCTGAGGTGCAGTCTCCTGATTTCCGCCGATGTTCAGGACAAACGCACCAATCACAGCCGCGAGGATAACCGTAATTGCGACCATCAGGATAACCCCGATAACCGGTGACACGGCGTCGTCTTCTGTAAATAGTGACTTAATATCCATCATGAGTTATTACGGAATCGTGGAGTCAGCGACGATCTGAGACTGATCTCCGGAGGACGAAGTCCACGTGATTTCGAGTGTGTCTCCAGAGCTGCCTCCGTGCGTGCACGGGTCCTCGTTGGAGAAGCCATTGCTGTTGTCGCCGTCGACAACCACTTCACCTGCCGAGAGTCCCGTTGCCGAACTGTTCGCCAGCTCGCAGTTGCTTCCGAAGTTCGACGACAGCGAAAGCTTCGTGGCGTCCAGACTTCCACCGCCGCCGTGCGAAACGACGACATCAGATCCGCCGCTGCTGTATGCGAAGTCGAACTGGTTCTGCGGTGCCGTTTCCTGGTTCCCGCCGATGTTCAGGACGAATGCCCCGATCACTGCGGCGAGAATGACCGTGATCGCGACCATCAGGATAACCCCGATGACCGGCGACACGGCGTCGTCTTCTGTAAAGAGCTGTTTCAGTTCCATAGTTGAGTTGAATCCCACACCGTGCGAGGCTCCACCGTCACGTCCCATGCGCGACGTCCGCCTGCCGGTGTTACCCGACCGACTACGATGACACCTCATAAACCCATCGGCCTATGACGGATTTCGGACTATAACACGTCGTTACAATCCCCGTTCAGGGGGTGCTTGGATTCCATCAAGCCCCCATTGAAATCCACACAGATAGTTCAAAACTCCAAGAAACACCAGATTACCGATTCTGATACCGACCGCACCCGATTCATGGTCACGAAACTGGCACGTCAACACGGCGGCCAACAGGGTTATGTACGATTACCAATCGCGACGGTCGCGACTGCTCGCGCGCGCTCCTCTCAGAAACTGGTCGAGTGGGCCGCTCTTCACATCGACCCACCCAGCCAGGTGTGGGATAACGAGGATGGTGGACCCCGTTAAAGCCGAACGCTGGGACGTTCGGTACTCGAGGCGAAGTCCCGGTTATAGTTAAAGGTGTCCGAGCAGATTCCCCCGCTGACAACACCTCACCCGCTATCACTTCCACACGCAGTCGAGAACACGGTTCGGACGACTCACCGCGCCCTCCCCGTCTGAAACCGCAATTCCGACGCTCTCCCGACGACTTTCACTGCACGCAGGAATTCGGACTATCACATGAACTCCTCTTCAGTCGCGGTCGTACTGGTTGCCGGCGGATGAGAAGGCGTTTCCGACGACGTTGTGGCAGGGGGTGCCCGAGGCATCGGTGTGGGCGTGGGGCAGGAAAGACACAGGTCCATCCCCGCATCACGGTTCATCTCGACGGACTCCCGTGTGCCGACCACCACCCCACAGCGTTTAGGCCGACCGAAAAATTGTAACGTTCGTGATAGGATTTATCTCCGCCGAGCAGCTACCCTCACACATGAGCCTCGTGGGCAATCTCGTCGTCGTCTTCCTGGCCGGGCTGGCCACCGCGCTCGCCACGGGTCTGGGTGCGTTGCCGTTCTTCCTCGTCGACGACGTGAGCGACCGGTGGAACGTCGCGCTGTGGGGGGTCGCCTCGGGAATCATGGTCTCGGCGTCGCTGTTCGGGCTGATGAACGAGGGGCTCGCTGCGAGCGATGGCTTCCCGACCATCCTGCTCGCGGGTGTCGTCGTCGGGGTGCTGCTGGTCATCGTCGCCGACGACGTGCTCGACCGGGTCGACGTGGGGAAGTACGCGGACGACGACCCGGAGCGGGCGACCGACGGCGGGGCCGTGGACGGCATCCACGAGCACGAGGAGGGGCACCACGACCACGCCGACGACGAGCACGACCACGATGGCGGCGGGCACGATCACGGGCACGCCGAGCTGGTCCACCCGGACATCGTCGCGGAGGGCGACCTGAAGAAGCTCGTGCTCGTGCTCGGTGTGCTCACCGTCCACTCGTTCCCGGAGGGCGTCGCCGTCGGCGTCTCCTTCGCGGACATGGGACTGGCGGGCGGTATCGGCATGCTCGGGCTCACCGTGCCGGTGCTGGCGATCATGATGACCGTCGCCATCTCCATCCACAACATCCCGGAGGGGCTGGCCATCTCCATCCCGCTGCGGGCGATGGGTGTCGGGCGCTGGCGGATGGTCGGTGCGGCGGTGTTCTCCAGCCTGCCCCAGCCCATCGGTGCGGTCATCGCGTTCGCGTTCGTCCGGAGCGCCCGCGAGTTCCTCCCGTTCGGCTTCGGGTTCGCAGCGGGGGCGATGGTGTTCCTCGTGCTGACCGAGTTCATCCCGGAGGCACTGGAGGCGGGCGAGGGGCTGGAGTCGAAGGGCTATCCCGAACTCACTGCCGGGTTGCTCGGCGGCTTCGGCGTGATGGTCCCGCTGTTGTTCGTGTGAGCGTGACACGCCTGCGGCGTGCTTTTATAACTGTCCGTCGAACTGTCACGTATGCGCCGCAGAACGGTCCTCTCGGCTGCCAGCATCGCCCTCCCCACCGCCCTCGCGGGCTGTAGCCTCCTCGACGGCGGGACGGAGGTGACCGAGACGGTCGACAGCCAGGTCGACGTCGCCGACGGGACGCCGGTCTCCGTCGTTGGCCAGAACGGCTCGATCCACGTGACGACGACGGACGCCGAGGCGGTCGAGGTCGAGGCGGTCAAACGCACCCGCGGTGGACGGGACGCGCTGGACGAGGTCGAGGTCCAACTCGACGAGTCCGGCGGTCGGCTCCGGATCCAGGCGGTGTACCCGGAGAACCGGGACCTACTCTCGCGGCCCGTCGTCGTGGACTTCGAGGTCGCGGTTCCGGCCGGCGTTCCCGTCGACCGTCTGGCGACGGGGAACGGTGCAGTGACGGCGAACGGCGTTGCCGGCGACGCCACCCTCGCCAGTTCGAACGGGTCGGTCACGGCCGAGGACGTCGACGGCTACGTGAGCCTGCGGACGACCAACGGGAGCATCGACGCCACCGGTGTCTCGGGACCCGACCGCGCGGTCACCACGAACGGAGCGGTCGACGTCGAGCTCCGGGCGCTCCGCGGCGACGTGCCCGTCGAGACGACGAACGGCGACGTGACAGTCCGCACCGCCACGGACCTCGCGGCGACGTTCGAACTCGAGACCAGCGTCGGCGACGTGTCGGTCGATGGGCTGTCGCTCGACCGCTCGACCGACGGCTCGGACCGGGTCGTCGGCGACCTGAACGGCGGCGGCGACCGCGTCACTGCCGAGACGACGAACGGTGACGTGACGCTCCGGACGCTCTGACTCCGCGGATCACCAGTCCAGCTTCCGTTCCCGGTCGTCACCCTCGTCGAACTGGCGTTCAGCCTCGGGGTCGTCGAGCAGCAGGTCGAGCCGTCGTTCGAACTCCACTTCGTCTATCTCGCCGGCGACGTACCGCTCGCGGAGCCGAGCCGCCTCGCTGGCTGTGTCCTCGACCCTGGTGTCGGCGGTGGCCTCGACCGACGCGTCCGCCTCGAACCAGTCCGACGCGCCCCCTTCGTCCTCGCCGTCGCCCCCGACGAACAGCGACAGGAGCCCGACGGCGATTGCGCCGAACAGAACGACCAGCCCCAGCACGACGACCGCGGTGAACACCGTACTGAGGACGCCAAGGACCAGCCCGACGACGGTGGTGACGACGCCGAGGATGACCAGCAGCACGAACGCCCAGACGAGGAGTTGGAGGACCGTACCGCTGAACGAGCGTCCCATGTTCGACTGTCGGACACGCGTGGGCAAAAAGCTTCGACCGACACCCGGAACAGACAGGTTTCGTACAAAAACGGGTTTCAGCGAGCGCTTTAGTTGCCACGTCCGGTATCCCGGTTCATGAGACGGAACGTACACGTGCTCGGGCTCTCCGGGAGTCTGCGCGACGACAGCGGTACGCGAACGGCGATACGACGGGCCCTCGCGGCGGCGGACGCGGCGGGTGCCACGACGGAACTGCTCGACCTCCGCGAGTACGACCTCCCGCCCCGGGACGGCGACGACGCCGACGCCGGGGATGCAGCCATCCTCCGCGAGCGGGTCGCGGCCGCCGACGCCGTGCTGCTGGGCTCGCCGGTGTACCACGGCTCGTACGCCTCGCCGCTGAAGACCGCACTCGACTACTGCGGCTCGGACGAGTTCGACGGGACCACCGTGGGCCTGCTGGCGGTCGCGGGCGGAAGCTACCCGACGCCGACGCTCGAGCACATGCGGGCGGTCGCGCGGGCGGTCGGCGCGTGGACGCTCCCCCTGCAGGTCGGTATCGGCGACGCGGGCTCGGCGTTCGCGGGCGGCGATCTCGTGGACGAGGACCTCGGCGAACGCGTGGACCGACTCGGCGAGGAGCTGGTCGCCTACGCGGGCGTGGACTCGTACCCGACGACCGTCTCCGAGCCGTTCGACCCGGTGGCGGGGGTCTGATGGACACCGACCGCTACCTCGAACGCATCGGGGTCGACCCCACGACCGTCACCCCCGGGGCCATCGACCTCGACACCGTCGCTCGCCTTCAGCACGCCCACGTCGGGGCGGTCCCGTTCGAGAACCTCGCCATCGTCGGCGACCCCTTCGACGACGCGACCGACGGCGAGGGCGTCGTGCTCGACCTCGGGCACATCCACGAGAAGGTGGTCGAGCGCCGGCTGGGCGGCTACTGCTTCGAGCTGAACGGGCTGTTCGGCTGGCTGCTCGGCGAACTCGGCGTCGACACGCACCGGGTCGCGGCGCGGGTCGTCGGTGACGACGGCACCGGTCGACCACCGGCGAACCACCACACCAACGTCGTCACGTTCGACCGGCGCTTCCTCGTCGACGTGGGGATGGGCATCCCGACGATGCGCCGGCCACTCCCCGTCGACGGCGAGGTCGTGACCGACAGCGCGGGCGTCGCCTGGCGCGTCGTCGAGAGCGACCGCCCCGACGAGACGCACCTGACCCAGTACCGCAGGCCGGGCGAAGCGGCGTGGCGGGACCGCTACCTGTTCACCGACGTCCCCCGCGAACTGTCCTACTTCGAGGCGACCTGTGACTACCTCCAGAGTGCGCCGGAGTCGCCGTTCACCGGCGAGCCCGTCGTCAGCGTCGCGACCGACACGGGTCACGTGAAGCTGAAGCGGGACACGCTCGTCCGGTACGAGGGCAACGAGCGCTCCGAGGAGCCCGTGGCAGCCGAGGACTGGCACGACGTGCTTGCACGGCGGTTCGGCCTGCAGTACCGGACGGCGTGAACGGCGTATCGCGACGACACCGTCCCCTCAATCCGAAGGCGTCGCTCCTGCGGGCTGACCGCTCCCGGAGCCCTCACCACTTCGGACCGGTCGCGTGAGGATCCAGAGGATGCTGGCGGCGACCACGAGGACCGCACCCGCACGAGGGAGGAACGCGAGCGGCCCCAGCCGCTCCGCGATGCCGCCCAGCGCGAGCTTCAACAGGCCGCTCGAGAGCGACAGGACCATCGAGACCCCCGAGAGGACCGTCGCACGCCCCACGTCCGCGAGCCGGTCGTTCAGGTACTGGTTCTGGACCGGCTGGACGACCGACCGGGCGCTCCGGTAGAGGAAGAACGTCGGGACGAGGAACACGGGGAACAGCGCCCCGAGGACGAACGCCACGGCGAACAGCGGGACGAGCAGTCCGAGCACGCCGCGCGCGCCGAGGCGCTCCTCGAACCAGCCCGCCGTCGAGGCCGCCCCGGCGGAGACGAGCTTGAACGCCGCGAAGACGACGCCGAGGCCGGCGACCGGCAGCCCGAGCGCGTCCAGCGCCGGCTGTTCTACCATCCGGGCGAGTCCGAACAGCCCGTAGAACAGCGCGACGTAGGCGACCAGCCAGCGGACGCTCTCACGGCTGGCCTGCACGCGGAGCATCTGGACCGCCTCCCGCACCGTGAACACGTCGGCGTCCTCCTCGTCGACCCGGATGGACGGGAACGTGTACAGCACCGGGACGCCGGAGACCGCGAGCGCCGCGCTGAGCAGGAACGGGAGCTCGTAGGCGACGCCGTAGAGGACCCCGCCGGCGATGGCCGCCACCGCCGAGGTGAGGAGCAACACGGTGCTGCCCCGGCCCTTGATGCGGGCGAACTCGTCGTCGTCGCAGGTGCGGGCGAGCAGCTCGTAGAGCCAGGCGTCGCCCGTGCCCGAGCGGAACGCCCAGCCCGTCGCCCAGACGACCTGCATCGCGACGAACCCGATGGGCGTGTCCACGAACGCGTAGCCCGCCATCCCCGCCGCCCGGAGCAGACTGCCGACGGCCAGACTGGCCCGCCGGCCGATTCGGTCGCCGAGGTACCCCGAGGGGATCTCGGCGGCCAGCATCGCGAGTGAGAACGTCGCCTGCACCAGCGCGACGAACGCCAGCCCGAACCCCTGGTCCAGCAGGTAGAGGACGCTGATGGGCAGGTAGAAGCCGGCAGAGTTCGTCGCGCGGAACAGGTAGTACCGCCGCACGACCGATTCGTCCGTCGCCATTACAGCTAGACGTACGGGAGATCGACTTGTAGGGTTTCCCGGAAATTCTCTTTTGTAAACAGCCTTGCTGGAATCCGTTTTGGTACGGATTCAGACAGGTCTGCCGCGGCGTGGCATGCTCACACCGCGTCGTTCGCGATGTCCCGCACCGCGTGCAGCGTCTCCACCTCGTAGGTCGGGTCGGTCGACAGCTCGACGTCCCGGCTGTGCTCGCGCCGGACGAACACCGAGTCCATCCCGGCGCGCTCGGCCGCCACCACGTCGCTCTCGCTGTCGCCGACGTACAGCGCCGACCCCCCGCCGAGGTCCGCCAGCGCCCGGTCGAGGTAGTGCGTGTTCGGCTTCTTCAGCGAGATGCTCCCGATGGTCATCGGCCGGCCGTAGTACGTCTCGAACTGCTCGCCGAAGTCGAACCGGTCGAGCACGAACTCGACCGTCGTGTGGTGGTTGTTGCTCACCAGTCCGCAGGGCTGGGCGATGTCGGCCACCGCCGTCGCATCGTCGTAGCTGTCGCGTCGGCCCGCGCGGAACGCCTCGAACTGCGACCGCTCGTCGTGGCGCTCCCGGGCGTCCCACAGCGCCTCCCGGTCCACGCCGTAGGTGCGTTCCAGCTCCGCGAGGAGTTCGGGCGTCACACCGGCCGTGAGCGCCGAGAGGTGTGCATCGTCGGGCGACTCGATGCCGAGCTCGTCGAAGGCGTCGCGGATGGCAGCCACCTGGTCCGCGTGGGCCGGCGGGTCCACCAGCACGCCGTCGTTGTCGAAGAGGATCGCGTCGTAGGTCGTCACTTGCCCGACGTTGGAACGGTCGGGAGTTGGGTGTTTTGGTCGTGTGCCGGTCCTTCCCGCGGACCCTCGTTCGTCGTCACCCCCACGGTCGCTCGTGGACAGCTTCGTCTCATTCGATAGCCATGCTCCGACGCCGTCGAGCGCAACCACTAAACGCGGGCCGCCCCTCCTGCCGGTAATGGCAGACTGGACGGAGAAGTACCGCCCATCGACGCTCTCGGAGGTGCGCGGGAACGACAAGGCCCGCGACGAGCTCCGGAAGTGGGCGGAGACGTGGGACGACCACCGCGAGGCCGCCATCGTCCACGGCTCGCCGGGGGTGGGCAAGACCTCGGCGGCGCACGCGCTGGCCAACGACATGGACTGGCCGGTGATGGAGCTGAACGCGAGCGACTCCCGGACCGCGGACGACATCGAGCGCTTCGCCGGCCGGGCGTCGAAGAACCAGACGCTCGGCGGGGCGGGCGGCCGGCAGCTGCTCGTCGTGGACGAGGCGGACAACTTCCACGGGAACAGCGACTACGGCGGCTCCCGGGAGGTGACCCGCATCGTCAAGGAGGCGAACCAGCCGATGGTGCTCATCGCGAACGAGTTCTACGACATGAGCAACAGCCTCCGGAACGCCTGCCGCGAGATCGAGTTCCGCGACGTCTCCCGGCGCTCCATCGTCCCCGTCCTGCGCGACATCTGTCGCCAGGAGGGCATCGAGTACGAGGACGACGCGCTCGACAAGATCGCCCGGGAGACCAGCGGCGACCTCCGCTCGGCGGTGAACGACCTGCAGGCGCTCGCCGAGCGGAACGAGCGGCTCACCGTCGACGACGTGGTGACGGGCGAGCGCGACCGCACGGAGGGCATCTTCGACTTCCTCGACGACGTCATCAAGCACAAGTCCGCCGAGGAGGCGCTGTACGCGTCCTACGACGTGGACGAGACGCCGGACGACCTGCTCAACTGGGTCGAGGACAACGTCCCGAAGGACTACCGCGGCGACGAGCTGGCCGACGCGTACGGCTTCCTCTCGAACGCCGACCGCTGGCTCGGGCGCGTGCGGGCCACGCAGGACTACTCGTTCTGGCGCTACGCGACGGACAACGTCGCCGCGGGGGTCGCGGCCTCGCGCCGGCACGACCACGGCGGCTGGACCCGCTACGGCCCGCCGTCGTACTGGTCGAAGCTCGGGCGCTCGAAGGCCACCCGAAACAGGCGGGACGCAATCGCCCGGAAGATCGCCGAGATGGGCGGGTTCAGCATGGCGACGGCCCGGCGCGAGGTGATGCCGTTCCTCGCGGAGATGACCCACCACTGCAAGCCCCGCGAGCTCACCGTCCGGATGACGATGGTGTACGACCTCGACGCCGCGGGGGTATCGTTCGTCACGGGGAGCGGCGAGGACACGAACAAGGTGCAGGGCATCGTCGAGGAGGCCCAGGAGCGCCGCGACGACGCCGTCGTCGAGAACGCCGGCGGCGCGTTCGCCGAGTTCGAGTCCGACGACGTGGACGGAGAGACGGACGACGATGGGGCCGCGGGCGACGAGGATGTCGGTGACGACGGACAGGCGACGCTCGGCGGGTCGGCCGACGGGGGGGACGACGAACCGGCGGCCACGGACGGAACTGACACTGAGACTGACGAAACAGATGACGGACAGTCCGGACTCGACGACTGGATGTAGGAGTCGATCCCGCTTCCGTCCCCGGAACTCGCGGAAACTTTCCCGCCGTTTCCGGTGAAACGAGACCGCAACGCCTAAGCGTACAAACTCCTGTGTTGGGAATAGTTCACACATGAAGCGCGCGCTTCTCGCCGTCGCGTTGGCCCTCATGCTCGTGGTCGCGGGGTGTAACACCACCGACCAGGGTGGGGACTCGACGACAGTCGAGACCACGGGGGAGCCGACCGACGTGCAGACGACCGCGGAACAGACCGACACGCAGACGTCCGAACCGACAGCGACCACCACGTCCGACGATGGGGGAGAGGAGCAGGAGGAGCCCTGTGAGTACCGTAGCGAGGAGGACGACCTCGTGCAGGTGCAGGGTGCCTGCCTCGGCTTCGACGCCAACCAGGTCTACCTGAACGTGATGGAGATGGCGGGCACCGACCTCGACAGGGGCCCCTCGGTGCGTGCGCTCTCGCCCGAGGACACGAACCCGTACACGTTCGACCAGTTCGAGTTCAGCAACGAGTCCTTCCAGGCCGTCATGGGAATCGCGCCGAACGGCACGCCAGACGTCTACGTCGCCGGGTACGCCCAGCCCCAGAGCGGCCCCGACGGGAGCACGGAGGTCGACGTCGTGATGCGCTACATCGACGCCGACGGCGGCGAGGGCCGCCCGCAGGGCCCCGAGGAGGCCGAGATCACGCTCGCCCACGAGTTCCTGCACGCCATCCAGTTCTACGAGGGGAGTCAGGACCGCCTGGCCGCCAACCTCACCAGCGAGGGCGTCAACCTCGGTGACGTCGAGACGTCGCTCGTCGAGGGGAGCGCGGTCTACTTCGAGAGCGAGTACCAGGAGCAGTACATGGACCGCGAGGCCGCCTCCCGCAACGTCTCCGCGTGGGCGAACTCGTCGGCGTTCTCGATGTACCAGCTCGGCCCGTACGTGATGGGCGAGCGCTACACCAAGTTCCGCGTCAACTCCACCAGCGAGTTCCAGACGCTGTACGACAACCCGCCGATCTCGATGGAGCAGATCATGCACAACCACATGCCGGACGAGGAACGGCCGCGCAACCTGACCGTCGAGCGCGGGCAGGACTCCGTCTGGAACCACTACGACACCTCGACGCGTGGCGAGCTGTTCCTGCGCTCCTCGCTTCGTGCGGGCGTGAGCGGCCCGCGCGCCGCCGCCGGTGCCGAGGGCTGGGGTGCCGATCAGGTGATGGTGTTCCGGAACCAGAGCTACAGCTCCGACGGCAACTACAAGTACGGCTACGCCTGGACGCTCCGGTTCGACAACGCCTCCGAACAGGACGAGTTCCGCGGCATCTTCGGGGACTGGCTGGAGAGCCGCGGCCCGCTGACCGACGGCGTCTACCGGATGGACGAGGACCACACCTACCGGATGGTCGAGACAAGCGACGAGACGGTCGTCGTGCTCGCCGGCCACGAGCGCTTCACGACCCAGACCGTCGCAACGGGCAACTCGAGCGACGTGACGGTCACGATGACCGACGCCGACCAGACGAACACCAGCGTGCAGTCCGACGACGACGAGGAGCGCCTCGTCACCGCACAGGCCGTGCGCGCCGCGGTCTGAAACCGGGGAGACACCGACCACCTTCTCTCGCGTGTTCGACGGCGAGTTGCGACGCCGGCTGGCGAGACGAGTACCGGCGGGCCCGGGGCGGGATACGGTCGGTAACGAGTTCGAACCGGGCGATTGTATCGACACCGTCGCGTCGCTGGACGTCGGTTACGTCCGCGTAACGGGGGTCTCCCCGTCGACGACGACGTTCACAGCAGCCCGACCGCCTCGCCGGCGGCGCGGAACGCCTCGATGCAGTGCTCGACGTCGCTTCGGGAGTGCGTCGCCATCGGTGCGACGCGGATGCGGCTCGTCCCCTCGGGCACGGTCGGCGGTCGGATGGCGCGCGCGACGATGCCGCGCTCTCTGACCGCACGTTCCAGTGCGAGCGCGTCCGCCGGGTCGCCGACGACGATGGGGAGGATCTGCGTGTCCCCACAGATCTCGTAGCCCACCGATTCGAGCCCGTTGCGAAGCTGGCCGACGTTCGACCAGAGACGGTCGCGACACTCGCCGTGTCGCGCGAGGTGGAGCGCCTCGCTGGCGGCCGCGGCGGCCGGCGGGGCCAGCCCCGTCGAGAAGACGAACGACCGCGCCTCGTTGACGAGGTGCTCTATCAGGGGCTCGCTCCCGGCGACGTAGCCCCCCTGGCTTGCCAGCGCCTTCGAGAGCGTTCCCAGCTGGACGTGGACGCGCTCTTCGAGCCCCTCGCGCTGGACGATGCCGCCGCCGTCGACGTGCAGGCCGGTCGCGTGCGCCTCGTCGACCATGAGCCACGCGCCGAACGCCTCGACGGCGTCGCAGACCTCGGCGAGCGGCGCGACGGTGCCGTCCATCGAGGACACCGAGTCGGTGACGACGAGCCACGACTCGTCCGCGGCCGCCCCGGGGTCCGAGCCGGCGCGGTCGGCCATCCGTCGCCGGAGGTCGTCGGCGTCGCGGTGGTCGAAGACGACGACGTCGGCCCCGGAGAGCCGGCAGCCGTCGACGATGCTCGCGTGGTTGTACTCGTCGGAGAACACCACGTCGGGCGAGAGCGCGGCGATGGTCCCGACGTTCGCGGCGTATCCGGAGGAGAACACCAGCGCCCGGTCGGTGCGTTTGACCTCGGCGAGGCGGCGTTCGAGGTCGCGGTGGACGAGCGTGTCGCCCGTGAGGAGCCGGCTCGCACCGGCACCCGTCCCGACGACCTCGGTGGCCTGGGCGGCGGCCTCCTGCACGCGGTCGTGCTGGGTCAGGCCGAGGTAGTTGTTCGCGGCGAAGACGAGGTGCTCCTCGCCGTCGAGGACGGGGAGGTCACGACCGGGGTCGGGCGCGAAGTAGCTGCGCTCTGCGACCCGGTCGACCGGTGCGATGTCGCGGTAGAGGTCGGCATCGTGTCGGGCGGCGACGCGGTCGGCGAGGTCGAACCCGCGCTCGGTCATCTGGTCGTAGATGTCAGTCACCGGGCCTTGAACGGTTCGATACCGTGACGGAGGCCGGCTTTCAGAATCAGGGTTGCGTTCGGTCCGCGGCGGGGGTCGACGGCGATGCCGTTTCCGGGCGAAGCGTGCGACCGGCCGGAGCCCGTCCGTGTGCTGGCCCACTTCGAGCGTTCGTCGGGCGGTTCCGCCCGTTCCGAGTCCCGCGAAATTCACGTCGTCCCTGGCTGTGTCGTATGAGCGGTGTCAGTCGTCCAGTTCCGCGTTGTCCGTCGCCGTCTCGACGGGCTCGTCGGGCTGGTGGGGGTTCTCGCCCCGGGCCTTCACGGCCGACGGGTCGAACTCGTTCGTCTCGGTGTTGGGCTCCAGCCCGGCGCGCTCGATGACCTCGATGTCGTCGCCGGGTGACTGCCCGCCGGTGGTGAGGTAGTCGCCGGTGAGGATGCCGTCGGCACCGGCCTCGAACGGGAGATGCTGCTCGTCGACCGCGAGGTTGACCTCCCGTCCGCCGGTCAGTCGGACTCGGGCCTCGGGGTGGAGCAGCCGGTACACCGCGATGGTCCGGACGATCTCCGCGGTCGAGATGTCGGCCGAGTCGCCGAGTTCGTCTCCCAGTTCGGTACCGGCGACGGGGTTGAGGATGTTCACCGGCAGCGAGGAGACGCCGACATCCTGGAGCGCGATGGCGCCCTCCACGCGGTCGGTCGGTGTCTCGCCCATCCCGAGGATGACGCCCGCACAGAGCTCCATCCCCACGTCCTTCGCGAGTTCGAGGGTCTTCACGCGGTCCTCGAAGGAGTGCGTCTCGACGATCTCGGGGAAGAACCGGGGCGAGGTCTCGATGTTGTGGTTGTAGTGGTTGATGCCCTCCGCGGCGAGTATCTCGGCCTCCTCGCGCGTGAGGATACCGAGGCTGGCGTCGACCTCAACGTCCGTCTCGTCGCGCACGAGCCGGATGGCCCGGACGACGTCCTCCCACTCGTCCGGGCGGCGTTCCTTCGAGACACCTTTCTCCGCGACGACGATGCCGAACCGCTGTGCGCCGTCGCGCTCGGCCCGCTTCGCGGCGTCGAGTATCTCCTCGGGGTCGAGGAAGCCGTGCGTCTCGATGCCGGTGTCGAAGTGGACCGACTGCGCGCAGAACCCGCAGTCCTCCGCGCAGTTGCCCGCCTTCGCGTTCACGATGGAGCAGGCGTCGACCGTGCCGTCACCCAGCGCCGACCGGACGTAGTCCGCCGCGGGCGCGAGGTCCTCGACCGGCTGTGCGATCAGTGCCAGGCCGTCCGTGCGGTCGAGGCGCTCGCCCGCGAGCACGCGCTCGACGGCGTCGTCGACCGTCGGGTTCCCCGTCTCGTAAACCACACTGGTGATAGTGGTTGACGAGATATTAGTTCTTGGGGTTCCGTCGTGAAACGTTCGCGACGACGGATCTCACGGCTGCTGGTTCATCCGACCAGTGGAGGGAGTCGGAGCGCTGTTCTCACACCCACCAACAGCGATGGCTCGGTTCGGGAGACACTGAGAGCACCTGGGCCACCCGTCGGCTGGTTTCACTACCCGAACGAGAACGACGTTCTACACGGGCGGGTCCGCGTCGTCGCCGAATCCACTCCCGTACGCCTCGATGACCTCGGTGACGATGACCTCGTACGCATCGTACCACTCCGTCCACCGCTGTTTCGCCCGCTTGTGGTCGGGGTCTGCTCCGAACGACCCGAGCGCGTCCAACGACTCCCAGTAGTACACGACGAGGACCTCCTCGCGCTCCGGGGCCTGCCACGTCCGCTTGCCCAGATACCCCTCCGTCTCCTCCGCGGCCTCCTGTATCGCATCGTTCAACTCGTGGAACTCCGCATCGTACTCCCCGGGGTCGAGACGAAACGTGACGAGATACATCACACGGCTCACTCGCTCACGGGACCAAGATGCTTCCCCTTCGGACGAGTCGCTCGGACCGAAACCGACAGTGGTAGACGCACAACCACGCACCGGCTGATCCAGCTCACTCCGTCAGCTCGAACCCGTCGAGCGTGCGTTGTCCGGCGTCGAACCGGTCGAGGTAGTACTCGATGCCGGGCTGGTGGGCCGCGCCGACGAGGAGGTGGACCGTATCGCCCGGGCCGGCGTGGTACATCCCGTAGTCGGCCATGCGCTCGTTGCGGGCGTGGGTCATCAGTTCGAGCTCGGGGTCGTGCCGCCGGAGCCACTCCCGTTCGAGGGGCTGGGGGAGGAACGTCGTCCGGTAGTAGTGCTGGAGGTGGAGGAGGTGTGACGGGTCGGTGGCGGCGCGTCGGGTGAGCTTGAACGACTCGTAGTCGTCGCCAGTGGCCAGGCCCTCGTGGCTGGTGAGGAAGTCGGAGGCGAGGTCGCCGAGGGTGCGCTCGAACGTCTCGCCGTAGACCCCGCTGCCGTCGTCGACGAGGGAGAAGACGGCCTGCTTGAACTCGCCGGTGAACGAGTCCACGTCCTCCAGCAGGCCCTCGAAGTTGCCGGGCACGTCGTCGAGGTGCGAGTCGACGTCGAGCTCGCGGCACCGCTCCATCGCCCAGCGGTAGTCGTCCATCTCGCAGGCGCGGTCGAAGTCGTCGAAGTACATCCGCCAGATGCCCTGCTCGCAGTACACCGACGCGCCCGCGTCGAGGACGTCGGCGACGTGCTCGCGGAGGAACGAACGCTCCGCGTCGGTGTCGGCGTGGGTGATGCCGTGGACGTGGAACTCGCGGTCGCCCACGGCCACGGTCGTCCCCGGGAGTCCGGGCACCGGCCTCGGGTCGAGCCGGCGCTCCTGGAGCGTGCGCCACTCGCGCTTGGCCGCGAGGTACGCCGCGTGCTCGCCGTCGGCGGCGGTCACGTCGGCCAGCTCCGAGAGGCTCCGGGCGCGTCGGAGCCGCTCGAACCGCTCGCGCTGGCCGGGGGTGAGCCTCGGGTCGCGCGTGGGGGACACGTCGGTCATCGGTTCGAAGGTCGGGGCCGAGCGTGCTAAAGGATGACGGGGGTTGGCGAACGGGTCGTCAGGCCGTCACGACCGCCCGCGGGCCTGCCCGAGACCGGGCAGGGAGACGCGGTCCTCGACGTAGCCCATCAGCCTCGTCGCGGTGATGACGATGCCGATGTACACCAGCGCGACGACCGTGAACATCGCGGTGTAGTCGAAGGTGTCGCTCGCGACGGCGTCGGCCCGCCGGAACAGTTCGGCGACCGTGATGAACGTCGCCAGCGAGGAGTACTTGATGAGGTACACCAGCTCGTTCGTCCAGCCCGGAATCGCATAGCGCAGGGTCTGCGGGAGCACGACGTGGCGGATGCCCTCGCGCTGGGTCAGGCCGACCGAGCGCGCCGCGACGAGCTGGTTCGGGTCGACGCTCTCGATGGCCGACCGGATGTACTCCGCCTGGTACGCCGCGCTGTTGATGGTGAAGCCGATGAGGGCCACCCAGAGCGCGGTGCGGAACGTGAACGGGCCGAACTCGGTGAGCCCGCGGAAGAACTGCGAGAGGTTCAGTCCGTAGTACAGCAGGTAGAGCTGTGCGATGAGCGGCGTCCCCCGGATGAGTTCGGTGAACGACAGCGAGAGGTACTTGCTCCATCGCCCGTACACGCGGGCCACCGACAGCGGCACCGCGAGCACGAGTCCGAGCAGGATAGAGAGCACCGTGATGAGCACGGTGATGTACGCCCCCTCGGCGAGCTGTGGCAACGACTGGAACGCGGTCGCGGTGCCGCCTGTCAGCCCGAGTGCCTCGGGCGAGACCAGCGGTTCGCCGGGTGTCCCGAACGGCACCCAGTTCCAGTTGATGAGCCAGCGCAGGAGCAGATAGCCCCAGAACAGCGCCCCGGCGGCGATGAGGACCCACGAGACGGCCGAGCGGCCCTCGGTCCGTCTGATCTGGCGGAGGTCCTCGGCGTAGCTCACGCGGTCTCACCACCGTGGAGCTTCGTGATGCGCTGCAGGAACTCCGCGGTGCGTGCCTGCTCGGGGTGCTCGAACAGCTGGGCGGGCGGGCCGCGCTCGACGATGTGGCCCTGGTCGAGGAACATCATGCGCGAGGCTGCCTCGCGGGCGAAGCCCATCTCGTGGGTCACCACCAGCATCGTCATGCCCTCGTCGGCGAGTTCGCGCATGACGCTCGTGACCTCGCCGACCAGCTCGGGGTCGAGCGCGCTCGTCGGCTCGTCGAACAGCATGAGCTTCGGGTCCATCGCGAGCGCGCGGGCGATGCCGACGCGCTGCTTCTGACCTCCCGAGAGTTCGGCGGGGTAGGAGTCCGCCTGGTTGGCGAGGCCGACGCGTTCGAGGTGCTCCATCGCCCGCTCGCGGGCCTCTGCCTTGCCTAGACTCTTCACCCGGCGCAGGCCGAGCGTGATGTTCTCGAGCGCGGTGAGGTGCAGGAACAGGTTGAAGTCCTGGAACACCATCCCGACCTGCCGCCGGAGCTCGTTCACGTCGGTGTCGGGGCCGCTGACGCGCTCGCCGTCGAGGTAGATGGTCCCCGAGTCCGGCTCCGTGAGCCGGTTGACACAGCGCAGCAGCGTCGACTTGCCGGAGCCGCTCGGTCCGGACAGCACCTCTACGTCGCCCGTCTCCAGCTCGAAGCTGATGCCCTCGAGGACCTTCTCGTCGCCGTAGCTCTTGTGCAGGTCCTCGACGCGGAGCAGCGGGTCGCTCATGCGTTCTCACCCGTGGGGACGCCGAAGTAGTCACCGGCGAACTCCAGTCCGCGGTTCGTCGTCACCGTCAGCACGAAGTAGACGAGGCTGATGGCGAGGATGAGCTCGAGCGCCGCGCCGGTCCGGTTCTGCTGGAGGAACAGGTCCTCGGCGGTGCCGAGCAGCTCGGTGACACCGAGGATGATGGCGATGCTCGTGTCCTTCAGCACGATGGTGAACTCGTTCTGGAATCCCGGGATGGACCGCCGCAGCGACTGCGGGACGATGACGTAGACGATGGCCTCCAGCTTGCTCATGCCGACCGAGCGGGCGGCCTCCATCTGGCCCTCGCCGACGCTCTGGATCGCGCCACGGAAGATCTGGGACTGGTACGCGCCCGAACGGAGGCCGAGCGCGAACGTCGCCGCGATGAACGGACTGCTCGACACGGAGAACACGTAGAACATGTAGATGAGGATGACCAGGATGGGAACCGCCCTGATGACGACCCCGACGGTCTCGACGGGGATGCGGAGCCATGCGGGTGCGTACACCTCCGCGACGCCCGCCGGGAGGCCGATGAGGAACCCGAGGACGATGGAGACGAACGTCAGCTGGACGGTGACGACGGTCGCGTCCAGTATCGCGTCACGGTTGCTCCAGACGTACCCCCAGTCGGGGTTGTCGAGGAAGAACCGGCTCGCGGCGTCAGCGAGTCCGCCCTGGAGCGGGGCGGCCGCCGGGGTGAGTTCCAGCACCATCGCGGATTACTCGCCGAACCACTCCGCCGTCAGGTCCTGGTAGGTGCCGTCCTCACGCACCGTCGCGAGCCCGTCGTTGAGCGCGGACTGCAGCTCGCTCTCGCCGGTCCGGATGCCGAAGCCGTACTGCTCGCCGGTCTCGTAGACGAACGCGACGCTGACGCTGCGCTCGGACGCGAACGACGCCGCGACCGGCTCGTCGAGGACGACCGCGTCGATGTTGCCGTTTTCGAGGTCGGTCACCGCCAGCACGTACGTGTCGTAGGCGTTGTAGTTCGACTCCTGGAAGTCGCCGTCCTCGATCATCCCCTGGATGACGCTCTCGCCGGTCGTCCCGGCCTGGGATCCGACCTGACGGCCCTGCAGGTCGGACAGCTCCGAGGGCTGGAAGTCCCCGCCCTCGCGCACGAGGATGGACTGGTTCGCGCTGTAGTACGGGTCGCTGAAGTCGATGTTCTCGTCGCGATCTTCGGTGATGGTCATCGCGGCGGCGATGACGTCGATGTTACCGTTGCGGAGCGACGGGATGAGCGAGTCGAACGAGTTCAGGTCCTCCCAGGCCGCGAGCTCGTAGTCGGTCTCGTCGACGACCGCCTCGAGCAGGTCGATGTCGAAGCCGACGACCTCGTCGCCTTCCTTCATCTCGAACGGCGGGAAGCCCGACGCTGTCCCCGGGATTATCGTGTTCTCGCCGCCGCCACCGCCGCCGGTGAGGGAGTCGATACACCCTGCCAGGGAGACTGTCGTCACTGCCGCACCAGTCGCCTTGAGGTAGCTACGTCTGTCCATACCGGTTGAGTATGACACCCCGATATAAAACGGTTGGTTGCTTCCGGGGAAACTTGCCGTCCCGAACGCGCTTCAGTCGGTCGATTCGCACGTCTGTCGGACGCGACCGCTCAGTCGCCGTCCGGGACCGGGTCGACGTGGTGGACCGCGTCCGGCGAGATGAGCCGACCGGTCGGGAGTTCGACCCAGCCGTTGGCGAGGACCCGGACCTCGCCCTCGTGGAGGACGTCCGTGGCGTCGCGATCGCCGTAGACGACGGCGTTGCGGTACTCCTTGATGAAGTAGTCGTCACCCCAGTCGAAGATGGAGCTGGTTCCTGCGGGGAGCATGTTCGGCGGTTCGGCCACCGGTGTGAAAAGTCGTCGGGTGGTCAGTCCGCGTCGACGGGCCGCGTCGTGCCCTCGCGCTCTGCCGTCGCGGTCGTGCCGTCCTCCCCGCTGCGCTCGAA
This sequence comes from Haloarchaeobius salinus, assembly GCF_024464185.1. NCBI lineage: Archaea > Methanobacteriati > Methanobacteriota > Halobacteria > Halobacteriales > Halorubellaceae > Haloarchaeobius > Haloarchaeobius salinus. Next base: position 1,040,375 of record NZ_JANHAU010000001.1, read on the forward strand.
CATCCACGCCGTCGCGCCGACGAGGCCGGCGAAGATGACCATCGCCGCGCCGTGGTGCAGCGTCTGGACGCCCGCGGTGTAGGTCACGACGGTCTGCCGGCCGAGGAGCACCTGCACCGGCAGGACGACGATGGCGATGGCGACCGCGGCGTGGATACGCCGGCTGTCGAACGCCTTCCACGCGCCGTAGGCCGTCCCGAGGATGAAGAAGCCGGTGATGGACGCGACGAACCGGTGGATCCACTCGGGGTACGACGCCACGTTCGGCGGCAGCAGGCCGAACAGCGGGCCGCCACAGAGCGGCCAGCGTCCCTGACAGGTGAGTCCCGTCCCCGTCGCGGCCGTGTACACGCCGAGCAGGATGAGCAGGAACGTCAGCCCCGTCGTCACCGCACCGAGGATGGCGACGTTCCGGCGGTCGAGCCAGTTCATAATCCGTTCTCGGGGGTACGACCATATCAAGCGCACGGTCCTTCCGAGCGTGTGGGAATGCTTCGACCACCCCTCGCGACCCGCGGGGTTCGACGGCTGTCGAACAGTTTGTTCGATTAGCTTTTAGTCGTACCATGTGGTGGCATTCGTATGGGACTCGACGAGGATTCACTGGACTACCACGAGGCGGAACCACCCGGGAAACTGGAGATATCGACGACGAAGCCGACGAACACACAGCGCGACCTCTCGCTCGCGTACTCGCCGGGCGTCGCGGAGCCGTGCCGGCGCATCGCCGACGACCCCGACGACGCGTACAAGTACACGGCGAAGGGGAACCTCGTCGGCGTCGTCTCCAACGGCTCGGCCGTGCTGGGCCTCGGTGACATCGGCGCACAGGCGTCCAAACCGGTCATGGAGGGCAAGGGCGTGCTGTTCAAGCGCTTCGCCGACATCGACGTGTTCGACATCGAGCTCGACCAGGACGACCCCGAGAAGATCATCGAGGCCGTCAGCGCGATGGAGCCGACCTTCGGCGGCATCAACCTGGAGGACATCTCCGCGCCCGAGTGCTTCACCATCGAGGAGTCGCTCCGGGAGGAGATGGACATCCCCGTCTTCCACGACGACCAGCACGGCACCGCCATCATCTCCGGGGCCGCGCTGCTGAACGCCGCCGAGATCGCGGGGAAGGAGCTCGAAGACCTCGAGATCGTCTTCTCCGGCGCGGGAGCGTCCGCGCTCGCGACGGCGCGGTTCTACGTCTCCCTCGGCGCGAAGAAGGAGAACATCACGATGTGTGACTCCTCGGGCATCATCACGACCGCGCGCGCCGAGGCGGGCGACGTGAACGAGTACAAACGGGAGTTCGCCCGCGATATCGACGAGGGCGGCCTCGGCGACGCCATGGCGGGCTCGGACGTGTTCGTCGGCCTCTCCATCGGCGGGCTCGTCGACCAGGAGATGGTCCGGTCGATGGCGGACAACCCCATCGTCTTCGCGATGGCCAACCCCGACCCCGAGATCGGCTACGAGGCGGCCAAGGAGGCCCGCGACGACACCGTCATCATGGCGACCGGCCGCTCCGACTACCCGAACCAGGTGAACAACGTGCTCGGCTTCCCGTTCATCTTCCGGGGCGCGCTCGACGTACGCGCGACGGAGATCAACGAGGAGATGAAGGTCGCCGCGGCGCGCGCGCTCGCCGAGCTCTCGAAGCAGGACGTGCCCGACGCGGTCGTCAAGGCCTACGGCGACCAGCCCCTGCAGTTCGGTCCGGACTACATCATCCCGAAGCCGCTCGACCCGCGCGTGCTGTTCGAGGTCGCACCCGCCGTCGCGAAGGCCGCGATGGACTCCGGCTGTGCCCGACAGGAGCTCGACCTCGAGGCGTACGAGGAGCGCCTGGAGGCCCGCCTCGGCAAGTCACGCGAGATGATGCGCGTCGTGCTGAACAAGGCGAAGTCCGACCCCAAGCGCATCGCGCTGGCGGAGGGTGCCGACGAGAAGATGATCCGCGCGGCGTACCAGCTCGAGGAGCAGGGCATCGCCGAGCCCATCCTCATCGGCAACGACAAGCGCATCACGAAGACGACCGAGCGCCTCGGGCTCGACTTCGAGCCGACCATCGCGAACCCACGCGCCGACGACGAGCGCCACGAGGACTACGCGGAGCGGCTCTACCAGGTGCGAAAGCGGAAGGGCCTGACCAAGAGCGAGGCCGAGGACCTCATCCGGCGCGACACGAACTACTACGGCAGCGTGATGGTCGAGTGTGGCGACGCCGACGCGCTCCTGACTGGACTCACCCACCACTACCCCTCCGCGCTGCGCCCGCCGCTGCAGGTCATCGGCACCGCCGAGGACGCCGACTTCGCGGCCGGCGTCTACATGCTGACGTTCAAGAACCGCGTCATCTTCTGTGCCGACACGACGGTCAACCAGGACCCCGACGCGAAGGTGCTCGCGGAGGTCGCCGACCACACCGCAGAGCTCGCCCGCAGCTTCAACGTCGACCCGCGGGTCGCCATGCTCTCGTACTCCAACTTCGGGAGTGTCGACAACCCCGGGACGCGCAAGCCCCGCCGGGCCGCCGACATGCTCCGGAACGACGGCGACGTCGACTACCCCGTCGACGGCGAGATGCAGGCCGACACCGCCGTCGTCGAGGAGATCCTCGAGGGCACCTACGAGTTCACGGACCTCGAGGAGCCAGCCAACGTGCTCGTCTTCCCCAATCTGGAAGCCGGCAACATCGGCTACAAGCTCCTCCAGCGCCTCGGCGGCGCGGAGGCCATCGGCCCGATGCTCGTCGGCATGGACAAGCCGGTCCACGTGCTCCAGCGCGGTGACGAGGTGAAGGACATCGTGAACCTCGCCGGGGTGGCCGTGGTCGACGCCCAGCAGAACGAGTAGCCCCGCACAGTCACTCAAACAGCCGTTTGTGTTTTCTTCGGACTTTTGGGTGTTCAGGCGTACCCACCGGTATGGAGCGCCGTCAGTTCCTCGCGGTCGCCGGGTCGGTCGCCGCCGCCGGCTGTGCGAGCGTCACGCTTCGGAGCTCGTCGGGGGACGACGACGGTGACACGGACACGACACTCGGTGTCGACGACGCACCGGTGACGGACGCGACCGCCGGGGACGCGGCGTCGTCGCCGACGCCGGCGGCGGAGCTGGAGATCTTCTCGACCGCCTCGGGAACCGTCGACGCGGGGTTCCAGCTGCAGCTGTACGACAGTCTGCGGACGGTCCACGAGCGGACACGAGAACTGGAGTACGGCGAGCGGGCCTACCTCTCGGGACGGCTCGCCGAGGAGACGGACTACCTGTTCGACCTGAGCGTCGACGGGTCGCTGCTGGTCGAGCGACCGGTGTACGCCGGCGAGCGGGTCGTCCTCGAGATCACCGACCGGCACACGGTCAGGCTGGTCGAGCGACGCCTGCTCTAGTCCGAGGCGTTGCGATCCGCGCGGGACGGCGGCGGGTACTGCGGCCCGGTCGGCCGCGACGGCTCCACCGGTTCCGGGAGCACGCAGCGGTCCGGCTCCCGGTTGACGTGCGCGTAGCGCGACGGTTCGTTCGCCAGCGGGTGCGCCGGGTTCTGGTCGGAGTGGATGCGTGCGGCGCGCGCCTCGTCGAAGCCGGAGAGGCGGGCGCGGATGCCACGCCAGTGGTTCACGCTGGCGTCGGGCACGTCGAGGCGCTTCGTCGGCTCCCAGTCGGGGTGCCGGGCCGCGAGCAGCGCGTTGTTGACGTTCGCGGCGAGGTCGTCGTGGTCGAGGAGGATGCCCACGCGGGCCGTCCGCGGCGCACGGGCGGCGAGCACGTCGAGCCCGAGGTGGAGCGCGCGGTACTCCGCGACGTTGTTGTCGGGCGGCGCGTCGGACGACGCGACGCGTGCGACACGTGTGCCGTCGCGCGTCTCGATGACGGCACCCAGCCCGCCGGGACGGTCCGCTCTGTAGGAGCCGTCTGTGGCGACGTAGAAGTCCCGATGGTGCGTCTCGGGCGGGTGGGCGATGTGCGGCGTCGGCGACTCGTCGAACAGGTCCCGCAAGGCGGGTCGGCCGTGGGCGGCCATGAGTGACGTATAGACGACGGTTCGTATAAATCAACCGGCTATGTCAGATATCAACAGGCATGGATTGAGGCCGAATTACCCGGAGGGGAAAGCCCTGTTATCGTCGGTGCACTCACAGGTGACGTGTCCCGGTACCGCAACGTCGCGCTGTTCCTCCTCCTCGCAGCGGTGTGGGGGAGCGCGTTCATGGCCATCAAAGCAGGCGTCGAGTTCATCCCGCCGGTGCTGTTCGCCGCACTCCGCTACGACATCGCCGGCGTGCTGATGCTCGGTTACGTCGTCGTCGCCGTCGACGACTGGTACCCGACGACGCGGGCGGGCTGGACCGAGGTCGTCATCGGCGGCGTGTTCATGATCGCGGCCTACCACGCGCTGCTGTTCGTCGGGGAGACCGGTCCCGTCAGCAGCGCGGCCGCCGCCGTCCTCGTCGCACTCTCGCCGGTGCTGACGACCGCGTTCGCCCGCCTGCTGCTGCCGAACGAACCCGTGACCGCGTCGACCTGGCTCGGGATGTTCATCGCGCTCGTCGGCGTCGTCGTGCTGATGAACCCCGACCCGCAGCAGTTGCTGACGGACGCGGTCGTCTCGAAGTCGCTGGTCTTCGGTGCCGCGGCGGCGTTCGCGCTCGGGAGCGTCCTCACCCGGCGGGTCGACGGGGACCTGCCCATCGAGACGATGGAGGCGTGGTCGATGCTGCTCGGTGCGGCGCTGATGCACGTCGCCAGCGTCGCGATGCCGTCGGAGTCGTTCGCGATGGTCGAGTGGAACCTGACCGCCGTCCTCTCGCTGGCGTACCTCGCGGTCGCGGCGAGCGCGCTCGGCTTCCTCGTCTACTTCGACCTGCTCGACCGGCTCGGCCCCGTCGAGATCAACATGGTCTCGTACGTCGCGCCGGTGTTCGCCGCGGTGTCGGGCTGGCTGGTGCTCGACGAGGCCATCACGCTCTCCACCGTCGCCGGCTTCCTGGTCATCTTCGCGGGCTTCGTCGTGGTGAAACGACGGGCCGTCGCGCGGGAGTTCGCGCTGTTGAACTCGCGGTAGTTCAGGGCTCGTACCGTTTCCCGACGACGAGCGCGAGCGCGTTCCAGACGAGCAGCAGGAGGAACGCGACCGTCTTCGGCGTGCTGTCGAGCCCCCAGACGAGGAGTCCGAGGTTCACGATCGGGAGGGAGACGGCACTCCAGAAGCCGACCATCCGCACGGACCGGGGGACCGACCGCGCGACGGTGTCGATGGGGCGCTCGGGGAGGCGGCCGAGGAGGGACTGGGCCGACATCGTCGACCGAAGCTACCGGACGAGGCGACTTATAACCAGTAGAAGCTGTCTTCGTTCATACCGAACTCCTCCTGCTAAATACTGGCCGGGCAGCCCCGCGTCTCCAACGTCGTCGTCGGCCGGATCCGGGACTCGTTCACGGTCAGTCTGATGGAAGATTCCGCGGTGTCACGGCCCACAGAGACGGTCTGTACGTACTCGCCGGGGGGTAGGTCGGACGCCGACACGGTGAACTCGACACGGGTGGACTCGTTCGGGTCGAGGGCCACAGTCTCGGTCGCGACCACCGTCTCACCGATCCGATAGGTGGCGGTGTCGGACTCCCTGGCGTTGCCCTCGTTCGTCACCGTCGCCGCGACCGTGAACGTCTCGTTGCCCGCGGCGGTCGCCGGGGCGTCGAGTTCGGTCACCGTGTAGTCCGCCCCGACGACCGTGAGGTTCGTCCGGTCGGACAGGAACCGCTCCCGGGGCGTCTCCGGGGCGCGCGCGACCGCGGTCACCTCGCCCGGCACCTGGAACCGGATGCGGAGCTCGCCGTCCGCACCGGTCACGTACTCCGTCCCGAACAGCTCGACGGTCCCCGCCACCGGCTCGCCCGTCGTCGCCCGCGTGATGGCGAACGTCACGCGCTCGCCAGCGGGAACCTCTCTCTGACTCGCCGCGAGGTCGAGCCCGACGAGCCGCGGGCGCACCCGCAGGCTCGCCGCCCCATCGGTGAACCGCACCGCATCCGTCCGTGGTGCGGTTGCGGCCACGTCGTACGTCCCGCTGGCGTCGAGCGCGACCGGGACGGTCCCATCGGGACCGGTCCAGACGCTCCGGTTGGCGACCGTCACCGAGGCGTTCACCGGTTCGCCCGTGTCCGCCCGGGTGACCGTCGCCGTCACGGCATCGTCGACGCGCGTCCGGTTCGACGAGAGCCCCACGTCCAGTGCGACGGACCGGCGCTCGACCGAGATGGGGACCCGGACCGCGGTGAAGCGCTCCGTCTCCGTCCGCTCCTTCTCGACCCGGAGCTCGTAGCCGCCGGCGGTGTCGAACGACAGCGTCGCCACGCCCGACTCGTTCGTCCGGACGGTCCGGCCGTCGACGACGACCCGGCCGGTCACCGGCTCGCCGGTGTCGGCCCGCGTCACCGCCACCTGCAGCCCCTCCGCGGTGACCACGGTCGTCTCCGACGCCGACGCCGACAGCGAAACCGTGAACCGTCGGACACGGAGGGGCAGGCGCGCGACGGTGTTGTTGTCCGCCTCCGGTTCGACGACGCGTGCCGTGTAGTCACCCGGCGTCTCGAACCGGACCGTCGCGGTCCCGTTCCGGTCGGTCTCGACCGACTGGCCGTCGACCCGTACCGTCGCGTTGGCGACCGGTCTGTCACCCGCCACGACGGTGAACGCGATGGTCCCGCCGGGGTCGACGACGGTCCGGTCCGCCGACAGCGTGACCGCCTCGGGCTCCGGCTGCTCCTCGCCGTCGTAGTCGTAGAACGGGAACACCGGCCCGTCGGAGCTGTTGTCGTCGCCAAAGGGCGGCCCGGTCCCGAGCCCGCCGACCATCACGGCGAACGTCCCCAGCACGATGAGCACGAGGATGATGACCTGCGGGTCCCGGTGTGGCCGATAGCGTTCGTCCGTCCTGAGGGGCGACGACCCGGGGACTGAACGGGGTGCATCCGACGGCATCTGCTTCTCTGGAGATGGACGGGGGAGGGACTTAAGCCCGTCCGCCGTTCGGGGGTATGTCGAATGTGCACACGGAACGGTCGATGGGTCGGATTCTCGGCGACTGTTCGTCGTTCGCGTTCGACCGGGGTCCACTGGCTGTTCGTGGCCGAATGCGCCCCCAGAGAGGTGGAACTCTCGGGCTGGGCCTGACTGCACCCACGGCAGCTCCGACCGGACCGTCTGACGCAGATATTAAGCGCTGGCGGGCGAAACGGGGCGCATGGCTTTCGACACCGGCTGGGACCTCCCGGCGACCGTGGCCGTGGCGTTCGACCCGCCGGTCGAGGCGGCCGGGGTGGCCAGCGCGGACGCGTTCCGCGCCGCCTACGGGCCGTTCCTGCGCGGGGTCCTCGGGACGAACGTGGACCGCGAACTCGAGGAGGGCACGCTGACGGGGCTGGCGAACCGGCTCGGCGGCGTCGCCTGGCAGCCCTCCTACGCGCGGTTCGAACGGCCCGCGGACGCGGACGAACTCGCCGATCTCACACGTGTCATCCAGGCGTACGCCCGAGCGGGGGGTGCGATGCGGCCGACCCGGCGGCCCGGCTACTGGCGACACGAGGCGTCCCGCGAGCGGGCGGTCGACCTCACCGACGAGTGCGAGGCGTGCGAGGCGCGCGATCTGACCGTGACGACGGGGACGGCGACGTGCTACCGGCTCTGCGAGGAGCACCACCGCGAGGTGTATCGGGACTACGTCGTGGCGACCCGGCAGGAGCCCGACCCACCCGAGCACGAGGAGGCGTTCGACCTCGCGGACCGGCTTCGGGAGGAGGCGCTGCCGACGGACGCGGCGAGCCGGCTGGCCGAGATCGGTGCGCACGACCCCCACCGACTCCGGCCCGTCTCGGACGTGCTCGTCGACGCGTTCGAGGCCCAGCGCGGCGCACACATCGTCAGCGTAGACTTCCTGCGCGCGGTGACGACGGCACTGACGCACCTCGGGACCATCGACTCGACGGTCCGGCAGCATCTCGTCGCCGGACTGGGCGACGACGACGAGAGCATCCGCGGGGCGAGCGCGGCCGCCATCGCCGCCCTCGCGTGGGAGCGGCCCGAGGCGCTGCTCGACGTCGACGAGGAGAGCCTCGGTGGGTCGGCCGCCGAGCGCCGCCCACCAGTCGTCAGACGGCTCGGGTCGATGCTCGGCTCCGACACCGTGCGCTGTCGGACGCAGGCGCTCTCGGCGCTGCGGGAGTTCGCACGGACCGACCCGGAACAGGTCGACCCGTACGCCGGCTCCGTCCGCGCCGCCACCGAGGACGAGAACCCGCGCATCCGGTTCCTCGCGGGGGTCACGCTCGCCAACCTCGCGCTCGCGGAGCCGGAGCGCGGTGCAGACTGGATTCCGGAGTTCGCCCGGCTCGCCGACGAGGAGAGCCACGTCGCGGCCGCGGGTGTCGTCGGGCTGGGCTTCCTCGCCAAAGCAGGGCAGGACGTCGGCTACGAACTCGACGACCTCACCGCGCTCGTCCGCACCTTCGCCGACCCGACCCGGCGGCCCCACCGGGTCGTCCGCGAGGCCGTCTTCGCGCTCGGCCACCTCGGCGGTCCCGGCGATGCCGAGCACGTCGACTGGGTCGCGGACTGCGCGCGGACCGACGCGCTCCGCGATGCGTGCGAACGGGCGAAGGACGAGCTGTTCGTGACGTGAACGGCGGTGTCCGTGGCGTGCGGGCGCGTTCCCCTGCGGTTCAGTTCTCGGCAGCGACGTAGCCGCCATCGCGTTCCGCCGCGAGCCCGAGGAGGACGAGCCAGTCGAGTTCGTGTGCGACGGTCTCGGTCCAGACGTCGGTCCAGGTGTTCGGGTTCTTGTGGCGCTCCCACTCCGGGATGGTGTCGCGGACGCGCTCGAAGGTCGCGTCGACGGTGAGCGGCTCGTCGGCGTCGTGGAGCACGTCGAGGACCGCGTCGACGCCGAACACGCCGTCGCGGAACGCCTCGCGGAGGAACTCGGGGTCGGGGTCGCGCCGGACGCGGCTGTAGCCGGACTGGCCGCGCTCGACGAGGCCCAGCCCGCGGAGGAAGGTGAGCCAGGTGGCGGCCTCGTCGCGGGCGACGAGGTCGGTGCGGTCGAGGATGCGGGCACAGCAGTCGTCCTGGCTGTCGGGGACCAACGGGACCGCGCGCTGGGCCGTCTCGACGAAGGCGAGCGACTCGGGCGCGGCGGGGACGTGTTTGACCTTCACAGTCCGAACGAATCCGCGAGTATCTCCTCGTCCGTCTCGCCGTACACCGCGGTCGGGCCGCCGACCACGTCGACGGTGACCTGGGCCGGCGCGAACACGTCCTCGTCGACCTCGTAGAGGTCCCAGTCTACGTCGTCGAACACCTGCTCGAAGGGCCGGCCGTACTCCTCGCGCACCGAGGACGGGAGCTCGTCGAAGCGGTCGAACTCCTCCCGGACGGTGAGGTGGACCTGTCCGCCGTAGGCCAGCGCGTCGTTCGTCCGGGCCATCGCGGCCTCCTCCGAGCCGGCGACCGGTGCCACGGGCGCGGTGCCGGAGGCCGAGATCACGTCCCGCGGGTCGTAGCCGAGCTCGGAGAGCCGGAAGACGGCGAGTTCGGCGGCGCGGGCCGCGATACTGACGCTGCCGGCGAGGCTCGCGGTCCGGAAGCCGACGAGGAAGACGGACGATGGGTTCGTCTCGGTCATGTCGGCGACGTGCTCTGCGACGGCCTCGCCGGGGAGCGCGTCGGACTCGATCGTCAGGACGGTCAGGTCGAAGGCGTCGTGGTAGCCGATCTTCCGGAACACGTCCTCGGTGCCGACGAGGGCGCGGGCGGGGCCGCTGCCCAGGCCCTGGAAGTCCTCGACGCCGACCTCCCAGCCGGCCTTCTGCGAGCACAGCAGCGCGAGGTCCGGGTGGTCGGTCACGAGGTCGACGTACCGGTGGGGCGCACCGGCCACCTCGCCCATGCGCGTCTGCACCGTCGCCATGCCGGCGGTCTGCATCTCGGTGAGCAGCGTACCGGCCTCGATGCCGCCGTCGAAGTCGACGCCGAAGTCGAGCACCGTCGCCTCGTTCTCCAGTTCGTACGCACCGACGTCGAGTACCTCCGCGAAGTCGATGGCCTCGTCCACGAGCTCGATGGCCATCCGGTTGAGACTCTCCATGCACGGGGGTTGTGCGGCCCCGGCTAAAGGGTTTCAGTTCTCGCGACGACCGTCGTGCCGTCGGTCCTCGCCGGAGCGCGCCTCGCGTCCGAGGTGTTCCTCGACGGCGTCGACCTTCGCGTCGGCTGTCGTCTCCACGCGACGCTTGTCGTCGATCTTGAGGAACGTCGAGACGCGGTCGCCGTCGACCGCCTCGTGGGCGGCCTGCGCGGCGGCGAAGACGGTCGCGGCGTCGTCGGCCTCGATGGTCGTGCCCATCGGCGTCGTCTCGTAGGAGACGTCGAACTCCTCGAGCGCGGCGACGGCCTTCGCCACCGCCGCGGCCATGCTGTCCTCGACCACGGGCGCGACCGAGAGGAAGGCGACGGTCGTCATCGGTCGTCGGTGAGGTGGACGGTGACCATGCCGTCGAAGTTCAGCAGGAGGCGCTGGGTGAGGTCGCCGAACAGCGCCTTCCCGCTCGGGGAGCGTCGGCGACCGGAGAGGAACAGGTGGTCGCAGTCGTGCTCCTCGGCGACGTCGAGGACGGTCTCCTCCTCGTGGCCCACCGCGGCGATGACGTCGTACTCCACGTCGACGTCCGAGAGGGCGCGGCGGCCGACCTCCGCGGCGAGCCGTTTCGCCTCCGCCTCGGCCTCGTCGAGGGAGTAGCCGCCCGTCTTGCTCTCCAGCCGCGAGGACATCCGCTCGTCGTACTCCTCGTCGGGCATCACGTGCAGCAGTCGTAGCTCCGCTCCCGTGCCGGCCGCGACCACACCTGCCTCGTGGACCAGCTCTCGGGTCGTCTCTGACTTGTTCCGGATGACAACGAGTATTCGTTCCATAGCCGACCCGTTCACGAGGCAGTTTAAAAATGGTTGTCGGTGTCAGTCGACCACACCCACGTCAGTAGTACGCACACCCCTCGTCCGAGTCGAGGGACAGACGGAGGAGCCACTCCGCGCCCAACCCGACGGCCATCGCGCCGGCTACGACCGCGACGTAGTACACGACGACCGCCGCGACCACGTTCGCCGGGAGGATGAGCAGGCCCAACAGGGACGCCAGCGTCGCCAGCGCGAGCAGCGGGAACACGGGCCAGCGCAGCAGGACCGGGTCCCGCGCGAAGTTCCACGCGGACGACAGCCCGTTTCGTGTCATGGTCAATTCTGAATATATCGGACAGTAAGGATCGCCCTCAGAGCCGTCGCTCCACCACGCTGTACGTCGCCGTGAACGTCGTCGGTCCACGGACGACCTCGCCTGCCAGCTGGAACGCGTTCAGTGTCACGTCCGTCTCCGCGCCGTCGAGGACGACCGCCCAGATGCCGCCCTTCGGCTTCGTCCACTCGCCGTCGTGGGCCGACAGCAGCGCCTCGCCGAAGTAGCTCCCCAGCGCCAGCACCGTCTCCCCGTCGGGGTCGTGGGACGCCGCGAGGTCGTCGGCCGCCGCGAGCGAGTCGATGGACCCGTCGAGTTCGGGATGCTCGGCCGCCAGTGCCGCCGCCTGTTCGGCGAACGCGGCTGTCGGGTCGGGCTCGTTGTCCGTCGTCCCCTCGTCAGTCGCTTCGTCCGGTACTGCCTCGCCCGTCGTCGCCTGCGACTCCTGTGGACCCCCAGCGGGCACGTCCGTGTTCCCGGTCGGCCCCGCGTCGCCCGTTGCCGTCCCGTCCGATGTCTCCGTCCCACCCCGGTCGAGCAGTCCCGAGAGTCGTTCGATGAAACCCATCGCTTTGATTCGGCGGTTCGAGGGGTAAAAACTTGGACCACGGGGTGAATGTGTAACCAGGCGGTAGCGACGCTGTACCGCGATTCATTGGCGGATTGTGATGTCTGTAACGTGCTCGCGACTGGCCGTGACGAACCGCCGCTCGTCCCGGCACCTGAAGACCGTCACGGTCAACGACCCCACAATTAATACCACCCCCGACTTGGGCACGCACATGGACGAGGTTCTCGTGACCGGTGCGTTCGGCCGCGTCGGAACTGCGCTCATCGAGCACCTGTCGGACCGGTACTCGTTCGACTACCTCGACCGTGTCGAGAGTGCGGACCACAGTTCGATCACGGCTGATATCGCGGCGTTGAACGACATCCAGCCGGCGTTCAACGGTCAGGACGGGGTGGTCCACCTCGCAGCGGACCCCTCCACTGAGGCGAGCTGGGACTCGACGCTTCGGAACAACATCGTCGGGACCTACAACTGTCTCGAGGCCGCCAGACAGGCCGAGGTGGAGAGCGTCGTCTTCGCCTCGTCGAACCACGTCGTGGGGCAGTACGAGACCGAGTTGGCCCCGGAACTGTACCAGAAGGGCCACGGTGTCGTGCTCGACCATCGGACTCCCCCTCGGCCCGATTCGTTCTACGGGACCTCGAAACTGTTCGGCGAGGGACTAGGCCGACAGTACGTCGAGAACTTCGATTACCCGAAACGGTTCTACGTGCTGCGCATCGCGAGCGTTCGGTCTCCCGAGTACGATCACCCGTACGGCGACGCCGAACGTGGCGTCGCGGCCGGCGAGTTCGACCGTGGGAGTGCTGCCTACCGACGGGCCGTCGAACGGATGAAGGCGACCTGGCACTCCCGGAGAGACCTCGCACACCTCGTCGACTGCTGTCTGTCCGACGAGTCGGTGACGTTCGACGTGTTCTACGGCGTGAGCGACAACGCGACACGCTGGTTCGACCTGGAACACGCTCGCTCCGTCGTTGGGTATCGCCCCGAAGACCAGGCCGACGAGTGGAACGACCCCCCGTGAGTTGATTCATGTCGTCACCACCTGATATCTCCTCGGACGACGACCGTGACGCGCTCCAGGACGTCTACGAGCAGTACTGGTGGCACGCCCGCCACGTTGAGAACCAGGTCTGGTCGTACACACGGATGTGGGCACTCGTCCTCACGGGCATCTTCACCATCGTCGGGACCGACCTTCCGGACGACGCGAAGGGAGCGGCGGCCCTGTTCGGCGCGTTGCTCTCCCTGCTCGGGTTCTTCGTGGTGTACTCGCTGCGGGTCCCGTTTCTCGCGTTCGCACTCCGGACCGAAGTGCTCGCGATCAATGAGTTTGGCCTCGACCCGGGGTACCGACGGTTCTTCGAGAGCGGACTTGACTTCCGTGACGACAAGGGGATCGACATCCCGGAGATACTGATGCTGGTCTACGGGACCGTCGCCTCCGGAATGCTCTTCGTTGCCACCTACATCTGGCTGGGGTTCTGGCCCGCACTGCCCACGGCGTTCGCCGTCGTAGTGGTGCTGCTGCTGCTCTACCTGACCCGCGTGCGGCCGAAGCTCACCGAGGAGAAGCGGAAGGCGTACGACCAGTTCAAGGAGTGATACCGGCTTCATCCGTTCAGCCGACGAGAGGATTCGGCATCTTCGACAGGGCTCGCTTCGCTGTGCGGGCTGTGGCTCGTCGGGGGCCAACCCCTGCGGAGTCCTCGCTGCGCTCCTCGTCGTTGATCACGGAGAAGTGCGCTGACGGGGATTGCTACGCGAACAGCTCCTCGCTTCGCTCGTCGCGTAGTTCGTATAGAAGTGCGCTGGCTGGGATTTGAACCCAGGTTGTGACCATGGCAAGGTCACGTGATACCACTACACTACCAGCGCCCGTTCGCATTCTCAACAACTGCAGGAATAAATAAAAGGCTTCCGAATCGGTCGGCCTTCGCCACGGAGAACCACACGACGGCAGTAGGGTAAGAGTACTACTCTTTCGCCCGCACGCGTGGCCCGGCGCAATCCGTCGCGCTTCGTGTCAACGCGAAACACCCACATCCGGGCGTGTGGGGCCGTCACAACCGGAAACACAATCCGGCACCCTTTTAACCGTTTGTAGAATAACATCGGCACAGTCTAGTGACGAGGCGTCGAAGCGTCACGGCATGACAGTCAGCGTGCTCGTGCCGTCGTCCCTCGTCCGGGAAGCCGAGGACAAACGCGAGGCAACTCGCAAACTCGGTTACGTCGCCCGCGCGGCGACGGTGTTCCGGGCGGACCGACTCGTCGTCTTCGACGACGAAGACGGCGAACGGCGATGGGGCGGCGGGTTCGTAAGTACGGTACTCGCTTACGCGGCGACGCCCCCCTACCTTCGAAAGGAGGCGTGGGGGCAGCGAGGCGAACTGGAGTACGCGGGCATCCTGCCCCCGCTCCGCGCCACGTCACAGACCGGCTCCGAATCGAACGGTTCGGGGTCGTTAAGACAGGGAATCGTGACCGAGGTCGGACCTGACAGGCGCGTCCGGGTCAATTGCGGCTTGCAACACCCGATCTCCCTCGTGACGCCCCCAGAAATGGGCGAACTCACGGAGGGGGAGCGCGTGACCGTCAGGGTCTCTTCGCGACGTCCGGTCCGTGCGAGGCTGGTCGACGACCCCCTTCCGGGGCTGTCAGTCGAACGCATGGACCTGCAGGCGGCGCTCGGCCGTGAGGACGCCGGGTTCCGTATCGCGACCTCGCGCCACGGTGAACCGCTCACCGTGGGGCGACTCGCGAGCCTGGCCGGACGGGTCGAGGCTGATGGGGCGACCATCGCCTTCGGCGCGCCCGAGAGAGGGCTGCCTGCGATACTCGGATTCCCCGAGGCCGATGTACCGGCCGGCGGGGACGAGGACGCCACCGAACCCATCGGCGGGTTCGACCTTTGGCTCAACTCGATTCCGAACCAGGGCAGTGAGGTCGTTCGCACCGAAGAAGCGGTGTTCGCGACGCTCGGACTGCTCACGCTCACAGAGTGATACGATGCCACAACCAAGCAGACCACGCAAAGGTTCGCTCGGGTTCGGCCCGCGAAAGCGCGCCTCTTCGGAGGTTCCGCGCTTCTCGAGCTGGCCGGACGACGACGGACAGCCGACGCTGCAGGGATTCGCCGGCTACAAGGCCGGTATGACCCACGTGGTGATGATCAACGACGAGTCCAACTCCCCCCGCGAAGGGATGGAGGAGACCGTCCCAGTCACCATCGTGGAGACACCGCCCATGCGGGCGGTTGCCCTGCGAGCGTACGAGGACACGCCGTACGGAAAGCGTCCGCTCACGGAGGTCTGGACCGACGAGTTCCACGACGAACTCGACCGCGTCCTGGACCTGCCGGAGGACGCCGACGACAACACCGACGAGCTCCACGAGGCGCTCGAAGCCGGCGACGTCGACGAGGTCCGGGCCATCACGCACACGGTCCCCTCCGACGTCTCCGGCGTGCCGAAGAAGAAGCCCGACGTGATGGAGACCCGCATCGGCGGGGGCTCCGTCCAGGACCGGGTCGACTTCGGCCTCGAACTCGTCGAGGACGGCGGCGTCCACGAGATGAACGACACCTTCCGCGCCGGTGAGTACACCGACGTCTCCGGCGTCACGAAGGGCAAGGGCACCCAGGGCCCCGTCAAGCGCTGGGGCGTCCAGAAACGCAAGGGCAAGCACGCCCGCCAGGGATGGCGACGGCGCATCGGTAACCTCGGCCCGTGGAACCCGAGCCGCGTTCGCTCGACGGTTCCCCAGCAGGGTCAGACCGGCTACCACCAGCGCACGGAGCTCAACAAGCGCCTCATCGACATCGGCGACGCGGAGGATGTCGACGACGTGAACGTCGACGGCGGCTTCGTCAACTACGGCGAAGTCAGCGGTCCGTTCACGCTCGTGAAGGGCTCGCTCCCGGGTCCGGACCAGCGTCTGCTGCGCTTCCGCCCGGCCATCCGACCGAACGACCAGCCGCGCCTCGACCCCGAGGTACGGTTCGTCTCCACAGCATCGAACCAGGGATAACCCATGCAGGCAACCATCTACGACCTGGACGGCGAGGAGACAGGCACGCTCGACCTACCGGAGGTCTTCGAGAGCCGGTACCGACCGGACCTCATCCGACGTGCCGTCCGCGCCGCACAGGCCAACCGGAAACAGGAGTACGGTGCCGACGAGTACGCCGGCATGCGTACCTCCGCTGAATCGTTCGGCTCCGGCCGCGGCATGGCACACGTGCCGCGGTCGAACGGTCAGGGTGCCCGCGTCCCCCAGGCGGTCGGGGGTCGCAAGGCACACCCGCCGAAGGCCGAGAAGAAGCAGGGCGAGGACGTCAACACCAAGGAGCGCAAGCAGGCGTTCCGCAGTGCACTCGCCGCGACCGTCGACGCGGAGCGCGTCGCCGAGCGCGGGCACGAGTTCGACGAGGACCTCGCGCTGCCCGTCGTCGTCTCCGACGACTTCGAGGAGCTGCTGAAGACCAAGGAGGTCGTCAGCTTCCTCGAGGGGCTCGGAGCCCACGACGACGTCGAGCGCGCCGACGAGGGGCGCTCCATCCGCGCCGGCCGTGGGACCACCCGTGGCCGCAAGTACAAGCAGCCGAAGTCGCTGCTCTTCGTCACCTCCAGCGAGGCCGGCCCGTCGAAGGCCGCACGCAACCTCGCGGGTGTCGACGTGGCGACCGCGTCGAACGTCAACGTCGAGGACCTCGCGCCCGGCGCGCACCCGGGCCGACTGACCGTGTTCACCGAGTCCGCCGTCGCGGAGGTGGCCGACCGATGAGCTCGATCATCCAGTTCCCCCTCGTGACGGAGAAGGCGATGAACGACATGGACTTCGAGAACAAGCTCCAGTTCGTCGTCGACATGGACGCGACCAAGCCCGAGATCCGCGACGCCGTCGAGGAGCGCTTCGACGTCGGCGTGGAGAAGATCAACACGCAGAACACGATGAACGGCACCAAGAAGGCCGTCGTCCGCCTCTCCGAGGACGACGACGCCCAGGAAGTCGCCTCGCGAATCGGGGTGTTCTGACACATGGGACGCAGAATCCAGGGTCAGCGCCGAGGCCGCGGTGGGCCGACGTTCCGTGCCCCCAGCCACCGGTACAAGGCTGACCTCCAGCACAAACAGACGGAGGATTCGGACGTCGTCAGCGGCACCGTCGTCGACATCGAGCACGACCCCGCCCGGTCCGCACCGGTCGTGGCGGTCGAGTTCGAGGACGGCGACCGACGCCTCGTGCTCGCGCCCGAGGGCGTCGCCGTCGGCGACGAACTGCAGGTCGGCGTCTCCGCCGAGATCGCACCCGGCAACACGCTCCCGCTCGCCGAGATCCCCGAGGGGGTCCCGGTGTGCAACATCGAGCGCCAGCCCGGTGACGGCGGCAAGTTCGCCCGCGCGTCGGGCACCAGCGCCGACCTCGTCACGCACGACCGCAAAGCGACGGTCGTCCAGCTGCCCAGCGGCGAGATGAAGCGCCTCGACCCGCAGT
Organism: Haloarchaeobius salinus; assembly: GCF_024464185.1. Lineage (NCBI taxonomy): Archaea > Methanobacteriati > Methanobacteriota > Halobacteria > Halobacteriales > Halorubellaceae > Haloarchaeobius > Haloarchaeobius salinus. The sequence continues at coordinate 1,057,718 of NZ_JANHAU010000001.1, forward strand.
GCCGCGCCACCATCGGCGTGGTCGCCGGCGGCGGGCGCACGGAGAAGCCGTTCGTGAAGGCAGGCAAGAAGTACCACAAGATGAAAGCGCGCGGCACCAAGTGGCCGAACGTCCGCGGCGTGGCGATGAACGCCGTCGACCACCCGTTCGGTGGCGGTGGCCGCCAGCACCCCGGCCGACCGAAGTCCGTCTCGCGGGACGCCCCGCCGGGACGCAAGGTCGGTGACATCGCCTCCCGGAAGACCGGTCGAGGTGGCAAAGAATGAGTTCCGAGTACAGAACCGGCCGCGAGGACGAGGAGTTCGCCTACCGCGGTCACACGCTCGACGAGTTGCAGGAGATGAGCATCGAGGAAGTCGCGGAACTGCTCCCCGCTCGCCAGCGGCGAAGCATCGAGCGCGGTCTCTCCGTGGAGAAGGAGAAGCTCCTCGAGAAGGCCCGCGAGAGGACCGAGGAGGAGACGGCCAACGACCCGATCCGGACGCACCTGCGCGACGTGCCGGTGCTCCCGGAGTTCGTCGGGCTGACGTTCGCCGTCTACACCGGCCAGGAGTTCAAGCGCGTCAGGGTAGAGCCCGAGATGATCGGCCACTACCTCGGCGAGTTCCAGCTCACACGCTCGTCCGTCGAGCACGGACAGGCCGGTATCGGCGCGACACGCTCCTCGAAGTTCGTGCCACTGAAGTGAGGTGAACTGAATGGGAATCAACTACAGCGTCGACGCGGACCCGGACACGACGGCCAAGGCCATGCTCCGGGAGCGTCACATGAGCCACAAGCACAGCAAGGCCGTCGCTCGCGCCATCAAGGGCGAGACCGTCGGCGACGCCCGGGAGTATCTCGAGGCGGTCGTCGAGGGCGAGCGTTCGGTCCCGTTCAAACAGCACAACAGCGGCGTCGGCCACCGCAGCGACATCGACGGCTGGGACGCGGGTCGCTACCCGGAGAAGGTCTCCAAGGCCTTCATCGACCTGCTCGACAACGTCGTGAACAACGCGGACCAGCAGGGCTTCGACGGCGAGACGATGGAGATCGTCCACGTCGCCGCCCACAAGGTCGGGGAGTCCCCCGGCCGCAAGCCCCGCGCGATGGGGCGCGCCTCGGCGTGGAACACGCCGCAGGTCGACGTCGAACTCATCGTCGAGGAGGTCGAGAACTAATGGCAGACGAACACCAGTTCATCGAAGACGGACTGCAGAAGTCCCAGATCGACGAGTTCTTCGCAGAGGAACTCGGCCGTGCCGGCTACGGCGGCATGGAGGTCGCCAAGACCCCGATGGGCACGCAGATCGTGCTCAAGGCCGAGAAGCCCGGCATGGTCATCGGCAAGGGCGGCGAGAACATCCGGAAGGTAACCACCACGCTCGAGGAGCGCTTCGACCTGGACGACCCGCAGATCGACGTGCAGGAGGTCGACGAACCCGACCTCAACGCACGCATCGTCGCGGACCGCCTCGCGAACGCACTCGAACGCGGCTGGTACTTCCGCAAGGCCGGCCACACCACGCTCGAACGGATCATGGACTCCGGCGCACTCGGTGCCGAGATCGTCCTCTCGGGCAAGGTCACGGGCGCTCGCTCGCGCGTCGAGAAGTTCAACGACGGCTACATCAAGCACAACGGCGAGCCCGCCGAGACCATCGTCGACGAGGGTCAGGGCGTCGCCGTGATGAAGCTCGGCACCATCGGCGTGACGGTGAAGATCATCCCGCCGGAGGCCGAGCTGCCGGACGACTTCGAGATCTACGACGACGCGGACGTCGAGGAGCTCGCACCGGAGGCCGTCGAGGCCAACGAGTCCGTCGAGGAGCTGCTCGAGGAGCCCGAGGAGGGCGAGCTCGAGGAGCTGCAGGCGGAGGCCGCCGAGTCCGACTCCGAGGACGAGACCAGCGAGGTCGAGGAGGAGGTCGTCGAGGAGGTCGTCGAGGAGACGCCCGAGGAGTTCGACGACGAGGAGGTCGAGGTCCCCAGCGACGACGACGTCGCCGAGGAGCTCGACGAGCTCGACGAGGCCGTCGAGGAAGAGGCCGCCGCGATGGTCGAGGAGATGGACGCCGCGGACGACGAGGAGGTGGAGTAATCCATGGCGATCCTTCGACCCAGCGAGATCCGAGACCTCACCGCGCGGGAGCGCGAGGAAGAGCTCGACGAACTCGAGACGGAACTGCTGAACGCGAAGGCCGTGCAGGCCGCCGGTGGTGCCCCGGAGAACCCGGGCCGCATCGGTGAGCTCCGCAAGACCATCGCGCGCATCAAGACGATCCAGCAGGAAGAAGGCGACTTCGAGGACGACGAATAATGGCGCTGACACCCGAGACACTGCCCCGGCACGAACTCAACGGCCACTGGGTGACCGTGGTCGACGCGGCGAACCCCGACCTCGTCGGGATAGCCGGGCGTGTCGTCGTCGAGACGACGAACACGCTCCACGTCGACCCGGCCCCGGCCGGTTCGGCCGAGGGAGACACTCGGGTGCGCCAGGTGCCAAAGCGCGGGACGACGTTCGAGTTCCGGCTCACAGATGAAACCGCCGACCCCGCGAAGGGGTCGGGGACTGCGTGCGAACCGGACCACCCTGCCGGCGAGGACGCGGCCCACGTTACGGTGGATGGAGCCAGACTGCTCTCACGACCCGCACTGCGCACCGAAACAACAGGTGATTCGAAATGGCGATAGGACTTGACGTAACAGAACCTCCGGAACCCGAAGACCCGGAGACATACGACTACGAGAAGTGTCCGTTCTACGGCGATCTCTCCGTTCGAGGGCAGACCCTCGAGGGCGAGGTCGTCTCGACGGACATGGCAAAGACCGTGGTCGTCGAGCGGGAGTACGACGTTCACGTACCGAAATACGACCGGTACATGAAGCGTCGGTCGCGCGTCCCGGCACACGTGCCGGGCGTGCTCGAGCCCGAAGTCGGCGACACGGTCCGAATAGCAGAGTGCCGACCACTGTCGAAGACGAAATCGCACGTGGTCGTCGAGATAACCGATTCCGAAGGAGGTGACGCCTGATGGAGGCACTGAAGGCCGACGTCACGCAGGGCCTCGAGAAGGGGTCGCTGATTCACTGTTCCGACAACAGCGGTGCACGACAGCTGAAGATCATCTCGGTCTCCGGCTACCACGGCACCAAGAACCGGCACCCCAAGGCTGGCATCGGCGACAAGGTGACCGTCTCGGTGACCAAGGGGACGCCCGAAGAGCGTCGCCAGGTCAAGGAGGCAGTCATCATCCGCCAGCGCAAGCCCATCCGCCGTCCCGACGGCACGCGCGTGAAGTTCGAGGACAACGCGGCCGTCCTCGTCAACGAGAACGAGGAACCGCAGGGCTCCGAGATCAAGGGCCCCATCGCGCGTGAGGTCGCAGAGCGCTTCGGAAGCGTCGCATCCACGGCTACGATGATAGTATGACACGACAACCACGCAAACAGCGCAACCAGAGCGAGCACGCGCCCCTGCACCAGAAGGGCAAGCAGCTCAACGCGACGCTGGCCGAGGACCTCCGCGAGGAGTACGGAAAGCGTCGTGCCCGCATCAACGCGGGCGACACGGTCGAGGTCATGCGCGGCGACTTCGCGGGCGACGAGGGCGAGGTCCTCGACGTCGACGTGAAGTCCGGCACGATCTCCGTCGAGGAGGTCACGCTGGAGACGGCCGACGGCGAGGAAGTGCCCCGCCGTCTCGAGCCGTCCAACGTCCGCATCACGGAGCTGGACCTCGAGGACGAGGTGCGAGAGGCGCGGCTGGAAGGTGATGACGAATGACCAAGCACCAGAAGCGACTCTCCGTTCCGAACTCCTGGCCGGTCGAGCGAAAGACGAACACGTTCACGGTGAAGGCCGACTCCGGCCCGCACGGCGAGGCCGGCGTCCCGCTGGTCATCCTCCTGCGGGACGTCCTCGGCTACGTGGACTCGAAGAAGGAGGCCCGCTACGCCCTCAACCAGGACACCGTCCTGGTCAACGGCGTCGCGGTCTCCGACGAACAGCGCCCCATCGGCATGTTCGACATCGTGGCGTTCACCGAGCGTGACGAGTACTACCGTGTCTTCCCCGACGAGGGTGGTCGGCTCTCGCTGACCCCCATCGACGAGGCCGACGCGGGCTCGAAGCTGGGCAAGATCGTCGGCAAGCGCCAGGTCACTGGCGGCGACACGCAGCTCACGCTGCACGACGGGCAGACGCTCCAGCTCGAGGACGCATCCGAGTACGGCGGGAACGACTCGCTCGTCGTCTCCAACGAGGGGACCGAGGTCGTCGCGCACTTCCCGTACGAGGAGGGCGCGCTCGTCACGGCCGTCGCCGGCAGCCACGCCGGCGAGGTCGGCGAGGTCGAGCAGATCGACGTCACGCCCGGTTCGGGCTCGAACACCGTCTCCGTCACGCAGGACGACGGCGGCTTCGAGACCATCGAGGAGTACGTCGTCGTCATCGACGAGAACTTCGTCGGAGGTGAGGACGAATGAGCGAGTCCGCCGAGTTCCACGAGATGCGCGAGCCCACCATCGAGAAGGTCGTCGTCCACATGGGCGTCGGCGAGGGTGGCCGCGAACTCGCGAACGCGGAGGACATCATCGAGGCGGTCACGGGTCAGGAGTCCGTCCGGACCCAGGCCAAGTCGACGATGCCGGACTTCGGCATCCGTCAGGGCGACCCCATCGGCACGAAGGTGACGCTCCGTGGCGACGCCGCCCACGAGTTCCTCGAGATCGCGCTCGCGCTCGCAGACGTTGCCGCGACGCAGTTCGACGAGACCGGCAACTTCAGCTTCGGCATCGAGGAGCACACCGACTTCCCGTCGCAGGAGTACGACCCGAACGTCGGGATCTTCGGGCTGGACGTCACGGTCAACCTCGTCCGCCCGGGCTACCGCGTCGCCAAGCGCGACAAGCGGTCCCAGCAGATCCCGTCGAACCACCGCCTCGACGCCGACGACGCGATCGCCTTCGTCGAGGCCAACTTCGACGTCGAGGTGACACGATGAGCGAAAGCGAAGAACTAGACACCGGCGAGCACGCCGCAAAGCGGACCGGTCAGATGGAGGAGTGCCAGCGCTGTGGCCGCAAGCAGGGCCTCGTTGGCAAGTACGACATCTGGCTGTGCCGGCAGTGCTTCCGAGAGATCGCCCGCGACATGGGCTTCAAGAAGTACCGATAACAATGACAGGCAACGACCCATTCAGCAACGCGCTCTCCGGCATCGACAACGCCGAGGGCGTCGGGCATCTCACCCACACGGTATCGCCCGCCTCCAACGAGATCGGGAGCGTGCTCGAGGTCTTCTACGACCGCGGGTACATCGACGGCTTCGAGTTCGTCGACGACGGCAAGTCCGGTCGCTTCGAGGTCGAACTGAAAGGTGCGATAAACGAATGCGGCCCCGTCAAACCGCGCTACTCCGTCGCGTCCGACGAGTTCGAGACGTGGGAGAAGCGGTTCCTGCCGGCACGCGACTACGGTGCGCTCATCGTGACGACCAGCGAGGGCGTCATGAGCCACTACGAGGCGCGCGAGCAGGGAGTCGGTGGCCAGGTTATCGCATACGTGTACTAAGACAATGCGAGTAGAACTGGACATTCCGGACGACGTAACAGCCGAGATGGACCATCTCGACCTCACGGTCGAGGGTCCGAACGGGTCGGTCACACGCCGACTCTGGTACCCCGACGTCAGCGTGAGCGTCGAGGACGACCAGGTCGTCGTTGAATCCGACGCATCCGATGCGAAGACGAACGCCACCGTCGGCACCTTCGAGAGTCACATCAGCAACATGTTCCACGGTGTGACCGACGGGTGGGAGTACGAGATGGAGGTCTTCTACTCCCACTTCCCGATGAAGGTGCAGGCAGACGGTGGCGAGGTCGTCATCGAGAACTTCCTCGGCGAGAAGGCACCGCGACGAACGAACATCCACGGCGACACCGACGTGCAGGTCGACGGCGAGGAGCTGACCCTCTCCGGGCCTGACAAGGAAGCCGTCGGACAGACCGCCGCCGACATCGAGCAGCTCACCCGCGTCAGCGGGAAGGACACTCGCGTGTTCCAGGACGGCGTCTACATCACGAAGAAGCCCGCCAAGGGAGGTGCCTGACGCATGGCAGACGAACCACAGGAGATCGAAGACATCAGTGGTGTCGGCGAGTCCAAGGCCGAGGCGCTCCGCGCCGCCGGCTACGAGACCGTCGAGGACGTGAAGGCCGCGTCGCAGTCCGAGCTCTCGGACGTCGAGGGCGTCGGGAACGCGCTCGCCGCCCGTATCAAGGCAGACGTCGGTGACCTCGAAGTCAGCGAGGACACCGAGGCCGAGATCGAGGGCGACGAGGACGAGGAAGAAGAGCCCGAGGAGGACGTGGAGACCGAACTCCAGCCCCGCGGGCTCGCGGACAAGACGCCCGAGCTCTCCGAGGAGCACGAGCGTCTCCTCAAGCAGCGACGGACGGTCGGCAAGCCGCAGTTCAAGCGGCAGGACTACCACAAGAAAAAGCGCACGCCCGAGTCGTGGCGGCGCCCCACCGGCGGCCTCTCGAAGCAGCGACGCGGCATCAAGGGCAAGGGCCCGAAGGTCGAGGCCGGCTTCCGGACCCCGACGGCGGTGCGCGGCAAGCACCCCTCGGGCTTCGAGGAGGTCTACGTGCACAACGTGGACGACCTCGAGGGCGTCGACGGCGACACGGAAGCGGTCCGCATCGCCTCCAAGGTCGGCGCTCGCAAGCGCGAGCGCATCGAGGAGCGTGCGGAGGAGCAGGGGGTTCGCGTACTGAACCCGACCTACATCGAAGTCGAGGTGGATTCGGATGACTGATCTGTCCGCCCAGCGACGACTGGCCGCCGACGTCCTCGACTGCGGGAAGAACCGCGTCTGGTTCGACCCGGACGCGCAGTCCGACATCTCGGAGGCGATCACCCGCGAGGACATCCGCGAGCTGGTCAACGAGGGTACGATTCGAGCCGAGGAGAAGCGCGGTAACTCCAAGGGTCGCTCCCGCGAGCGGAAGGCCAAGCGCGCCTACGGGCACCAGAAGGGGCCCGGCAAGCGCCGCGGCAAGAAGGGGGGGCGCTCCGACCCGAAGAAGGAGTGGCAGAACCGCATCAGAGCGCAGCGAAAGAAGCTCCACGAGCTCCGTGCTGAGGGCGAGATCGATCGCACCCAGTACCGCGAGCTCTACAACAAGGCCCGCGGCGGCGAGTTCCGGAGCGTCCAGTACCTGCTGAACTACATCGACAACAACTACGGTGACCAATAATGGCGACAGGACCACGATACAAGGTTCCGATGCGTCGTCGCCGCGAGGTCCGGACGGACTACCATCAGAGGTTGCGCCTGCTGAAATCCGGCAAGCCACGGCTCGTCGCTCGAAAGAGCAACAAGCACGCCACGGCGCAGCTGATAGTCCCCGGTACCCAGGGCGACGAGACACTCGCGAGTGCGACCTCCGAGGACCTGGCCGACTTCGGCTGGGAGGCACCCACGGGCAACCTGCCCGCGGCGTACCTGACCGGACTCCTCGCAGGCAAGCGCGCACTCGACGCAGGCGTCGAGGAAGCGGTGCTCGACATCGGCCTCAACACGGCGACACCCGGTTCGAAGGTGTTCGCGGTGCAGGAGGGCGCGATCGACGCCGGTCTCGACATCCCGCACAACGACGACGTGCTGGCCGAGTGGCCACGGAACCGCGGCGAGCACATCGCCGAGTACGCTGAGCAACTCGACGAGCCGCTCTACAGCGGTGACTTCGACGCAACGGACCTTCCCGAGCACTTCGACGAAGTGCGCGAGACCCTGATGGAGCGATAACATGAGCGGCAACAACTACAACGACGGCTGGGAACCCGTCACACGGCTCGGAAAGAAGGTACAGGAGGGCGAGATCGACTCGATGGAGGCAGCCCTCAACTCCGGTCTCCCGCTGAAGGAGCCGGAGGTAACTGACCAGCTCCTGCCGGGGCTGGAGGACGAGGTGCTGGACATCAACATGGTCCAGCGGATGACCGACTCCGGTCGGCGGGTGAAGTTCCGCTGCGTCGTCGCCATCGGCAACCGCGACGGCTACGTCGGCTACGCCGAGGGGCGTGACGACCAGGTCGGGGCCGCCATCCAGAAGGCCATCGGCATCGCCAAGCTGAACATCATCGACGTGCCCCGTGGCTCGGGCTCCTGGGAGGACCGGAGTACGAAGCCGCACTCGCTGACCCACCGGACGACCGGGAAGGCGGGCTCCGTCGAGGTCGAACTCATCCCCGCCCCGCTCGGGCTGGGGCTCGCGGCATCCGACACCGTCCGCAAGGTGCTGGAGCTCGCGGGCATCGAGGACGCCTGGACCAAGAGCTACGGCAACACGCGCACAACGGTCAACTTCGCGAAGGCGACGTTCAACGCGCTGGAGAACGCCTCGCAGTCCCGTCGCGCGCGTCTCCAGTCCGCCGAGGAGGTGGCCGAGTGATGCAGGCAGTCGTCCAGCTCCGCGGCGAGGTCGACCGCTCCGGTGCCGTCGACGACACGCTGTCGATGCTCAACATCGAGCGCGTGAACCACGCGACGCTGGTGCCGGAGACCGACAGCTACCGCGGCATGCTCACGAAGGTCAACGACTACGTCGCGATGGGCGAGCCAAGCCAGGACGTCCTGGCAACCGTGCTCGCAAAGCGCGCCGAGGTCGAGGAAAGCGGCGAGGCCCTCACTGACGAGTGGGTCGCCGAGGAGACAGACTACGGTAGCATCGACGAGCTCGCCGAGGCGCTGCTGGCCGAGGAGACGACCCTCACGGACGAGGGGCTCTCGCCGGTCCTGCGCCTGCACCCCCCGCGCAAGGGGCACGACGGCATCAAGCACCCGACCAAGGAGGGTGGCGAGCTCGGCAAGCACACGACCGAGGAGATCGACACGCTCCTCGAGGCAATGCGATAACAATGACGAGCAAGAAACGACGCCAGCGCGGCTCGCGCACGCACGGTGGCGGCACCCACAAGAACCGTCGTGGGGCCGGTAACCGTGGCGGCCGTGGCCGTGCTGGCCGCGACAAGCACGAGTTCCACAACTACGAACCGCTCGGCAAGCACGGGTTCAAGCGCCCGCAGGACATCCAGGACGACGTCGTCGAGATCAACGTCCAGAAGCTCGACGAGGACGCGGTCCTCTACGCGGCCGAGGACCTCGCCGAACAGGACGGTGACACGTACGTCATCGACGCCCGCGACGTGGTCGACGGTGGCTACGACGCCGACGTCGTGAAGGTGCTTGGCGGCGGGCAGGTCCGCAACGAGCTGGCCGTCACCGCCGACGCCTTCAGCGCGAGCGCCCGCGGCCTCATCGAGGAGGCCGGCGGCGAGGCCGTCCTCTCCGAGCGGGCAGAGAGCGCCGAGGAGGACGACGCCGACGAAGACGCGGCCGAGGAGTAATCCGCCGCCGCCGTCTGACGCCCTTCTGCGGTTCTCTCGACTCCCGAAGAGTAGCTACCCGCCCGACCAGCGGGCCGGTCGTGGCGACGCTGACGGTTCGACCCCACTTGTTGCCGTCGGGGGCGGAATGTCGGGCTCCGTCACGAAGTGCATCTCCCGCACGGACCCGGTCTCTCAGTCGATTTCGACACGTACGCGCTCGTTCACTCGGCGCGGGCAAAGCGAAGTACATACAAGCATCCGTCCGGTTTGTCCCCGTATATGGGTTGGAAAGAAGCCGCCGAACCGGTCCTTACCCGGATGCCCTCGGTCCAGCGACCGGAGGGCCACGTCCCGTTCAAGCGGAAGCTGGGCTGGACTGGCGGCATACTGGTGCTGTACTTCTTCCTCACGACGATCACCGTCTACGGGACGGCGGAGGTCGGAGCCGCAGGCGGAGCCGACGCGTTCGGACAGTTCCGGTCGATCCTGGCCGGTGCCAACCGCTCGATACTGCACCTGGGCATCGGGCCGATCGTCACGGCGTCGATCGTCCTGCAGCTGCTCGGCGGGGCGAACCTCCTCGGACTCGACACGGACGACCCCCGTGACCAGATCCTCTATCAGGGCCTGCAGAAGGTGCTGGTGCTGGTGATGACCGCGCTGACCGCCATCCCGATGGTGTTCCTCTCGGCCGGCATCCTCCCGGTCGCACCCGGTGCGCAGGAGACCCTGGCCGGCTTCGTCGGCGTCGGTAACGCCACGATGGCTACCCGATGGCTCATCTTCGCCCAGATCTTCATCGGCGGCGTCCTCATCCTGTTCATGGACGAGATCGTGAGCAAGTGGGGCGTCGGCTCCGGTATCGGGCTGTTCATCATCGCCGGCGTGAGCCAGCGCCTCGTCACCGGGTTCATCGCGGTGTTCCGCGACTGGTTCAGCATCGCCACCGGGGCCACGGACATCAACGTCTTCACCCAGTCGGGCCTCGCCGACCTGCTGCTCAATCAGGGCCACATCGTCGCGCTCATCACGACGCTGCTGATCTTCGCCATCGTCGTCTACGCGGAGAGCGTCCGCGTCGAGATCCCCCTGAGCCACGCCCGCGTCAAGGGTGCACGCGGTCGATTCCCCGTGAAGCTCATCTACGCGAGCGTCCTGCCGATGATCCTCGTCCGCGCGCTGCAGGCGAACATCGGGTTCCTCGGCCGCGGCATCAACAGTATGACGAACGCGCCGACCTGGCTCGTCCAGTACAACAACAACGGCCAGCCCATCGGCGGCCTGTTCTACTACCTCGCGCCCATCCAGACGCCCGGCGACTGGATGTGGTGGGGCACCGGCACCGCGAGCTCCGTCGCCGCACAGGACGGCGTCATCCACGTCATCACCCGCGTCGGCGTCGACCTCACGTTCATGATCCTCGGCGGTGCACTGTTCGCCATCTTCTGGGTCGAGACGACCGACATGGGCCCGAAGTCGACGGCGAAACAGATCCAGAACTCCGGGATGCAGATCCCCGGCTTCCGTCAGAACGTCGGCGTCATCGAGAAGGTCATGGAGCGCTACATCCCGCAGGTGACCGTCATCGGCGGCGCGCTCGTCGGACTGCTCGCCGTCATGGCGAACATGCTCGGCACCGTCGGGAGCGTTACGGGGACGGGCCTGCTGCTCACCGTCTCCATCACGTACAAGCTGTACGAGGAGATCGCCGAGGAGCAGCTCATGGAGATGCACCCGATGATGCGCCAGATGTTCGGGAACTAGGCGCTCAGGTACTTCGTTTCGATTCTCGTCTCGTGTCATCCGACGCTGCCCAGCGACGTCTCAGTCGGCGAACGACCGCGCGAGGTGGAACAGCGGCTCGATGTCGGCTCTCGTGTAGTCCGCGAGCAGGCGCTCCAGCTCGGCGAACTCGCGGGTGTCGGTGCGTCCCTCGACGAGCTGGGCGACGTACGCCTCACCGAGCACCTTGCCGATGTGGACGTTCGTCACCGTCGGCCCGTCGATGACCGGGTGGTTCGCGACCGGGCCGATGTCGTAGTCGGCGTAGTGGGTGGGTTCGACGGGTATCCCCTCCCAGCGGCAGACGTCCTCGAGTGCGACCGTGGTACGCCAGGATTCGAGTCGCTCGGCGTAGGCGTCGACCGCGAGCGGGTTCAGGTCGACGTGGTGCTCGAACAGGGAGTCGAGGCGGCCGCTCGCCTCGGGCCACGTCCCGTGCTCGACGGCCCGTTCCGCCCAGCCGCCGAGGTGGATCGCGTCGAACCGGTTGCCGTTGTGGGTGAGCACCCCGTCTGCCTCGCGCCCGCGACACCAGTCGTCCACCCGCCTCAGGAGGTCGGTCGTGGCCTCGACGCTCCAGCCGCCGTCCCGGAAGCAGACGGCTGTCTCGACGGGTGCGTCGGGTGCGGGCTGATGACCGAGCCCGACCGCGACGAGTTCGAAGTAGTCCGTGTCCCGGAAGTCCGAGCCCTCGGGCGACCGGTTGGGGCTCGCCGTCTCGATGTCGATGGCGAGGAGACCGTCGGGGATGGTGGGCATTGCTGTCTTCGTTTGCCGGCCTCCGATATGAACGTGTGGTCGGGTGCAGTGGAGTGTCGGGATCCGAACCACGGTCGCTCCACTTCGTCCTGCTCTCTGGTTCGAATCCCCTCCTCCGCATCTCGACAGCAAACACGGTTCGCTGTCGCTCGTCGGTCTGCCGTCGGAAAATGCTCCGTCAGGGATTCGAACCCTGGTCCTTGCCGTGAGAGGGCAAGATGATTGGCCGGACTACACCAACGGAGCGGTGCGGTTCTTCGCATCAAGTCGTTTCGTCGGTATAATTAAAACCCTTGCGTTTCAGCATCGCCGTGGGGCGGTTTACCGTCCGTCGTCCTGCTCGTCGTCGAACGGCGAGCCGACGGCGTCGGGTTCGTGGCCGGCGAGGCTGACGATGTTCTCGCGGCCGACGCGGAGCTTGCTGATGCTGCCGTCGTCCTCCATGTCCGAGAGCAGCATGCTGACCTTGGACTTCGACCAGTCTGTCTCGTCGACGATGTTGGACTGGCGCATCCGGCCGCCGTTCTCCTCGAGGAGGTCGACGACGCGGTCCTCGTCGGTGAGCAGCTCCTCGTCCGGGACGCTGGGTTCGACTGCTGGGCTCTCGGTCGCCGCGGCACCGCCGTCGCCGCCGTCGGACGGACTGTCGGTCGCTGCCGTGCCGGTGTCGTCGTCCTCGCTGCGGCGGCTGAACCAGACGACCGCGCCGGCGAGGCCGACGAGGACGAGCCCGAGCATGATGGGGAGCATCGGGAGCGAGCCGTCGGAACCGCCCCCTTCGGGCGACGTGGCGGTCGAGTCGCCCGGCCCCGACGTGGTGGTCTCGGTCGCTGTGGTGCCGCCGCCACCGCCGTCCGTGTTCGTCGTGGTCGCCGAGGTCGTCGGGGTGGTCGAGGGGACGTAGACGACGCGCGGGCGCTGGTCGGAGAAGCTGCGCTCGCCCTGCCAGGTGACGGTGTCGCTCTCGGCTGGCGTGGGGGCGGAGAACTCGCCCGCCGGCGAGACGCTCTCGAACACGAGCCCGTCACCGGGGAGGAAGACGAGCGACTGCGCGGGGCCGATGTAGAAGCCGCCCTCGAACACGTCCGCGACGACGACGCGGTCGTCGGCCGTCTGTGCGAACGCGGTCCACCGGAACGACATGGTGACGATGCCGACGTGGCCGTCGAAGCTGGGCTCCTCCGTGGCGCTCCGTTGGAAGCCGGTCGCGGTCATCTCTCGCCCGGTCTCGTTGCGGCCGAACGCGACGAGGTCGCGGGCGCGGCGCTCGAAGTTCGTGTACAGCTCGGTCTCGTTGGACTCGAACTCCGTCGCGAACTGCTGGAACTGCTCGCGCTCGCTCTCGTTCGAGAGCTGGCGCTCGTAGCGGATGGCAAAGCGCGCCGAGCCGTTCTCGAAGACGCGGATACGGAACTGTGTGCGGTCGAACTCCTGTGCACTGCCCAGCGTATCCGTCGAGTTTGGAGGGGTGTGGACCGACCCGTCCGGTCCGGGTGCCGCCGCTGTGGCACCACCGGCGAGCACGACCGCGCCCACCGCGAGCAGGACGAGCGCTCCGACACCGAGTAGCCGACGCATTCGTCCCCCCTTACTCGGGGAGGGATTAAGAACGCTAGGTCCCGGGCTCGAACTGCCGCCCCCGGGTGACGACGGTCCCGACGTCCGACCAGACGTCGACCGAGGTCCGGGGATCGCCCGGGAGCAGCACCAGGTCGGCCGACGCCCCCGGCTCGACCCGCCCGGCGTCGACGCCGACGAGCTCCGCGGCGGTGTGCGTGGCGGCCTCGAACGCGCCTTCTGGCGTCATGCCGTACTCGACCATCAGCGCCAGCTCGCGGGGGATGTCGGCGAACGTGTTGAACGGGGTGCCGGCGTCGGTGCCCATCGCGATGGTCACGTCTGCCGCCAGCGCGTGCTCGAACGCCTCCTCGAACGCGGCCTGTGCCTCCCTCGCCTTCTCGACGGCGTAGTCGGGGATGGGCGCGTCGTCGGCGTTGTCGACGATGCCGGCGAGCGCGCTCGCGGTCGGCACCCAGTACGTGCCGGCTTCGGCCATCTCCTCGGCGGCCCTGGCGTCCATGAACGTCCCGTGCTCGATGCTGTCGATGCCTGCATCGACGGCGTTCCGGATGCCAGCCGTCCCGTGGGCGTGTGCGGCCGTCGGGACGCCCTTCGCGCTCGCGGTCTCGACGAGTGTCTCGAGTTCGTCGGGCGCGAGCTCCGGCGCGCCCGTGTTCGCGCCGGGCGTGAGCACGCCCCCGGTCGCCATGCACTTCACGACCGCCGCGCCGGCCTTGAGCTGCTCGCGGACGGCCTTGCGTACCTCGTCACGGCCGTCGGCCTCGCGACCGAACCAGTGGCCGTGCCCGCCGGTCATCACGACGTTACGACCGCAGGCCACGACACGCGGCCCGGCGGTGACGCCAGCCTCGACCGCCTGTGCGGCCTCGAGGGCGATGCCGTCGGGTGCGCCGAGGTCGCGGACGGTCGTGACGCCTGCAGCGAGCGCGTCGCGGAGGTTGCCCGCCGCGCGGTAGGTCAGCGACGCGGTCGACCGGTCGACGTCGCTCGCCGGGTCGGGGCCGGCGTCCATCATCAGGTGGACGTGGGCGTCGACCAGCCCGGGCGCGACGTAGGAGCCGTCGGCGTGGATGGTGGTGTCCGCGTCCACCTCGGTGGCGGGTTCGACCCGGGTTATCTCGCCGTCGACGGCGACCACGTCCGCCTCGCGTGCGCCCTGACGGTCGACCACGGTCCCGTCGCGGACGACGAGCGTGTGGCTCACGAGTCGTCCAGCTCCTCGGTCTTCGCGTCGGTCACGCGCTGCCGGACACGCGCCGCCGCGTCGCGTGCACCGTGCTTGCTCGCGTAGCCCTCGCCGCTGTCGGCGAGGATGCGGCCGTTGTCGGCGACCAGCCGCCAGCGGTACTCGCCCGCGTTGTCCCGGAACACCTCGAAGTGGGTGTCCTCGAACGACGGGATGGCGGCATCGGGTGCGCGCTCGCGGATGCGCCCGATGGCGTCGCGGGCACCCGACTTCGTGGTGTAGCCCTCGCCGCTGTCGCCGATTATCTCGCCGTTGCTGGCGACAAGCCGCCAGCGGTACTTCCCGGCACGGTCCTCGTACAGTTCGAACGTCGCGACCATACCGACCGTTCGACGAGCGGTCACAAAAAACTGGACCCGTACGGGATGACGGGTCGCACGGGTAGTCCAGTCGACGCGTAGAGTGGTGGTGGATTGGCGTCGTTGTGGTGGTGGGGTGTGCCTCTGACCAGAGTTGCGATGGGGGGTTGGGTGGGGGGTCGTCCAGTCAGGGTGAATGGCAGCAGACGAACGGGAGATCCGGGTCTGCCGTCACACCCTACCATCACGTAGGACCTACCCCTACATAAAATTACCGCAGAAAATCGCTATTGGTTATCAAAGCCCGCTGGGGTCGAGACCAATGGTCATGCACCCGTCGAATTGCCATTAGATAGAAATAAATGGAGCGAGCAAGTAGTAGATACAAATCGAAACCCGGAGCGTGTTACCATGAGACTACGACAACCCACCGACTTCCTGATACTCGAAGCACTGCAGGCGCAGGGTCGCAACGTCGCGACGAACCTCGCCCACCACACCGACAAGAGCCGCAAGAACATCAACAGCCGGCTGCCCGTGCTGGCCGACTACGGCCTCGTCGAGAAGATCGGTCCGGCACAGCGGTCCGGCCTCTACGAGATCACCAAGAAGGGCCGCATCGCGCTGATGTACCAGGACAAGTACGACGAGGTAGAGGACTTCGGCGCGCTCATCGAGGGCCCCCACGCGAGCGACCCACAGCCCGACGGCCAGGGGCAGGCGGCGCTCGTCCGCGGTGCCGACGACGAGGAGGACGAGGACGACGACTGACGGCGGCTCCGGTCCCGCTCGCTGCTCGGTAGTGGCGACTTCCTGACTCCCGTCCGTCCCGCGCCCACGTTCACGACCCGCCCTCCGCGATACCGAACACCGAGCGACAGCTTCGTCAGCGGTCGAGCCCCGACCGCAGGTCCCAGGCTACGGCGCGAGCCGGTTCTTCCGGTTCCTCATCTCCGAGTCGTAGTGCTCGAACGTGATGGGGCACCACTCGCTCGCGAGGTCGAGCACGCGCTCGGTCATCTCGCGGATCTCCCACTGCGCGTCGGCCGCCGCGCGCATGTCGGCGACGTGCATCAGCATCCGGGCGTTCATCGACATCACCATGTTCACCTTCGTCCCGATCGGGAGCACGAACCGCGCGTCCTCCGGCGGCATCCCCAGGTCGAGCAGCTCCTGGTAGTCCTCGACGGACTGCCGGACCGACCGCTGGAACAGCTCCTCGCGCTTCGCGACGGTCTCGTCGTCGACCGCGCCGGTGCGCTGGTTGCGCCCCACCCAGTCGGGGTCCGACGCCGACGGCGGTGTCACGACCATCGCGCCCTCCTCCACCTCGGCGGGGTCGACGTCGTCGAAGCTGACGTACCGCATCGACTGCACGTCGAAGCTGACGTGGCGATGCCGGGTGATCTGGGCCATGCAGGACCGGCTGATGCCCTTCACCGCGAACGTCGCCTGCGGGTGCTCGAACGGGCCGAAGTGGCCGTGGTCGAGCAGGTGGCCGATGAGCGTCTCCTGTTTCTCCTCGATGCTCTCCCCGTCGATGCTCTCCATCACCGTCTCGAACGACTCGTCGCCGACGTAGCCGTCGTAGTAGTCGTTCCGGGCCGCCGTGCAGATGAG
Source organism: Haloarchaeobius salinus (assembly GCF_024464185.1). Lineage (NCBI taxonomy): Archaea > Methanobacteriati > Methanobacteriota > Halobacteria > Halobacteriales > Halorubellaceae > Haloarchaeobius > Haloarchaeobius salinus. Next base: position 1,074,385 of record NZ_JANHAU010000001.1, read on the forward strand.
CTCCTCCGGGTCCTCCGTGGCCTCGAGTAGTTGGACCTTCATGCGTGTCGTCGTACTGGCTCTCGCGGGGGAGCGTAAAAATTCGGTTCCATTCGTGTCGCCCGCCGGAACCACTACCCCTAAACCACCACCCTCCCAAGCGACGACGAGATGAGCACGTCCGAGGAGTGGACGTTCCCCGACGACGTCGACCACGAGGCGGTGCAGGCCGCCCTCGTCGAGTGGTACGAGGCCGACCACCGCGACTTCCCGTGGCGGCGCACCGACGACCCCTACGAGATACTCGTCTCGGAGGTGATGAGCCAGCAGACCCAGCTCGGCCGCGTCGTCGACGCCTGGGAGGCGTTCCTCGACCGGTGGCCGACGACCGCCGCCCTCGCGGACGCCGACCGCGCGGACGTGGTGGGCTTCTGGACCAGCCACTCGCTGGGCTACAACAACCGCGCGAAGTACCTCCACGAGGCCGCCCGACAGGTCGAAGCGGAGTACGACGGCTCCTTCCCGGAGACGCCCGACGAGCTGCGGGAGCTGATGGGTGTCGGTCCCTACACCGCCAACGCCGTCGCGAGCTTCGCGTTCAACGACGGTGACGCCGTGGTCGACACGAACGTCAAGCGCGTGCTCTACCGCGCCTTCGACGTGCCCGACGACGACGCGACGTTCGAGCGCGTCGCGGGGGAGCTCATGCCCGCCGGCGAGTCCCGCGTCTGGAACAACGCCATCATGGAGCTCGGTGGCGTGGCCTGCGAGAAGACGCCCTCCTGCGACGAGGCCGGCTGCCCGTGGCGCGAGTGGTGCCACGCCTACGAGACCGGGGACTTCACCGCACCCGACGTGCCCACCCAGCCCAGCTTCGAGGGGAGCCGCCGGCAGATGCGCGGCCGGGTGATCTCGGTGCTGAAGGAGTACGACGAACTGGAGCTGGACACGCTCGGCCCGCGCGTGCGGGTGGACTACTCCCCCGACGGCGAACACGGCCGGGAGTGGCTTCGCGGACTGGTGTCCGACCTGGCCGACGACGGACTCGTCGAACTGGACGACTCCGGGGAGGACCCCGTGGCCCGGCTCCAGCGGTAGCGGCCGGGCCGTCGCGTCGCACGCTGTTTCCGAGCGTGAAACCGATGCCGGGTGTTTTCTCCGGTGGCGGCCCCAGCATCGGTCGGACATGAAACTGGACCAGTTCGTCGAAGCGAACGCCCCCGTCGACGCGGGCGCTGGCTTTCAGAAGGAGAACAACCGGCTGCTGCGGGCCGCCGTGGACGGGACGTTGCAGATTAAGGCGGGTTCGATGATCGCCTACACGGGCGACCTGACGTTCACCGGGAAGTCCTCCGCGGAGGGTGGGCTCACCGGGTTCGTCAAGGAGGCCGTCTCGGGCGAGGGGACACCGATCATGGAGGCCGAAGGCTCCGGGACGATCTTCGTCGCCGACCAGGGCAAGAAAGTGCAGCTCCTCTCGCTGGAGTCGGACGAGTCGATCTCGGTCAACGGGATGGACGTACTGGCGTTCGAGTCGACCGTCGACTACGAGATAAACACGGTCAGCGGCCTCTCCGAGGCCGCCGCGGGCGGGCTGACGAACGTCTACCTGACGGGGCCAGGTGAGGTGGCAATCTCCACGCACGGCGACCCGCTCGTGATGCGCCCGCCCGTCACCACCGACCCCGACGCGACGGTTGCCTGGAGTGCCACCCTCTCGCCGTCGATCGGGACGAACAAGCTCATCGAGATCGGGCAGCAGTCCGGGGAGTCGATGCAGATGGAGTTCACCGGCTCCGAGGGTTTCGTCGTGGTTCAACCGCAGGAGGAGGGCGGCCAGCTCTGACCGAGCGGGGGGCGAGGCCCGGCGCGCCCGCGTAGCCCCGTCGGGGCCGGCGATCCGGGTGCCGTCGGCTCGCTACGTCGGGTCGGTCCCGTCCGTCGTCGGCAGCGGGACGACCCGGAACACGTAGCCGTCGTAGGCCGCGTCGAGGTTCGCCGGACTCTCGTCGTCGGTGTGTTCCCGACACAGGACGGCCGTCGCCTCGACGGCACCGTGTCCGGTCTCCTCCTGATAGCGCTCGAGCACCTCGAACGCCGCCGGTTCGTCACACCCGCGACGGTGACACCGTGGCGGCGACCCCGCCCCGTCGTCACCCTCGTGGCGGACGGCGTCGACGGCACTCTCGGCCTCGGCGGGTGGTTCGCCATCGCCGTCTCGACTCCCGGCGTCGGTTATCCGGCGCTCTCGCCGGCGACGCCCGTCGTCGCCCTCTCGTTCCTCCGTCTTGTCTGGCACGTGTGGACTTCGGGAACGAGAGCCAAGAACGCTGTGGTGGTGTGGCAGTGCACGTGCCGGCGGTTCGACGACGTCGCCGCCGGCTGAGACCCACCGCGGGCGGGGCCCGGAGCGCCGGTGCGGCCCCGTCAGTCCTCGGCGACCGACCGCCGCGAGTGCCCCGACGCCGGTGCGGGCGGTTCGTGCGTGCCGAACTCGGGGTGTGTCTCCTCCATCCACGTCCAGACGACGGCACCGGAGACGAACATCAGCAGGGCGGTCATGTAGAACGCCGCCTCTGCGCTCACGAACTCCATCGAGAGGCCGATGAGTATCGCGCCGACGCCGTAGCCGGAGTCACGCCACATCCGGTAGACGCCCATCCCGGTCGCCCGCCACGTCGGGTGCGCCGCGTCGCCCGGAACCGTCATCAGGTTCGGGTAGAGCAGCGCCATCCCGAGGCCGGAGACCCCGGAGAGGACGACCCATGGGAGGTAGCCCTCGACGAGGACCATCCCGAGGACGCCGCCGCCGGCGAGGAACATCCCGGCGATGACGGGCGGTCGGCGGCCGATGCGGTCCGCGAGTCCGCCGGTCGCGATCTGCAGGAAGTACATCGCGCTGTGGACCCCGACGACGAGGCCGACCGCCGCGATGCCGAGCCCCTCACTCGTGAGATACAGCGGGACGGCGAGCCAGAACAGCGTATCGACGAACTTCTCGATGTGTCCGGCCTGTGCCGCGGCGAACAGCGTCCGGTCGCCGTAGGTCGCACGCTTCAACACCTCGTGGAACGGCAGGTTCGCGTCGTGGTGGTCCTCGTCGTCGTCGATCTCCGCTCTCGCGAGCTGGACCGTCTCCTGGATCAGGAACACCGAGATGAGCAGCGCGAGTACGACGACGACGCCGAGGAAGTAGAACGGTTCGGGCCTGAGGTTCGTCCCCGCGGCGATGACGCCCGTGACCCACGCACCGACGGCGACGCCACCGTAGCCGAACGCCTCGTCGATGCCGACGGCCAGGCCACGTTGCTCGGGGCCGGCGATGTCGATCTTGGCGTTGATGGCCATGCTCCAGGTGAGTGCCTGGTTGATGCCCAGCAGGACGTTCCCGACGGTGACCCACGCCCAGTTGGGCGCGTAGATGAGGATGATCGGGAGCGGGAGTGCGGTCAGCCAGCCGAGGACGAGCACGGGCTTACGGCCGTACTCGCTGCCCCACTTGCCGGCGTAGAGGTTCAGGAGCCCCTTGACGAAGCCGAAGGAGACGACGAACGAGCCGATGACCAGCAGCGACTCGACGCCGAGGACGTCCCGTCCCAGCACCGGGACGACGGCGCGCTCGGAGCCGATCGTCAGCCCGGTCGCGAACACGAGCAGGACGTGCAGGGAGAACTGCCCGAGGTGCTCGCGGATGCCTTGCCTGGGTGTGGTGTCCGAACTCATGGTTCACTCCGCTGCACAGTTGTTCGGCCCGAGCTCCAGCTCGGCCAGCTCGTCGGCCGGGACGGACTCCCGTCCGACGTTCGTCCGCTTGACGCGCTCGAAGTTCGGCGGGTGGTCCGGGACGTCCGACGCGAGTGCCGCGACGAACGCCTCGCGGTCGCGCCCGAGGTCCGCGTTCCGTTCCCTGACCTCACCGAGGGTGGCGGTCACCGGCGGTTCGGGGGAGCCGGGGTCGTGTGCCGGCAACACCAGGGCGTCGTCCGGCCGGTCGAGCAGTCGCTGGAGGCTCTCGTAGAGGGTCGCGGCGTTCCCTTCGACGTTCGAGTCCTCGATGCCGGCTTCGACGCCGAGCTCGACGCGGCCCACGCTCTCGTGGAAGAGCGTGTCACCCGTGAGCAGTGCCGCACCATCGATGGCGAACGAGACGCTCCCCTCGCTGTGTCCCGGCGTGTGGACGACTTCGACGTCGAGCCCACCGACCGCCACGCGCTGGCCGTCCTCGAGCGGTGTCGCGTCGATGTCGAGCGCGTCCTTCGGGTGGAGGAAGTAGGGGACGCCGTGCCGGTCCGCGAGTTCCGCGCCACCCGAGACGTGGTCGGCGTGGGCGTGCGTATCGAGGACACCGACGAGTTCGGCGTCGTGCTCGTCGAGGACCGCCTCGTACTCGTCGAGATACTGCGAGGGGTCGAAGACGGCCGCCTCACCGTCCGAGACGAGGACGTGCGAGAGACAGCCCTTCCCCGGTCGGGCGACCTGCACGAGCGTGCCGTCGAGGTCGGTCGGGACAGTCGCGTGCCGGTGGACGCGACTCCAGCCGTTCATGCCGTCCGCGAGGGTCACCGCGTCGTAGCCCAGCTCTTGGAGCACCGCAGTGGCGGTGTCGGCGACGACACCTGCGGCACAGACGGTGACGATTCGTTCGTCACGGGGGAGTTCCGAGAGGGCCTCCGTGGCTCGTTCGGGGTCTTCGACCAGCTCGTCGTACACGTCGACGTTGCGGCTGCCCGGGATGTGCCAGTCCTCGAACTCCGCCTCGTGACGGACGTCCAGGACGAGCGGCCCGCTATCGCTGTCGGGTAGCTGTTCGCCGAGTTCGACCGGTGAGATATCCTGCATCGTGCTTCCGCATAAACAGTGTACTTGTAAACGGGTGATGCCGGTCATGACCGGCACCGTTAATCCTGACGCGCCCGAACCCGTCCGTATGAGCCTCTACGAAGCGTCGCTCCGGGTCAAACACGAGTGTCCGTACCGGGAGATCTCGGAGCGGTACCCGGACCTGACCATCCGCGAGTGGCCGCTGAACGACTGCCAGGTGCTCGAGATTACCGCCGAGACGACGCCGACCGACGAACTGCTCGAGGAGATCGGTCGGCTCGGGACGGTCCTCCACGAATCGGCGGACGAGGACGGGTACCACGTCGTCACGCAGTCGTGTCTCTGTTCGTTCGAGGCGTCGATCATCGACCGCGTCGAGGCGCACAACTGTCTGTACCAGTCGCCGACGATCTACCACCAGGGCTGGGAGCACTACACCGTGATCGCGTTCGACGGTGAGGACGTTCGCGAACTGCTCGAAGACCTGCGCGCCGACAGGGAGATAGAGCTCCTCTCGAAGACCTCGATCTCGGAGACACAGATACCACACAGCATGCTGGCACCGGCGAACCAGCTGTTCGAGGACCTCACCGACCGGCAGCTGGCCGCACTCCAGCTGGCGTTGGAGCGCGGCTACTACGACCAGCCCCGGGGAATCTCGATTCGAGAGCTGGCCGAGCGGACGTCGGTCGCGCGCTCGACGTTCGAGGAGCACCTGCGCAAGGCGGAGAACAAGCTGCTCACGAACGCGGGCGAGTTCCTGCGGCTGCTGACGGCGACGTCCGCGGGCGACCCGCTCGGCGTCGAGGCGACGACGCGAGCCGGGGGAACCGCGGACTGAGCCTCAGCCGATGGTGAGCACCTCGTCCGCGTCCTCGACGACGCCGAGGCAGTCCGCCATCGTGGCCCGCGGTCTGAGCTCGTCGGTTTCGAGGTCCCGCGAGTCGAGACAGGTCCCGCAGGCGAGTAGCGTCCCGCCGTTCTGGGTGTACTTCAGCATCACGCCGTGGGGGTTGAACTTCTCGTGCTCCAGGTCTGGAGCGTCGACGCCGTCGCCCAGGAGGAACACCTCGACGGAGTGGTCGGCGTCGAGTGCGGTGTTCGCCAGTCGGAACGCGTTCCAGACCCGTTCGGGGTCGTTGGTCTCGAGGATGATTCCGATGTCCATACTGTTGCTTCGAGCCGGGACCAGGTGAACCCGGATGCCGGTTCCCGGACGGCTGGAATCGACGGGTCACCCGTCGGGACGAGTGCCGGCCGGCTCGCGCTCACCGCCGAGCACGCCAGGCGATGCCCGCCAGTGCGACCACGAGAAACGCGCCCACGGCACCGGTCGCTCCGAAGCCCGGGGTCGGTCCGCCCTCTCCGGCCGCCGTCGCCGTTCCCGTCGTCGGTGTGGCGGTCGTCCCCGGGACGCCCGTCGTCGGTTCGGGCGTGTTGACCCGCGGCTCGGTCGTGGCCGCCGCGTCGGGGACCTTCCGGACGGCAAAGCGCGTCGCGACCGTCTCGTCGCCGACGCGGACGCTCTCGTTGCCCTCGCCAGTCTGGACCGTCGCGGCGAGCCTGACCGACTGGCCATCGCGCAGGCCGTCGAAGTACGCCTGGTCGAGCGCGACGGAGACGTTCTCGTGGGTACTGCTGTCGAGGCGCTGGCTGCCGACGACCTCGTCGGGCGTGCCGTTCTCGACCGTCCGCAGGACGACCCTCCCCGGACGGTCGAGCTCGACGCGGCGCACGGTCGCGGCGGGCGAGTCGATCCGCTGGCCCACGAGCTCCGGGTCCGAGGCGAGCACCCGCACGTCGCCGTCCTCGCCACGGCGGACCGGGACGCGAACGCCCGGAGCGGGGCCGCCGAGGCTCGGTACCGGTTCGTCGACGCCCCAGTCGAACTCGCCGTTCCCGTCGACGTCCCGGTGGATGACGACCCAGTAGGTCCGGTTGCCGGTGTGGTCCGCCCACGCGTCGTCGTCGAGCGCCACCGCGAAGTCCGTGTGCGGGCCGTCCTCCAGGGCGACGTGTCCCACGGGGACACCCGGCTCGCCGCCGCGGTCCGCGTGGAGGACGAGGAAGCCGCTGGAGCGGCTGAACAGCGCCTCGACGACGACGGTGCCGTCGGCCGTCACCTGGGCGTCGACGCTGACGTGGTTGCCGTGCGCCGGCCGGTCAACGGCGGAGGGTCGCGTCACTCCCTGATCGCCGTCGGACGCCGGTGCCGCGGCTGCCGCGAGCAGTGGCGTCGTGACGAGTGCGAGCGTCACGAGCAGGACGATGTGATGCGGGGGTGGGCGTCGCATGTGGGCTCGGCTGCGCTACTCCACGGTGATGCGTCCCTCGACCTCGGGTGCGATGGTGCCGTCCGCCTCGATGGCCTCCGCGACGAGCGTCGAGAGCACCTCGCCGGCGTTGGCGGGGACGATGCGTTCGGCGTCCGCGAGCATGCTGTAGCCGTCGCCACCGCTCGCCATGAAGTTGTTCGTCGCGACGGTGTACGTCGCGTCCGGGTCGAGCGGCTCGCCACCGACGGTCGCCTCGGTGATGCGGCTGCCGACCTCGGCGTCGGGGTCGTAGCTGTACGCCATGCCGCTGACCTGCGGGAAGCGCCCGGCCCCCTCTTCGATGGCGCTGACGCCGTTCTCGAGCGCGGCCATGAGCGTCTCGCCGTCGATCCGCACCGAGACGAAGACGTTCCCGAACGGGAGCATGCTCTGGATCATGCGCCGGGTCACGTCGCCGGCGGGGTACTCGGTGTCGGTGCGGATGCCGCCGCCGTTCTGGAGCGCCACGTCGGCGTCGCCGTTCTCGCGGACCACGTCGGCGACGTAGTTCCCCATGTTCGACTCCTCGGCGCGGAGGACGTCCTCGCGGGCGTCGAGCGGGACCTCGGTCTCGCCGATGACCTCGTCGAGACGGTCGCTCAGCTCCGACTGGTAGCTCTGGGCGGTCTCCAGCACATCCGGGTGGGGCTCGACGCCGTCCTCGGCGACGGCCGTCGCGGTCTCGTGGAGCGTGAACTCGTGACCGCTCATCGACCCTTCCTCGACCGAGAGGGTGAGTTCGCCGACGTACTGGAACTCGTCGCCGACGAACGAGCAGACGGTGCCGTCGACGACCTCCGGCTCTTCGAGCACCTCCGCGGCGTGGTCGCCGACGATGGCGTCGACGCCCGACACCTGCCCGGCGAGTTCGAGCGCGACCGGGCTGGCGACGTGCGAGAGGACCACGACGAGGTCCGCGCCCTCGTCGCGCATCTGCGGGACGACCTCCTCCAGCGCGGCGGCGAGGCCCTGCACCTCCGCGTTCTCCCCCATCGACGTGATCTCCGGGGCCTCCTCGTTGATGAGGCCGGTGATGCCGACGGTCACGTCGCCCGCCTCGACGAGCTCGTAGCGACTCGCGCCCTGCTCGGCGGCGAACACGTCGCCCGTCCGCGCGTCGAGCGTGTTCGCGCTGACCCACGTGAACTCGCTGTCGGTGACCCGGTTCCGGAGCGTCTCCGGGCCCATGTCGAAGTCGTGGTTCCCGAACGTGTCGTAGTCGAGGCCGCCGGCGTTGAACGCGTCGACGATGTGTTCGCCGTCGAACACCGACGACAGCACCGAGGAGGCGAGGTCGTCGCCGTTGCCGACGCGGAACGCGTGGTCGTTCCCCCCGACGACCTCCTCCATCAGCCCGAAGTAGGTCGCGACGTTCACGTCACCCTCCAGGTCGCCGTAGGTCCCGTGGAAGTGGGTGTCGTGGACGAACGTCACCTCGCCGGTCGCGGGCGTCGCCGTCTCGGTCTCCTCCTCGGTCGTCGTCTGCTCGGTCTCCGTGTCCGCCGGTGGCTCGGTCTCGGCGGGCTCGGTCGTGCTCTCGTCGTCGGTCGAGGACGCGCCACAGCCCGCGAGCGCGGTGATACCGACGCCCGCCGTCGCCGCGAGGAACCGTCTGCGGTCGACCGCCCGGTGTCCGCCGCCGTCGTCGGCGTCGTTGTGTCCCGATTCCCCGTGACTCCCCTGGCTCTCTCTGTCTGCCATGGGAATCAGCAACGGTGCCAACATCAAAAAGGTCCGCTCCGGTGAACGTGTTGCCAGCGAGCGGTGGGCGGTCACCGCCGTCGGCGACAACTGGGGCGGTCGGGCCTCGCTGGACCTCAGTCGTCGCCGGGTGCGACTGCGCCCCGTGACACCTCGCTCGCGTGCCCGGCGCGACGTGCCCAGAGCAGCAGCATGCTCGGGAAGACGAACACGCTGACGAGGAACGACAGCGAGAGCGCGAGCACGACGAGCATGCCGAACGACCGCAGCTGCGGGCTGGTGTGGAGCAGGAGCGTGGCGAACGCGCCGCCGGAGGTGAGGGTGCTCCCGAGCAGCGCGCCGCCGGTGCCGGTGACGGCGGTCCGGAGGGCGGTGACGGGGTCGTCACCCCGGTCGAGTTCGTTGGCGAACCGGTCGCTGATGTGGATGTTGTAGTCGACGCCGAGGCCGACCGCGAGGCTCAACAGCAACGCAGTCAGGAGCGTCACCGGCGTGTCGGTCACGTACATCCCGGCGAGCACGAGCCCGATGACGAGCGCGATGGGGACGACGGTGAGCAGCCCGAGCGTCGCGCTCCCGTCGGTGAGCCGGTAGACGAGCGCGAGCACGACGGCGATGATGACGAGCGCGATGACCATCGTCTCGACGATGCCGTCGGCCATCTGGCCGAGTTCGGCGTTCGAGAACGTCGCCTGCCCGACGGCGGTCGCGGTCAGGTCGCTCTCGGCCTCGACGACGCCGGCGACGCCGTGCATCGCGTTCGCGCGGTCGTCGACCTGCAGGCCCTGCTCGACGGGGACGAGCATGCGGACCGTGCGGAAATCGCCGTCGGTCCGTTCGACGACGCGGCTGGCCTGCTCCGGGTTGGCCTCGTACAGCGCTTCGTAGACGCCGGCGACGTTCCGGTCGGGGACGCCGTCGCCGTCGGTGTCCGCGTCGGCCAGCACCGACGCGAACGCCTCGTCCTGGGCGGCGACGCGCTCCATCACCGACAGCGGCGAGACGACGGGGGCCGTGCCGTCCCGGCTGAACACCACGTCGCGCTCGGCGGCGTCGGCGGTGGCCGCGTCGACGCGTTCGAGCGCGGCCACAGTTGCCACCTCGCCCTCGACGAGTATCGAGGTGTAGCGCTGGCTCTCGCTCTCAGCCTGGTACTGGGCGGCGACGTAGTCGTTGTTCTGGTACCACTCCGTCTGCGTGGCCTCCCAGGCGAGCGGGCCGGGGAGGTCCTCCTTCCAGTCGGCCACCTCCTCGGAGGTCTGGTACCCCTGGCGGTCGAGGTCGGACCAGGCGGCCGCACCGCCTGCGCCGGCGAGCACGGCGACCACGACGACGACGGGCGCGGCGACGCGTGCGGCGCGCACGCCGGCGGTGAGCAGCGGTTCGAGGTAGCGGCCCTGCCCGAGCGGGGCCTTGCGGCGGTCGAGGCCGACGCGCTCGAGCAGGCCGTCGATGCTGACCTTCAGCGCGGGGACGAGCGTCGTGAACACGACGAACGCCGACACGACGCCCAGCGTGATGCCGATGCCGAGCTGGCGGATGGAGCCGATGGGGCTCGTCAGGTTCGAGAGGAACCCGACGGCCGTCGTGACCGTGACGAGAAGCAGCGCGACGCTGACGGCGGAGAGCGAGCGGTACATCGGCTCGCGGATGCCCTCGTCCTCGCCGCGCTGCTCGCGGTAGCGCATGAACACGTGGAGGCCGTAGTCGATGCTCAGCCCGGTGATGAGCACCGGCCCGATGATCATCGTCACGCCCGCGGGGATGCCCAGCCAGCCGAGGATGCCGAACATACAGAGCACGGAGACGACGACGCCGAAGAAGCCGACGACGACGTCGACGAGGTCACGGTACGCGAACCCGAGGACGGCGAGTATCAGCAACAGCGCCGCGGGGAGGATGAGTTCGGTGGTGTCGGCCCAGACCTGCGACTGGTACGACGACTGCGCGTGCTGGCCGAGCGTGAAGTACTCCGCGCTCGCGTCGGGCCGGCCCTGCGTGCCCTCGTAGAGCGCGCGCTGTGCATCGGCCGGCGGGCCGAAGCTGTTCGCGCCCGGAGCCGTCTCCATGGTGAACACCATGCGGCGACTCTCGGCCGTCGTGGAGCCGGGCTCGTAGTCCTGGGGAAGCAACCGGAGGGCCGGCGCGCCCTCGGTGAACGAACTCGAGACGATCGCGCGCACGTCCTCGCTGCTCGCGGCTTCGAGCGCCGCGAGCTGTGCGTCGAGACTCGCGTCCCGGTCGCCGGCGGCGCGCATCGCAACGACGTTCGAGACGCCGACGACGGGCTGTTCACCCGCGAGTGCGTCCGCGACGGAGTCGTTCGCGCGGATGGAGCGCTGGTACTCGAGCGAGGCGAGCAACGACTCCTTCGTGAGCACGTTCCCGTCCGTCTCGCGGACGTAGACGCTCGCGTGGGTCACGTTGCTCGACCTGTCGAGCCCGCCGTAGTACGTCTCGATGTAGTCGGCCTTCTCGGCGACGGTGGTGTCGCCGAAGGCGTCGCTGTCGGTGCTCGCAGCCCCACCACCCTCTAGCTGTGTGATGCCGCCGATGACCCCCGCGCAGGCGAGGAGCATGACGAGGAGGACGATTCTGTTGTGGTCGGTGACCGTTCGGACGACCCTGTCTAACCCAAGCATTCTGCATCCGGACCGACGACGGACAACCCGTTATAAACCGGGCCATGATTTCAGAGCCAGCAACTAACCCCCCTGTGAGGGGGTGACGCGCCGGATCTGGGGTGTCGGCGGTTGGTTTCTTGTCGCTGGCCCCGGTGGGGGGACGTATGGCAACCCCGGCGGCGTCGCTCACGGAACCGACCGTCCTCGCACACACGAAGCGACGGCTGTTCCCGGACGACAGCGAGGGGTCGTACGCGGTCGTAGACACGCAGTTCGCACGGACGAACTGGGTGGCTGGTGCCGCGATTCCAGCCGAGGTGACCGAGGCGCTCGCACCGTTCAACCACGTCCAGGTCGGCTCGGGCTACCCGGACCTGGTGGGCGTACGGACGCTCGAAGCCGACCTGCTCGCGGTCGAGCGCTTCGGCGAGAACCCACCGCTCGTCGCCGTCGAGGCGAAGGGGTACACCGAGACCGGCGGTGTCGACGTCGAGCGCGGCATCGTCCAGGCGTACGACCGGCTGCACGAGGCGAACGCGGCGTACGTCGCCGCACCCATCCGGGCCATCTCGCAGTCGGACCGCACCCTCGCGCGCGAGCTGAACGTCGGCGTGCTCGGGGTCGACGAGTCCGGCTCGGTCACGACGCTCGAACTCCCACGGGTCGTCGGCAACCGGACCGCGGGTGAGGCGACGGCCATCCGCTTCCAGGCGAGCGCGCAGGGCGTCGCCGACCAGTCCTTCGGGCTGAACCACCCGAAGAACTACCTCGCGTACCCGGTCGCGCTGGCCCTGGACGGCGACACCGAGTCACTGCTCGCCGAGCACGTCGTCGCCGCCACCGACAGCGCCCGCGGCGGCGCGTCGTTCCTCGGGCTGGTCGACATCGCGGGTCCGCGCGAGGAGCTCACGCCGCTCGGCCGCGAGGTCGTCCGGTTCGCCCGACGTGAGCATGGCGACCTCGACGCCGCGATCCGGACGTTCGAGGACTGGAAGCGCTCCAGGACGCGGTTCTACGACCTCGCGCCGCGGTGGGGCCTGCTCACGAGACGGGTCGTCTTCGACTATCCCGCCACGCAGCTGCTCGTCGAGGAGCTCCAGCACCTCCACGACGACGGGTTCTCCGAGCCGTCGCTCCCGCGGTTCGTCCGCTACCTGCACGAACTCCACCCGTCCGTTACGGTCGAGCTGTTCCTGCGCGGCGACGAGGACGTCCGCGAACGCGCGCTCACGGCCGACGGCGAGCTCCGCGACGAACCGCTGCACGACGGCGCGATGTACCACTCCCCGACGGTGTTCCAGCTGAAGGCGCTGCTCTACCACGCGGGCATCCTCACCGAGCGCGGGAGGGAGCCCTCGCGGCTGACGCCCGACGAGGACGTGTGGGCACTGCGCGACCGGGCCTGAGTCCCGCCGGCTCAGACCTCGACCGCCCACAGCCGGTAGTCGTCGGGCCGACCGTACACCGCGGTGAACACGTCGTCGACGAGCTGTGCCACGCGGTCGTCGTCGGTCCGGACCGTCACCCGGGCGTGGGTGCCCGCTGCCTCCTCGGGGGTGACGAGCTCGTCGATGGTCGCCGACGGGTAGTCCCGGACCAGCGCCTTCAGCCGCTCCAGCTCCTCGTCCGTGCAGTCGAGCGCGAGGGTGTCGTCGAAGTACTGGACCCAGGGCGCGCCGTGTTCCAGCTCTACGTCCGCCCCGTCGGGCTCGGTCGTCAGCGTGACGTACGGGCTCCCGCGCTCGCGGTGGGCGGCGAGTGCGTCGACGACCAGTCGGCGGCGTTCCTCGGCGTCCGCGGCGTCGAAGCGGGTCATGCTCGTGCCTTGGGGCGGTGGCTGGAAGAACGTGGCGTGTTCGGTTGCCGGACGTTCTGGCTGTTCTCGACCGTGTCTCCGTTGCCACCGATGCAATCGGCAACGCTCCGACCTTCCGACGGAACTCCCGCAGATAGGCCGCGATACGAAAACATTACTTGCCGGCGAGAGAGGGTTCGGGTATGGCCCTCAGGACACCGCCGTTGCGCGGACGCCACGAGGAGGTCGGTGGGTCGTTCACGGACTTCGGCGGGTGGGAGATGCCCGTCGAGTTCGCGGGCATCCGCACCGAGCACGAGGCGGTCCGCGAGGCCGTCGGCATCTTCGACGTCTCGCACATGGGCGAGATCGAGGTCGGCGGCCCGGACGCCACGACGCTGATGCAGCGGCTCACGACGAACGACGTGACGGCGCTCTCGCCGGGCGACTCCCAGTACGCCTGCATCACCGACGAGGACGGCGTCATCCTCGACGACACGGTCGTCTACCGGCGGCCCGACGAGGGCGAGACACCGACGTACCTGTTCGTCCCGAACGCGGGCCACGAGGACTGGATGGTCGAGCGCTGGACGGACCACCGCGACGAGTGGGGTCTCGACGCGACCGTCGACGACCGCACCGAGGAGTACGCGATGTTTGCGGTGCAGGGTCCGGACGCGGTCGAGCACGTCCGGGAGGCCACCGAGAACGGCAGCGAGGTGGCGTCGCTCTCGCGGTTCACCGCGACGACGGCGACCCTCGCCGGCGCGGACTGTCTGGTCGCCCGGACCGGCTACACCGGCGAGGACGGCTTCGAACTCGTCGTCCCGTGGGACGACGCCGCGGACGTCTGGGACGCGTTCGACGGCGTCGAGCCGTGCGGGCTCGGCGCGCGGGACACGCTCCGGCTGGAGGCGGGGCTGCTCCTCTCGGGGCAGGACTTCCAGCACGAGGAGAACCCGCGGACGCCCTACGAGGCGGGCATCGGGTTCACCGTCAAACTGGACACCGAGTTCGTGGGCCGCGACGCGCTGGAGGCCCAGAAGGAGCAGGGCGTCGACGAGAAGCTCGTCGGCATCCGCCTCGTCGACCGCGGTATCCCGCGCCACGGCTACGACGTGACCGACACCGACGGCGAGGTCGTCGGCACGGTCACGAGCGGGACGATGAGCCCGACGCTCGACGAACCCATCGGACTCGCGTACGTACCGACCGACCTGGCCAGCCCGGAGACGCGACTGCGTGTCGTCGTCCGGGACCGACCGAAGAAGGCCGTGGTCGAACCGCTCCCCTTCTACGAACGATAACATGAGCTTCGAGACACCCGACGACCGGAAGTACAACGAATCGCACGAATGGGCACTGCGCGACGGCGACACCGTCCGCGTCGGCATCAGCGACTTCGCCCAGGACGAACTCGGCGACGTGGTCTTCGTCGAGCTCCCGGACGTGGGCGACGAGGTCGCGCAGGGAGAGGCGTTCGGCGTCGTCGAGTCCATCAAGGCCGTCTCAGACGTCTACGCGCCGGTCTCCGGCGAGGTCACGGCGGTCAACGAGGCGCTGTTCGACGCGCCCGAGCAGGTCAACGAGGACCCGTTCGGCGACGGCTGGATGCTGGAGATCGCCGCCGTCGACGCGGACGAGCTCGACGAGCTGCTGACCGCCGACGAGTACGTCGACCAGGTCGCCTGAGACGCGGCCGCGTCGTCTCCTCGCCCGTCGGAGCCTGCGGTCCCCCGACCGTATTCAGGCCTCGGAAACCGGCGAGTATCGTCGGGGGCCGGCGTGGCGACTTCTGCCGAGAAGTGTGCAGGAACGAGCGTAGAACACACAATCAATTGCTGGTTGTATCCACGTCAGTGCATACTACTCCGGTCCGAACCACGGTAATCATAAGCCAGTAGCCCAAAGCGCGTCTCATGAAGCGAACCGAGGGACGCCGGTCAGTCTCGGACGGACACGAGGGAGTGACACCATGAGCGGACACCACACACCACGGGGAAGCCCCTTCGCGCCGCACACCGCCGCCGACACCGAGGCGATGCTCGACGCGGTCGGCGTCGAAACCGAGGCCGAACTGTTCGACATCCCGGAGTCGGTCCGGTTCGACGGCGAGTTCGGCATCGAGCCGCGGAGCGAGCGGGTGATCAGGGAGGAAGTCGCGGGGACCCTCGAGAAGAACGACGATCTGGTGGAGCTGCTCGGCCGGGGCCACTACAGCCACTACGTGCCCTCGCTGGTCGACCACCTCTCGCTGCGTTCGGAGTTCCTCACCTCGTACACGCAGTACCAGCCGGAGGTCACGCAGGGGTTCCTGCAGGCGCTGTTCGAGTACCAGTCGCTGCTCGTCGAGCTGACGGGTCTCGGCGTCGCGAACTGCTCGATGTACGACGCCGCGACGGCGCTGGGCGAGGCCGCCACGCTCGCCGACCGCCTGCGCCAGACCTCCGGAACGCGCGTCCTCGTCCCGGAACAGCTCGCCGACGGGCGGCGCGAGGTGCTCGAGAACTACGTCGGTGGCACCGCCCTCACGGTCGAGGCGTACCCGATGGACGACGGTAACGTCGACGTCGAGGCACTCGGGAACAGCCTCGACGAATCGGCCGTGATGGTCTACGCAGAGAACCCGACCGTTCGGGGCTGTGTGGAGGAGTCGCTCGAGGCAATCGGCGACCTCGCACACGACAACGACGCGCTGTTCTGTCTCGGTTCGGACCCCGTCTCGCTCGCGCTCCTGCAGGAGCCCGCGAGCGTCGGCGCGGACGTGGTCGTCGGCGCGGCCGACGTGCTCGGCCTGCCCACGAGCTACGGGATGGGGATGGGTCTGTTCGCCACGCGCGAGGAGTACGTCCGGCAGGTACCGGGCCGGCTCGTGGGCGCGAGCACGGACGACACCGGGCGGCGGACGTACACGCTCACGCTCCAGACCCGCGAGCAGCACATCCGGCGCGAACGCGCGACGTCGAACATCTGTACGAACCAGGCGTGGGTCGCGCTCCGGGCGGCCATCCACGCGGCGTCGCTCGGCCCCGACGGGCTCGCCGACCTCGCGAAGGAGAGCGTCACGGACGCCAAAGAGCTCGCCGACCGCGTCACCGAGGTCGTCGGCGTGAAGGCCCCGGTACACGACCGGCATCACGTCCGCGAGTTCGTCGCCCACACCGACCAGCCAGCCCCCGCGGTCGCCGCGGACCTCGAGGACGAGGGCTACGCGGTCCACGTGCTCGGCGAGCACCACATCCAGCTCAACGCGAGCGCGCTGTCCGACCACGAGACGGACGACTTCCTCGCCGCGCTCGCGGAGGTGGCCCGATGAACTACGACCAGGCCCGCTGGACCGACGACGACGAACGCTACGAGCCGTTGCTCAGCGAGAAACACACCGCCGAGGCCGACCTCGACGACTCGCCGCTCCCGGACGAGCTGACGCGTGATTCGCTCGAACTGCCGGACCTCTCCGAGCCGGAACTCGCCCGGCACTACACGCGGCTCTCGGAGATGAACTACGGTGTGGACTCCGGTCCGTACCCGCTCGGGTCGTGTACGATGAAGTACAACCCGAAGTTCACCGAGGACGTCGCGGCCATCGAGGCGGGTGCGGTCCACCCCGACCGCTCGCCCGAGAGCGTGCAGGGCAACCTCGAGCTCCTCTACGACCTGCAGGACTACCTCGGCCGCATCGGCGGGATGGACGCGGTGACGCTCCAGCCGCCCGCTGGCGCGGCCGGCGAGTTCACCGGCGTGCTCGTCGCGAAGGCGTACCACGAGCACAACGGCGACGAGCGCTCGGAGATAATCATCCCCGAGAGCGCCCACGGCACCAACTTCGCCAGCGCGGCGCTCGCGGGCTTCGACGTGGTCGAGCTCCCCGGCGGCGAGGACGGACGCGTCGACCTAGAGGCCCTCGAGGCCGCGCTCTCCGACGAGACCGCGCTCCTGATGCTCACCAACCCGAACACGCTCGGGCTGTTCGAGCGCGACATCGAGGAGATCGCGGGGATGGTCCACGACGCCGGCGGCCTGCTCTACTACGACGGCGCGAACCTCAACGCGCTGCTCGGTCGGGCCCGTCCCGGCGACATGGGCTTCGACATCATGCACTACAACGTGCACAAGACGTTCGCGACGCCCCACGGCGGCGGTGGCCCCGGCGCGGGCCCGGTCGGCGTCGTCTCCGAACTCGCCCCGTTCCTCCCGAAGCCACAGGTCGAGAAGGACGACGGCGAGTACGGGCTGTTCGACCCAGCGTACTCCATCGGGAAGGTCCACGGGTCCCTCGGCAACTGGCTCGTGCTCGTGAAGGCGTACGCCTACATCGCCCGACTCGGTGACCCCGGGCTCTCGGACGCCAGCGCGAAGGCGGTGCTCAACGCGAACTACCTCGCCAGCCAGATCGAGTACGAGGTCCCCTACGGCCCGTTCCACCACGAGTTCGTCGCCAGCGCGGGCGAGCAGGACGCCGCCGACGTAGCCAAGCGGATGCTCGACTACGGCGTCCACCCGCCGACGACGAAGTGGCCGGAGATCGTCGGCGAGGCGCTGATGACGGAGCCGACCGAGATCGAGAACCGGAAGACGCTCGACCAGCTCGCCGAGGCGTTCAACGCCGTCGCGAACGAGGACGATGACGCGCTCGCGGCCGCGCCCGAGCGGACGACTGCCCGGCGCATCGACCAGACCGCCGCGGCGCGCGACCTGCGGCTCTCCTGGCAGGCGCTCGACGAGGAGTAGCGGTCGGAAAACGGGACGACGTCACTCCTTCTCGCCTACTCGAACAGCGCGATGGCCTCCCCGTAGCGCCGGGTCGGCTCCTGCCAGTCCACCACGTCGAAGAAGTTGTCGACGAAGTCGCCGCGGGCCGGCCCGTAGTCGTGGTAGTACGAGTGCTCCCAGACGTCGAGCGCGAGGATGGGGTGTGCACCCCAGAGCGCGCCCTGGTCGTGCTTGTCGACGACGAGGTTCCGGAGCTGTTCGCTGTGGGAGTCGTAGACGAGCAGCGCCCAGCCACCGGCGGCCGAGGCGGCCGCCTCGAACTCCGCCTTCCACGCGTCGTAGGAGCCGAAGTCCGCCTCGATGCGGTCTCGGAGGGCACCCTCGGGCTCGTCGCCACCCTCGGGGCTCATGCAGTTCCAGAACAGGTCGTGGAGGACGTGCCCGGAGCCGTTGTGGGTGACGTTCCGCATCGCACCGGCGGAGCCGTCGGTCGTCCCGGCCCCGCGGTTCGACGCGAGCGTCTCGTCGGCAGCGTTCCAGCCGTCGACGTAGCCCTGGTGGTGGGTGTCGTGGTGCCAGCGGAGCACCTGTTCACTGACGTGCGGTTCGAGCGCGTCGTAGTCGTACGGTAGCGGGTCGAGTTCGTAGTTCGCCATTGCAGGTGGTGCTATCGGCGAGAGCGAGAAATATGTTCGCTGAAATAAATTTTGGTAGCTCGGACGACGTACCCGGCGGGGGCGACGCAGGGGACTGTTTCGAGACAAGAGCCAGTTTGCTATTGCACTATGTGGTTTATGGGTGTGCTGTGCGGCGGGCGACTCGTTCGCGAATCGCGGGCATCCGGGTCGAAACCCGGGGAGAACCGGCCCAGAAGTAACTCGGCGGGGATGCAGCTGCGGAGAAGTCGGTCGCCGAATCAGGCCTCGCTCGTGTCGACGTTGCCGTCGATCTTCACGAAGCCGTAATCACACTCGGTGCAGTGCCACTTGACCTTCTCGCCGAGGTGGACGTGCGTGCTCGCGGCGCGATAGAAGGTGACGTCGCTCTCGCAGTCGGGACAGTAGTGTTCCGTCTCCAGACTCATGCCATGTTCTCCGAGGGGACGGGACTTTATTGATTCGAACCGCGCTCAGCCGAACAGCTCGTCGAGATCGATCTGCTCCTCGTCGGCACCACGCTGCTCCCGGTCGACCCTGTCGACGGAGACGCCGTCGACGAACCGGTCGAACGCCCCGGATCCCACCTCGTCGGTCGCTGTCTCCGGGTCGGTGTCGGCCAGCGCCATCACCTCCTCGGGCGATGCTTCGGGGAAGGTATCGAACAGTTCCTCGGGCGCAGCGCGACCCTCTGGGAGCGACATAGCATTGTATGCGGTTGACTAGCACATTAATCTACGTCAGACGCCCGGCGTACGATGGTGCTGCCACGCGCGTTGTGTGGGTTTCACGCCGGTGCGCACGGGGCTGACCGACCGGTCCCGCCCCGGCCAGTTGGGTGCCCGAACGGGGCCGCAACGGGCGGTTCTGTCTGGGCTCCCCGTGACGCTCGTGCTCCCATCATCGATAGCCCCGGCTCGAAGGGGTCTCGGGCGGTGTGCGCTCTCGCCGGCTGTCGGCCGGTTCGACGCCTCACGCTCGGTCAGAGGACTCCCCGAAGCGACCCGATACGGGCCGTGCGAGAGTGTATAAACCAAAAAGCACGATACGAAATACCTCCGTCCCGGCCGTTCGCGCCCGGAGTTAAGTGGGTCTCGCCCGAACCGATGGACGTGAAGATATACACCGGCCGTGGCGACGACGGCATGACCGACCTGCGGGACATGTCCCGGGTGTCGAAGACCAGCCCGAGGATCGAGGCCTACGGAACCGTCGACGAACTGAACGCACTCGTGGGGACGGTCCGGCCGACCGGCCACGACGACATCGACGAGAAGCTCGCAGGCGTCCAGAACCACCTCCACGTGGTCCAGGCGGACCTCGCCAACCCGGACCCCGACGAGGACGACCCGGTCGTCACGAGCGAGCACGTCGACCAGGTCGAAGCGTGGATCGACGCCTACGACGACGAGCTGGAGCCGCTGCAGTCGTTCATCCTCCCGACGGGCAGCGAGAAGGGTTCGCGGCTCCACCACGCACGGACGGTCTGTCGTCGTGCCGAGCGGCGCGCGGTCGCACTGGCAGCGGACGCGCAGACCAACGAGGACGCCATCCAGTACCTGAACCGGCTGTCGGACGGGCTGTTCGTCTGGGCGCGCGTGGTCAACGCGCGCGAGGGTGTCCCCGAGGAGAGTCCGTCCTACTAGAGCCAACCGCGAAGTCGCGCGAGGACGGACGGCCCGGAGGCTCCGCGCCGACGGTCACGAATTCGGCCGCGTCCCAGTACTGCCACCCCGGTGACGTACACGAGCCCGCCCAGCAACGCGTCGATGGCGACGATGGGCGCCCAGGGATGGACCCGGTAGAGCCAGTCGATGGTCCCCGCGGGCAGTACACCAAGGTATCGGTACTCGGCGACGAACCGGCGGTAGTAACCGGTGTCGTCGGCGGCGTGGAGCGTCAGCGTCGCGTTGGCCTGGCTCCGCCCGTCGACCTGAACGTGCCCCGGTGAGACGTCCACGCCCTCGCTCGCCGGTTCGAGGTAGACGTGGACCGGGACGAGCCCGCCGTTCGGCACCGCGTACGTGAGGTTCGACGACGTGCCCTGTCGGATGACCGTGGGGTTCTCGGAGTCGAACTCCGCGCTGACGACCCCGTACTCCTGGGTGCCCGCGGGGACGACCATCGCGGCGGTCGCGGCGACGACGACGAGCAGCGCGAACCCGACGAGCACGAGCCGAGCGGAGGTGCCGTCGTCACGGCTCGTCGACCGCTCGCGGCTGCGGCCGCCCCCTCCCGAGAGGTACCAGTCGACCACGTAGGCGACCGCCGAGAGCGCGAACAGGAGCGTCGCGAGTCCCTGCGTACCGAGCAGCGAGCGCGTCCCGAACAGGGTCGCGAGCCGTATCTGGGCCGTCTCCAGCACGCCCTGGAACCCCATGACGACGGTGCCGAGATGCGGAATCACGACTACCTGCCCGTTCACCTGCAGCGCCGTCGCGACGATCTGGGCGTCCTTGACCGGTGGCTCGCCGCCGTCCTGGTCGGTGAACGGGTTGTTGTCCCCACGTGTGACGTATCCCCGCTCGGTCTCCCCGACGACGCGGTGTGTCGTCAGCCCGCCGCCCTGGACCTCCTCCGCCCGGAAGACGACCACGTCGCCCTCCGAGACGTCGCCCGCGACCGCCGACGGGACCGCGACGAAGCCGTCGCCGGGGTCCATCGTCGGCTGCATGCTCCCCGTCTCGACGTAGCTCAGGAGTATCGGCTGTCCGAGCACACTGCCCGCCACCAGCGAGACGACGACGACCGCGAGCAGCACCGTGGCTCCCCACGAGAGATACCGACGGTACGTGGACATCAGCGTCACTCCCCCCACCCGTAGCAGTCAGCAGCCGCGCTGAAAAGGTATCGCCATGATAGTCCCGGGGAGTGGGACCGCTGCCGGTTCATGGACCGACAAGCCGCCGACCCAGCACGACCGCGACCAGCAGTGTGGCCCCGGTGACGACCGCCAGGACCGCGAGCGCAGGCTCGGACGAGCCGGGGACGTCCTGGGAGGGTGAGATATCTGGGCGAGCCGGGTCCGGGTCCGGGTCCTCATCACGCGAGGCTGGCGTCCCCGGCTGGTCCTGCTCGGCGCGCCCGTCCCCGCCGTCCCGTGGTTGCTCGGACACGACGACGGTTCCGGCGTCGACGCCAGCGACGGAGACCTCGTACTCGCCCGGCTCGCCGAAGCTGACGCGTTCGCGGACGGTCGTCGACTCGTCGGGGCCGAGTTCGACGGTCGCCGAGTCGACGCGGTCGCCTTCGACCCTGACCGGGACCCGCCGCTGCCCGTCGTCCCGGCCGATGTTCTCCAGCTCGGCGGTGATCGTCGTCGCGTTCCCGGGTGTCACCTCACGGGCCCCGACCCCGGCGTCGACGACCTCGATGGCGGGGAGCGCGGTCGCGACGACGATGCTCGACAGCGCCGACGCGTTCGCGGCGTAGTGTATCCGTTTCCCACGCTCGACCATCGCGGCGTCGAGCGCGGTCCAGCCGTCGCTCCCGAGCCGGTACACCGTCACGTCGTCGGGGTCGGTCCCGCGCCAGTCGAGGTAGTCGCGGTCCACGCTGACGTACACGGTCGCGTCGCCGACCGAGTCCGGGACGCGCTCGCGGTCCAGATGCACGTACCCGTCGGCGCGCACGTGGTCCGCTCCGAGCCCGGGCAGCCCGCCGAACGGCCCCGGCCGACCGGCAACGTCGAACTCGACGACGCTCCCGGTCGCCGCGAAGGCGACCCGGTCGAGGGTGACGTTCGCGCCCGCGACGTGCATCCCGTCGAGGCCGACCGAGACGCGGTCGTTCCCACCCAGCACCGTCACGCCGCGGCGGTTCGGAGCCGTTGACGTGACGGTCGTCGTGGTGCCGTCCGACGGCGCGATGGCCGCGCTTCCGTCCCCGTCGCCGGAGTCACTCTGCTCCGTGGCTGGGTCGCGCTCGTCACCCTCGGCGGCGACGACCGCGTTCACCTCGAAGCTGTCGACGACCACGTCGGGGAGCACGTCGTCGGTCGACACCACGCGCAGCCCCACCGCCACGCTCTCGTTCGGCGCGAGGTGGACCGCCCCGTCCGCCCCCTCGATGGGCTCGCCCCGCGCGGTGAACGTCGCCAGCGGGTGCCCGGACTCGATCCAGACCCGCGCCGTGCTGTCGCCCTCGTTCGTGATGGTGAACACCGCCGGGACAGCTGTGACCGCGTCTTCGTTCGGCCCGTCGCCCTCGACGTTCGGGTTCGACGCGCTCAGGTCGACGGCGAGCTCGTCGTCCGCGTCGTAGTAGGCGTACTGGCCGTTCGGGCCCGGGTGCGGTTCGAGGACGATGGACTGGCCGATGTCGTCGTCCTGGGTGAGCTGGACCGCGCCGGTTCCCTGGAGGAGTGCGAGGGCTATAGCGAGGGTTGCGAGAGTCGTGAGGAGGAGTTTGGTGGTGCTATCCACTGCTACCGGCCTCCGTGCTGTCGGCTGCTCGATTTTGAGTTCCCATCCTCCGTGCCACCACCGCGAAGACCCACCGGCGGAGTCGAACCGCCGACTCGGATGATGTGAAACAAGGGGGGATGTATGTTCCAATCAGCCAAGGTTCCAAAGTGGGTGCCTCTCGTCTGTCTAAAGAATCGATATTGAGTTGGTTGGTCGCTCGGTCAGTTTTCGAACAGGCTTTCCAATTCGGCGTTTACTGCACCTTCGCTAATGTCAGTGTCCGAGAGATCGAACGTGACATCAGCCATGTCCTCGTACGTCGAGAGGGTTGGTGGTTCGTTTGACATGATATCCTTAGGGCTGTTTTGCAGTTATCTGAATTTCGTCGCTTACCTCTACTGAACCTATTGCACTGGATGGAAGTGCCAGTGCAATGAGATTGAACCGGAGCTCATCGCCAGGACTGAGTCCTTTAATACCGATGAAGGAAACCTCCTCTGGGACTGGTATCCCTGGCCAGATAACTCCCCATTCAATATCCACCTCGACCTCGTCCGGGTTTTGTGGTTCTAGGAGCACTGCGAGGGCCCCATCGATGTCCGGTGGGAAAATCTGGCCATCAATATCACCGTAGGCTAACGGTGTCACGGCGACATCGACTTCCTGCGTCCCTTGGTTCTGAATCTTGAAGATGTCACCGATACTGGTGACAGCATTGGTGTTGATACCTTCCCCACCGGCAACACCGCTTCCGATGTTGTTATTATCGTCGGTCAGGCTGATTGCCAGTGCATCGTTCGAGGTCGTGTCAGCGTAGTTTCCGTTCGGACCATCGCCGGGCTGGATACCAAGATATGCGCTCGCGTCGTTTGCGACGGTGACACTGATGTCACGCTCGGCTTCTACGTTGGAAAACGCACCGGTACCCATTGCTGCCGCACCGCCTCCGGCGAGAGCTCCGAGGCTCAACACGAATTTTCTACGATTCATAGTAGGTCCCTTTAGGTGGCGTCAGCGTCGAAGGTCACCGAATCGAGGAGCTCGTCGCCGTCACCCACACTTTCACCTTCCGTGTCGATCTCGATACTGACAGTGACACTGCTACCAGTACTGAGGGTGACTGAGTTACTTCCAATCGAGTTTCCGTCGTAGGCGTTACTGTCAGTGTAGAACTTCACCAGAGAGCTATTGTCTCCGGTCTTGCTGAGACTGACGTCAACCTCTTGAGTTCCCTGATTCTCGATGACAAAGAGGTCATCTATTTGCGTAACTGCATCGGGGTTGACCCCGTCACCACCAGCACTAGTTGCGTTGCTGGAATCCAGGTTGATGGCCAGCGTTCCACCGTCCCCATCGTCGGTCACGTACTCGGAGTTAGCGCCACCGGTCCCCTCAAGCCGAAGGTACGCGCTTGCGTCGTCAGCAACCTCAACGTCGATATCTCGAGTTGCACTCACACTCGTGAACGCCCCAGTACCTAATGCGGCTGCCCCGCCGGCAGCGAGCGATCCGACCCCTGCGATGAACTTGCGTCGTTCCATGGTCGTGTTCTACCTCGTTCGAGCGACCACCCACGAGCGCACGTCCCCCAGTTCCCCCCGGGTGACGCCGGCCCGTACCGGGTCGCTTCACTCCAACCCCACGGGACATACCCCTACTGTATTGAGTGACCTGAGAGAGGGTGCCACAGTCGTTAAATTCGACAGGTCTCGTTCAGACCCGGTCCGAAGCACCCTCTGACCCTGTCTGAAGCGCGGCGATTTGGTATCGACCACGCACAACCGTCGGTTAGCCGACTGAACCGCCACCGAAATCAGAGGATGCCTATCAAACGCCGATAGAGCCGTTAAAACCGTCGATATCTCCCGATTAAACGTCCCCGTAAGCCGCTAATAATGGGCTAAACCCACCCCGCGAACTGATAGTTTCGCTGAAGAGTCGGCCACCTTTTTGTGCTAGCGAGTTAACAGGACACCTGTCGTATGGGGGTTGCAAAAGCGAAGGGGGACGAGGAGGCACAGCCTTCCACACGTGTCTCCGAGGACGAGCTGTTCGACGTGCTCTCGAACCACCGCCGACGGTACGCGGTGCACGTCATGAAACGAGAGGACGCGGAGCGACTGGAGCTCGGCCCGATGGCCGAGCAGATCGCGGCCTGGGAAAACGAGGTCGAACTGGCGGAGGTGGGCTACGAGGAGCGCAAGCGGGTCTACACCGCGCTCCAGCAGCAGCACCTGCCGATGATGGACGACGCGGGCGTCGTCGAGTTCGACAAGGACCGGGGGGTCGTCGAGCCGACGCCCGCGCTCGCGGACGTGGACCTCTACCTGGACGTCGTCCGGGGGAAGGAGATCCCCTGGAACGAGTACTACCTCGGGCTCTCGGCGGTCTCGGTGGCGCTCGTGGCCGGCGTGGGGCTGGACGTGACGCCCTTCACCGTCCTTCCGGAGTTCGCCTGGATGGTGTTCATCGTGGTCTCGTTCGCCTGCTCGGCGCTGGCCCACCGCTACTACGTCGCCGAGCTCGAACTCGGCGGGGACGGGGAACCACCGGAACTGGAGGGATGACACGCCTCAAGCTGCTGAGCGCCGTGCTCGCCGTGGCGGCAGCAGCCGCGCTCGTCACCGGAAGTGCGGGCTTCTCGTCGGTGACTGCCGAGCGAGGCGTCTCGGTCAGCGTCGTCGAGGACGACCAGGCGCTCGTGAACGTCGAGGCCTGCTACACGTCGGCGAACCCGAACCAGGGGACCCAGACGCCGGTAACGGTCAGGGTGACGAACCAGCTCCCGAGCGCCCTGACCGTCGAGCACGTGAACGACGTGGACGTCACGGATGGCCAGGAGACCGTCGCCCCCGGCGGGCAGGTGATGTTCAACCAGCCCTACGACTCGCCGGTGTCCGCGGTCACCGTCGAACTCGAGAGCGAGGGTGGGACGGGCGTCACGCTGACCCGGACGGTCGTCGAGAAGTCGAACTGTCCGTTCCAGGCCGGGAACGGGGAGAATGGTGGCAACGGAGCCGGCGGCCCCAGCGATGGTGACGACAACGAGGACGACGACGGCGATGATACCGACGAGAGCGACGACGACTGAGCAGTCGGTTCTTCCAGCTCAGGCACGCTCGTAGACGATCATCCCACCACGCTCGGTGCGCTCGACGACGCCACGTTCTTCGAGGACGTCGAGGTGCCCGATAGCCTCGCTCATCCCCGAGAACTGCTCGGTCACGGGGAGGTCCTCGAACAGGCCCGCCATCACGTCGACCGCGGTCATCGGGCCGTCGAGCAGTTCGCGCACGTCGTCCGTGCGCTGCTCGTGTGCGTCGAGTATCTCCCGGATGCGGCCCGACGGGTCGGTGATGACGTCACGGTGCCCCGGGAGCAGTCGGTCGTAGCCGGCGTCGTGCTGGCGCTCCAGGCAGTCGTTGTAACGCGGGAGGACGCGTGGGCGCTCCCCACCGGGCTCCGTGGGCGGCTGGAGGAACGGGTTGGGTGTGATGTCCGGCAGGACGTTGTCGCCGACGATACAGACGCTGTCGCCGTCGTCGTCCTCGTAGGTGAACGTCAGCTCGCCGAGGGCGTGCCCGGTGACCTCGTCCACCGCGAGCTCGGTGCCCGCGACGGTGACGGTGTCCCCCGCCGCGAGGGACACGTCCACGTCCACGTCGGGGGCGTAGTTGAGGAACGCCTCGGGGAGTTCGGTGACGGTGTCGGCCGTCGCCGCGGACATCCCGTTGCGCTCGAAGAAGTCGGTGAAGAACTCCCGTTCGTACGCCCAGCGGCCCGCGAAGTCCCCGACGATCTCGGCACAGGGATCGCTCGCGTACACCGTCGCGCCGCGTTCGGCGAACCGGTGGGCGCTCCCGAAGTGGTCGGGATGGGGGTGGGTCACGAGCACCTGCTCGACGTCGTCGGGGCTCAGGTCGTTCTCCTCGAGCGCCGTGAGGAGCTCGGTCCACGCCTCCTCGCCGTCCGGGCCGGGGTCGACCAGCGTGCGCCCGGCGAGGTAGGCGTTGATCGGGCCGACCTGGAAGGGCGTCGGGATCGGATACCGCTCGAACATACTCGGGAGTGACCCCTCTCGGTGGTAAACCCTTGGGCCACGGCGAAAACGGTGGGTCGGCGGGACAGGCAGGAGCGGGGTCCGGGTGATGCCCACGGTCCCCTGGCGCGTCTCTGCGCGCCTGTGGCATGACTTTCTATGGCTATGGGAGTCCAGACGGCGGCTGTGGCACGGTGTGGATTCCTCGCCGACCGCAGTTTTAGGTCTGCCTAACAATTACAAAAAGCCACCGGTTTTGGCTGGCCTAAAGACGGCGGGTTTTGACCTTCTACTGGCGACAGTTTTATAGCCCGTTCCGGCGTACTCCCGTCTATGAACCGCCACTTCAGAGACGCACGCTACCACGCCCGACGTACCGCCGAAGAACTCTATGCTGGCGTCGAGATGGAGCTCGAACCCGTCCGCGAACGCGTCGAAGCCCGCATCGACGAGTACCGCGGCGTCGAGGAACCAGAGCCCGAACCGACCCGCACCGAGCGCGCACGCCAGGTCGGCGTGAGCGCCCGCGACCGCCTCGGCGGAATGCCCATCAGCCGGTAACCCGGAAGGCAACCCTTAAGTTTCGGAACCGGGTAGCGACAGGTGTCGCGGGTTGGTGGTCTAGTCCGGTTATGACACCTCCTTCACACGGAGGAAGTCGGCAGTTCAAATCTGCCCCAACCCACTAAGATTCTCACCGTTTCTGAAGGAAGAGCGGACGCGCCGTAGCGACCGCTCTCGCGGCCGGAATCGGCGGAATCGGGGTTGGCGATTCTGGCGGTCGAAATCCTATTCCAGTAAGTTCCTTGGCGCGGCCCCTCGCCGTCGTGCGGTTCTCGTATCCGAGAGGTGGTCAGCGTGAGTGCCGAGAGGCGGTTCGGTATCTCGGCCGAGGAGCTTCGGGTCCGCGAGAAGGCCCGCCCGAAGCCGACCACGCGCATATCGGGGGAAAGACGGCCCGACGGTGGTCAGAGCCGCCGTTCGACCTCGGAGAGCACGGTCGGCGGGAGGTCGAGCCGGGCGAGGAACGCGCGGCGCTGGCGACCGTCGCCGTGGCCCGCGACGAAACCGTTCAGTCGCGCCGCGACGGTCGAGTCGACGAGGCCATCGCCGAGGTGGTCGACGACCTCGTCCCCGAGAACAGGCGTCGACCGCAGCTCGTACTTCTGGTGGTAGTCCTCGGCCAGGGTGAAGGCGTCGAGCGGCTCGATGGCCGTCTCGACCGCGCGGTGGGTCCGTGCGACGACGCGTTCGCGGACCCGCTCTGCGGCGGCAGCCTGCTCGTCGTCGTCGGTCAGCACGACGCTGCGGTACTGGCGCTTGCCCGTCGCGGCGGGGGTGTGGCAGTCCCAGAACGCCTCCAGCAGCGCCTCGTAGGACAGCTCCTCGGGGTCGTACTCGACCTGGACGACCTCGGTGTGGTCGCCGAGCGAGTGGTACGTCGGGCTTGCCGTGTCCCCGCCGGCGTAGCCCACGCGGGTTCGGACGACGCCCGGCAGCGCGCCGAAGCGGGCCTCGGGGCCCCAGAAACAGCCCGCGCCGAACGTCGCGGTCGTGGTTTCGCTCGACGGCGGGGCGGCCGCGTCGATGCTCGCCGGGTCGGTCGGCTGATCCATACGCAGGTGACGGGCTCGCCGGGGTTGGGTCCGTCGAAACGGGGCCGCACCGAGTTCCGCATTCGTCTCGCCCGTTCGGGAGCGCTCGTCGAGACCGTACTTCGGGGGGTTATCGCGTCGCGGTCCCTCTTCGAAGGCTGCTCAACGGTCGCGCGCTGGCCTTCGGCCACGGGTCACCTCGCTTTGCAGTACCGCAGTCACGGGCCTCATCGTCGAACGCCGGTCCGGCTATCGGATTCAGCGAGCCCTGAGCCCGAGAGGGTAGGCGTACTCGCGTCGCTCCGGGGGACCTCATGGTTGGTGAAACGCCGGTAGAACCTTCCGGCAGCTTTTCACGTCGGTCCATGGTACCACGTGGCGTGCCCCGTCTCCGAACCATTCTCGTCCTCCTCGGGTGCCTCGTCCTCCTCGCCGGCTGTAGTGGCGAGCCGGAGGCCGACACGACGTCCACGCCGATGGACACCGAGCCGCCGAACCGGGCCACCGATCACAGTACCGTCGAACCGACGACTGTCGGCACGCCTGCGACTCGGACGGCGGTGCCGACGGTCACAGCGTCGACCGGGGTGACGGATCCGCCCGACCCCCGAGCTGTCGGGACGAACTTCGAGCCCAACCAGTCCCTGGACACGATATACCGGCGTGTCGAGACACTCCGCGGTCTGACCGCACGGGAACAGGTGAACGTCTCCGTCCACGGAATCGACATCGTCAACCCCGAGACCAACGAGCGGATGCAGGTCGGTGACCCCTTCGACTACCCCGACGACGCCGCGGGCATGGGCGAACCCCAGACGAAGGCCCTCCAGCTGTACTCCTCGGAGCCGGTGCCCCTCAGGGGGCTCGCAGCGGCCGGGATGGCGCGAGCCACCGCGGTCAACGTGGCGAACGAGAGCGCCTACGAGCGCATCGCCGACGACTCCTTCGAGATACTCCTCGTCCACGAGTTCGCACACACGCTGCAGGAACAACACGGCCTCAACGAACACCTGCGAACGGGAGCCACCGAGACGACCGACGCGGACCTCGCGGGCATGATGCTGAGCGAAGGCGACGCCACCCTCACCGCGTACCGGTACTGGCAGGAGTACGACGCCGGTGGCGGGGACCCGCTCTCGCTACGGAACAGGACGACCGAACGCGGCGACTGGACGCACGGATTCTTCGACAAGACGCGGTACTACGGTGCTCGATACCTGCAGACCGTCCCCGAAGACCACTGGAACGGACACGTCGCCCATCCGCCGGACACGACCGCAGAGGTGATGCATCCGAACACGACCTGGGACCTGCCAGGACCGGCAGTCTCCGCGCCCGCTCCGGCCGGCTGGACGGCGAACAGTCGGAACCGCGTCGGTGAGCTCACCATCCGGTATACGCTCCGGACGAACGGAATCGCGTACGAACGAGCGGCCACCGCGAGCACGGGGTGGTGGAACGATTCGATGCGGACGTTCCAGCGCCCAGACGGTATCGCGACGTCCTGGTCGACGCGCTGGGCGAACGAGCGAGACGCAAGGGAGTTCGCGAACGCCTGGCGTGCAGTACTCGAGAATCGGGACGCGACGCACGACGACGACGTCTACAGGGTTCCCGGAACCGAACACACCCCGGAACTGTCCTACGTGATCGCCCGCGACGGGCCGGTCGTCCACATCGCAGCCGCGTCCACGACGGCGGACGCACGCGCTATCGCGGCCGCCAGTGGCGCGTCGAACAGCTCGCCGGCGGTCGCGCCAGCGGCGTCCGCGGATGCGAGCAGCGCGGACCCCATCGACGACTGCACGCCGCGACGCGCCCACTCCGGTTCGACCGGGACCGCCCAACGCCGGACTGGCGACGGAGGGGTCGCGACCACCTGCGCGCACCACCAGGACACGACCCCCGTGAGCGTCGACACCGACGGGGACGGCATCTCCGACTTCGTCGAGCGGAGCCAGGCCATCGGCCATCATCCGCGGGTGATCCTCCCCGAACTCCACCCCACCGAGAAGGACGTCGTCGTCGACGTGGTCTACGCCACTTCCGTCGCAGACGACCAGCGATTGAGCGAACGACAACTGGCGAACATGCGGTCGACGTGGGCGGGATTCCCCGTTGAGAACCCCGGCAACACGTCGGGCGTTCACCTCCACGTTCGGACCCTCGACAGCACGGAACTCGACGGCGAGTTCGGCACGGATTTCGACGATGCCGACCTCGACGCGTTCTACGAGCGGCGCTACGGCCAGCCACCGGGAGACGGTGTGGTCAATCTGGTCGTCGTCTCGGCGTTCGACGTCGGGTCCCCGGCGGTGGTCGCGTTCGGGTCCAGCGGCGGGAACGTCGCCGTGGTCCGAGCGAGCGAGTCCCGGCCCCTCGTCGTCACGCACGAACTCATGCACCTCGTTCTTGGCTCCATCCACGGCGAGCGCGACTGCGACGTCGCGACCGACAGCAGCCACACGTGCCGGGGGTACCTCGCACCCGGCGGGCAGGCCGAGCCGTTCCTCACCGAGCTGCTGGCGCAAGCGCTCAATCGCCCCTGGTCGAACCCGAACCCATCAGCCGACGACAACCGCACGGTCGTGGGTCACCGACCTGTCGCTTGAGAGTCGGCAGCGTCGAAGGGGACGGAGCGGGTCGTGCCGGGTTCGCAGGTGCGAACGGTCGTGTCAGTCCAGTCCCTACCGGCGGTGATGTCGAAGACGCCACCCGGGCCCAGCGGGCGACCGGTGTTCGGGAGCAGCAGGCGCTACGCACAGGACCCGTTCGCGTTCCTGACGGCGCTCGAAGGGTCGTACGGACGCATCGCACAGTTCGACATGGGGCCACTGAACACGTACATGATCGCGGACCCGGCCACCATCGAGCGGGTGCTCGTTTCCGAGGCGGACACGTTCCGGAAACCGGCGTTCCAGGACGACCCGCTCGGGGCACTGGAGCTGTTGCCGACGCCGACGGCGCATCCCGCCGTTGGTCTCGAGATGCGGGTCGAGCGTCGCGAGACCTGACCCGAGTGCGCCGGCGACGCCGTCACGCAGCCGTTCCGCCGGTCACCGCCGCGTCCGCCCGGGGCCGCGGTTGATCCGCTGGAACGACTCCAGGAGGGCGTCGAAGTCGTCGAGCGTCCGTCGGAGTTCGCCCTCCAGCTGTTCGAGTTCGTCGCGGAGCGCCCGCAGGTCGGACGTGTCCTCGAGGACGCCGGGGCCGTGTTCGAGTTCGAGGAGTTGGCGTTTGGTGGCGAGCTGGCGGTAGCGTCGGAGGTCGTCCCCGTGTTCGCGAGCGGTCAGCTGTTGTTCGATGACGGCGACGAGCTCGTCGGCTTGGACTGGCTTGCAGACGTAGTCGTCGAACGATAGCTCGAGGATGTCGAAGTCGGGATCGACGGCGGTGACGACCACGACGGCGGGGTCGTCGTCGCGGCGTTCGAGTCGGTCCATGACCTCGTCGCCGGAGCAGCCGGGCATCCGTCGGTCGAGGAGGACGACGTCGACCCCGTCGAGATTGGAGAGGACCGCCTCGCCGTCGTAGACGGTCCGGACGTCGTACTCGTTCCGGAGCCAGAGTGTGTACATGTCGGCCAGCTTCTCCTCGTCGTCGACGACGAGGACCGTCGGTTGCTCGGTGTCGTCCCCTGACATCACTGGACCGTACGAGGAGTGTCACAGAGTTATAGTTTGTTGCAAAATCGTGGTGTCGCGGTCGCCGTCTCCCCCCTTCGACGTGGTAGCTGGCGCGGTCGTCGGTCGTCCGTTATCGGCCTGCGTTCACGCCAGCGAGGCGCTCTTGTCGGTGTCGACGTCGTCGACGGTGTCGGTCGTCGTCTCGATGTCCTCGACGTCGTTCGCGGACACCTCGTCCGCGTCGGACTTCGTCGACACTGTGGACTCCTTCGCGGCCTTCAGTTCGCGCTCTACCTCTTCGCGACCCTTCTGGAACTCCCCCATCGCCTCACCGCTGGATCGTGCGAGCTTCGGCAGTTTGTCCGCGCCGAAGAGCAGGATGACCAGCAGGAAGATAAGGACGATCTCCGGGCCGCCGATTCCCCCAATGAACAGCGGTATCATCATGGCTCTAACCGAACAGTAGTACGTCGTATGAGTAGATAAACATACCGCAGGTGATAGTTGCGTCGCCGGGATGCACAGCTTTACGTCCGGAACGGCGCAACCGGGCGACGACGCGATGGAGACGGAACACGCCTGCACCGTCGGCGACGCCCGAGACATGACGACGCTCGCGACCGACTCGGTCGACCTGGTCGTCACGTCGCCACCGTACCCGATGATAGAGATGTGGGACGAGACGTTCGCGTCGCTGAACCCGGCAGTCGGCGACGCGCTCGACGCCGGCGACGGCGAGCGGGCGTTCTCGCTGATGCACGACGAACTCGCGGCGGTGTGGGCGGAGCTCTCTCGGGTGGTCCGCCCCGGCGGCATCGTCTGCTGCAACGTCGGGGACGCCGTCCGGACGCTCGACGGCAGCTTCTCGCAGTACGCGAACCACGCCCGCGTGACCGCCGACATGCGCGAGCTGGGGTTCCGACCGCTGCCCGACGTGCTCTGGCGCAAGCCCACGAACAAGGCGAACAAGTTCATGGGCTCGGGGATGCTCCCGACGAACGCCTACGTCACCCTCGAACACGAGTACGTGCTGGTGTTCCGCAACGGGGCGGACACCCGGCAGTTCGAACCGGGGGCCGACCGACGGTACGAGAGCGCCTACTTCTGGGAGGAGCGCAACGACTGGTTCTCCGACGTCTGGACGGACCTCACCGGGGCCACGCAGGAACGGCACGTCGACGACGCGGTCCGGGACCGCTCGGCCGCGTTCCCGTTCGCGCTCCCCTACCGGCTCGTGAACATGTACTCCATCTACGGCGACACCGTGCTCGACCCGTTCTGGGGCACCGGGACGACCACGCTGGCGGCGATGCTCGCCGGTCGAAACTCCCACGGATACGAGCTGGACGCGGGCTTCGCGGCCGCGTTCGACGACCGGCTCGAGGACCTGCCGGCGCGCTCCAGTGCGCTGGTCGACGACCGGCTCGACCGCCATCGCGGCTTCGTCGAGGACTGTCGTGACGAGGGCGACACGCTCGGCTACGACGCCGAGCACTACGAGTTCCCGGTGCGGACGAAGCAGGAGCGGCGCATCCGGTTCTACGATGTCACCGGCGTCGAGGAGACCGACGACGGCTACCGGGTCTCGTACGACCCACGGTGACCGCTGGTCAGAGCAGCGTCGAGAGCACGAACAGCGCGAGGGGAACGCCCATGATGGCCGCCGCCCTCGGGCGGTCGATGTCCGCCTCGATGGAGAGCCCGGCCGAGAGGATGTACAGCTGCCAGGCGGCGGTGAGCACCGTCGCGAGCGCGATGTACGGTTCGACGGGAGCGATGGCGGTCCTGACCGCTTCGGGGGCAGTTTCTAGGTTCGTGATCGTCACGTCCGCGAGTGCGAACTGGAGGATGGCGATCCCGGCGACGAGCCGTCCGAACTCGGGAACTGCGGCCCAGCCCGCGACCGAGAACGAACCCGAGAGGCTGGTGTCGCCACCGGCGAGCAGTCCTCCCAGGTACACCGTGACGCCGCCCGCGAGCCAGAGCAGGAACGGGGCGACCACCACCGTTCCGAGGAACCCGTTGGCTGCCTCCCGAACGAGCGAGCCGGCGTCGCGCTCGATCTCGGCGGGCTCCTCGCAGCCTTCGGTGGCCGGGGAGTCGTTGTCGAAGGCGTCGCAGATGCCCTGGGGCGGCCGGTCCGGGTTGTCGACCATCACGGTCCCGTCGACCGTACCGGCGAGAATGCCGCCGAGGATGGTGACGCCGACGGCGAGTGCGATGGCGAGCCCGACGACGACGAGTGCCGCCAGGGGAAGTGTCGAGGCGGTCCCGCGGTCCTCGAAGAACGCTCGTGGGTCCAAGAGGAACTGGCGGACGGCGGAGAGCACGGAGTGGAGGGCTGACATCGGTCGGGCGTTGTGGCGGGCTCCCTGAAAACCTTCTCCTTCTTCGGACAGGTCAGATAATGTACCACTGTCGGAGCAGCACGCCGATGGCGTGGAACGCGCGGAAGCCCATCCCGAAGGCGACGCCGGCCGGGACGATCCCGAGGACGGCCGCCCGTTGCAGGCCGAGGTCGTGGCGGACGGTCAGCCCGACGACGTAGAGCCCGATGGCCCAGACGCCGACCAGCGACCGGACGTGGGGGTCGGGGACGCCCGCGACGACGCAGGGTGCGGTCGCGTAGCAGAGTATCTGGACGGTCTCGCTGACGCCGCCGCGGCCGGGCGCGAACGGCGCGAGCAGGACGGTCTGGAGCGCCGCGAGCAGGTGGACCGCCGCCGGAGCCACGAGCAGCACCGCGACGCCGAGCCAGAGCGCTGCGGAGAGCGGCTCGCTCCCCGCGATGATCGGGTAGGCGTCGTCGACGAGCGCGAACCGGACGCTCTCCTCGACGAGGACGACGACCATGGCGAACACGAGTCCCGGGGCCTGGTCCGAGGGTCCGATTCCGTTCGTGAAGAAGCGCCGTGGCCGGACGAGCACCTCGAACCACGCGCGGGCCAGCCCGGTGGGGCCACGGGCACGCCCGCCCTCCGGGTCCTCGGTCCACTGGGTCATGTCAGTCGCTCCTGAGCGTGTGACAGCTGCGACAGCGCGCCTCGTAGGACTCCTCCGCACCGACGACGATGGTCGGGTCGTCGCGGTGGGCGGGCTCGCCGTCGACGAATCGCTGTGTCCGCGTCGCGGGCTCGCCACAGACCGCACAGATGGCCTGGAGCTTCTCGACGTACTCCGCCGTGGCGAAGAGCTGGGGCATCGGTTCGAACGGCTCGCCGCGGTAGGTCTGGTCGAGCCCGGAGACGATGACCCGGCGACCCTCGGCGGCGAGGTGGTCGCAGACCGCCACGAGCGTCCCGTCGAAGAAGTTGCCCTCGTCAATGGCGACGACCTGCTCGCCGTTCAACTGCTCGACGATGTCCCAGACGCCCTCGCCCTCGGACTCGACGGCGACGGCGTCCCAGCTCCGGCCCTCGTGTGATCCCACGGTGTCCGTGCCGTACCGGTCGTCGAGCGCGGGGGTGAAGACCGCCACGTCCTGGCCCGCGATCTCGGCGCGCCGGAGGCGTCGGAGCATCTCCTCGGTCTTGCCCGAGAACATGCTGCCCGTGATGACCTCCACCCACCCGCTGTTCGTGATGGCGTGCATCTGCACGGAACCGCGTGAGCCGACACTAAAGACGTTACTCTCTCGGGCCGGTGGTCGCGTTTCGGCATCGGGAGTTTCCAATCAATGTAAACTCTGGGCCCGGTAGGTGTCGACATCGGCGGACCAACCGGGTGGCGCGGATCCGCCGACAAAGTGACCGTCCACTCGGCCGTCTCCAGACCAACGCATCACTCCGCACCGACGTTCTCCTGACTCTCGAACGAGGCCGGGTCGGGCTCGATGTTGGCGTACTCCACCGCTCGTGTCCCGAGCGTCGCCACGCGTTCCGCGAGCCTCTCGTCGACGAACTCGCCGTTCTCGAACGCCTGGGACGCCTGCGGGATGGCGGCCTGATGGGGGATGACCCAGGCGTTGAGTGCGCGACAGACCGAGCGGAGGTGTTCGAGTGCGGTCACGGGGAAGTGGCCGCCGGAGACCGCGAGCAGGCCGACGGTCTTGTCCTCGAACTCGTCGAAGCCGCAGTAGTCGAGCGCGTTCTTCAGCGGCGTGGCGTACGAGCCGTGGTACATCGGCGTGCCGAGGAGGACGGCGTCGGCCTCCCGTACGGTCCGGGTCAGCTCCGGCACGTCGCCCGCCTCGTCGACGTCGGCATCGTACACCGGCAGGTCGTACTCGCGGAGGTCGACCAGCTCGGTGGCTCCGCCGGCGTCCTCGGCGGCCGACAACGCGTGACGGAGCGCCCGTCGGGTGTAGCTACCGTCCCTGAGGCTGCCACAGATGGCGATGACCGTGGGGTCGTCGTCGTCGCTGGACATGAACGACGCGAAGACGGCCGCCGTGAAATAGGTCGGTGGCCAACAGAGGTCCTATTTTAATCCTCCGGTCATTTCGAGATGTGGGTCACGGGCCGAGTCGACGGGCGATATCGTTGCGAGGTTTATGCGACCGAGACAGGTAGCAGGTGCTATGAGCACCCCAGGCACCAACTACGAACACAGCGCTGAACACTCCACCGAGGAGCGGGTCCGGCCGACCGGTCCAGGGGGCGACTTCGCGATGCGAGCCGCGCGATATCCGTTGAAGCTCGCGAAGCACGCTCTCTGGCGGTCCGTCGTCGCAAACGAGGCTGTCTCTCGCCTGGTCCTGCCTTCTGTCTCCCGACTGACGACCACGCTAGTGCCAAACTTCCGGCCTGGCCACCTCCGCCATCGGGACGGTCACTGGTGGCTCGAAGTCGACGGCGAGCGGACGTACGCGCTCCCGGACGTGTCGAGCAACGCGACGAACCTGAAACACGGTACAGTCGTCAGGATACTCACCGTCGGCTTCGGCAATGACAGGATGGTCCGCCGGTACGAACTGCCGGGGTTCATCGAACTCGAGGCCGACGACGTGGTCGTCGATGTCGGTGGCTACGTCGGCACGTTCGCGGCGTACGCCGACACACTAGTCGACACCGTCTACTCGCTCGAACCGGAGCCGCTGACCTTCAGCTGCCTCTCCCACAACGTCGCCGACCGCGACGACGTACACTCCCACGAGGTCGGGCTCTGGTCCAGCGCCGGCACGATGTCCATCGCGACCGAAGCTGACCGCTCCGACACTCACCTTACGGAGGACGGCAACGTCGAGGTCGAGGTGACAACCCTCGAACGCTTCACCGCCGACCAGGACATCGACGAAGTCGACTTCCTGAAGCTCGACGCCGAAGGGTTCGAACACCATGTCCTCGATGGGATGGGCGACTTGACCGTGCACAAAATCGGCGTCGACTGTGGCGAAGGAGACGCCGACAACACCGGCGAGATCCAGTCCCTCCTTGAGGCACGTGGCTACGAGGTTCGAACCGACGGACACCTGCTTTACGCCCGGCTGTAGCTCAGAGCTGTATCTCGGTCGCCTGCTCGCGGTAGGACTCGAACTCATCGCGGAGCCATGCGACCGCGTTCGGGCTGGTGTTCCGCACCACGGCCTGCACGCCGTTCTCGGTGTAGATGCCGAAACTGGCCTCGGTCGTCCCGTCCTCGTGGTCGACGAGCATCAGCCCGAGCGGTGGGAGCTCGTCGATCTGGTAGATGGTGACGCCGCCGGCGTCCTCCATGATGTAGTCCGCGTACGTCGTCGCGAGCTCGGTCAACGCGTCCGCGCTGAACACCAGTTCCGTCTCGAGGCCCCCCGATTCGATGCGCTCGTTGAACGCCTCGACGTACGCGCCGTGGACCGCCGGCGAGACGCCACGCACCCGCTCGGCGGTCGAGACCAGGTCGACAGTCTCCTGCATCGCCTTGTCCGGTGCGTGGATGTCTGCCTGTGTCACCTCGCCGTCGACGAACATCTCGGGCGGGACGAGGTCCGACCGTGGCAGCGTCGAGAGCCACTCGTCCACCCCGCAGATGGCCTCGACCGCGTGCTCGAACCCGTGGAACTGGTCGACGACGAGCCGGCCCGACACGGTCAGCTCGAACCCCTCGTCGCCGCGGTCGACGAGCCCGGCCATCTCCAGCTCGCGGATGGCCCGACTGACCGTCGAGCGGGCGACGTCACAGTCGGCCGCCAGCTCGGGTTTCTCCTTCGGTTCGTCGTACAGCGACGCCAGGAACGGCCGGCGCTTCGAGAGAAGCTTCAGCACCTCGCCTACGTCATCGGCACCCATACGACGAACGTGACGGGCGATTGCTATACCGATTACGGCATCCCGGCGGTCACGCCCGCCGGCCCCGGACGAGCTTCTCGCGGTCGAGCCGGACGGCGCAGTCGCCGTCGTGGACGGTGACGGACGCGATCTCTGGGTGTCGCCGGGCACGGTCGACCGACGGCCCACATGGACAAACACACGCGCCGTGGGCGGTGGGTAAAACCGGTTTTTGAGCTTGGGATAGTTGAAAGGCCCCCCGGATACAACGTGGAGGTGTGCCCCGTGGCGCTCCGGCCCTCCGGGCCGAAGCCGACCCCACGTCAGTCGTTGCCACGATGCGTGTCGGTCGCCCACCGACCCAACCCCACCGCCCTGCGTCCGGGGCACTGCCCAACCCGCTGTCCCCCTGACAGGGTCCCCGCAGCGCACCCGCTTCCCGGTGCACTGCCCTCCAGCCATCCATCCGCCACGCCGGAGTCCCCTGCCCACGAACTCCGGCGGGCTCCGTTCTCACGCGACAGCACCGCGAGAAACAGCGTCGCGGTCTACTCCACCACGACCAGCACGTCGCCCATGTCGACGCTCTGGCCCTCGTCGACGGCGATCTGGGTGACCGTCCCGCCGCGGGAGGCGACCACGTCGTTCTCCATCTTCATGGCCTCGAGCACGACGAGCACGTCGCCGGCTGCGACCTCGTCGCCCTCGTCGACGTCGACGGAGAGGATGGTACCCTGCATCTCGGCGTTGACCGTCTCGCCGTCGCCCTCGACCTCGACGCCACCGCCGGACGCGCCGCTCGCGCCGGAGCCGCCGTCGCCGCCGCCACTGCTCCCGCGGGGGCCGCTCGTGCCGCCGACGGGCATCGCGCCGCGCTCCTCCAGGTTCACGTCGAAGCGCTTGCCGTTGACCTCGACGGTGAACTCGCGCTCGACGACGTCCTCGTCGTCGCCCGCACCGTCCGTGTCGGAGCCCCACTGCTCCTGGGCCTCCGCGATGCGGTCGTGGTCGAGGTGCTCGTCGAGGTACTTCGTCGTGTGCGTGCCGTGGACGAACGCCTCGTCGGAGAGCATCAGCCGGTGGAACGGGATGATGGTCGTGACCCCCTCGATGTCGTACTCACGGAGCGCGCGGAGCGAGCGCTCGATGCACTCGTCGCGGTCGCTCCCGTGGACGATGAGCTTCGCGATCATCGAGTCGTAGTCGGTGACGATCGTATCACCCTGCCGGAGCGCGTCGTCCATCCGGACGCCGATGCCGCCCGGCGGGTCGTACGTCGCGAGCTTGCCGCCCGGGGCGGGCGCGAACTCGTTGGCGGCGTTCTCGGCGTTGATGCGGAACTCCATCGCGTGCCCGGAGAGGTCGACGTCGTCCTGTGCGAAGTCGAGCTCCTCGTCGGCGGCGACCTTCAGCTGCCACTTCACGATGTCGATGCCGGTGAGCTCCTCGGTGACGGTGTGTTCGACCTGGATGCGGGTGTTGACCTCAAGGAAGTAGAAGTTCGCGTCGGGTCCCAGGACCTCGCCGGCCGCGGCGTCGCGTTCCTCCTCCTCGACGAGGAACTCGAACGTGCCGGCGTTGTAGTAGCCGGCCGCGTCGGCACCGCGACGGGCGGACGCGCCGATCTCCTCGCGGAGCTCGTCCGAGAGCGCGGGGCTCGGGCCCTCCTCGATGACCTTCTGGTGGCGGCGCTGGAGCGAGCAGTCGCGCTCGCCGAGGTGGCGGACGTTGCCGTGGTGGTCCGCGAGGATCTGCACCTCGATGTGGCGGGGGTTCTCGAGGTACCGTTCGAGG
The DNA here is from genome assembly GCF_024464185.1 of Haloarchaeobius salinus. Taxonomy (NCBI): domain Archaea; kingdom Methanobacteriati; phylum Methanobacteriota; class Halobacteria; order Halobacteriales; family Halorubellaceae; genus Haloarchaeobius; species Haloarchaeobius salinus. The sequence continues at coordinate 1,114,634 of NZ_JANHAU010000001.1, forward strand.
TAGACGTTGTCGTTGTCGAAGTACGCCTCGCCCTCGCGCTTCGCGCTCTCTAACTGGTCGGCGGCCTCGTCGGCGCTCTCGACGATCTTCATGCCGCGGCCGCCGCCGCCGCCTTCGGCCTTGATGGCGATGGGGTAGCCGTGCTCCTCGCCGAACTCGGTGACCTCCGCGGGGTCCTCGACGGGGTCGGTCGTCCCGGGGACGATGGGCACGTCGGCCTCGCGCATCGTCTTCCGGGCCTTGGTCTTCTCGCCGAGTTGCTCCATCGAGTCGGCGGCCGGGCCGACCCAGGTGATGCCCTCCTCGGCCTCGACCTTGCCCGCGAACTCGGCGTTCTCCGCGAGGAAGCCGTAGCCGGGGTGGATAGCGTCGGCGTCGGCCTTCCTCGCGGCCTCGATGACGGCCTCGTGGTCGAGATAGGAGTCCGCTGCCCGGGCGGGCCCGACGTTGTACGCCTCGTCGGCGTAGCGGACGTGCCCGGAGTTCTTGTCGGCGTCGCTGTAGACGGCGACGGTCGACACGTTCAGCTCCTCGCAGGCGCGCATGACGCGCACCGCGATCTCCCCTCGGTTCGCGACGAGAACCTTCCTGAACATTCTTGCCGGAAGTGTCTCGGACGACGCACCTTATTGTATCGGTTTTTGCCACCCCCGTCAACGACCGGTGGCAGCCGGGTTCACGGCCGGGCGCTGCGCCGGTCGACGAGCCGCCCGAACACCGCCGCTTCCGCCTTCCGGAGCAGGTTCGACGCCGTCGAGGGGGCACAGTCCAGTGCCGCGGCGACGGCCTCGAGGTCGCCCTCGCGGGGGACCGCGTAGTAGCCGACCTCGACGGCGACGTGGACCGCCTCGCGCTGGCGCTCGGTCAGCGCCCCCACCAGCGACGGCCGGCGCGTGTCGTACTCGCCGATGCCACGCACGTCGACCTCGAAGCTCTCCGGAAGGCCGTCGAGCATCGTCCGGAGGTCGTCGCCCTCGCCGATGACGGTCATGCCCATCGCGGCCTCGCGGTCGTAGGTGATCGGCGGGACGACGACGAGGTTGAGCGCGGCGAAGGCGGCCCGCCAGTCCCGGTCGTCCTCCCGGGTGTCCTGGCAGACGTACACGTAGAACGACTCGTCGTCGACGTCGGTGATGTCGTACCAGCGGATGGAGTCGACGCCGTCGATGACGGGCTCGTAGCGCTCGCGGTCGGCGACGACGTAGAACAGCTCGTACTCGACGTCCTGCTCCTGGACGACGTGCCAGGTCTGGAGCTCCTCGTACTGCACCACGTCCTCGTGGCGGATGAACTCCTGCATCGGGTGCAGCCAGTCGTCGGGCTGTCGGATGCGCACGTCGAGGTACTTCACGATAGTCGAACTCGTCCACGTCCACAATTAGAGGTTGTGGTACCGAACTTAAACACGCTAGCCACAGAGACGGTGATGCCATCGACCGGCGTGTGCAACGGTCGGGTATGAGGGGCTCGCCCAGCCAGCACGAGCGGCGGACCGACCCGGACGACCAGGGGGACGGCGGGACGCCAGCGGCGGACACGAACGATGGCCCCCGGAACCCGGGCGATGGCGGCTTTCCGTCGGGCCCGGACGGCATCCCCGTCCTCGGCAACACCTTCCAGTTCACGGACGACCCGCACGCCTTCTACGACGAGCTCGCGGGCTACGGCGACGTGGTGGGCTACAGCGTCGCCCGCCAGCGCATGGCCACCGTCCTCCACCCGGACCTCGTCGAGCAGGTGCTCGTCACGGACTCGGACAGGTACGGCAAGTGGGACCTCTCCGACTTCGGGCAGCAGTTCGCCTCGGACGGGCTGCTGTTCACGGAGGGCGCACAGTGGCGCGAGCAGCGCACCCAGGCGCAGCCGGCGTTCCAGCTGGACCGTATCCGGAGCTACGGCGACGCGATGGCGGGCTACGCCCGCGAACTGGTCGAGGACCTCGACGACGGCGAGGTGTTCGCGGCCAACGGGCGGTTCTCGGAACTCACCCTCCGCATCCTCGTGGACTCGCTGTTCGACCTCGACGTGGACGGGAGCGAGGCGGGCGAGACCATCACCCACGGGGCCCAGGCGCTGAACGAGCGCGCGGGCCCCAGAGGGGTCTCGACGTTCGTGCCCACGTGGGTCCCGACGCCGTCGAACCGGCGGTACAACCGGGCGATGGCCGAGTTCGAGGACACCGTGGACGACCTCATCGCCGAGCGGCGCGCGGCCGAGGACGGCGACCACGACGACCTGCTGGCGATGCTGATGCAGGCCGGCGACGACGGCGAGGGGATGTCCGACAAGGAGCTCCGCGACACCATGCTCACGTTCCTGTTCGCCGGCCACGAGACCACCTCGCTGGCGCTGACGTACACCACCTACCTCCTCGCCGAGCACCCCGACGTGGCCGACCGACTGCACCGCGAGGTCGACGCGGCCGTCGACGGCGACCGCCCGGGCACGTTCGACGTGTTCGGCCTGGAGTACCTCGACCGCGTCTGCACGGAGTCGATGCGGCTCTACCCGCCGGCCTACGTCGTCTTCCGCGAGGCCCGCGAGGACGTCGAACTGGGCGGCTACGAGCTCCCCGCTGACACCAAGCTGACCCTCCCACAGTTCCGCATCCACCGCGACGAACGCTGGTACGACGACCCCGGCGAGTTCCGGCCCGACCGCTGGACCGACGAGTTCGAGGACTCCCTGCCGGAGTACGCCTACTTCCCGTTCGGTGGCGGCCCACGGCACTGCATCGGGATGCGGTTCGCCATGCTCGAACTGAAACTCGTGCTCGCGACGCTGGTCCGCGACTGTCGGTTCGAGCATGTCGGCGACGAGCCGCCGGAGCCGCGGATGGCCGCGACCTACCAGCCCGAGGAGGACGTCCGGCTCCGGGTGACGAAGCGGTAGGGGGCCGCCGGACGTTCGAGTGGGGGCGGCCCACGGGCGGCTCTCACCCGAACGCCGCGTCCACGAGCCCACGCTCGGCCTTCCGAAGCAACGTCGACGCGGCGCTCTCGGAACAGCCCAGCTCACCAGCGACATCCGCGAGCGACGCTTCCCGGGGCACCTCGTAGTACCCAAGTTCCCGTCCGACGGCGAGCGCCTCGAGCTGGCGAGCCGTCACCCGACCGGCGAGCGCCCCGCCGATGCCCCGCGGCTCGCCGACGCGTTCGATCTCCACCCCCACGAACTCGGGGACGCCGTCCACGACGCCGCGAAGTGCGTCCGGGTCGCCCAGCACGGTCAGCTGGACCGAGCCGTGGGGGTCGAACACGACCGGCGGGACGACGACGATGTCCTGTGCCTCGAGCGGCGACCGCCAGGCCGTCGTCTCCGAGCCGATGGCCAACTCGACGTAGGCGTAGAACGTGTCGCCGTCGACGGGGACGAGCTCGAAGTCGAGGACCGCGTCGAGCTCGGCGAGGGCGTCGCGGGTGGCGTCGAGGTCGCCGACGACGAGCGCGAGGAAGTAGTCGACGCCGCGGTCCTCGTCGGTGTGCCAGGCGAGCAGCTCCTCGCGGACGAAGTCATCGCCGAGGTCGAACCACTCCGGGGCGGGCAGCCGGACCTCGTCGGGGAGGTGCAGGGTCACGTCGAGCGACTGCATAGCGGTACGCCGAACGCGAGTATTTAAAAAGGTTCAGTGGTTCGGCCGAAGGCCCAGGCGAGAGGACCATCGACGAACACCTATGGGCGAGACGAACCAGCGACACGTGCAGTCGGACGGGGACGACGAAGGGTCTGCGGTGGCCGCCGAGACACCGCCGGGGCCTGACGGGCTGCCGCTACTCGGGAAGACGATGTCGTTCTTCCGGGGCGGCCTCGACTGGGGGACCGAACTCCGCGACGAGTACGGCGACGTGGTGGCGTTCGACGCGCTGGGCCGGGAGTTCGTCGCGGTGTACGACCCCGAACTCGTCGAGGAGGTGCTCGTCGCGCGGAACGACGAGTTCCGGAAGGGCGAGTTCGAAACCGCCGCCGGCGACGCCATCGCCCCTGGAGGGCTGGTGTTCACCGAGGGCGAGCTGTGGCGGCGCGACCGACGGCTGCTCCAGCCCGCGTTCACGCCGGACCGCATCCGGTCGTTCGCCGACGTGATGGTTGACACGACCGCCGGGGCCGTCGACCGCTGGGACGACGGCGCGACGGTCGACCTCGGTGCGGTCTGCCCGCGGCTCACGCTCGACGTGCTGACGCGGACGCTGCTCGACGTCGAGCTCGACGGCGCGGACGGCGACGTCGTCCGCGAGGCGGCCGACGCCATCACCGACCGGGCCAGCGCGGGCACGCTGGCGACGCCCGACTGGCTGCCGACGCCGAACAAGCGGCGGTACCGGCGCGCACGGAGCGAGCTCGACGACCTGCTCGTGGAGCTCGTCGCGGAGCGGCGTGCCGACGGCGCGGGCGACCACGACGACCTGCTCGCGACGCTGCTCGACGCGGAGTACCCCGACGGCTCCCTGATGGACGAGCAGCGGCTCCGCGACCAGCTCGTCACCTTCCTGTTCGCCGGCCACGAGACCACGTCGCTGGCGCTCACCTTCGCGCTCTGGCTGGTCGCCGGCGACGACGAGGTCCGGCGGGGGCTCGACGACGAGTTCGAACGGGTCCTCGGCGACGCGGACCCGACGTTCGCCGACCTCCCCGAACTCGAACTGACCGACGCGGTCGTCAGCGAGGCGCTCCGGCTCTATCCGCCGGTGTACCTGCTCTACCGCCAGCCCGTCGCTGACACGACCCTCGGTGGCTACGCGGTGCCCGAGGAGGCGACGCTGCTGCTCGGAACCTACGCCGTCCACCACGACCCGCGCTGGTGGGACGACCCCGAGGCGTTCCGGCCGTCCCGCTGGCTCGACGACGACGCCGACCGCCCCGAGTACGCCTACTTCCCGTTCGGCGGCGGCCCCAGACACTGCATCGGGATGCGCTTCGCCCGGATGGAGCTGCGGCTCGCGCTGGCAACCATCCTTCAGCGGTGCCGATTCGAGCGCGTGAGCGACGAGCTGGACGTCGAGCCGGGCGCGACGCTCGACGTCGGGACTGTCGAGTTGCGCGTCGAGAAACGGTGAGGCGGCAGTCGCGACCGCTCAGAACCGGTCCGTGCGCCCGGACGCCGCCCAGGCGTCCGTCGGCGCGCCGTCCGGGACGCGTCGCGACTGCCCGCGGGTGCTCCGGAGCCGGCCCGCGAACGACCACTTCTTGCCCGACCACGCCTCCTCCTCGTCCTCCTCGGCCGCCTGGGCCTCGAGGTCGCGGAGGTGCGCGCCGACGACGGCGGCGATGGCGGCAGCCTCGTCGTCGGTCGCGTCGTCGGGCACGTCGAGCGCCGCGAGCAGGTCCTGACTCATGGCTACAGCGGGATGTTGCCGTGTTTCTTGTCGGGCTGGTCCTCGCGCTTCGAGAGCAGCATGTCGAGGTCGTCGACGAGCCGGGAGCGCGTCTCCGTCGGCTCGATGACGTCGTCGAGGAAGCCCTGGTCGGTCGCGGTGTAGGGGTTCGCGAACTCCTCGCGGTACTCCTCGATGAGCTCGTCGCGCAGCTCGTCGGGGTTCTCCGCCTCCGCGAGCTCCTCGCGGTAGAGGATGTTGACCGCACCCTGCGGGCCCATGACGGCGATCTCGGCGGTGGGCCAGGCGTAGTTCACGTCCGCGCCGAGGTTCTTCGACGCCATGACGCAGTACGCACCGCCGTAGGCCTTCCGGGTGATGACGGTGAGCAACGGGACGGTGGCCTCGGAGTACGCATAGAGGAGCTTCGCGCCGTGGCGGATGATGCCCCGGTGCTCCTGTTCGGTGCCGGGCATGTAGCCGGGCACGTCGACGAGCGTCACGATGGGGATGTTGAACGAGTCACAGAAACGGACGAAGCGCGAGCCCTTCATCGAGGCGTCGACGGTGAGCGTCCCGGCGTTGACGCGGGGCTGGTTGGCGACGAGGCCGACGCTGTGGCCGTCGAGGCGGCCGAAGCCGACGACGATGTTCTTCGCGAAGTTCTCGGCCACCTCGAAGAACGAGCCCTCGTCGACGATGGAGCCGATGACGTCGACCATGTCGTACGGCTTCTGCGGGCTGTCGGGGACGATGTCGAGCAGGCGGTCGTCCTCCCGGTTCGGGTCGTCCCACGGCTCGACCCGGGGCGGGTCCTCGACGTTGTTCGACGGCAGGTACGAGAGCAGGTCGCGGATGCGGTCGAGTGCGGCCTCGTCCGTCTCGCAGGAGAACTGGGCGACGCCCGTCTTGCTGGTGTGTGTCTTGGCCCCGCCGAGTTCCTCCTGTGTCACCTCCTCGCCGGTGACCGTCTTGATGACGCCCGGCCCGGTGATGTACATGTGCGCGCTGTCCTCGACCATGAAGATGAAGTCCGTGATCGAGGGCGAGTACACCGCGCCGCCGGCGCACGGCCCCATGATGCAGGAGATCTGCGGGACGACGCCCGAGGCGAGCTGGTTCCGGTGGAAGATGTTGGTGAAGCCCGCGAGCGAGTTCACGCCCTCCTGGATACGTGCCCCGGCGGAGTCGTTCAGCCCGACGATGGGCGCGCCGACCTCCATCGCCATGTCCATCACCTTCGTGATTTTCTCGGCGAACACCTCGCCGAGCGAGCCGCCGAAGACGGTGAAGTCGTGGGCGAACACGAACACCTTCCGGCCGTCGACGTCGCCGTAGCCGGTGACGACGCCGTCGCCCAGTATCTTGCGCTCCTCCATCCCGAAGTTGTGGGAGTCGTGGGTGCGCAGCTGGTCGAACTCGTGGAAGCTGCCGTCGTCGAGGAAGTACTCGATGCGCTCGCGGGCGGTCATCTTGCCCTTCTCGTGCTGGGACTCGATGCGGTCCTCGCCGCCGCCCAGCAGGGCCTCCTCGCGCAGTTCCTCGAGCTCGTCGATGCGGTCCTCCATCGTCACGGTGACCACCCAGCAGTCATTGGTCCAATCGTCTCTTACCTCGCCCAAAAGGTTTCCGTACTCCGCAACGTCGATCGTCGAAATTCCGTGGCAGAATTTGTCGCGTCTCCGGCTCAGGCGGCGGTGCCGGCCTCTGTCCGGGTACGGCGGACGAGGGAGACGACGACCCCGGCGACGACGACCCCGGCGAGGCCGAGCTGCCACGACGCGAGCGTGACGTCGAGCAGGCCGACCACGCCGACGAGGAGCGTGAAGGCCAGGAACGGCGGGATGACGATGCCGACGAGCAGCCGCCAGGCGTCGGCGAGCCCCGACGAGAACTGCGTGCCGCGGACGAACTCGTCGACCGCATCGCCGCCGAGCACCCACGCGGTGAAGACGACGAACGCGAACAGCCCGGTCGTGAGCACGAAGTCGACGACGGGGCCGGCGAGTGCGTTGAACAGGGGGGGCACGAACGCGCTGGCGGTCCCGGTGACGAGGACGACCGCGCCGACGCCGAGGACCGCCTGCTGTCGGCTGCGGTCGCGCTCGTCGACGAGGTACGCGACGACGATCTCGAGCATGCTGATGGACGACGAGAGCGCGGCGAGCGCGACGACCGCGAAGAAGCCCACGGCGGCGAGGCGACCGGCCGGGAGCTCGGCGAACGCGGTCGCGACGCCGACGAACAGCGCGCCGGGGCCGCTGGTCTCGACGTCGGCCCCCGGCGTCGAGAACAGCAGCGGGAAGACGACGAGGCCGGCGAGCACGCCGACGGCGGTGTTCAGCACGGCGACGAGCGTCGCGTCCGCAGGCAGCGAGCGGTCCTCGCCGACGTAGCTCGCGTAGGTGATCATCGTACCCGCGCCGACCGAGAGGGTAAAGAGCGCCTGTCCGGCGGCGGCGAGGACGATGTCGAGGAAGCTGGACTGGACGGTCCCGAGGTCGAACGAGAGGTAGAACTCGTAGGCCTCCGAGGCACCGGAGAGCCCGCTCACCCACACCGAGAGCCCGATGAGCGCGATGAAGACGATGGGCATCATCACCGTCGTCGCGCGCTCGATGCCGTCGCGCACGCCGCCGTAGACGACGCCCGCGGTGAGCGCGAGGAACAGGACGTGGAACGCGGCGGCCTCCGGGCCGACGGAGATGGCGTCGAAGTACGCACCCGGGTTGTCGAAGTACGCGCCCGTCGGCGAGGCGACGAAGTAGCGCAGGATCCAGCCGCCGACGACGCTGTAGAAGGAGAGCAGGACGAGGCCGGCGACGACGGTCAGCAGACCGACGTGACCCCAGTTGCGCGACCCCGAGAGGTCACGGAGCGCGCCGACGGGGCTCTTCTGCGAGCGACGGCCGATGACGAACTCGGCGAGCAGCCCCGGGACACCGACCGCGAGGACGATGCCGAGGTAGACGAGCAGGAACGCACTCCCGCCGTTCTCGGCGGTCATCCACGGGAACCGCCAGAGGTTCCCCAGTCCGACTGCGCTGCCAGCGGCGGCGAGGACGAAGCCGATACGCCCCGTCCACGATTCACGTGTCATTGATAGCCACGGGTCCGCCCCACCTCAAAGGCGTTACGAAGCCCGAACCGTCAATCGCTAAATATCACGGTCTTCAGGCGCTCTGTCGGGTATTTGTACGCCCTTTGTGGTGCTGAATCGAAGCCGCTGTGGTCGTCATGGGGTGGCAGACGGTGCGCGAGTCGGTCTCGGTCGTCCCTCGCCGGGCCGCCACGACGTAGCTATTTGTGACTGCCCGCCGAACTGTGGTGCATGCCACCACTGCCCGACGACCCCGGTCCAGCCACCGAGATGTACCGTCACCGGGCGGACACCCTCGCCGACGACCGGGGTGACGGTCCCGCGCTCGTGCTCAGTCACGGGACGCTGATGGACCGGACGATGTTCCGTCCCCAGATGGACGCCCTCGCCGACGACTACCGCGTCGTCGCCTACGACAACCGCGCCCGCACCGACAACTGGCAGGGCCCGTACGACCTCGACGACCTGACCGACGACTGCCGGACCCTCCTCGACGCGCTGGACATCGACTCCTGTGTCCTCGGCGGGATGTCGATGGGCGGGTTCATGGCGCTCCGGTTCGCCCTGCGCTACCCCGAGGTCCTCGACGGCCTGGTCCTCGTCGACAGCATGGCCCAGCCCCACCCCGGGGAGGACCGCGAACGTTACGGGGGAATGGTCGACCGCGCGAAGGAGAGCGAGGAGCTGCCCCCCGACCTCGCCGAGGTCGTCGCGCACATCCTGTTCGGGCCGACGACGAACGAGGAGCACCCCGAACTCGTGGACTCCTGGAAGAACCGCTGGCTCACGTACCCCGGCGAGGCCGTCCACGACGAGGTGCACTCGTGGCTGGATCGCCCGGGGGTCGCCGACCGCCTCGACGAGATCGACGTGCCGACGCTCGTCGTCCACGGCGCGGAGGACCTCTCCATCGACCCCGAGTACGGCGCGTCGATGGCCGACGGACTCCCCGACGCCCGGTTCGTCGAGGTCCCCGAGGCGGGGCACTCCTCGAACGTCGAGAACCCCACGGTCGTGAACGACGCGCTCCGGGAGTTCATGGCGGAGGTGTACTGACGGGACTTCTCGATTCCTGTCCGGACTGTTCACACCGGCGTGCGCTGGCGAGACCGGTCGAGTGTCCCCGTGAGCGGGCGAACGGAGGCCAGCGAGACGACGGTGGAGTCTCGCGTGGTCCCGGGAGTCGACCGAGCAGGGACGTTCTGGCTGGTAGCAGTCGACGGAGTTCCCACGAGACAGTCGGGACCACCCGCAGACCGAACACGCGACCGCCACACCACTCGAAGAAAGACACTTCCGAACAGCACCCACAGTCTCGACCATGCGCAGTGAAGAGGAGATACGGGAGCAGTACGAGTTCCTGAAGGAGGAGCTGGACGACGAGGACATGAAACACGAGGGCGTCAAGCAGATGTTCACGTACTACAAGCGCGCGCTCGGCTGGGTGCTGGAGGAGGAGCACATCTGACCGACGACGCGACACGAACACCCGAGAGCGTCGGACTTTTCTCAGCGCCACGCGACGTCGGCGACATGGACGTACGAATCGCGGGCGACGGACCGGCCGCGGAAGCCGTCGTGGCCGCGCTGGCGGACACGGACGCCGACCCGGAGCGGGTCGACCCGGACGGCATCGCGGGCGCGGACCTCGCGGTCGTCGTCGCACCGACCGAGGACGACGCCCTCACGACGGCGAACGAGGCCGCAGACGGGCCGTGGCTGGCGGTCGAGCTGGGCGGCGTCGGCGGCTACCCGGTCGCGGGCGTCGACGCCGCGGTCGCCGGGCTCGCGCCGGGCCGGGGCTGTTTCGACTGCCTGCGTGCGAGGGTCGGCTCGAACGCGAGCGAGACCGACGACGGGGGCGTCGACCGGCCGACGGCACGGCTCGCCGGCGCGGTCGCCGGGCGGGAGGCGGTCGCCGCCGTCGAGGACGACCACGACCCCGTCGGACACATCCACGAACTGCCGCACGAGGACCGACAGTTCCTGCCGGTGCCGGGCTGCTGCGGACGGACCGACGACGAACTCCGGCGCGGCGACGCCGACGTGAGCCTCGACGAGGCGGTCGAACGGGCCGAACGCACCCTCGACGGGCGCGTCGGACTGGTCAGCGACATCGGCGAGCTGGAGTCGTTCCCCGCGCCGTACTATCTGGCGACGACGGCCGAAACATCGGTCTACTCGGACGCCAGCGCGCCGGGGCAGGCCGCGGGTGTCGCCGACGACTGGAACGCGGCGTTCATGAAGGCCGTCGGGGAGGCACTCGAACGCTACAGCGCGGCCATCTACCGAAACTCGGACTTCGAGCAGGCACCGCCGGGGATGGTCGACAACGGGGTCTCACCGGATGCGGTCGTCCGGGCGGAGGACGCGCCGGCGGTCGACCCCGAGTCACCGATTCCGTGGACGACGGCGACGGACCTCGCGACGGACGAACAGGTGCCCATCCCCGCGGAACTCGTCCACTTCCCGCCGCCGGCGGAGCGGTACACGTCGGCCATCACGACCGGGCTTGGACTGGGCACGTCCGGCGCAGACGCGCTGGTCGCCGGACTGACCGAGGTGGTCGAGCGCGACGCGACGATGCTCGCGTGGTACTCGACGTTCGAGCCGCTGGAGTTGCGGGTCGACGACGCGGACTACGAGCGGCTCGAACGCCGCGCCCGCGCCGAGGACCTGGAGACGACGGCACTGCTCGTCACGCAGGACGTGGACGTCCCCGTCGTCGCCGTGGCGGTCCACCGCGAGGACGGCGACTGGCCGCGGTTCGCTGTGGGCTCGGACGCCGCGCTCGACCCCGTGACTGCGGCCCGGTCCGCGCTCGCGGAGGCGCTCCAGAACTGGATGGAGCTGCGCTCGATGGGCCGCGCCGGCGCGAACGAGGAGTCCGGCGCTATCGGTCGGTTCGCCGACTTCCCGTCCGCTGCGACGGACTTCCTCGATTCGGGCGGGCCGATTCCGGCGAGCAGCGTCGGCCCGGACGACGCGCTGGCGGGTGGGGACGCGGTCGACGCACTGGTCGAGCGTGTGGCCGAGGCCGGGCTGACGCCCTACGCGAGCCGGCTGACGCCCGCGGACGTGGAGACGGCCGGCTTCGAGGCGGTCCGGGTCGTGGTGCCGGGCGCACAGCCGCTGTTCACGGACGACCCGGCGTTCGGGACCCGCGCCGAGACGGTACCGGAGTCGCTGGGGTTCGAGGCGCGACCGAACCGGCAGCACCACCCGTATCCCTGAGTCGGGAACCGGTCGCTAACCGATGGCTACCCGGGATTTAAGACCGATACGCTCGTCTGTAGATATGGTGTGTCAACCTCTCACATGAGCGAACGCTCGGCGGCCGGGGGAGAGCCAGTATCGGAGTTCGAACTATCCTGTGCGACGTGTGGTGGAACACTGACGCGAACGGCGGTCTCGGGCGAGGCCCTCGGCGTCACGGTCGAGCGAGAGGTCGTCCTCGCGGAGTGTACCGAGTGCGGGGGACGGTACTTCCCCCGGGAGACGCTGGACCGGTTGACCTAGACGTACAGGGTCGCACGGACCATGTCGCGGGTGCCGGGGCCGAGGCCGACGGCGACGATGGCGACGAGGAGCATCACGGTGAAGCGCGGACTGTCGTCGAACACCGTCTCGTCGAACACCCAGAGGACGAACGTCGCGGCGACCATCTTCACGACGAGGAACGGGAACGCGTCGAGGTAGGCGGGCAGGTACTGGCCTGCCACGTCGACGATGAACCGGTTCACGGGGTGCTTGCCCTGGAGGTTCGCCTGCCCGGTGAGCGCCGGCATCAGGTTCAGGCCGACGAAGTTCGCGACGCCGTCGATGGCGTGCGCCCAGAGCACGACCACGCCCATGAAGCCGGTGCCGGCGTTGATGCTCGGCTTGAGCGTCTCGATGCCGTACCAGACGCCGCCCGCGACGACCGTCGCGGCGACGAGGACGACGATGGCGACCTGCGGGTAGAAGGAGACGTACGGCTGGGTGGCCGCCGCCCAGGCGAAGTAACCCAGGTTGGCGGCGAGCAGGGTCGAGCCGATGGCGAACAGCGGGTACTCGAACTCCCTGTCGACGACGTTCTCGGCGAGGAACACCGCGGCGACGACCGCCGCCAGCGCGACGAAGAAGACGGTGAAGTAGATGACCGGGCTGATGAGGAGGCTGTTCAGCGGGTAGTCGAAGATCGGTGACTGGCCGGCCGCGAGCCGGGCCTTGTCGTTCACGTCCTCGACGACCCGGAGGGTCCCGCCGAAGAACATGAACGGGAACAGCCCGTAGAACAGCGCCCGGTAGCGCGTGATGCGCAGGCGCTTGACCAGCAGGCCGACGCCGACGAGCATCAACAGGAGGATGAGGGCGTAGCCGATCTCGGAGACGACCGTGTAGCCCGGCTCGGCGACGGGACCGAGACTCGCGGGTACCGACCCACAGCTCTGTGGCTGGACCTGCGCGCCGTCGGCCCAGGCCACGCAGTTCCAGTTGTGTGCGTCGGCGTACACCGGCCCCCAGAAGTACTGCCAGACGAAGTTCGCGTACACCGCACGCGGGAACAGCACCGACCCGAGGCCGAACACGGCCGTCAGCAGGCCGACCGCGCCGACCCACGCCCGTTCGATGCCGATACGGTCGATGAAGTCGCTCATACACCGACGGGCGGACGGACGGGCCATTACCCTTCTGGTCTCCCCTCGCGCGGTCACCCGGCGGTAACCGCTACTCCCCGGCGATGGGCAGCTCCTCGGACTCGTGGGGTGTCCCGAGGATGACCATCGTCTGCGAGCGCGCGAAGCCGTCCATCTGGGCGATGCGGTCGAACATCAGCTCCCGGAGCGCGTCGGCGTCCTCGGCGTACACCCGGCCCATCACGTCCCACTCGCCGGTCGTCAGGTGGACCTCCTGTACCCCTTCAATCGCCTGCAACCGCTCCAGCGTGTCCTGCTCGCGCCCCTGCTCGACGCGCAGCCCGATGATGGCGGAGATGCCGAGGTCGATGGCCTTCGGGTCGAGCTTCGCGTGGTAGCCCTGGATGACGCCGGCGTCCTCCAGCCGGCCGACGCGGTCGTGGACCGTCGCGCTCGACATGTCGATTCGACGGGCGATCTCGCTGAACGTCGTCCGTGCGTTCTCCTGGAGGATGCGGAGGATCTGTCTGTCCGTCTCGTCGAGTTCCATAGTCCGTGGTACCGCCCCGAGGAGAAAAAACGCGACCCTCCCGAACAGCATTTATCTACCGGAACGTCGTACGCTAACATTGGGCATGGGATTCCTAGATTCGGTCAGAGGCCTGTTCGGTACCGACGAACGAACGTTCCACTACGTCTGTGAACGGTGCGACACGGAGTTCGAGTCGACGAAGTCGGACATGTCCGCGGTGGCCTGTCCCGACTGCCGCTCGACGAAGATTCGGGCGGTCTCGCCGGCCTGAGCGGTCGGGACGCGGCGTATCCCACCGCTCCGGGCCGACCTGCTACACCTGGCGTACGTCCTCGATAGCCCGCGCCGCCGCCAGCGCCTCCTCGTGGGCCGCACCGTTCGACGCCACCAGCCCACGGCTGTCGTGCCGCCAGCGGTCGCCGTCGATGTCGGTCACTTTTCCGCCGGCCTGCCGGACCATGTGGACGCCCGCGACGGTATCCCACGGGTTCGCGTCGACGTTCGTGATGGTGGCCTCCAGTCCACCCGAGGCGACCATGCCGAGCGCGGCCTGCGCGCAGCCGACGCGGCGCATGTCGCCGAACCGTTCCACGATCTCGCGGCAGGCCGTCGCGTACTCGTCGCGCCGGTCCCGCGGCCACCAGATGGTCGGGCAGCCGACCGCACGCTCGGGGTCCGAGACGTCGCTGACGGCGAGCTCGTCGCCGTTCAGCACCACGTGCTCGTCGTCCGCGACGTACACGTCGTCGAGCGCCGGCAGCACGTTCGCCGCCGCGACCGGTTCGCCGTCGACGACCGCCGCGACGCTCGTCGCCCACACCGAGAAGCCGCGGACGTAGTTGTTCGTCCCGTCGATGGGGTCGATGATCCACGCTGGCCCCGAATCCGGTACCTCCTTCAGCTCGTCGTCCTCCTCGCCGACGATGGCGTCCTCCGGGAACTCGTCGCGGATGGTCGAGACGACCTCGCGCTGGGCGTCACGGTCGGCCTGGGTCACCACGTCCGTCTTCCCGTCCTTCTCCTCGACGGCGATACCGGTCCGGAAGTGGCCCTCGGCGACGGCCGCCCCGGAACGTGCGGCGCGCTCGACGAGCCGGGCGCGCACTGCGTAGTCGGTCATGCACTCACACGGGAGAGCCGCGCAAAAAGGCCCTCCGGTTCGTCCGGACGTGTGGCGGTTTCCGGCGTCGTGCCGTCGTCACCAGTGCGCCTCGGCGATGCGCTGCTCACCGTCCCCGTTGACGGCGTCGATGATGCGCCGGATGTAATCACACGATGCCGCACCGCTCAGTCCGTCGCTGTTGTCGAAGTCGTCCTCGTCGACGCCGAACACCGACGGGGTGTCGGGCCTCGGCGGCTGGCCGGTCATCTCGTAGCTGCCCACGAGACGGCCGCCCCCGTCGACCACCTCGACACCGAGTACGAGGCGGTTACGCCCGTCGACGTCGACGTTCCCGACGTTGCTCACCTCGTACTCCCAGTAGATCTCGTTGGCGGTGTTCGCGTACGACATGCACTCCCAGCGGCCGTCGATTACCTCCGTGATCTCGAACGCGTCCGCCAGGTCGATGATGCGCACCAGGATCGGTTCGAGGGAGTTCGCTGCCGTGTTCGCGACCCGAACGCTGTGTGTTCCGGGCTGGTCCGGGACCACGAACCGGGGCCGGAGTCGTTCCGTCCCACCCGGTTGCAGGTGTAGCTCCTCCGCGCCTTCGCTGTCCAGGAACTGCCACTGGATCGTCGTCGAGACCGGCGCGGCGGACTCGTTCGTCACCGTTATCTCGACGACAACCTCCTCGCCGATGACCAGCTGCGACGGCACGGAGACCTCCGTGTCGAACTCGACCGGCACGAGCTCGACGGTTTCGGACCGCCGTTCGCCCGTCTCGTGAACGACGACCTCGACCGTCGTCTCTCCGGGCTCGTCCGGCGGCCGGAGCGGGAGTTCGACGGTTCGGCCGGCTTCTGGCTCGAGCGTCACCTCCACGGTCCGCACGCCTTCGCCGACCCGGACGCTGAGGGTCGCGGTCCCCCGTCGCGAGCCGGTGTTCTCGACCACGACGGTCGCACTCGCTTCGCGCCCTGCCGGCAGGGTGGGGCGGACGGACAGTTCGCCGAGTTCGAACGTTGCCGATGGGGACGTCTCGGTCTCGCCGTCGCCACCACCGCCGTCGTCGCCACCACCGCCGTCGTCGCCGCCACCACCGCCGTCGTCGCCACCACCACCGCCACCGTCGTCGTCAGCACTATCGCCACCGCCACCGCCGCCACCCCCTCCCTGGGGCGTCGATTCCGGCACGGTTCCACCGCCGCCGCCGTCGCTCTCGTCGCCGGTCACACAGCCCGACAGTGCGGTCACTCCAGCTGCACTGACGGACAGTAACCAGTCCCTTCGGTTCAGATCTCCCCCCATAGATACTCGGCACGGACCAGCGTGGAAAGTAGTGAGTGCTGGATATACACTGCCCGTTAAACCCGCCAGCTGCCGCCGACCGACGCCGATTTGGCGGCGGACGTTCACGGGTCGAGTATGAACCGTCTCGCGAAGCGACTCTACAACATCGCACCGGACACCGTGACGCTCACCTTCGCCGATGGCTCGACCGTCGACCTGTCCATGCACCACGCCGAGTTCTTCCAGGACGACCTCGAGGCCGAGGGCGAGACCGACGACGGCACCACCTACCGCATCGTCGACGGCGACGACGACGAGACGCTGCTCGCCGCCCGCGAGAGCGACGACGGCTGGGCGGTGGTGGGCGACGTGACCGGCGTCGAGGTGGGTGACTCGTGAGCAGTTCTGTGCCGGTCGATGTGTGGTGAACCAGCTGGCCGGTCGATGTGCGAGTCTATCGACCGTCAGTATGTGGCGGGGTGAAGTACGGGACGGTGGCGGACTCCCTCGCTCACTCGTCAGCTACGATTGGCGGATAGCCGTCGAGACGTGCCGTGTCGGTTAGCAACCGGTCCAGGCCATCCGTTCTTCTGAGCGTTATGGAATCCTCGTTCTCGGCGACCGTGACGATGCCAGCGTCTTCGAGTTTCGGAAGATGGCTGTGGTGAAGGCCGATCTCGATAGCGTTCTCTTCGGTCGGCCCGTCCATCCCTGTTCGGTCGGCTTCCCACGTGGCGATAGCGGTCGCGAGGGTGCCGATAGAGAGCGCCTCCGATTCCTCCGCCAGGAGATAGAGGGCATAGCGCCGGTGGGGATGCGTCAGCAGGTCGAACGTTTCGTTCAGTTCCGTGGTGTCCATCCTTGCCATCACCTATCGATTGGCCCAGACCACCTTAACATCTTTTTTACGATAACTTTATACAATTGATAATTCTGTATCGATGTGGGTGTTCGGTTGACTTTCCCAAGCGATGCGGGCACGGGACTCCGAGCCCTGCCGATACGGATTCAGTAATCCAACTACTGTCGTCGTTCCAGTCCGAGACTACTCTTCGGAGTCGTCGTCCGAGGGCGTATCGGGGTCGTCGGCTATCTCCTGGTGGAAGTGATTCCACGGTTGGGCATGTTCCTCCGCCAGGATGTTGCTGGTCACGATCTGCAGGTCCAGCTCGTCCAACTGTTCGGTGCTCTCCTTTACGTCGGAGGTCGCTTCGGCCACGACCTCGACGTGGAGGTTCTCCTCGCCGGCCAGCATCTCCCGCACATTGACGACGCCACGGACTTCGAGGGCCTCTTTCGCCATCTCCGACCGTCGGGAGAGGTCGGTCGAACAGATGAACAGAACGCGCATGGGATACCCCGCCGCCTCGTAGTTGATCTCGGGATTGTACCCGAGGATGACCCCCTTTTCCTCCAGTTGTTCGATCCGATTGTTGACCGTCGTCCCGGTAACGTCGGTCTCCTCGGCGATGTCCGTGTCGCTTGCCCCGCGAGCATCCACCTGTAGCAGGTGCAGTATGCGGCGGTCGAGATTGTTGAGTGGATCGTCGACCATGCTCATCATCCGGGGTCGAATGAGTTGAGTCGTTCGCCCAACCGGCCACACGCGACTCCTCCGGGACTGGCCTTCGGTACTGTTTCCGCACCCTCTACTTCCCGAGCCGGGGAGGGGAACGATGCATCCGCTCGCCACACCGACGGTGAGTTCGACTCTCACACGATCTGAACCCTCGGACCACTGGAAGACGGTTCGCTCGCGGGGCTCGCTCACCGACCTCCAAGCCGCCGTTCGCCTCGCTCACGGCGACTCTACAGGAGCGGATTCGGACCGGTCGCTCTCGAGTTTGCGTTCGATAGTGTTTGCGAGGGCAAGACGCTCCGTCTTGCCGCATTCGGCCGCGGACGTCGTCCACGGCGTCATGCGAGGGAAGGGATTTGAACCACGGTCGCAGCGAGCTGCTCCCTGGCTCAAATCCCTTCCCTCGTGCATTCAGGCGCTCACTGCGTTCGCGCCCTCATGCGAGGGAAGGGATTTGAACCCTCGGACCTCTACAGGAGCGGATCTTGAGTCCGCCGCCGTTTCCAGGCTTGGCTACCCTCGCACGTACACAGCTCTCGGTGTGGATGGTGGTAAAACGTTGCGAAGCGGCACGAACTACCGACCGTCGCCGGTGTCCGAGCTCCCTGGTCACCGGCCCCCTCCTGGTTGGCCACCCGACACGTTCCGGGGAGACATCTTGCGATTCCGACTTGAGACCGAAGGAGTATGCCGGGGGAGACCGTACGTGGAATCGATGGACGAACACACGCTGGACACCGGAGTCGCACCGCCCGCGACGGGCGACCCGGCGGGCTGGCGTGCGGACCGGCCGGAGTCCAACGGCTGGGAGCACGGCACGCTCCGGCGGGCCGTCATCCACGGGGTCCGGCTGTACAACAGCGGCGAGTACCACGAATCGCACGATTGCTTCGAGGACGAGTGGTACAACTACGGCCGCGGGTCCACGGAGTCGAAGTTCCTCCACGCGATGGTGCAGGTGGCAGCGGGCGCGTACAAGCACTTCGACTTCGAGGACGACGACGGGATGCGGAGCCTGTTCCGGACCGCGCTCCAGTACTTCCACGGCGTTCCGCGGGACTACTACGGCGTCGACGTACTCGACGTGCGCTCGACGCTCACGAACGCGCTGGACGACCCCGAAGTCCTGCACGGCTGGCAGATAGCGCTCGACGGCGAGCACCTGACCGCCCGCGACGTGGACTTCGAGTACGCCGAGCGGCTGGAGTGAGCTGGGGAACTGTGTTGTGACGGTACCTGATTAGAGAAAAGGAATCAGTGAGCGGAATCTCGAAAAGAGGTTGGAGTCACTCGCGGTATCGTCGGCCACTTCGGAATCGCCCCGGGCGATACTCCCATCGAGGTTCACGTCCGGCGAACTGTCCCCTCCTTCCATACTCGATACGGTACGTTCCGAATCATCGGGATCGATTGGATCGGGTGACTCGACACCTGTCGACTCCCGGGCTGTCTGCTCCGCGGTCATCGGTCGGAAGTTGCTGTTAGAACAGTTCCTGCACTCGACCGGATTTTGGGTATGTATCGTTCCGCAACGTTTACATTTCCAGTTCATGGTTCGTCAATCCAGTGCCGGCGGTAGGATAGACCCTCGTCTGTTCTTACTGGAGATTCGATATGCGTAATCCAACCCACTGTGCCGTACCTTCATCTCTCAGATAGAACACGTGGTCCGGATGTAATAATCCCGATGGCTCCGGCGTGCAGGAAATCTCTCTTTTCTCCAGTATCAGAACCGGCTATCCGTACGTTCGGGTAGGTGATAGCTGCCCCGTGATACGGCGATGAATACGGGATGGGGTGAAGATGGACCTGACCGCGTAATCAAGCAGTCGTCGACTCCTCTTCCTCGCCGTCGTCGGCCCGCTCCCGGCTCACGACCCAGATGCCGAGCGCCATCAGCGCGCCGCCGACGGCGAAGCCCGGGCCGAGCGTCTCGCCGAGCAGGGCCGCGCCGAGGGCCGCGCCGACGACCGGCTGGGCGAAGAAGAACACCGAGATGGTGCCCGCGGGCACGTACTCGAGGCCCTTGTACCAGAGGTACCAGGCGGCCGCGGTCGCGAGGACGCCGAGGTAGAGCACGGCGAGCACCGAGGTGCCGTCCGTCGGGAGCGACGAGACGCCGCCCGGCGTCCGGGCGAGTTCGACCGCCGACAGCGCGCCGAGCATCGGGACGGACGCGACGGTCGCGTACGTCGCGGCCGTCAGCGCGGAGTAGCGGCGGACGACGCGGACGCCCTGGACCGTGTACGCCGCCCAGGTGACGCTCGCGGCGAGCAGGAGCACGACGCCGAGCAGGCTGCCGGCCCCGACCGCGGCGAGGTCGTACTGCCCGGCGACGACCGCGACGGTGCCCGCGAGCGCGAGGGCGATGCCGGCGGCCTTCGTCGGCGTGACGCGCTCCCCGAGGACGACGGCACCCAGGAAGACCGTCGCAATCGGCGTCAGCACGGTCAGCAGCGACGCCTCGCTCGCGGTGGTCAGCTCGGTGCCGACGAACTGCGTCGCGTTGGTGAGGGTGACCCACGCGCCGAGCGCCACGAACGTCGGCCAGTCGCCGCGGTCTATCGTCGGCCGGCCGCCTCCCAGCCCGAGCACCCCGAAGAGGACGGCCGCCCCGACGGCGACCCGCAGGAAGCCGAGCGTGAGCGGCGGAATAGCGCCGAAGCTCCACTTGCTCACGACGTACATCCCGCCCCACAGCGCGGCCGCTGCGAGCGGGGCGAGCGCGAAGACGTAGCGTCTGATGTCGGTCACTTGTTGGGATGGAGAGGATGGGATGACGGAAGGTTGCTGCGATTCGGGACCGGGCTACGCGCCGAGGTAGAGCTTCGAGACCTCCTCGTTGTCGAGCAGGTCCTCGGCGGCGTCCTCGAACCGGACGGTGCCCTGGTCGAGCACGTAGCCGCGGTCGGAGATGCCCAGGCCCTTCTTGGCGTTCTGTTCGACCATGAGGATGGCCGTGTCGAGCTCGTTCACGGCCTGCACGTGCCCGAACACCTCGTCGGCGGTGTTCGGGGCGAGCCCGGCGGACGGCTCGTCGATGAGGAGCACGTCGGGCTCCATCACGAGTGCGCGGGCGAACGCGAGCACCTGGCGCTGGCCGCCCGAGAGCGTCCGGGCCTTCGACTTCCGGCGCTCGTCGAGCAGCGGGAACTGGTCGTACAGCTCGCCGATGACCCGGTCGAGGCCGCTCTCGCGGGCGACGCCGCCCATGCGGAGGTTCTCGTCGATGGTCAGCGACCCGAACACGTTGTCCGTCTGCGGGACGTAGCCGATGCCCGCGCGGACGATGTCCTCCGGGGCCATGCCGCCGATCTCGTCGCCGTGGTAGGTCACCGACCCGGTCCACGGCGTCAGCAGGCCGAAGGCGGTCTTCAGCACCGTCGACTTGCCGGCCCCGTTCGGGCCGATGAGGCAGACGATCTCGTTCTCGTCCAGGTGCAGCGAGAGGTCGGTGAGCACCTGCACCTCGCCGTAGCCGCTGTCGACGTCGGCGAGTTCGAGGACCGTCGCGTCGCCGTTCATGTGTCACCTCCGAGGTAGGCGTCGATGACGCGCTCGTCGGACTGTACCGCCTCGGGCGGTCCCTCCATCAGCACGTTCCCCTGGTTCAGCACGACGATGGGGTCGGCCAGCTCCATGACGAACTCCATGTCGTGCTCGATGATACAGAACGTGGTTCCCTGCTCGTTGAGCCGGCGGATCTGCTCGGCGAGGTCGTTCCGGAGCGTCGGGTTGACGCCGGCGACAGGCTCGTCGAGCAGCAGTATCTCGGGGTCGGCGAGCATCGCCCGGGCGAGCTCGACCAGCTTCATCTGCCCGCCAGAGATGTCGGTCGCGGGCTGGGTCGCGAGGTGGTCGATCTCGAACTCCTCTAAGATGCGCTGGGCCTCCTCGAGGTTGGCCGACTCGGCCGCGGCGACGCCCTCGGGGTCGGTGAACAGCTTCACGAACGACTCGCCGGGCTGCTCGCGCGGACCGACCAGCATCGCCTCGCGGACGGTCATCCCCTCGAGCTTGCGCGGGGTCTGGAACGTCCGGATGAGGCCGGCATCGGCGACCTCGTACGGCTCCCGTCCCGTCACGTCGATGCCGTTGACCTCGACGCGACCGCCGTCGGGCTCGTAGAAGCCCGAGATGAGGTTGAAGATGGTCGACTTGCCGGCCCCGTTCGGGCCGATGACCCCGGTGATGGTGCCGCGTTCGACCTCGAAGGTCGCGTGGTCGGTCGCGACGAGACCGCCGAACGCCTTCTGCAGGTCTTCGACGCGGAGGACGACGTCCTCCTTCTCCATGTCGGCACCCTCGTGGCGCTCGCGCATGGACGTGGCACCCTCACTCATCGGCACCACCCCGTGCCTCGCGGACGCCGACGTCCGGGCCCTCGGGCACCTCGTCGACGGTCCCCGGCCAGATGAGCTCGCGCTGCGGTGGCAGCAGGCCCTCCGGTCGGAAGCGCATCAGGATGACGATGATGACCCCGATGAGCAGCAGCCGCATCGGGCCGCCGAACCCCGTGAGCGAGAGGACGACCTCGGTCGCGCCCAGGTCGAACGAGAGGGTGACCTGGTTGAGGAAGCGCGTCCCCTCGCGGATGGCGACGACGACGAAGCCGCCGAACAGCGCGCCGCGGTTCGAGCCGCTGCCGCCGAGGATGACCGCGACCCAGACGTAGAACGTCGTGATGGGGTCCAGGTCGCCCGGGCTCACGTACAGGTTCAGGTGCGCGTAGAACACGCCGGCCAGCGCCATCACGAGGCTGCCCAGCACGAACGACTGCATCTTGAACGAGTACGTGTTCTTGCCGAGCGCACGCGCGAGGTCCTCGTCGGCGCGGATGGTCCGCAGCACGCGTCCCCACGGCGAGCGGTGGACCCGCCGGAGCGCCGTGTAGCTGATACCGAGGAACACGAACACGAGCGCGACGTTCAGCAGCGCCCGCCAGAACGGCGTCCCGAGGACGATCTCCTGCCCGAACGTGAAGCCGATGCCGAACACCGGCTCCGCGATGGTGATGGAGCCGCCCGGAACGAAGTCGATGACCGTCTCCGGCATCGACTGGGGGAACGTCGCGAGCACCGGCCAGCCCGCGAAGAAGCTCGGGATGCCGCGGACGCCCGCGCTGCCGTTCGTCCAGTTCTGCTGGTTCAACACGATGAGCCTGACGACCTCCGCCAGCCCCAGCGAGGCGATGGCGAGGTAGTCCGCGCGCAGGCGCAGCGTGGGGATGCCGATGGCCAGCGCGATGACGGTCGCGACGACGATGGCGATGACGAGCCCCACGACCGGGTTCAGCACGACGCTCGGGACCCCGATGTCGAGCAGGGACTGTCGGATGGGCGACGAACTCGCGCTGATCAGCACGGTCCCGTACGCACCGACGCCGAAGAACGCGGCGACGCTGAAGTTGATGAGCCCGGTGAACCCCCACTGGGAGTTCAGGCCGAGCGACAGCAGCGCGTACATGCTCCCGAGGCCGATGAGGAACAGGAAGTACGAGGGGTTCAGTGCGCCGGTCAACAGGCCGAACACGAGGAACAGCGCGAAGCCGACGATGAACAGCGTGACGCCCTGCTCCGCACGGGTCATGTCGGCGAACTCGTCGGTGGGGTTGGCGAGCCAGCTCATGTCAGGTCGCCTCCCCCATGATGCCGTTGGGTCTGACCAGCAGGACCGCGACCATGATGACGAACACCACCGCCTCGGCGTACTGGATGCCGATGGGGATGGCGAAGTCCTCCGTGATGAACGGGATGTACTCGACGAACGGGATGAGTGTCCCGATCTCGCCGAGGACGGGCATGAGCTCGTGGATCATCCCGATGAGGAACCCGCCGAGCATCGCCCCGTACACCGAGCCGATGCCGCCGAGGATGACCGCCGCGAAGATGAGCAGCAGCAGCGAGAAGCCCATCCGCGGGGAGAGCTGGTTGTAGAGGCCGAGGAAGACGCCCCCGGCACCCGCCAGCCCGGCCCCGATGACCCACGTCCAGAGCTTCACCCGGGCGGTCCGGATGCCGCTGACGCGGGCGAGCTCGGGGTTGTCCGCCATCGCGCGCATCTTCCGCCCGAGGTCGGTGTACTGCAGCAGGACGTGCAGCCCGGTGACGAGGACGGCCGCCGAGAGCACGATGGCCACGTCGTGCTCGGTGATGCGGATGCCGTACGGGATGAGCCACTCGATGGGCCGGAGCGTCTGCACGTCGTACCGGGTGAAGTCGGCCCCGAAGCGGAGCTGGAGGATCGCCCGGTAGATGAACGCGATACCGATGGAGGTGATGAGCATCCCGATGGAGCTCACGTCCATCGGCTTGTAGACGACCCGCTCCGTGACGACGGCGACGAGTGCCGCGACGGCGATGCCGGCGAGCAGGGCCACGAAGAAGCCGAACGGGAGCCCGAGCACCGCGCCGCCGAGGCTCCCGACGGCACCGAACGTGATGAGCGCGGTGTAGGCCCCGATCGTCATCGTGTCGCCGTGGGCGAAGTTCGCGAAGTCCGCGATGCTGTACACCAGCGAGAGGCCGATGCTCCCGAGCACGATGATGCTGCTGAATATCAGACCGTTCGCGAGATATTCCAGAAGGGGCATCGGTGGCTTAGCCTTCGATGAAGCCGATGCCGACGTAGTCGTGGTTCTGGACCTCGAGGATCTGCAGGAACCCCTTCGGGTCACCGTTCTCGTCGAAGTCGATGGGGCCACTGACGCCTTGGTAGTCGACGTCGCTCGGACCGCCGCCGTCGGCGAGGATCTGGTGGGCCGCCTCGTAGGAGGTCACCTGCTCGCCCTCGGGGCCGCTGACCTCGCGGACGGTCTCCTGGAGCGCCTCGCCGGTGAAATCGTCGGCCGCCTGGATGGCCAGCGCCGCGTTGATGACGCAGTCGTAGGCGTAGGCGGACCAGACGGTCGGTGCCTCGCCGTACTCGTCCTCGAACGTCGAGGCGAACTGCTGGTAGTTCTCCTCCTCGACGGGCGCGGAGGGGACGACGATCTTCATGCCGTTCATGCTGCCCTCCGGCGTGTTCTCGAGGACGTCCGTGCCGGAGACGGAGTCCGCGCCGTACATCGGTGCGTCGTACCCGCTGGAGTACATCTCGTTGACCATCGTCGCGAACTCCGGCTGGTACGTGATGAACAGCCAGGCGTCCGCGCCGGAGCCGTTCATCTGCGAGACGACGCTGGAGTAGGACTGCTGCTCTTGGTCGTGGGAGTTGTTGTACGCGATCTCCCCGTCCCAGTTCTCGACGAACGCGTCGGCGAGGCTCTGTCCGTAGTCGTTGTTGACGTAGGTGACCGCGACCGACTCGTGGCCGTCCTCCGCCATGATGTTCGCCAGCGCGAGCGACTGGGTGCGGCCCGTCGGCGACATCCGGAGCAGTCCGGGGAAGTCGGTGAGGCTCAGCCCCGTGGAGTTCTGGCTGAGTTGGACGACGTCGGTGCCCTGGACGACGCTCTCGTAGATGGCCAGCGAGACGCCCGAGCCCACCGCCCCGATGAGGAACGGGACGCCGTCCTGGTTCACGAGCTTCTGTGCCGCCGAGACGCCGCCCTGTGATTCGGACTGCGAGTCCTCGACGATGATGCTGAGTTCGCCGTCCTTGACGCCGACGTCGTTGACGTCTGCGAGCGCGAGGTCCTTCCCGCGCTGGTTGCGCTGCCCGAACGCCGACAGCGAACCGGTGGTCGCGTCGACCATGCCGATCTCGAACGTGCTCGCACCGCCGCCACCGCCCCCGTCCGTCGTCTCCGTCTCGTCGCCGCCACCCCCACCGCCACCCCCACCGCTCTCCGTTGGCGTGTCGGTGTCGTCACCGCCGTCGTCCGGATTCGTGCTGATACAGCCGGCCAGTGCCGCGATGCCCGCGCCACTGCCGACCTTGAGTACTGTTCTCCTGTCCATCTCTCCCGTGCTGTCTTGTGCCATGGTCTGTGCTGAATAATTATACTGGTAGAGTTAACCCCTGGCCTACCATGGTCGGGGACTCTACCGGTCCTTGGTCTGTGGTAACGATAACCTCTCCGCATGTGTGTTGTTCTCACTCATGGAATATATTCATTTCCCAGTCCGCAGAAGGAATTGGTCGGGTCCCGGTATAGGGCGGTAGAGCCTCCACTGGGTGGCATGATACCACCCATCGCCACCAACTTCGTCGCGGGCGAGACACCGGCCGAGGCGGTCCAGCACGCCCGCGAACTGAACCGGCGGGGCGTCGCCGTCATCCTGAACCTGCTCGGCGAGCACTACGACGACCGCGCCGACGCGGACGCTGACGCCGACGCGTACGTCGACCTCGCCGAGACCATCGCGGCCGACGACCTCGACGCCTGCATCTCGGTCAAACCCAGCCAGATCGGGCTCTCGCTCTCCGACGACGCGTTCCGCGAGAACCTCGCCCGGATCGTCGACGTCGCCGACGAGCACGGCGTGTTCGTCTGGATCGACATGGAGGACCACCCGACGACGGACGTGACCCTCGACGCGTTCGAGCGCCACGCCCGCGAGACCGACGGCAACGTCGGCGTCTGCGTGCAGGCGAACCTCAGGCGGACCAGCGAGGACCTCGAACGGCTCGCCGAGCTGCCGGGGAAGGTCCGGCTCGTCAAGGGGGCCTACGACGAACCCGGCGACATCGCCTACCGAAAGAAGGCGAAGGTAGACGAGGTGTACCGCGACCTCCTCCGGTTCATGTTCGAGGCGTTCGACGACGGCATCGCCGTCGGCAGCCACGACCCCGCGATGATACAGTACGCCGGCGAGCTCCACGCCGAACACGGCACGCCCTACGAGGTGCAGATGCTCATGGGTGTCCGCGAGGAGGCCCAGTTCGACCTCGCCGCCGAGGGCGTCGAGGTCTGGCAGTACGTCCCCTACGGTGGCAAGTGGTTCTCGTACTTCTACCGGCGGGTCCGCGAGCGCAAGTCGAACGCGCTGTTCGCGCTGCGGGCCGTCGTCGGGCGGTGAATGGTCGCCGATGGTCTCGGGTTCACAGGTGTCGGGGTCCGGTAAGCAGGCGTACGCTTTTCACGGTACTCGTTCAACTATCGGACATGTATCGGCGTCTCAGACGTTGGCTCGCCGAGCACTTCGGCGGTGACACCTCCGGTGAAGGCGGCGATGACGACGACGAATCGGAGGGGGGCCGGTTCGTCCCGTCGCCGCTCGACCTGTCGGTCCGGTTCGCCCACGGTAGCGGCGACAGCAACGTCGACCGCGAGCTGACGAAGGTCCACGAGGAGGCCAGAACGCTCGACGAACAGCGCCGTGACGACTGACCGGTGTCGCCACCGGTCGTTCCGTCGCCCGGCTACGGGTCCAGCAGCTTCGCCTCGGCCTTCCGCAGGTGTTCGAGCAGCGTCGTCTTCGAGATGTCCATGTCGTCGGCGAGCTCGCGGGTCGAGGTGCCGCGTGGCCACTCGAAGTAGCCGGCCTCGCGGGCGTGCTCGAACACCTCGCGCTGTGCGGCGGTGAGCGTGTCGAGGCGCTGCTCGCGTGGCGACTTGGTCCCCGAGTCCGACGAGGTGATCGAGGAGACCGTCACCTCCGCGTCGGCCTCCTGGCGGACGCCGTCGAGCTGGTCCTGTATCTCGGTGCGCTCGCCGGCGAAGCCCACCTGCCACTCCTCGCGGCCGTCCTCGATGCGGACGGGTGCGCTGTGGACGAAGCCGTGCTGGAGCAGTGTCGGGCAGACCATGTCGTTCGGGTTGTACTCGAGGAAGAACTCGCGGACGACGTTGCCCGGCGCGTTGCGTGCCCGCCCGAAGCGCTGCTGGAGCTCCTGGACCTCGCCGGCGTGGTCGGTCTCGCGGATGGCGTCGAGTAGCCGCTCGACCTCGCGTTCGGTCGCGCCGTAGGCGGTGAACAGTCCGTTGACGCTGTTCGTCGATAGTGCGTCGGCTCGGGGTGAGTCGTAGATCGCGTGGGCGAGGACGCCACCGTTTCGTCGGTCTGTCGCCTCGATCGCCCAGCAGTTCGGGTGCCACAGTTCCAACGTCAGTCTCGTTCCCGGTGTCTGGTCGGCCAACGCCATAGGTCTTGCAGCCTCTGGAACATCTTGTGTGTGTCGCCCTAACAGACTACTCCCGACCATGGTCGGGGGCGGTTCCGGGGCGCACGGTTCGAACGGTTTTACTCCCCCCGACCCCTGGGACGTGACGAATGCAGGTGACGAAGCTGGGGGAGGGTCGCGCCGAGGTCGCCGTCGTCGGCGGCATCCACGGCGACGAGCCCTGCGGTATCCGTGCCATCGAGCGACTGCTGCGGGACGCCCCCGAGGTGCGCCGGCCGGTGAAGCTGGTCGTCGCGAACGAGGCGGCCGCCGAGCGGGGCGTCCGGTACGTCGAGGAGGACCTGAACCGGGCGTTCCCGGGCTACCCGGACGGCGAGACACACGAGAAGCGACTCGCGTACGACCTGGCCCACGAGATAGAGGGCTGTCGGACGCTGGCGCTGCACTCCACGCAGTCCCACGCCGAACCGTTCGCCGTGGTCGACGGCGTCGACGACTTCGCGCGGACGGTCTGTCCGCGGCTGCCGGTCGCCTCGGTGGTCGAGACCGGCCGGTTCGTCGAGGGTCGCATCTTCAAGGCCGTCCCGGACACCATCGAGGTCGAGTGCGGGCTCCAGGGCAGCGAGGACGCCGCCGCGAACGGCTACCGGCTCGTGCTCTCCTTCCTGACCGCGACGGGGGTGCTCGCGGGCGTCGCACCCGCCAGGGACACGCCGGTGTTCCGTCTCGTCCGGCGCATCCCGAAGGGGGTCGCGAGCGAGTACGAGGTGTTCGTCGAGAACTTCCAGCGCGTCAGGGCGGGCGAGACGTACGCCGCCGTCGACGGCGAGAACGTCGTCGCGGACGAGCAGTTCTACCCGGTGCTCATGTCCTCGTACGGCTACGAGGACGTGTTCGGCTACGCGGCCGACAGGGTCGGCTACGTCGGCTGAGGTCGGTGCCGTCGACGCTCCTTACGGTCTGTCTCGCCGAGACGAAGGGCCAGATGGTCGGGCCGCTCGAACGGCCGACCGGCGGTGCCCGGGCGTCAGGAACCGCCATCTCCGGTGTCGCGCCGGCCGATGGCCGCGAGGATCGCCTCCGGACCGACGCCGGTGAGCGCTGCGACCTCGTCGGCCGGTCGGTCGAACGTGTCGAACGCGAGCAGCGCACCCTGCAGACGGACGATGCGGCGGCACTCGGCGTCGGTCCGTTCGGTCGGGTCGAACCGCGGCTCGCCGCCGGTGGCGACCTCGACGTGGTAGCTCGCGAGCACCGCGTCGCGGTACGTGCCGTCGTCGACGCTCGCGTCGGTCTCGAGGAGGGAGACGAGCCGGGCGAGGACGGCGAGGCCGGTCGAGAGCAGGTGTTCCGTGTCGGCGTCGGTCTCGTGGGCCGCCTTCGTGCCGACGGCGGCACGCTCCAGTCGCTCGAGCAGCACCGCGAGCGCGAGGTACGGGTCCGGGTCGTCGGGTTCGTACACCAGCTGGGCGAGGAGCTGGCCCTGCCAGCGGCCCGCGTTCCGGACGACCGTCTCCGCCGCGGTCCCGAGCGGGTCGTCGACGGGGAGGTCGTCCTCGGCGTCCGACAGCCCGTCGGAGTCGAGCAACGGCACGTCGAACCGGTCGGCGTAGCGGCTCGCCGACGATCGGAACCGCTCGTCGGCAGGGCGGCTCAGCACGTCGTCGGCGAGGACTGTCGGCTCGGGCAGCCCGAGCGCACCCGACGCCTGCGACCCGAGCGAGAGCAGCGGCGAGAGGCCAGCCGCGAGCACGTCCTCGGCGGGTGTCGGGTCCTGCGTCTCGAGCTGTGCGGCGACGCTGTTCTCGACGGGTTCGTCCGCCGACCCGTCGTCCGACTCCACGTCCTCGGCGGTCTCGTCGTCCGGGTCCCCGCTCATGCGTCCTCGTCGGGCGCGAACTCGACCATCGTCAGGTCGCGGTCGAGGTGGCAGTACTCGTGCGGTGGGTCGCCGACGACCTCGGCGATGCGGTGCTCGGCGTCCAGGTCGGCACCGTCGGGCTCGCAGAGCTCGTGGCTCGGGCAGTCCGTGTGGGGACATGACCCGGCGAGTCCGACCTTGCTGCCGGCGTAGGCCTGCCGCGAGGGGACGTTCGCCCGGACGCCGACGGCCTCGACCTCGACGGCGCGGACGCCCTCGTCGTGGACGGCACACTCCAGCGTCTGGGCGTTCTGGCGCACGTCCGTCACCTGGTACTTCACGCCGTCGGTGAGGTTCAGACACTGGCTGCGGTAGGGACAGCCCTCGCAGGCGCTCGCCTCGCCCTCGTAGACGAACTCCGCACCGGGGTCGGCGAGCCGTGCCCCGATGAGCGTGACCTTCGACATGTCGCGGCGTACGCGAGGCACCCGGTTAAGACTGTCCCGTCAGCTCGTGCAGCTTCGCGATGTAGTCCTCGCGCGGGACCTGGTACACGTCGTCGGGGTCGATCTCGCCGTCGGCGAACCGCCGGGCGAGTTCGACGGTGCCCGCGACGCCCGCCTCGCGGCTCTCGTACCGGTTGGTCTCCTGCAGCTGCACGTCGGGTTCGAGGGAGAGGGTGACGTACCAGTCGCCGGAGACGGCGTCCTCGCGGGAGATCCCCGGGCGGCGGTGGTTCCGGCGGCCACGTGTGAGGTACAGCGTCGGCAGACACGGTGCCGGGAACTCCGTGGAGTCGAACACGTCGGGCCGGTAGGCGAGGACGCAGCGGCCCTCTGGCTCCTCGTTCCAGACGACCCACCCGTCGGGCAGGTCCGCGAAGTCGCTCATGACCGCGAGTTGGCGGCGGTGCGGTTAATGAGTCCCGGTCCGCGGTCTCGTGGGCGTCCGGGTCGGGTGGGCGAGCAGGGCCGTGGTCGGAAGAACTCCATCGAGTCGGCCGTGAGGCGGTGTTTCAGCGCCTCTCGACCAGACAGTATATAAATGGGCCTTCGTTGCCACCGCCGCTGGGGGACCCACGTACCCTCCAGAACACGATGAAACCGACCCGTTTAAAATCCAGTTTAAGTCATAGTAGATACCTCTTGGGGGCGAGCTATCTCGTGGCACCTCCCGTCGTGCCGGTCGGGATTCCTGCCACGAGTGGCGACGGCCCGACTCCCTTCGCCGGTCCAACGTCGGTCCGAACCTGCCGCGGCCGCGCATCGGTACGCTCGTCACTGCCGTCGTTCTGCGGGAGAAGCCCGGCGCTTTCCGGGGGTTCGAGGCGGTGGAGAGCCCACCGGATGCTGTCGGTAGGTGCGTGCTACTGTCCCGACTCCTCGAACGACCCGGGGAGGCCGGTGGTGCGGATGCCGGTGGTTCCACCTCGACGGCCACCGGCCGTATCCGTCGGGGGTATATAAATGTCCGCGCTATCGCCCACGAACAGCGGGTAGCGGAGCGCCCCTCCGACGAGAACAAACCGATTCCTTTAAAGTGAGTTTTGGTCCAGCTAAATATTTGTTGGGGTCAAACTTATGCGCGTTCGCATCTGAACTAGGGATACCACTCGGTATCCCCCGCACTACCGGTCGTGGTGGCCCCTTCGGTCTCGAACACCGTCGAGTGGCCGTCACGCCCCCGGTAGTGTCACGAGTTCACATATGGCACGACGAACGTCCGGACGGATGGGGCGCGGCCAGGGCGGGCGCGCCGACGACGCACCGAGACCGGACGGGCCGGTCGGGTCAGGGGCGACCGAGCACGTGTTGGACCGACGGCGACCCGCGAGCGCGTTCGGCCGCCCGACGCGCGAGTCGACGGTCCGGACGAGATACCCATGATAGCATGACCGACACCAGAGAATCACTGGCGGAACTGAGCACCGACTACAAGGAGTCGATCCCGGCCGACCTGCGGGAGACCAGCCCCTTCGAGTGGTACCTCGACGAGGTGTACGAGGACCCACTGGTCGCCCGGAATGCGCACCAGCGCGTCGCCGACATGTTCGACTTCTACGGCACCGAGTACGACGAGCGCGAGGGCATCGTCAAGTACAAACTGGCGACGGAGGACCCCCTCAACGACGGGGAGAACACGTTCTACGGGAACGTCATCCACCAGAGCATCCACGAGTTCGTCAACAAGGTGAAATCCGGGGCGCGCGGGCTGGGGCCGGAGCGCCGTATCAAGCTGCTGCTCGGCCCGGTCGGGTCGGGGAAGTCCCACTTCGACCGGATGGTCCGGCAGTACTTCGAGGACTACACCCTGCGCGACGACGGCCGGATGTACACGTTCCGGTGGACCAACCTCTGCGACGTGGTCCGCGACCAGGACCCCGCCGACGACGTGGTCCGTTCGCCGATGAACCAGGACCCGCTCGTCCTCCTCCCGAAGCGACAGCGCCAGGCCGTCCTCGACGACATCAACGAGGTCCACGACGCGCCGTACACCATCCGGAACGAGCAGAGCCTCGACCCCGAGTCGGAGTTCTACATGGACCGGCTCCTGGAGGAGTACGACGACGACCTCGAGACCGTGCTCCAGAACCACGTCGAGGTCATCCGGCTCACCGCCGACGAGAACAAGCGCCAGTGCCTGGAGACGTTCGAGCCGAAGGACAAGAAGAACCAGGACGAGACCGAACTCACGGGCGACGTCAACTACTCGAAGATCGCCATCTACGGCGAGTCCGACCCGCGCTCGTTCGACTACTCCGGGGCCTTCTGCAACGCGAACCGCGGTATCTTCTCCGGCGAGGAGCTGTTGAAGCTGCAACGCGAGTTCCTCTACGACTTCCTGCACGCCACCCAGGAGATGACCATCAAGCCGAAGAACAACCCCCGAATCGACATCGACCAGGTCATCGTCGGCCGGACGAACATGCCCGAGTACAAGGACAAGAAGGGCGACGAGAAGATGGAGGCGTTCAACGACCGCACGAAGCGCATCGACTTCCCGTACGTCCTGGGCTACGAGGAGGAGGCCGACATCTACCGGAAGATGCTGAACAACGCCGACGTGCCCGACATCAACGTCGAGCCCCACACGCTGGAGATGGCGGGGCTGTTCGCGGTGCTCACCCGCATCGAGGAGCCCGACACCGAGACCGTCGAGATGATACAGAAGGCGAAGGCGTACAACGGCGAGATCGACGACGGCGACGACATCGACGTGAAGAAGCTCCGCGACGAGGCGGAGGCGAAGGCCGAGATCGGCGAGGGCATGGAGGGCGTCTCGCCCCGGTTCATCGGCGACGAGATCGCCGAGGCCATCATGGACTCGAAGCACCGCACGCGCGGGTTCCTCTCGCCGCTGACGGTGTTCAACTTCTTCGAGGAGAACCTCGAACACCACGGCTCCATCCCCGAGGAGAACTTCGAGACGTACTACCGCTACCTCGAACTCGTCCGCGAGGAGTACAAGGCACGCGCCATCGAGGACGTCCGCCACGCGCTGGCGTACGACGTCGACGAGATCCAGCGGCAGGGCGAGAAGTACATGGACCACGTCATGGCCTACATCGACGACGACACCATCGAGGACGACATCACCGGCCGCGACCAGGACCCCGACGAGACGTTCATGCGCTCCATCGAGGAGAACCTCGACATCCCCGAGGACCGCAAGGAGGACTTCCGCCAGGAGGTCTCGAACTGGGTGTCCCGGCGGGCCCGTGAGGGCGACACGTTCAACCCGCAGGACAACGAGCGCCTGCGCCGCGCCCTCGAGCGCAAGCTCTGGGAGGACAAGAAGCACAACATCAACTTCAGCGCCCTCGTCAGCGCCAACGAGACCGACGACGACGAGCGCAACGCCTGGGTCGACGCGCTCATCGAACAGGGCTACTCGCGCGACGGCGCGACGGAAGTGCTCGAGTTCGCCGGTGCCGAGGTCGCCAAAGCAGAGATGGAAGACTGATGAGCACGGGAGACGACTACGTCACGGCGAGTGACCGCGCGCTGGAGGATACCTACGAGGCCCCGATGAGCCTCGCGGAGTACGTCGACCGCGCGTTCGAGCAGCCCTCAATCGCGGCCCACGCCTCGAAGTACCTGCTGCAGGCCATCGAGGCGGCCGGCACCCGGACCGTCGTCGAGGAGGGCGAGGAGAAGGAGCGCTACCGGTTCTTCGACGACCCGCACAACGACGGCGAGCACGCGGTGCTCGGCAACACCGACGTGCTCAACTCCTTCGTCGACGACCTGCGCTCCATCGCTGCCGGGCGTGGCAAGCACGAGAAGATACTCTGGTTCGACGGCCCGACCGCCACGGGCAAGTCCGAGCTGAAGCGCTGTCTCGTCAACGGGCTGTGTGAGTACTCGAAGACGTCCGAGGGGCGAAGATACACCGTCGAGTGGAACGTCGCGGCCGCGGAGGGGAGCAGCCGCGGGCTGAGCTACGGCGACGACCTCGGCGGCGACGACGAGAGCGACTGGTACGAGTCGCCCGTGCAGGCCCACCCGCTGTCGGTGTTCCCCGAGTCGGTCCGGGCGGACCTGCTCGCGGAGATGAACGACCGCGTCGACTCAGACGTCCCCGTCCGCGTCGAGGAGCGGCTCGACCCCTTCAGCCGCGAGGCGTACGACTACCTCGAGGAGCGCTACCGTCGCGAGGGTCGGGAGGACCTGTTCTCGGCCATCGCCGACAGCCGGCACCTGCGCGTGAAGAACTACGTCGTCGACGTGGGGCAGGGCATCGGCGTCCTCCACAGCGAGGACGACGGCTCGCCGAAGGAGCGCCTCGTCGGCTCGTGGATGCGCGGGATGCTCCAGAAGCTGGACTCTCGCGGGCGCAAGAACCCGCAGGCGTTCTCCTACGACGGCGTGCTCTCGCAGGGCAACGGCCTACTGACCGTCGTCGAGGACGCCGCCCAGCACGCGGACCTGCTCCAGAAGCTGCTGAACGTGCCCGACGAGGGAACGGTGAAGCTCGACAAGGGCATCGGGATGGACGTCGACACGCAGCTGGTCATCATCTCGAACCCCGACCTGGAGGCGACGCTGAACCAGCACGCGGAACGCCAGGGGATGGACCCGCTGAAGGCGCTCAAACGGCGGCTCGACAAGCACGAGTTCACCTACCTGACGAACCTCTCGCTGGAGACCGAACTCATCCGGCGGGAGCTCACCGGTGAGACCTCGGTCTGGACCGCCGAGTCCTACGACGACCTCGCCGACCAGATCCGCCAGCCGGTGACGCTGTCGGTCAAGCGCTCGGCGGACCGGCTCACCGACCGGGAGTTCGCCCCGCACGCCATCGAGGCGGCGGCGCTGTACAGCGTCGTCACCCGCCTCGACGACGAGGACCTGCCGACCGGGCTCGACCTCGTCGACAAGGCGATTTTGTTCGACCGGGGCTACCTCCAGGAGGGCGACACCCGGCGCGAGGCCGAGGCGTTCGAGTTCGCGGACGACCCGAAGGACGGGACCCACGGCATCCCGGTCACCTACACCCGGGACGTGCTCGCGGACCTGCTCCACGAGGAGACGGACCGGCACCACGCCGACCTGCCCGTCGAGAGCGTCCTCATGCCGCGCGACGTGCTGAACGCGATGGTCGAGAACCTCGTCACCGCGCCGGTGTTCTCGACCGGCGAGCGCACCGAGTTCGAGTCCCGCGTCGCCCAGGTGAAGAACCACGTGTTCGACGCCCAGGCACAGGACGTGGTCGACGCGATGCTCCACGACAGCACCGTCGACGAGGCGACCGTCGCGGAGTACGTCGAGCACGTCTACGCGTGGGAGACGGACGAGCCCATCGTCAACGACCGCGGTGAGCGCGAGGAGCCCGACCCGCTGAAGATGAAGGTGTTCGAGGTCGAGCACCTCGGCCGCTTCGACGAGGACGAGTACGAGGGCGACCAGCCGAGCGAGGCCGTCGCCGCGTTCCGTCGCGAGAAGATCATCACGGCGCTGAACCGCCACGCCTGGGAGCACCGCGACGAGGACTTCGCCATCGAGGACGTCGACCTCGCCGCCATCCCTGTCGTCCGCGCCGTCCTGGAGTCGAACGACTGGGACGACGTGCGCCGCACCTACGAGGACTTCGAACCGAGCCAGTGGGACGACCCGCCGAGTGGCACCGAGACCGCCGACCTCAAGGCCAAGA
Source organism: Haloarchaeobius salinus (assembly GCF_024464185.1). Classification (NCBI taxonomy): domain Archaea; kingdom Methanobacteriati; phylum Methanobacteriota; class Halobacteria; order Halobacteriales; family Halorubellaceae; genus Haloarchaeobius; species Haloarchaeobius salinus. The sequence continues at coordinate 1,150,193 of NZ_JANHAU010000001.1, forward strand.
CCATCGACGCGATGGTCGACCTGCAGGGCTACTCCGCGGCGTCGGCCGAACTGACCAGCAGACACGTCATGGGACAGGTGGCGTACAGATGGGACTGAAAGAGGACCTCGACCGGTTCCGGGAGGTCGGCGAACAGCGACGCGAGGACCTGAAGGAGTTCATCCAGTACGGCGAACTCGGCCGCAGCGGCGCGGACCAGGTGAAGATCCCCATCAAGATCGTCGACCTGCCGAGCTTCGAGTACGACCGCCGCGACCAGGGCGGCGTCGGCCAGGGCGACGCGGACGTGGGCGACCCCGTCGGCCAGCCCCAGCCACAGCCCGGCGAGGGCGACGAGGGCGACCCCGGCGAGGAGGGCGGCGAGCACGAGTACTACGAGATGGACCCCGAGGAGTTCGCCGAGGAGCTCGACGAGGAGCTCGGGCTCGACCTCGAACCGAAGGGCAAGCGCGTCGTCGAGGAGAAGGAGGGCCCGTTCACGGACATCACGCGAAGCGGCCCGGACTCGACGCTCGACTTCGAGCGGATGTTCAAGGAGGGGCTGAAGCGCAAGCTCTCGATGGACTTCGACGAGGAGTTCCTGCGGGAGGTGCTGAAGATCGACGGCTGGGGGCCGCGCAAGGCGTTCGAGTGGGCCCGCGGCGAGAGCCTCCCCGTCTCGATGGCGTGGCTGGACGACGCCTACGACGAGATCCCGCGCGAGGAGCGCACGAAGTGGTCCTCGCTGGAGGAGGTCGAGGAGAACGTCGAGCGCCAGACCGTCACCGAGAAGATACGGCGGGAGGGCATCAAGCACGTCCCGTTCCGCCGCGAGGACGAGCGCTACCGCCACCCCGAGATCATCGAGGAGAAGGAGAAGAACGTCGTGGTCGTCAACATCCGCGACGTGAGCGGCTCGATGCGCGAGAAGAAACGGGAGCTGGTCGAGCGGGTGTTCACGCCACTGGACTGGTACCTCACCGGGAAGTACGACAACGCCGAGTTCGTCTACATCGCCCACGACGCCGACGCGTGGGAGGTCGAGCGCGAGGAGTTCTTCGGCATCCGCTCCGGTGGCGGGACGAAGATCTCGAGCGCGTACGAGCTCGCCGCGCACCTGCTGGAGGCGTACCCGTTCAGCGAGTGGAACCGCTACGTGTTCGCCGCGGGCGACTCCGAGAACTCCAGCAACGACACCGAGGAGCGGGTCATCCCGATGATGGAGGCGATCCCGGCGAACCTCCACGCCTACGTGGAGACCCAGCCGACCGGGACGGCCATCAACGCGACCCACGCCGAGGAGGTGGAGAACCACTTCGCCGGCAGCGACGACGTGGCCGTCGCGTACGTCACCGGCCCGGAGGACGTCACAGACGCCATCTACACCATCCTCTCCACGGAGGGGGATTCCGATGAGTAATCCAGACCGGATCGAGAAACAGCGCATCGCCGACGACCTCAGAGAGCACGTCGCGGAGGCCCGGAACCTCGCCGAGAAGTTCGGGCTCTCCCCGTACGAGGTGAACTACTGGGTCGTCGACTACGACGAGATGAACGAGCTCATCGCCTACGGCGGCTTCCAGCACCGCTACCCGCACTGGCGCTGGGGGATGCAGTACGACCGCCAGCAGAAGCAGGGCCAGTACAGCGGCGGGAAGGCGTTCGAGATCGTCAACAACGACGACCCCGCCCACGCGTTCCTGCAGGAGTCGAACACGCTGGCCGACCAGAAGGCGGTCATCACGCACGTCGAGGCGCACTCCGACTTCTTCGCGAACAACGACTGGTTCCAGCTGTTCGCCGAGGGGACGCCCAACGCGGCCGCGATGCTCGAACGCCACGCCCGGGCCATCTCGGAGTACATGCAGGACCCCGAGATAGAGCGCGCCGAGGTCGAGAAGTGGATCGACAACGTGCTGACGCTGGAGGACAACATCGACCAGCATCGCCCGTACCAGGCCGTCAGCTCGGTCGTCGACGACCCCGAGGAGCTGGACCCCGAGGACCTCGCCGACCGGCTGGGCGACCTCGAGCTCTCCGAGGAGGTGCGTCGCGAGGTGTTCGACGACGAGTGGCTGGACGCGCTCGACGGCGACGAGCCGCCGGCGACGTTCCCCGAGGAGCCACAGAAGGACGTCATCGCGTTCCTGCGGACCCACGGCAAGCAGTACGACCGCGAGGCCGAGAAGGCGACCGACATGGAGCCGTGGCAGCGCGACGTGCTCGACATGATGCGCGAGGAGGCGTACTACTTCGCGCCACAGAAGATGACGAAGATCATGAACGAGGGCTGGGCGAGCATCTGGGAGTCGCGGATGATGACCGACGAGGGGTTCGCCGGCGACGACGAGTTCCTCAACTACGCCGACCACATGTCGGCGGTGCTCGGCTCGCCCGGGCTCAACCCCTACAGCCTCGGCAAGGAGCTCTGGGGGTACGTCGAGAACACGACGAACCGCAGGGAGGTGCTCGACAAGATACTTCGCGTGAAGGGCATCACGTGGCGCAACCTCAAGGACAGCGTCGAGTTCGCGGCGGTCCGCGAGCTGCTCGAACCGCCCGCGGCGCTCGACAGCATCGACGCGGACTCGCTGGACGCGGTCGCCGAACTCCCGGACGAGTACCTCGACTGCGAGGCGCTGGATCGGGCGATGGACGGCGAGATCGACGTCGACAGCTACCCCTGGAAGGTGCTCTCCTACGAGGGGATGTGCCGGCGGCACTACTCGCTCGTCCGGCGGCCATACCGCGGCTTCCTCGAGCGGGTGAGTCAGTCCGAACTGGAGCGCATCGGGCGCTACCTGTTCGACGACCAGGTGTACGACAGCGTCGAGGAGGCAATCGCCGACGTGGACTACGCGGCCGGCTGGGACCGGATGCGCGAGGTCCGCCGGAGCCACAACGACGTGACGTTCGTCGACGAGTTCCTCAGCCAGGAGTTCATCGACGAGAACGAGTACTTCACCTACGAGTACTCGCAGGCGACCGGCCAGTACCGCGTCGCCAGCCAGGACGCCGAGGACGTGAAGAAGAAGCTGCTGCTCCAGTTCACGAACTTCGGCAAGCCCACCGTCGCGGTGTACGACGGCAACTACAACAACCGCAACGAGCTGCTGCTCGGCCACGAGTACAACGGCGTGATGCTCGACGTCCGGCAGGCCAAGCAGACCCTCGAACGCGTGTTCGAACTGTGGGGTCGCCCCGTGAACCTCCTGACGGTCGTCAAGGAGGTGTCGGACCACGACCGCGAGGTCGCCCGCCGGCGGAACCGCGAGCCCGAACCCAAGGAGCAGGGTCGGCTCGTCCGCTACGACGGCGAGGAGTTCGACGAGCAGGACGTGCCGTGGGAGGACGTCGAGCACCTCGCGGCCGACGACGTGGACTACGACACGAAGCCCGAGGACTGGCTCGCCTGAGTCGGCCTCCCGTCGCTATCCTCGCCGCAGTGCCAGCACGCGCCCAGCGATACCGACACCCAGACCGACGAGGGCGGCGAGCGCGCCGAAGCCGGGCTGGCCGCCGTCGTTCGGCCGTCGCGGCCCGGGCACCAGCGTCGGGTCCTCCTGGATGGTGTCGTTCGTCAGCCGCACCTCCAGTTCGCCGGTGACGGTGCGTGCGCCGCCGTCGATGCCGACCGACCACTCGGTCGTCCCCTCCGTCAGGGGGCTGGTGTCGAACGCCACGTCGACGGTGCGCTGTGAGCGCGGGCCGACGGTCACCTCGCGGGTGACGTTGGCCCCCTCCATCGAGACGACGACGGTCGCCGTCCCCTCGCGCTCGCCGCTGTTGACGACGCTCACCGCGAAGGTGGCGTCGCGGCCCTCGATGACGGTCTCGGGTGCCTGCACGTCGACGACCTCGAGGACGGGCCGGTCGGGCTGGGCACCGGCGGGCAGCACCCGGAACGCGGTCGACGAGCTCACCCTGCCGCCCCCGGTGTAGGGATTCGACCGCAAGACGACGAACCGGGCGACGTAGTCGGTGTCGGCGTCGAACACCGTCGCGTTCGGCGGGATGCCGACGACGAACTCGTCGTACTGCGGGAGGTGGAGGAACGTGGCGTTCGAGAGGTCGACCGCGCTGCCGTCGGGACGACGGGTGATGCGGAAGCTGACGCCGTCGGTGCCGTTGCCGGTCAGGTCCTCGATACCGTCGACGTAGCCGTGGATGCTCTGGCGCTCGACGAGCACGAACAGCCACTCGTCCTGCTCGATAGCGCCGCTGATGCCCGACCGCGCGAACGCGGCAGACGCGTCGGCCAGCGGCGGCCCCTCCAGGACGGTGATGGAGGAGCGCCGGAGCGGGTCGGACTCCAGCACGACCACGTCCTCGGCGACCACGCCGTCGTCGTGTCGGACCGAGACTGTGTACCGGCCTTCACCGAGTCGTTCGTCGCGCTGTGGCGTGGTCCGCCGTGCGTCGAGCACCCGGTCGGGCTGGTCGACGGCGACGGTCCGGTTCGCGACCGCGTCGGTCGCCACGAAGCCCGCGTGGTAGGTGTTCCAGCGCAGGGTGACGACCCCGTCGCGGTTCTCGTCGGCCACCCGGACGACGAGCCGGTAGTCCAGGCTCTCGTTCTCGATGACCACCGTCGCCTCGGTCTCGTTGCCCGCGAGACCGACCGGGATCTGCACCACGTCGCCGGGCTGTTCCGTCGTTCCGTTCGGCAGGGACCAGCCCCCGTCCTGCGAGGGCGAGTCCCGCTGGTCGTGCAACGCGCCGCTCGTCGCCCCGCCGTCCGTCGTGTCGTCGGCCCCCGCTGTCGTGCCCGCCACACCCGCCGTCGCCACCACCGCGACCGCGAGCAGACAGACACAGGCGAATGTGCACCACCGTGCCATCTGTCGTGTTACCACTCACCTCAGCCTACCCCGTCAAGAAGGTTCTCGTTGTCGGCTCGCGAACCGTCACCCATGCACAGGGAGCAGTTCACCGTCGAGACCGACGAGCGCCTGACCACCGTCGACGTGACCGACCGGGTCCACGCCGCGATCCCCGACGAGGCGACCGGGCTCTGTACGGTCGCGACCGGGCACACGACTGCCGGCGTCGTCGTCCAGGAGGGCGAGCCACGGCTCCGTGAGGACATCGAGACGTTCCTCGCCGACCTGGTCGCCGACGACGGCTGGCGGCACGACGGGATCGACGACAACGCCGACTCGCACCTCCGGGCGACCGTCGTGGGGCGGGACGTCACCACGCCCGTCGAGGGTGGCGAACCCGAACTCGGCACGTGGGGGTCGGTGCTGCTCGTCGACTGCGACGGCCCGCGACGGCGGACCGTCGAGGTGTGTGTTGTCGAGGGGTGAGCAGCTACCGAGCGAGCACGCCGCTGCGGTCGCTGACGATGCCGTCGACGCCCCGGAGGCCGAGCAGGCGGACGATGGCCGGCGAGTGGACCGTCCAGACGTTCACCTCGATACCGGCGTCGTGTGCCCGGGGGACGAGCTTCGAGAGCAGCGGGAGGAAGTAGTGGGGGTGGACGTAGTCGCAGTCCAGCTCGACCGCCGTCGTCACGGGCCGGTTCCGGAGGCTGTCGGTGAGGAAGGCCGTCGGTACCGACGGCGCGGCGGCGCGTGCCTCGGCGAGCGCGTCCCGCTCGAACGAGGAGAGCATCGCGTCCCCGTCGTGAGCCGCCAGCGCGTCGGCGACCTCGGCGGCGACGTCGACCTCCTTGCACTCGACGTTGAGCGCGAGGTCGTCGGGGACTGCGTCGAGGACTGCCGCGAGCGTCGGCACGCCCTCGCCGGAGCCGAGCACGTCGAGTGCGGCGAGCTCCTCGCGAGTGAGGTCCGCGACGCGACCCGTCCCGTCGGTGACGCGGTCGACCGTCTCGTCGTGGTGGACGACGACCTCGCCGCTGGCACACCGTCGCACGTCGAGCTCCATCACGTCGGCACCGCTCTCGGCGGCGTGTTCGAGCGCGGCCAGCGTGTTCTCGGGGGCCTCGTCGGCGAACCCGCGATGGGCGATGAGTCGCACACGCGCCCTGTCGCTCCGAGCGACTTTACGCGTTTCGTCGTCGGGTTTAACGACACGTCTCACGACGGGAGAACCGCTTTGCCGCTCGAGATGGTTCGTCTGGACGATGACGGAGCTGTCCGGACGGTCGACCACGCTCCGTGCGCTCGTCGTCGCCGCGGTCGTGGTCGTCGCCCTCGCGGCGTTCGAGCAGGCGGTCTCGCGGCTCTACCTGCTGAACTTCAGTACGGCCGGCCCCAACGCGAGCGCGGCGCTCGCCGTGCTCCTCGTGAGTGCTCCGGTCGTCGGAGTCGCCGGCCGGCTCGGCGACCGGCGACGTGCACGGTTCCTGGCCGTCGGTGCACTCGCCGTCCCAGTCCTGCTCGCGGTCGCGCTGTCCGGGTCGCCGGTCGTCGCCGCCGTCGCGGCCAGCGCGGTCGGTGCCGTCACGCTCCTGTTGCTCGTCGCCGTGCTCGTCCGCCACCCGACCGTGGTGACCCCCGGTGCGGCCCTCGGCCTGCTCGTGGTCGTCCTTCTCCGGTCGCTGCTCGACGGCGCATCGCTCTCCGCGACGACGACCGGTCGCGTGGTGCTGTTCGGGCTCGCACTCGTCGTCGCTGTCGGCGGGCTCGCCCTCGTACGCCGGTTCGACACGGCCGCCTCGCTCGGTGCGGACGTGGGCCCGCTCGCGCTGTTCCTGTTCGTCGAGGCGGCGTTCCTCGGCGCACCCGGCGTGGTCGCGACGTGGGGGCTGACGAGTCCGGCGACGGCGACCGTCGCCGCGGCCGTCGGGCTCGCCCTCGCCGGCGGGGTCGTCGCGCTCCGTGGGCCGCCGGCACGCGTGACGGTCCCGGTGCTCGCCGGCGGGTTCCTCCTCGCCGTCTCGGACCTGCTCTGGGTCGGCCTGACGGCTGGAGCCGCACTCGGCGTCGCCCAGGCGTGTGCCGTCGGCCTGCTCGCGCGTGCCGTCGCGGACGCTCGGGCGTCGCCCTGGCGCTGGCGGCCGGCGACCGTGTGGCAGCTGTCCGCCGTCGTCCTGCTGTTCCTGTTCGTCTCGTCGCTGAACTGGGCGTACATGCCAGCGCCGCTGGACTCGTTGACGCACGGACGGAGCGGGCTGTTCCTCCTCGTGCTCTGTGCCACGGTGCCGGCGGCTGTCGGCCTCACGGTGAGGGGCGCACGGGGGACCGACGGGTCCGGCACCGGCGCTGGCCGCGTCGACCACGAACTCCCGGCCGTCGACGACGACCGGCGGACCGCGCTGTTGGCCGTCGGCGGCGCGGTGGCGGGCGTCGGCTCCGTCGCGCTCCCCGACCGGCGTGGCACGGCACGCGTCGGGGCCCGCCCGCTGACGGTCGCGACGTACAACGTCCACCAGTTCCTCGCACCCGACGGCGACTACAACCTCGAAGCCGTCGCCAGCGTGCTCCGGGAGACCGACGCCGGTATCGTCGGCCTGCAGGAGTCCGAGGGCAACCGTCTCACCTCGGGGAACGTCGACGGCGTGCGCTGGCTGGCGGCCGAACTCGGCTACCACTACGACTACGGCGCGCCGACCAGCGCCGCGAGCTACGGGGTCGCCCTCCTGTCGGCCTGGCCGATCCGCGAGAGCGAGGTCGTCTCGCTGCCGACGCACGACTCGCCCCGTCGGCTGGCGATGCGGTCGGTCGTCGAGACGCCGGTCGGCGACGTGCCCGTCGTCTGCACGCACTTCCAGACCCGGCAGGGCGGCGACCCCGACGCCGTCGCGGTCCAGGGCGAGGCGGCCGGGCGGGTCGTGGCACTGGCGGACGAGGACCCGCGGACCGTGCTCCTCGGCGACTGCAACGTGACCCCCGGCGACCCGGCGTACCGGGTGCTCTCGGGGTCGTTCACGGACGCATGGGTGGCCGCGGACTCGCGTTCGCCACCCGACGGTGGCACCTATCCGGCCGACGGCCCCGTCGAGCGCATCGACCACGTCTGGACGGGCGACGCGTGGTCGGTCCGGTCGGCGAGCGTCCACGGCGGCTGGGACACGTCGGACCACCGGGCCGTGGCGGCGGTACTTGAATACCCCGACCAGTCCGTCTGAAGGTTGAGGGGGCTGGCGTGTGTGGGAGTCACTATGCAGATCACCGGCGTCACCCAGCACCACCTCAGCCACCAGCTCGACGGCCACTTCGAGCCGACGTGGATCCCGGGCTACCCGCAGTCCAGCCACGAGGTGGAGCTGTTCGAGGTCGAGACCGACGGGGGAATCACCGGGCTCTGTGCCAGCCCGAGCTTCGCGGGCGGGCTCTCCTACGAGACGCCGCTCTCGCTGTTCCTGACCGGCGAGGACCCACACGACGTGGACGCCGTCCGCAGGAAGCTCGAGAGCATCGACCTCATCGGACCGCGACCCTGGCACCTCGAGCTGGCGCTCTGGGACATCGTCGGAAAGGACGCCGGCAAACCGGTGTACGAGCTCCTCGGCGGGAGCGACGAGCCAATCCCGTGCTACGCGAGCACCGGCGAGGTGCAGGACGCCGACGAGCGCATCGACTACGTGCAGGAGCGCGTCGACGAGGGGTTCCAGGCGGTCAAGCTCCGCGTCGCCACGAAGGAGGACGTCGAGATCGTCCGCGCGGTCCGCGAGTCGTTCCCCGACCTGCCGCTGATGGTCGACGCGAACAAGGGCTGGGCGGTCCGCGTGATGGCCGAGGAGGAGACCTGGCGCTACAAGGACGCGCTCTCGGTCGCCCGCGAGCTGGAGGACATCGGCGGCATCGAGTGGTTCGAGGAGCCCCTGCCCCGACACGACTACGAGGGCTACGCCCGGCTCCGCGAGGCGACGGACGTCCCCATCGCAGGCGGCGAGTTCAACGACCGACCCGGCGAGCTGTACCGGTTCCTCGACCACGACGCGCTCGACGTGCTCCAGCCCGACGTCGCGCTCGCGACGGGTATCCGGGCTGGCGTGAGCATCGCCGAGGCCGCCGCCGAGCAGGGTGTCGCGTTCGTGCCACACACGTGGACGAACGGCATCGGCTTCGCGGCGAACCTGCACGTGATGGCCGCCGCGGGCTCGCCCTGGTGCGAGTTCCCCATCGAGCCGCCGTGGACGCCCGAGGCGCGTGACTTCCTCCTCGAAGAGACGATCCACCACGAGGACGGCTACGTGACGCCCCCGGACGGACCCGGCCTCGGCGTCGAACTCGACGGGGGTGTCCTCGGATGAGCCTCCCGGAGGACGTGCTGGAGAAGCACCGCTCGGTCGCCGACGACGTGGTCGGCGAGGGGACGTACGGCCACCTCGTCGGCGGCGAGTGGGTCGAGAGCGACGGCGGCGAGACGCGGGTGACCCACGACTCGACGACCGGCGAGCCGCTGGCCGAGGTCCAGGCGGGCACCCGGAGCGATGTGGACCGCGCCGTGGCGGCGGCCCGGGAGGCCTTCGAGGGGCGCTGGGGCGAGAAGTCGCCGCAGCAACGCGCCGAACTCCTGCACGAGGTCGCCGACGCCGTCGAGGACGAGAAGACGAGCATCGCCCGACTGGACTCGCTGGAGGTGGGCAAGCCGAACAAGCACTCGCTGCTCGTCGACAACACCATCGTCGTCGACCAGCTCCGGCACTTCGCGAGCCTCGCCCGCACCGCGGACTCGGGGCGCTGCCCGCCGTCGGGCGACGACAAGCACATCTACACGCGCCGGGAGCCCTACGGCGTCGTCGGCTGCATCAGCGCGTGGAACTTCCCGGCGATGTTCGTCGCCTGGAAGCTCGGCCCCGCGCTCGCGGCGGGCAACAGCGTCGTCTACAAGCCGTCCTCGCGGGCGGCGCTCTCGACGCTCGAACTCGCTCGAATCTTCGACCGCGTGCTCCCCGACGGGACGGTCAACGTCGTGACGGGTGCGGGCAGCGTCGTCGGCGACGCGCTCACCGACCACGAGGACGTGGCGAAGGTGAGTCTGACCGGGTCGACCGGCGCGGGGCAGGCGGCGATGCGCAACGCCGCGAACCGGATCGCGCCCGTCTCGCTCGAACTGGGCGGCAACAACCCGAACATCGTGTTCCCCGACGCGGACCTCGACGACGCCGTCGAGGGCGCGCTCGTCGCCATGCTGTTCAACCAGGGCCAGCAGTGCACCGCGGGCTCGCGGCTGTTCGTCCACGAGGCGGTGCGGGAGGAGTTCTGCGAGAAACTGTACGCGCGACTCGACCAGCTCGGTGTCGGCGACCCGCTCTCGCCGTTGACCGACGTGGGGCCGCTCGTCGACCACGACCACGCGGACGAGGTCCGGCGCTACGTCGAGACGGCCCGGCAGGAGGGCGCGTCGGTGCTCTACGAGGGTGAGGTTCCGGAGGAGATGCGGGACGCGCCGTTCGTGCCGCCGACGCTGCTCGGCGACGTGGCCGACGACGACACCGTCGCCGTCGAGGAGGTGTTCGGGCCGGTCGCCGCACTGTTCACCTTCGAGTCCCGGGAGGAGGTGCTGGCGCGGGCGAACGACACCGAGTTCGGGCTCGCGGCGGCGGTCTGGACGAACGACCTCGACCGCGCCCACGAGGTCGCCGCCGCTCTCGAAGCCGGGACGGTGTGGGTGAACACGTACAACGACATGTTCGAGCCCGCGCCCTACGGCGGCTACAAGCAGTCAGGGATGGGTCGCGAGCTCGCCGCGGAGGCGCTCGACGACTACAGCCGGACGAAGTCGGTGAAGGTGAACCACGGCGACGTGCCGAACCTCGGCTGAGGCCGGTGCTTCGGGAACCCAGCAGGGGTTGACTCCCGGAACGGTGCCCGCACGACCACCGGACAGCGACCGCACCGGCCTATTTTTACATCAACATTCCTCACATTTATGGCGGTCGCTGCCGAACCACGGCCCATGCGCGCAGTCGTATTCCAGGGTGCGGAGGAGCCCATGACAGTCGAGGAGGTCGACCGGCCGTCGCCGGGCGACGACGACATCCTCGTCGAGACCGAGGCGTGTGGCATCTGCCGGTCGGACTGGCACGCCTGGCGCGGGGACTGGGAGTGGATCGGGGTGATGCCCCAGCCCGGCCTCGTGTTCGGCCACGAACCCGTCGGCAAGGTGGTGGAGGTGGGTGACAACGTCGACCGGTTTGCCGTCGGCGACCGCGTCACCAACCCGTTCAACCTCGGCTGTGGCGGCTGTCACCACTGCCGCGACGGCCGCGGGAACATCTGCGAGCGCTCCATCCCGATGGGGTTCGTCCCGTTCCAGACCGGCGCGTTCGCCGAGTACTACACCGTCCGGAACGCCGACTTCAACGCCGTCACGCTCCCCGACGAGGTCGACCCGGTCGACGTGGCCGGGCTGGGCTGTCGGTTCGCCACCGCCTTCCACGGGCTCGTCCACCGCGTCGACGTGACACCCGGCGACTGGGTGGCGATCCACGGCTGCGGCGGCGTCGGCCTCTCCGCGGTCCACGTCGCCGACGCCCTGGGCGCGAACGTCATCGCGGTCGACCTCTCCGCGGAGAAGCTGGAGCGAGCCCGCGACCTCGGGGCCGACCGGACCGTCGAGGTCGGCGAGGTGGACGACGTGCCACAGGCCGTCAAGAAGGTCACCGAGAGCTCCCGCGGCGCGGACGTGGCGGTCGACGCGCTCGGCATCGCGGAGACCTGCCGGAACGCCGTGAACTCGCTCGGCAAGGGCGGTCAGCACCTCCAGATCGGCATGACGACCAGCGAGGAGGGCGGCGAGGTCTCCCTGCCGGTGGACACGATGGTCACGGACGAACGGGAGTTCTACGGGGCCTACGGCATCCCGCCGAACGAGTACGACGAGATATTCCGGATGATGGCGACCGGCAAGCTCGAACCGGGGCGCATCGTCAGCGAGACCGTCTCGCTGGAGGACGTGCCGGGCGTCATCGAGGGGCTGGGCGACTACGAGACCGTCGGCATCCCGGTCTGTGGGGAGTTCTGACCGCGACGGGACGAACCGAGTCTGCGGAACGGGCAACAGACTCATGCGCTATCCAGCAGAGACGTGCGTATGGGCGACGATGGACGATCCGACCCCGAAACAAGGGCGGGCGTCGAGGAGCCGGTGCCACTCGATGTGATCCCGCAGCACTCGACCACTCTCCTCACGGTGCTCGACGAGGACGGCACCGTCCGGTACGAGAGCCCGTCCATCGAGCGCATCTACGGGTACGACCAGGGGACGCTGGTGGGCGAGCAGGTCGCCGACTACTTCCACCCCGAGGACCGCGAGCGGGTCGTCGCGGCCTACCGCACCGTCGTCGAGAACGACGGGGACACGACCGAGGCGGTCGAGTACCGCCACCTGCAGGCCGACGGGACGTACCGCTGGGTCGAGTCCGTCGCGTCGGCGGACCCCACGCCCGATGGCTTCTACGTCGTCAACACCCGCGACATCGCGGCACAGAAGGCCCGCGAGCAGGACCTGAAGCGCACGAACGAGCGGCTGGAGCGATTCGCGAGCGTCGTCAGCCACGACCTCCGCAACCCGCTGAACGTCGCCCAGCTCCGGCTCGAACTGGCGCGCGAGACCGGCGACCTCGACCACCTCGACGAGGTCGCGGACAGCCACGACCGGATGGAGACGTTGATCGCGAAGCTACTGCAGCTCTCCCGGATCGGGAACGGAGACCCGGCGTGGGAACGGGTGGACCTCGGTGCCGTGAGCGACCGGTGCTGGGATGCCGTTCCGACGACCGACGCGAGGCTCGAAGTCGCGCTTGACGGGGTGGTCGAGGCCGACCGTTCCCGGCTGCAGCAACTGCTCGAGAACCTGTTCCGGAACGCCGCCGAACACGGCGACGCGGACGTGACGGTCACCGTGGGTGAACTCGACGACGGGTCGGGCTTCTACGTCGCCGACGACGGCCTCGGCATCGACGCCGCCGAGCGCGACCAGGTGTTCGAAGGGGGCTACTCCACGAGCGAGGACGGGACTGGACTCGGGCTGACCATCGTTCGCGAGGTGGCGGACGCCCACGGTTGGTCGGTCGAACTGACCGCGAGCGACGAGGGTGGCGCGCGGGTCGAGTTCACCGGCGTCGAGTTCGTCTGAGTGACGCCGGGCCCACCGACCCTCGCGACCGCTTAAAGACACGACTCCGTCCGGGGGAACGGGTAAGGCGGAGGCGAGAGAAGGCCGCTCCATGGCGATTGCACTACCCAGCGAGGCTGACGAGTGGATACAGGAGTGGCGCGAGCAGCTGAACGAGTCAGACCGGTACTCGGAGGTCGGCGAGGGCTGGGGCGTCGGCTTCGACGGCTCGTTCCTGTTCGTCATCCAGCCCGACGACACGTACGACGGCGACCCGATCCACCTCTACGTCGACCTGGAGGACGGCGAGTGCACCGCGGCCCGCATGGTCGACGGCGAGGACGCCGTGGACTGGGGGTTCGCGTTCCGCGGGAGCTACACGAACTGGAAGCGGCTCATCCACGGCGAGGCCGACCCCATCGAGGGGATGATGAGCGGCGAGTTCGACCTCGACGGCGACATGCAGAAGGTGCTCCAGTACAGCAACGCGGCGGTCGTGATGACCGAGAACGCGGGCGCGGTCGACACCGAGTTCGAGTACTGAGCGACGACCCGAACCCTTTCCTGTCGACCCCACGAACGACCGGAGCATGAAGTCCGTGGGGGTGCGAGTCGAGCCGGAGGACGGCGCGTTCCCTGGTGTCGACACGGTGCTGGCGGCGCTGCCGGACGTGCGACGGGACGGGCTGTACGTCCTCGACCGGCTGGGCGACGGCACCTACGCCATGCTGTACCGGGTCGTCGGTGCTGACGGTGACGAACTGCGCGGCGTCCTCGCCGACCACGACGAGGTGCTCGAGTTCGACGTGGTCGACGCCGGCGACTCCCGGCACTACGTCTTCGTGAACGTCGTCGGGCGGGAACCGGTCGATGCTCTGCTCGACGTGGTCGAGGACCACCGCCTGCTGCTCACCCCGCCGTTCCACGTCACCGCCGACGGCCTCCGCGTCACCGTCTCCGGGGACCCCGGGTCGCTCCGCGAGGCGTTCGCCGACGTCGACGCACTCGACGTCGTCGTCGAGGTCGAGTGGACCGGCGGCTTCCAGCCCGACGAGCCGACGCCGCTGGCCCGGCTCACCGACCGCCAGCGCGAGGCGCTCCGGGTCGCCCACCGGCTCGGGTTCTACGAGTCGCCCCGGGAGGCCTCCTACGAGGAGATCGGCACCGAACTCGACTGTGCGCCGTCGACCGCGAACGAGCTGCTCCGGCGGGCGGAGGCGTGTGTCGTGGACGCGCTGCTCGAGGGCTGACCGTCCCGGCCGACCGAGCTTCTTTGCCGTCAGAGCGCCTTCGACCAGGTATGTCCGTCAGCTTCGACTTCTCGGACCGGGTCGCCATCGTGACCGGCGCGTCGGGCGCGCTGGGCAGTGCCGTCGTCGATGCGTTCCGCGAGGCGGGGGCGACCGTCTGCGCCGTGGACGTGGTCGACCCGAGCGACGAGGACGCACAGCTCGACCCCGACGCGGGGACGACGTTCTACCAGGCCGACCTCACCGACGAGGCCGAGGTCGAGGCGCTGGTGGAGCAGGTGGTCGACGACCACGGCGGTATCGACCACCTCGCGAACATCGCCGGGACGTGGCGCGGCGGCGACCATCTCGAGGAGACCGAGCTCTCCGAGTTCGACCTGCTCTGGAACGTGAACCTGAAGACCGCGTTCCTCGCGACGAAGCACGCCCTGCCGCACCTGCAGGAGCGCGAGGGCTCCATCGTCTCGGTGTCGGCGCGCTCCTCGCTTTCGGGCGGCGAGGGCGACGGCCCCTACCGCATCACGAAGGCGGGCATCCGACTGCTCACCGAGACCGTCGCCGAGGAGAACCGCGGGACGGTGCGTGCGAACTGCGTGATGCCGTCGGTGCTGGATACGCCGATGAACCGGGAGATGATGACGCCGAGCGACGACTGGGTCGACCCGGCCGACGCGGCGCAGGTGATGCTCTTCCTCTGCTCCGGGGCGGCGTCGCCGACGAGCGGGGCGGCGGTGCCGGTCTACGGCGAGGCCTGAGCGGCCGGGGCTCACGACCCGTCGCTCTCGCCGTCGTCGACCACGCCCGGAACCCGAACGCTCACGACCGTTCCGTCGTCACCGGTCTCGAACGACAGCTCGCCGCCGAGTGCGTCGATACTCCAGCTGACCAGCCAGAGGCCGAGTCCGCTGCCGTGGTCGAGTGCGGTCTCCGCCTCCCGCCCGAGGGCATCGAGCTCGTGGTCGGGGATGCCGGGGCCGTCGTCGCGGATCTCGAAGACGGCGTCGTGCCCATCGCCGGCGTCGGCGGGGACGGTCTCGACGAGTGTGACGGCGGCCGCGGGGCCGTCGGCCGACGCCGCGTGCTCGACCGCGTTCTCGACGAGGTTCGCGAAGATGGTCCGGAGCAGTTCGCGGTCCGTCCGCAGTCCGAGCGACGGGGGTACCGAGACGGTGACCGCGTCGCTGTCCTCGATCCCGGCCACGACCTCGTCGAGGAGTTCGCGCACGGCGACGGGTTCGACGGTCACGTCCCGGTCCATCGTGCGCTCGATGTCGCGGGCCTTCTCGCCGAGGGCGAGCAGGCCGTCGGCCTCGTCGGCTGCGGTCCCGAGCATCGCCTCCAGCTCGGGGTCGTCGGTCCGGGCGAGCACCTCGTCGAGGTAGCCCTGCACGACGGTCAGGTCGTTCCGGAGGTTGTGCCGGAGGACGCGGTTCAGCACGGCGAGACGCTGCTTGCGGGCGAGTTCGTCGGTCACGTCCTGTAGGACGACCGTGTAGCCGAGCGTCGCGTCGCCCGGGCCGGCCAGCGGCGTGACGACGACCGTGAAGGTGAGTCGCTCGCCGTCGGCGGCGGTGCTCACCCGGCGTTCGCCCGATGTGTCGGCCGTGGCGTCGATGTCGAGGTAGTCGTCGAGCGGGTCGGTGAGCGCGTCCCGCTTGTCGGTCCCGAGCAGCGACTCGGCGGCCGGGTTGAGCGTGACGATGCGGTTCGTCTCGTCGACGACGACGACCGGGTTGCCGAGGTCGTCGATGGCCGCCCGCTCGCCCGTCCGGCGCGTCGCGGGGTTGAGCGCGAACATCTCGCTCCGGAACAGGGCGTACATGTCCAGCGCGACGTGGGGGATGAACGCGACGGCGACGAAGTTGAGCTCGGGGTAGGGACCGACCTCGAACAGCCACGCCCCGACGGCCACGAGCGGTGGGAGGGGGGTGAGGGCGATGGCGATGGCCTGGGTCCGGTAGAGCGGGCCGTAGCTCAGGACGGTGTCGATGAGGAGGAAGATGGACACGGTCAGCACCGCCGCCAGCAGCACGAACTGGAGGGCCACCGGGAGCCCGATGGCGTAGTCGGCGGATGCGACGCCCTCCATCGGGACGACGGTGAACGAGTCCCACGCGAGGCCGTGCAGCGGGTTCGTGACGACGACCGCACTGAAGGCGACGGCGTCGGCGACCAGCAGGCCGAACCAGGGCCGTCGGAGGGCGTGTCCCCGGCCGGTGTACTCGAAGGCGAAGGCGACGTAGCCGACGACGACGACGGCCGCGCCGACCCAGAACAGCGACTCGAGCACCTCCCGGGTCACCTGGTCGTAGACGAGCATCGCGGCGGCCTGGGAGGTACAGACGAGCACCTGGCCCGCGATGACCACGAGGAACGAGCGCCCGCCGGGCTTGTCCGCGAAGCGGAGGACGTAGCCGAAGAAGGCGAGGTTCACCACGCCCGCCAGCAGGGCGAGGAGGGCGGGCCAGGCGACCGTACTCATTCCTCGCAGCTTTCACTTGCATACACTTGCGGGTTCCGGCCTCGGAACTCCGGGCCGTGGGTCCAGCAGCCCCGACCGCCAGGGTTTTCGACGGGACGCACCTACCGGCCACCGATGCTCGCGTACCACGCCCTGTTCGTCGTCCTCGTCGTCGGCACGGAGCTGTTCTTCGCCGGTCTCTCCATCGTCAACGTCCGGTACGGCGCGCGGACCGCCCGCACCCGGTCGGACTGGATGCGCGAGACGCTCGGCGTCGAGGACGTGGCGTCCGTCCTCGACTACCAGCGCGCCCGCGTCGGCCTCTCGCTGCTGGAGACGGTGACGACGCTCGGGTTCCTGCTGCTCGCGCTCTACTCCGGCGTCGTGACCGAGGTGGTCGTCGCGCTGACCGAGACGGGGCTGTCGCCGCTGCTCCAGGGCGTCACGTTCGTCGTCCTCGCACTGCTCGCGAGCCGGCTGCTCGGCGCGCCGTTCGACCTCTACAGCACGTTCGTGGTCGAGGAGGCCTTCGACTTCAACGAGCAGTCGCCCGGGCTCTGGGTGCGGGACTGGCTGGTCAGCAGCGTCATCAGCCTCGTCATCGTCGGCGGGCTCGCCGCCGCCGTGCTCTGGTTCGTCGAGAACGTGCGGTACTGGCCGGTCGCGGGCTGGGTGCTCGTCGTCGGCTTCTCCGTGGCGATGCTGGTGCTCAAGCCCCGGGTCATCGACCCGCTGTTCAACGAGTTCACCCCCGTGGAGGAGAGCGACCTCCGCGACGCCGTCGACGAGGTGTTCGAGCGCGCCGGCTTCCGCTGCGAGCAGGTGTACGAGATGGACGCCAGCAGGCGCTCGGGCCACTCGAACGCCTACTTCGTCGGCTTCGGGCGCACGAAGCGGGTCGTGCTGTACGATACGCTCGTCGAGTCGATGGAGCACGACGAGATACAGGCCGTGCTCGCCCACGAGCTCGCCCACTGGAAGCGAAAGCACATCCCGAAGTTCGTCGCCCTCGCGGCGGTCCAGTTCGCGGTCGTCTTCGCCGCGCTGGGCTACCTCGCGGGTCAGCCCTGGGTGTTCGACCTGTTCGGGTTCCCCACCGAGGCGACCTACGCCGGGCTGTTCGTCGCCGTCCTGCTCGTCGCCCCCGTCCTGCAGCTCAGCGCCCCCCTGCAGAACTACCTCTCGCTGGCCTACGAGCGCGAGGCCGACGGCTTCGCCGTCGAGACGATGGGTGCCGACCCGATGGCCAACGCACTGGCCGCGCTCGCCGCCGACAACATGACGAACCCGTTCCCGCACCCGCTGTACGAGACGTTCCACCACGACCACCCGCCCATCCCCGAGCGCATCCGGTACGTGCAGGAGATGGGCGAGGAGTCGGCCGAATCGGTGGACGAGGGCGCGGGTGACGGGACGCCGTCGGCCTGACGGGTTTACAACTATTGTAACCTCTCACTCTACATCCTCGCCCAATCAGCCGGGTGGCGCGCGGCTGGAGAGACCGCGAGCGGGGTGCGATTCGGAGCGAGCGCCAGCGAGTGAGGACCGCGATAGCGGTCGGGAGCCTGCGACCGAGCGAGGAGCTGAGGAGGCGTGAGGTGCGGTGCGGTCGCGGTTGGGAGTCCCCGTGAGCCAACGGGGGCTCGTCGGACCGCAGGTCCGACGATGGGACTGAAAGGGGCTGTTCGGTCGACCAACCCGGGCCCGTAAACACCGTCGCGCAGCGCGGGTCCCGGGGGTCGAGCGAGCGGGGACTTTCTGGTTCCTCGAGGTCCCCGAAGGTGTCTTAGGACTGTTCACAGACCCACCAACAGCGAAAGATTGAATCGGTAGACACGTCCTCTGTATCTACCAGAACGACTCAACGCATCGAAGTGGGTTCTCACCAGCTGATTCGGAGTGAAACTGCCGTTAGGTAGGCATACCTATGTCACGAGCGTCGATTAAGTGATATACCCCACAGCAGGAGAACAACTCCTGCGATGAAATAAACGATAGCAGGAGGAGTGTACGTGAAAACATTCGCCCATTTGACTACACCATATATGAGCAAGAGAAGACCAAGACCCGTCAGTAGTACTGTCTCTGGTCCATTGTTCGTCATATCATAACCCTCTACGTTAGTCCGTATAAGGGTATACGTACGCAGGCCGCACTTACGAGAGAAACTCACCACATCGAGGCGGGTTCTCCCCACCTATGTCGGTGTGAAACAGTCGGTAAGTAGTTGTGCGTATCCACCGGATCAGCATAGACACTGAAAACTTCGCAGCAGCGGAGCTCATCCGGTCGGCGCGATATTCTGGTTCACGTTGAACAGGTTCTCGGGATCCCACTCGGTCTTGATCGAGCGGAGCCGTTCGAAGTGACCGCCATATGCCTCCCTAATCCGTGCCTTCCCCTCATTGCTCAACACGTTCACGTAAACGCCGTCGCTCGCATACGCGGCCAGGTCCTCGTAGACGTCTCGCGCCCACTCGATGAGTGCCTGGTCGTCGTCCGAATCGGTCCACGCTGGCGAGACCGTGATCGCAAAGAGCGGGTCACGGTGTGGGTAGGCCGTTGCGTCCGAATCGACCCGGCTGATCTCGCCCCCTAGGTGCTCGAAGAAGATCGACGAGTACGGTGTGGGGAGGTCCTCGACGTGCGCAACCAGTTGGTCGATGAGCCCGTCCGGTAAGTCGTCGAAGTAGTTCGACTTCCAGTAGTACCGTCGTCCCGCGGGGAAGAGGTCGTCGGAGATCTGCTGGAACTCGACGTACGGCATCGGTTCGAACGAGTTAATGATCGGCTCACCGAACGCTCGAAACGGTTCGAACACCGCTTTTGCCTCTTCGAGGTCGCCGGCGTAGAACAGCCGAAAGAGTAGGAGGGTCTCTCCCCACTGCTCTTCGGGGAAACGAGGTTCAGGTGGTGCCGGGATGAAGGCCGCGTAGACGCTGGCAGCGTCGGGAGCCTCCGCAGCGAACTCACGATAGAAACGGAGCACCTCGGCTACATCGTCGTGCGTGTAGGCCAACACCCCACCGGGAATCTCCGGACCGACCTCGTGAAGATCGAATTCGAGTGAGGTGACGACACCGAAGTTCCCCCCACCGCCCCGGAGTGCCCAGAACAGATCCGAGTGCTGGTCGTCGCTTGCCTGGACGAGGTCCCCATCCGCGGTGACGACGTCAGCCGACCGAAGATTGTCGATGGCCAGGCCGTACTTTCGTCCCAACCGGCCCCATCCCCCACCGAGTGTCAGTCCAGCCACGCCGGTCGATGAGATGATCCCACCCGTGACCGCCAAACCATGTGTTTGCGTCTCGCGGTCGAGGTCCGCCATCGTTGCCCCTCCCTGGACCCGAGCCGTTCGTGCCGCAGGATCGACCCGGACGGCATCCATCGGCGAGAGGTCGATCACCAGCCCGTCGTCGCACAATCCATTCCCGGCGACGTTGTGTCCCCCTCCCTTTACTGCTAATCGCAGATCGTGGTTTCGGGCGAACGTCACCGCGGCAATCACATCACTCGCTCCGCGACACCTCGCAATGAGCGCGGGTTCTTTCTCGACCATCGCGTTCCAGACTGACGTGGCCTCGTCGTAGTCCGGTTCGCCCGGTCTTAGCAGTGTTCCTCCTATTTGCCGTTCGAACGTTTCGACGGTTTTCGTATCGAGGTTGACTGTTGCCATGGTGCCCCTCCGAGTGGCATCTAGGGGAAGACTGGGCACCTATCTACACTTACTCCGTGAGGGACTCGCCCACGGTTTGAGGGGGTCCCCCACACCGCGAATATTGATAACACTGCACACACTACGGAAGGTATGCATGGAAATCCGAACGAGATGCCTCACGATGCGATGGAGGACATCGCGTATCTCGGTCGGTCGGAGAATCGCTTGCCGCTTCTCAACGCTGTTGCCGAGAAACCGGCTACCCGGTCGGAACTATCGGAACGGACAGGTATCGCATCGACGACAATCGGGCGACTCATCAACGAGTTCCAGGGACGCAACTGGGTGGAACGAACCACGGACGGCGAGTACCGTGCAACACCGACGGGACGAAGTGTCGTTCGGGTATTCACCCCGTTCGTGGCTTCCATGGAGACCATCAGAAGCCTCGGTGATGCTGTGGGGTGGCTCCCGATGGATGAGCTATCGATTGAATTGCAGCATTTCAGCGAAGCACGTATCCTCCGGTCGTCACCGAACGCTCCATACGAATTCGTCGAGCAATTATCGGACCGGATTCGGGCCGCGAGTTGGTTCCGCGTGCTGACCTTCCTTGATCCGCCGCTACCGTCTGGTGAGGCCATGCAGACCGGTGTCGTAGAGGGTCGATTGACTGCGGAACATGTGCTTGCTGGAGGGCTTGTTGAGTACCTCCGAGAACAGAAGAAACAGCCGCCACGATGGATGGAGTACATCGAGGCGGGGGCCACGGTTTACTGTTACGATGGCCACATCCCGTGTAATTTATTCATCACTGATAAGACAGTATTGATAATGGATGAGAAACCCGAAGGAGGTGGTGCCGCAATCGAATCGCACGATGAGACCGTTCGGAGAGCCGTCACTGAACTCTACGAGAACTACCGGGATGCTGCAGTTCTCGTCAAGGCTGACCGGTTCGCGTAGTGGGTGACGAGAGGAATGAGGCACCTGACGAACTGCCCCTCTATATTGAACTTTCAGAGTGCCTTGTCGGTACTGTGAGTGAGGCCGCAAACAACGAGTTCACGGCACTGCTTCCACCAGTGCCGTGAGCGCACACACCACCGTTGAGGATCTCAGGCACGCCAGATGACATCGGCCCCAGTTCAACATCGTGTTCGTTCTAGTGGGGTTTTCCAACAGACCTACCGAATAATGACGATGGCGGATCTGAACAACTAGCTCTCTCTGCGTACGGATACGCACACCCACCCATCGGTTGATTCGGCATCTCACCGGCGAAACGAACACCATTCGAACCGGTCTACGACACCCTACAAGGTCCCCCAGCGAGCCAATCGCCGAAAACTGAGCGACGACGTTCGGCGGCGTCTCGGCTCCGTCTTCGGAACTGTGCCAAACTTGCTCAAGCGGCAATCGACCGAGAACCGGCCGCTTTAGTAGCTGGCTGACTGAACGTTCATTCAACGATGGGCGAGAGCAGCCGGTTCGCCGCAGCCGAGGACGACACGCGGGCCGCCATCATGCGGGCCACGTACGACGCCCTGACGAGTCACGGCTACGCGAACCTGACGATCCAGCGGATCGCCGACGAGTTCGAGAAGTCGAAGTCCCTGCTGTACCACCACTACGACGGCAAGGACGACCTCCTGGTGGACTTCCTGCGGTTCATGCTGGAGCACTGGCAGGCGGAGGCGGAGTGCCGCGAGGACCAGGACCCAAAGGCGCGCCTCGAGGCGCTGCTCGACCGGGTCGCCGCGGTCGAGCTGGACGAGGAGACCGCCGCGTTCACCGCGGCGATGGAGGAGCTGCGGGGGCAGGCCCCGCACGACGCGGCCTACCGGGAGCAGTTCACGGAGCACGACCGTGCGCTGCGCGAGCGGTTCGCTGTCATCATCGAGGCGGGCATCGACGACGGCGTCTTCCACGAGGTCGACCCCGAGCGCGTCGCCGAGTTCCTGCTGACGACGGTCAACGGCGTACGCATCCAGCGGGTCACGCGGGACGACGACGGCGGCGTGGCGGCGGCGCGGGCCGAACTCGATGAGTACCTCGCCACGCGGCTCTACCGGGGTGAGCCCTGATGGGTATCTTCGACGTGTTCCGCGGGCAGGACGAGCTGGACCTCACCTCGGGCGGCATCGGCAAGCCGCTGTTCCTGCTCGCGCTGCCGATCGTCATCACGAACCTGCTCCAGACGGCGTACAACCTCGCGGACACGTTCTGGCTCGCCCAGCTGAACGAGACCGCGGTCGCGGCCATCACGTTCGGCTTCCCGATGGTGTTCCTGCTCATCTCGCTCGGGATGGGTCTCTCGGTGGCGGGGAGCGTCCTCGTCGCCCAGCACACGGGTGCAGAGGAGGAGGCCGAGGCCGAGTACGCCGCCTCGCAGACGGTGCTGTTCGCGCTCGTCGCGTCGGCGCTGCTCGGCGTCGTGGGCTACTTCACGGTCGACGAGGTGCTGTGGTTCCTGGGCGCGCGGGGCGACGTGCTCCGGGAGGCGACGAACTACATGGAGGTCATCGCGCTCGGCATGCCGTTCATGTTCGGCTTCTTCGTGTTCATCTCGCTGATGCGGGGCTACGGCGACACGGTGACGCCGATGATCGTCATGTTCGGCACGGTCGTCCTCAACGTCGCCATCGACCCGCTGTTCATCTTCGGCTGGGGGCCGATCCCGAACGGCCTGGGTGTGCAGGGCGCGGCCATCGCGACGGTCATCTCCCGGGCGCTCGCGACCGCCGTGGGCCTCGGTATCCTGTTCCAGGGCACCCGGGGCGTCGAGATCCACCTCGCGCAGATGAAGCCGGACCTGCAGTTCTTCCGGAAGATGCTGAACATCGGGCTGCCGGCGTCGGTCGAGAGCACCGGGCGCTCCATCTCGGTGAACCTGATGCTCGTCGTCGTCGCCATCTTCACGGACACGTTCGTCGCCGCGTTCGGCGTCGGAATCCGCATCTTCAGCGTCATCTTCCTGCCCGCCATCGCGGTCGGCCAGGGCGTCGAGACGATGGTCGGCCAGAACATCGGGGCGGGCAAGCGCGACCGGGCCGAACGCACGGCCCACACCGCCGCCATCGCGATGTTCATCATCCTCTCTGCGGTCGCGCTGTTCGTGTTCGTCTTCACCGAGCCCATCGTCGCGCCGCTGTCGCCGAACGAGGAGGCGACCGACATCGCCGTCACCTTCCTCCGGGTCGTCGCGCCGACGTTCGGCTTCATCGGCATGATGCGCGCCTACAACGGGACGCTCCGTGGCTCGGGGAAGACGATGCTCTCCGCCGCCGTCTCTATCATGATGCTCGGGGTCATCCGGCTGCCCATCGCGTACGTGCTCTCGCGGTCCATCGAGCCGTTCGCCAGCTGGGCACCGTACGCGACGGGACAGGCGGGTATCTGGGCCTCGTTCGTCGTCTCGAACGCCGCCGGGGCGTTCATCGCGCTCGCGCTCATCCGGCAGGGCTCCTGGCGGCACGGCGACGTTCGCGGTGGGACTGCACCCGAGGCCAGCGCCACCGACGATTGATGCATACTCGTGTATAGAACTCTATTCTGAAACGCCGTTTTAGGCACGAATCCGAGGATTGAAGGGAGTCCTCGGCCAACCCCGGGATAATGACACACGTCATCGACGGCAACGCGGTCGCGGAATCAGTCCGGGACGACGTGCGCGCGGCCATCGACGAACTCGAGGCCGACGACGTCACCCCCGGGCTCGCGACGGTGCTGATGGGCGGCGACGACGGCTCGGCGACGTACGTCGCGATGAAACAGCGTGCCTGCGAGGAGGTCGGCATCGACGGCACGACCGTCGAGATCGACCCCGAGGAGCCGCCGGAGGCGCTGTACGAGGTCATCGACGACCTCAACGACGACCCCGCCATCCACGGCATCCTCGTCCAGATGCCGGTGCCCGACCACGTCCCCAAGCGCGAGGTGCTCTCCCGCGTCGACCCGCTGAAGGACGTCGACGGCTTCCATCCCGAGAACGTCGGCCGGATGGTCTCCGGGCACCCCCGCTTCAAGCCCTGCACGCCCCACGGCATCCAGAAGCTGCTCGCCTCGGCCGACGTCGACCCCGAGGGGATGGACGCGGTCGTCCTCGGCCGCTCCGAGATCGTCGGCAAGCCGATGGCCAACCTGCTCATGCAGAAGGCAGCGGGCGGCAACGCCACGGTGACGGTCTGTCACTCCCGGACGCAGGACCTCGCGGAGAAGACCCGCGCCGCCGACCTCGTCGTCGCCGCCGTCGGCCGCCCCGAGATGCTCACCGGCGACATGCTGAGCGAGGGCACAGTCGTCATCGACGTCGGCACGAACCGCGTCGACGCCGACAACGAGAAGGGCTACGAGCTCACGGGCGACGTCGACTTCGAGAGCGCGAGGGAGAAGGCGTCGGTCATCTCGCCGTCGCCCGGCGGCGTCGGCCCGATGACCATCACGATGCTGCTCTACAACACGGTCAAGGCGGCAAGCCTGCAGTCCGGCGTCGACGTCGGGCTGTAGGCGGGGACGACCGCCAATCAGGCCCAGCACCTTTCTCGCTCGGGTCGGTAGCCGTCCGCATGGCCGAGGATCCCCACCCGCAGGTGCAGGCGGTGCTGACCATGATCGAGTCGCTGGACGCGCCGAAGATCCACGAGATGACGCCCCAGGAGGCCCGCGCGGCGATGGACCCGCTGCTGGCGGCGGCCGGGGGCGAGGAGCCCGTCGGCGCGGTGTCGGACCGGACGATTCCGGGGCGGAACGGCGAACTCCCGGTCCGCATCTACCGCCCCGAGAGCGACGGCCCGCACCCGACCGTCGTCTTCCTCCACGGCGGCGGCTTCGTCATCGGCACCGTCGACACGCACGACGGGCTCTGTCGTGCGCTGGCGAATGAGGCGGAGGCGGTCGTCGTCTCGGTCGGGTACCGCCTCGCACCCGAACACCCGTTCCCGGCGGCCGTCGCCGACGCCCACGCCGCCACCGCCTGGGCCGCCGCCCACCGCGACGAACTCGGCGGGAGCGAGTTCCTCGCCGTCGCGGGCGACTCCGCCGGGGGGAACCTCGCGGCCGTCACCAGCCTGCTCGCCCGCGACCGCGGCCCGGAGATCGACTACCAGGTGCTCGTCTATCCGGCGACGGCGGGCGACGTCGACGACGGGACGTTTCCCTCGCGCGAGGAGAACGCCGAGGGCTACTTCCTCGAGACCGCCGAGCTGGAGTGGTTCTTCGAGCAGTACATCGAGGACGAACTCGACGCGTACAACCCGCTCGCGTTCCCGCTACAGGCCCGGGACCTCTCCGGGCTGCCGCCGACCACCGTCATCACCGCCGGCTTCGACCCGCTCCGCGACGAAGGGCGCGCCTACGCAGACCGGCTCGTCGGCGCGGGCGTCGAGACCACCCACCGCGAGTACGACGACATGATCCACGGGTTCGTCTCGATGCTCGGAGAACCCGGCGTCGACCGCGGTCGGGTGGCCATCCGCGAGATAGCCGCAGACCTCGACGCGGCGCAGGAGTGACCGGGGTGCCGGCGCTCAGTCCTGCAGCCGCTCCCGCGCCCGCGACAGCGCCACCTCGTCGCCGTCCTCGATGTACGCGACGACGTCGCGCAACCCCGCGACAAGCGCGTCGGCCTCCCGCGGCGGCACGTCACCCTCCAGCGCCCGCACCCGCTTCACCCGCTCGTCCAGCGACGCGAGGACCTGCGTCGCGGGACGGTCCAGCTCGATGTCGTTCGCGTCCAGCCAGTCCCGCAGCTCGCGGCGGTACTCCCGCACCGCGTTCGCGGCGGCGAGGCCCCTCGCTTCCCGGAGCGACCCGGGCACGTCCCCGGGCTCCGGTCGGCCCTTCGTGTCCCCCTGGAGCAGCCGTAGCAGGTACCACTCCTCGTCGTCGCTCGGGTCGAACGACCGGTCCACGAGGTCCGCGACGTGGCGCAGCTCCCCCGCCACGAGATAGTCGTCGTCCAGTTCCCGTAGCTCCCCCGCGTCGACGAACCCCCGCTTCCGCTGGTACTCGCGGCAGGTCTCAGCGACGGACTTGAGCGCCTCGTCCTCCGGCTCGGTCTCGAAGCGCTCACGGGCCTCGGTGAGGTCGAACGCGACCGACTGGGTCGTGTGCAGCTTCCGGTCGTCGTCGACGCCCACGCTGTGCATGCTCCCGCACTCCGGACACGAGACGCTCCCGGTTTCGTAGTACGACCACCGTGTCCCGCAGTCCTTGCACTCGCGTTCGCCGCGTATCTCCATGCGCGTCGATTCGGTCGTCGCCGACAAAGGCCCACGGGTTCGTCGGTCCGGGCGGCGTCGGCCGTGACCGCCGTCCACCTCGGTCTCGACCCCCCGGGGTCACTCGGGACGGGCCGCGGCACCCTTCCGCCCGGTCAGCTCCGACGGCTCCATGACGACCCTGGTGACCTCGGTGAGCGGTTCCGACCGGGGGTAGATGAAGGGTAACCAGCCGTTCTCCTCGAGGACGGCCTCGTGGTACGCCGCTTCGTCCGCTCCGACTTCCTCGAGCGGTCCGGTCACGACGACGCTCCGCCAGTCGACCTGGTCGCCGACCTCCATCGCGACCAGACAGGCCTCGTCGGTCTCGTCGAGGTACTCGAGTTTCCTGCTTTGCTCCCCGAACGTGAGTAGCTCCATGAACACGCGGTCGCCGTCGTAGCCGAAGGAGATGGGGACCGCGTACGCTCGATCCCCAGCACTCAGGGAGAGCGTCCCGTACCCCTGTTCGGTCAGGAGTTCGTCGACCTCCGCCGGGCTCATCTCGCTGCCGCGGACCGCGTCGTCGCTGGTACCCGTCATGCCATTTCTTACCATGTGACTGGGTCGACGAGACCGTAAAGGTACGGACTGCTCCGGCACGACAGCCAGTCTCGAGCGAGCGGCGCGCGCCGACGAACAACTGCAGCGGTCCGGGGTCCCACGACGGTTCCACAGTCGGACCTGCACGACCACCACGTTTAGGTCGGCCGAGGGACAAGGGGAGGGTACGATGTCCACGGAGACACCAGAGGATAGAGGAAGTCGCACCGAAGCGGCTGGTCGAGAAATTCTCCCCCGGAACTGACACCCCGACGGTCGTCCGCACGGACGACGGACTGCGACTGGCAGTCGATGGAGAGAGCTACGTTCTGACACCCGACTCCGCCGCGGAGCTGCGCGACCAGCTCGCAGAGGCACTGACACGGACCCACGAGTTCGTCCACACGACCGGCACCCATCGGGAGGACGGCAGCTACGTCGTCGCCCGGCGGGGGGCGGACTCGGCGGGCCACAGCAAGGTGTTCGAGCGCGTCGACGCGCTGGAGCGTCTGTACGACAGACTGCCCGACAACTTCACGGCGGAGGACGTGGGCCGGACCGGGCTGACCGGCGGCCGGCGGCACATGCTCGTCTGGCACTTCGCCGAGCACCCGGGCTTCGACTGCGAGCTCGTCTCTCGCCAGCCACTCACGGTGGAGAAGCACGAGGACGGGGGTGAGACGGACGTGGCCGAAGCCCACCTGGCTGCGCCGACGGCGGACTGAGGCCACGGGTCCGCCCCCTGCCGTCCGGCGCGAAGACGCCCCTGCCGGCGACCGCAGGTTTTTGCCCGATGCCGCCGCAGTGGCGGTCATGCAGCCACGGCCATCCACGTTCTCTATCGCCGCGCGCGACCCCGAGACCGGCGCGGTCGGCGTCGCCGTCCAGTCGAAGTTCATCGGGGTCGGCGCGGTCGTCCCGTTCGTCAGCGCCGACGCCGGCGCGGTCGCCACGCAGAGCTTCGCGAACGTCGCGTACGGTCCGGAGGGGCTGGACCTGATGCGGGACGGCTCCTCCGCCGCCGAGACCGTCGCGGAACTGACGAGCAGCGACGACGAGGCTCCGCAACGGCAGGTCGGTATCGTCGAGGCCCCCGGCGACGGCGTTGGCGAGCGCGGGGACAGCGTCGCAGCGTTCTCCGGCGAGGAGTGCTTCGACGTGTACGGCGACGTCCAGGGCGACCACTACACCGTGCAGGGCAACATCCTCGAGAACCGGGCGACGCTGACCGCGATGGCCGAGACGTTCGAGGAGACCGACGGCGGACTCCCCGAGCGCATGCTCGCCGCGCTCCACGCTGGCAACGACGCGGGCGGCGACTCCCGCGGCGAGCAGTCCGCCGCCCTCTACGTCGCCAAGCCCGAGGGCGGCTACGACGGGAAGAACGACCGCTGGGTCGACGTGCGCGTCGACGACCACGAGCACCCCATCGACGAACTCGAACGGGTGTTCCGGCTCTACGACATCACGCTGCTCGCCCGCGAGGAGCCCGACGACACCCGCGAGCTCTCCGGCGAGACGGCCGAGGCCGTCACCGCGACGCTCGCCGACCTCGGGTTCTACGACGACACGCCCGACGGCGAGTTCGACGACGACGAGCGCGCAGCCCTGGAGGACTTCCGCGGCATGAACAACTTCGAGAACCACAGCGTCGCCGTGCTGGAGGACGCGCTGGCGAGAGGCTGGGACGACGCCGAAGGCGACGGCGAGGACCGGATGATCGACGCCATCTGGCACGGGCTGCAGCGACTGGAGCGGAAGTAGGGCCGGTTACCGATTTTCCGGTGCAAGGCGCGCGACTGGCGAGCGTACCGAACGGAGTGAGGTCGCGAGCCATTTCGCGCGAGGGATGAGCGAGGGAGCCTGCGACCGAGCGAATCGGCTGGGGAGGCGTGAGGTGCGGAACGGTTGCGGTCGGGTGTCCCCGTGGGCGAGCCTGCGAGCGAACGGGGGCTCGTCGGACCGCAGGTCCGACGGTGGGACTGAAAGGGGCGACGGGGCTTTCTGCCTGTTCGTGGTCCAAGCGAGTCCCGCGAACGTCCGGACAGACGTCCATACTCGCTAACGACACGCTTTTTGCCGTCACGGGGCCACGAATGGGTAATGAGCACGGAGACGGACCCGACGAACTCGGACGCGTTCGAGGCGGTCTGCGAGACGCTCGTGGAGGGCATCCTCGCGGGCGAGATCGAACGCGAGGACGTCGAGTCCGCGAAGCTCGCGGCCTGCTCCGAGCACAGCGCGCCGAAGGTGCCGAAGAACTCGGAGATACTGGACTACGCTCCCCAGGACCGCCGCGAGGAGCTGGAGGCAGCCCTCCGGCGCAAGCCCGTCCGGACGGCCTCGGGCGTCTCGCCGGTGGCCATCATGACCTCGCCGCACATGTGCCCGCACGGGAAGTGCCTCTACTGTCCGGGCGGGCCAGCGTCGGAGTTCGACAGCTCGCAGAGCTACACCGGGCACGAGCCGGCGGCGGCCCGCGGCGAGCAGAACGACTACGACCCGTACGGGCAGGTGACGTTGCGGCTCGAACAGCTCCGCGAGATCGGCCATCCGGTCGACAAGGCGGAACTCATCCTGATGGGCGGGACGATGACCGCCCGGAGCCACGACTACCAGGAGTGGTTCGTCAAGCGCGCGCTGGAGGCGATGAACGACTTCGACGTCGACAAGCAGCCCGAACCCGCAGAGGGCGAGAGCTTCGCGCAGGACCCCGATGAGTACGAGTTCCGGTACCTGGAGGACGTCATCGCGGAGAACGAGACGGCGGACGTGCGAAACATCGGGACGACGTTCGAGACGAAGCCCGACTGGTGCGACCCCGAGCAGATCGACCGGATGCTCGACCTCGGCGGGACGAAGGTCGAGGTCGGCGTCCAGACGACCTTCGAGCGGATCAACCGCGAGATGCACCGCGGTCACGGCGTGCAGGCGAGCGTCGACGCGAACCGGCGGCTCCGGGACGCGGCGTTCAAGGTCGGCTTCCACATGATGCCCGGCCAGCCGGGGATGTCGAAGGCGATGTGTCTGGAGGACTTCCGGCGGATTTTCGAGGAGGAGCAGTGGAAGCCGGACTACCTGAAGGTCTACCCGACGCTCGTCGTCCGTGGGACCCGGGTCTACGACTCGTGGTACCGCGACGAGTACGAGCCGCTGACGAACGAGGAGGCGGCCGAACTCGTCGCGGAGGCGCTGTCGATGGTGCCGAGGTACACCCGCGTCCAGCGCGTCCAGCGCGACATCCCGGCGGACTTCATCGACGCGGGCGTCTGGAAGTCGAACCTGCGCCAGCTCGCGTGGCAGAAGATGGACGAGCACGGCTGGGACTGCGAGTGCATCCGCTGTCGCGAGGCCGGGATGAACGACGAGGAGCCCGAGAACGTCACGCTCGACACCATCACCTACGAGGCCGGCGGCGGGACGGAGCAGTTCATCAGCTTCGAGGACCGCGAGAAGGACCTGCTCGTCGGCTTCTGTCGGCTGCGGTTCCCGAACGAACCGGTCAGGCGGGAGCTCGAAGACGCCGCGCTCGTCCGCGAGCTCCACGTCTACGGCGACCAGGTCGGTGTCGGCCAGTCGGGCGGCGACGGTGACCAGCAGCACCGGGGCTACGGCCGGCGGCTTCTGGCGGAGGCCGAGCGCCGCGCCCGGGAAGCCGGCTTCCGGAAGCTCTCGGTCATCTCCGGTATCGGCGTCCGGCAGTACTACCGCGAGAAGCTCGGCTACCACCAGGACGGGCCGTACGTGAGCAAGCGGCTGTGACGGATTCCGGTCGGATATCCGACAGTTTTAACGAACATCGTCTCCGACACTAGCACATGGTGAACCTGAACATGCTGTTCTGGGGCGGTGTGGTCGCCGTCTTCGGAGTCGTGGGCTACCGGTACGCCTACGAGCTCTCCCGGTTCAGCGAACAGCTCGACGCGATCGGGAGCAAGCGCGCTGCCGCGGAGGTCGAGCCGGCGGACTGGAAGGTCGCCCTCGAACGCGGCGTCTCCGGACTGCTAGCCATCGTTGGTGCGGGGATGGTCGTCGGCGCGTTCGTCCTCTGAGACGGCGTCACGCGCCCTCCTCGCCGGCTATCAGCGTCAGGATCTCCTCACGCTCGCGACACTCCGGGAGCAGCTCGCGGTCGAACACGCCCGTGGCCCGGGTCACGCCGGGGTGGTCGATACGCTCGCGTTCGACGGTGAGCGAGCCGCCGACGCGGTGGCCGACGAACTGCGCGAGGGGGAGGGTGACGCTCGACCCGTCGCGGTACTGGAACTCGAACCGGCCGGAGTACAGCAGTTCGGTGAGCTCTATCTCGAGGCCGGTCTCCTCGTGGGCCTCCATGTGGACCGTCTCCTCGGGCGTCTGATTGGCCTCGACGACCCCGCCCGGCGGCTCCCAGTGACCGCTCGGGTTGTAGACGAGGACGGTCTCCTCGCGGGCATCGGTGTAGAACACCACGACGGAGGCGATACCGGCGAGGCGTTCGAGCTGGCCGTCGACGCTGTCCGGCGGGCCGTCGGGGTCGAAGTGGCGCGGGCCGTACTCGAACGGTTCGACGGTGCGCTCGGTGTCCCACCGCTCCCGGAGGTCGGCGAGGACGCGGTCGGTCCGGGCGGCGACGCGTTCGCGGACCGCGGGCCAGTCGTCGGTCATCGACCACCGTACTCGTTTCAGTTATTTATCAGTTCTGTGCGGAACGACCGTGAGGGTTGTCCACACCGACCGAGGCTATGCAGGAACCGGCATCGTCCGGGACGAACTGGGGAACTGAAATCCCCGGACGATGTGGACGACGTATGGACAGGACGGTGTCGAGCGAGCGACTCCGGGAGCGGTTCGACGAGTTCAACGAGATCGGCGAGACCGAGCGCGGCGGGGTGAACCGACCGTCGCTCTCTGACGCGAACCGGCGGGCGAGGGACACGCTGGTCGAGTGGTTCGAGGCGGCCGGGCTGACGGTCACCGTCGACGAACTCGGGAACATCTTCGGCCGCCGACCCGGTCGGAACGACGACCTCCCACCGGTGCTCGTCGGCTCGCACGTCGACAGCCAGTACAACGGCGGGCGCTACGACGGCGTCATCGGCGTCCTCGGCGGGCTGGAGATCGTCGAGACGCTGAACGACGCCGGAATCGAGACGGAACGACCCATCGAGGTCGTCGCCTGGAGCAACGAGGAGGGCGTGCGCTTCCAGCCGGACATGCTCGGCAGCGGCGCGTTCGCGGGCAAGTTCGACGTCGACTTCGCCTACGACCTGACCGACAAGGAAGGGAACCGCTTCGGCGACGAGCTGGAGCGCATCGGCTACCGGGGCGACGCGCCCTGCGAGCCCCGCGACCTGCACTGCTACCTCGAACTCCACGTCGAGCAGGGGCCGAAACTGGAGCAGGCGGGCCACAGCGTCGGCATCGTCGAGGGCGTCTACGGCTTCGTCTGGTTCGACGCGGCGTTCGAGGGCGCGGCCGACCACGCCGGCCCGACGCCGATGCACCAGCGCCACGACGCCCTCGTCGCGACGAGCGACGTGGTCGAGGCGGTCCGGCGCATCGCCGGCACGGGCGGCGACGACCTCGTCGGGACCGTCGGCTCGGTCGACGTCTCCCCGAACGCCATCAACGTCATCCCCGAGCGCGTGGACTTCACCGTCGACTTCCGGTCGTACGACGACGGGACCGTCGAGCGGGCGGCCGAGAAGGTCCGGAAGGAGATTGCCCACGCCGCGGACCGCGAGGGCGTCGACTGGGAGTGCGAGGAGGTCATGCGCATCGAGTCGCAGTCGTTCGACGACGACCTCGTCGAGACGGTCGCAGACGCGGCCGACGCGCTCGACGCCGAGTACACCCGGCTGGTCAGCGGGGCGGGCCACGACGCCAGCTACCTCAATCGGGTCTGCCCGACGGCGATGGTGTTCGTCCCGAGCGTCGACGGCATCAGCCACACCGAGGACGAGTTCACCGAGTGGGAGGACGTCGTCGCCGGGACGAACGTGCTGCTGAACGCGGTGCTGGAGCAGGCGGACGAGTCCTGAGCCCCGGCGGTCCGACTCAGGGACGCGACGATTCGAAGAAGTCGGTGAGTTCGTCCCACGCGACGAGTACCAGGCCGAGCGCGACGAACCCGGCGACCAGCCGGAGGACGGTCGTGTTCACCGGGCGACCGGCCAGCGAGCAGTAGACTCCGTACGCCGTCAGCGAGACGACGGTGAGCGCGATGGTGGCGACGCCGAGCACCCGTGCAGGGAGCGGAATCAGCGAGCCACCGTTGCCGGAGCCCGACGAGCCGGAGATGGGACCGCCGTGCATCTTCGTCCCTGCCGACACGTCTGGTGGAGAAAGTCCTTTCGACACCGCCACACACGAACGACAGGCCCTTACCCCAGCCACGAAAATTCGGGGGCATGGAACCGAAGCGCGAACTGACCAGCGTCGACCTCGCCGCGCTCGTCTCCGAGCTGAACGCCTACAAGGGGGCGAAGCTCGACAAGGCGTACCTCTACGGCGACGACCTGGTCAGGCTGAAGCTGCGCGACTACGACCGGGGTCGCGTCGAACTCATCCTGGAGGTCGGCGACGTGATGCGCGCCCACGTCGCCGCGCCGACGCACGTCCCCGACGCGCCCGGGCGGCCGCCGAACTTCGCGATGATGCTACGGAACCGGCTCTCGGGCGCGGACTTCGAGGGCGTCGAGCAGTACGAGTTCGACCGCATCCTCGAGTTCGAGTTCTCCCGCGAGGACGGCGACACGAAGATAATCGTCGAGCTGTTCGGCCACGGCAACGTCGCGGTCTGCGACGGGACGTACGAGGTCATCGACTGTCTGGACACAGTGCGACTCAAGTCCCGCACGGTCGCGCCGGGCTCGACCTACGGCTTCCCGGACTCCCGCATCAACCCCCTCACCGTGGACTACGAGGGGTTCGCCCACACGATGGACGACTCCGACACCGACGTGGTCCGCACGCTCGCCACCCAGCTGAACTGGGGCGGGCTCTGGGCCGAGGAGCTGTGCACCCGCGCCGGCGTCGAGAAGGTCCTCGACATCACCGAGGCCGGCGACGAGGAGTACGAACAGTTGTACGACGTGGTCCAGCGCCTCGCCGAGTCGCTCTCGTCGGCCGACCTCGACCCCCGGGTGTAC
The DNA here is from genome assembly GCF_024464185.1 of Haloarchaeobius salinus. Classification (NCBI taxonomy): domain Archaea; kingdom Methanobacteriati; phylum Methanobacteriota; class Halobacteria; order Halobacteriales; family Halorubellaceae; genus Haloarchaeobius; species Haloarchaeobius salinus. The sequence goes on from NZ_JANHAU010000001.1 coordinate 1,184,449, forward strand.
TACGAGGTCGACGACGGGGACGACGAGGATGGCGAGGACTCCGGCGACGACGGTCCTCGAGGCGTCGTCGACGTGACGCCCGTCCCGCTGGAGGAGCACGAGATGGACGACTCGCTCGCCAGCGACGCCTACGAGACGTTCAACGGCGCGGTCGACGACTACTTCTACGAACTCGACCGGAGCGACGACGAGGAGAGCGAGCCGGTCGGCAACACCGGCCCGGACTTCGAGGAGCAGATCGCCAAGCACGAGCGCATCATCGAGCAGCAGGAGGGCGCGATTTCGGGCTTCGAGGAGCAGGCCGAGGAGGAGCGCGAGAAGGCCGAACTGCTGTACGGCAACTACGGGCTGGTCGACGAGGTCATCTCGACGGTCCGCTCGGCCCGCGAGGACGACGTGCCCTGGGACGACATCGCCGAGACGTTCGAGGCCGGCGCGGACCAGGGCATCCCGGAGGCCGAGGCGGTCGTCGACGTCGATGGCTCCGAAGGGACGGTGACGCTCGAACTCGACGGTACGCGCGTCGCGGTCGACGTGGCAGACGGCGTCGAGAAGAACGCCGACCGGCTCTACACCGAGGCCAAGCGCATCGAGGGCAAGAAGGAGGGTGCGATGGCGGCCATCGAGGACACCCGCGAGGAGCTCGCGGAGATCAAGGAGCGCAAGGCGGCCTACGAGGAGCGCGACGAGGACGACAGCGAAGACGAGGACGACGAGCACGAGGTCGACTGGCTCGCCCGCGCCGACATCCCGATCCGCCGCGACGAGAAGTGGTTCGAGCGGTTCCGCTGGTTCCACACGAGCACGGGCTACCTCGTCATCGGCGGCCGAGACGCCGACCAGAACGAGGAGCTCGTCAAGAAGTACGTCGAGGGCGGCGACAGGGTGTTCCACACGCAGGCCCACGGCGGCCCCGTCACCGTGCTGAAGGCGACGGACCCGAGCGAGCCCTCCCGCGAGGTCGACTTCGACGACGGGACCCTGCAGCAGGCCGCCCAGTTCGCCGTCACCTACTCCTCGGTCTGGAAGGACGGCCGGTACGCCGACGACGTCTACATGGTCGACGCCGACCAGGTGTCGAAGACGCCCGAGAGCGGCGAGTTCCTGGAGAAGGGCGGCTTCGCCATCCGCGGTGACCGGACCTACTTCCGGGACACGCCGGTCGGCTGTGCGGTCGGCATCCAGTGCGAGCCGTCGACCAGGGTAATCGGCGGCCCGCCGGCCGCAATCGAGGACCGCGTGGAGACGAGCATGCGCGTCGAGCCGGGTCGGTACGCCCAGGGCGACGTGGCCAAGCGCATCTACCGCGAGTTCCGCGAGCGGTTCAACGACACCTCCTTCGTCCGCAAGGTCGCCAGCCCGGACCGCATCCAGCACTTCCTGCCGCCGGGCGGGAGCCGCATCGTGGAGGAGTGATGGCGATGCGGGACGGGATTCGGAGGGGAAAGCGTGGTCGCTGAGGCGTTCCTCTACCCGTTCCGCGACGGGGCGGACCGGTCGGCCCTCGCCGTGCTGTTCGCCTGCGGGCTCGTGACCGCCATCTGCGGCCAGCTCGCCGTCGCGCTCTACCCGGCGACACCGTGGCTCGTCCCCGCGCTCGTCGCACCGCTCCCGCTCGTCGCCTGGGCGGGCTTCTGTCGACACGTCGTCGCGTCGACGGTCACCGACCGGGACGCCCCGCTGCCGTCGTTCGGGAGCGTGCGAGGCCGCTTTCGCGACGGGCTCCTGCTCATCGCCGTGACGGTGGCGTACCTCGCAGTCCCGGCTGGGATGTTGCTCATCACGGTGCGGGGCGCGACCCGGATCGACCCGGTGGCCATCACGCTCGAGACCGGGACGGTCGTCCTGCTCGGCTCGACGCTGACCATGTTCGTCGCCCTCGCCGTCGGCTACGTCTACCCCGCCGTCGTCGCCCGCCGGCTCGACCGCGCGGACGCGCCGCTGTTCCACCCGGGCGGGCTGCTCTACGTCATCCACAACCCCTCCTACCTCGTCGCCTGGGCGGCCGCGATGGTCGTCGCGTTCGTCGGCTTCGGCGTCTCCGGCCAGCTGTTCGGCGGCCGCGGCGTCCCGGGGCTGCTCGCCGGGCTCGTGGCGGTGTACGCGAGCGTCGTGGCTGCGAGGCTGGTCGGTATTGGGTACGTACGGGCCAGGTAGCCTGCGGAAGTTTACGAATATTGTAAACTTTCAGTGGCGACATCGAAGAATCAGCCGGGTGGCGCGCGGCTGGCGAGACTGCGCGACCGCAAGGGAGCGCGTCTCGCCGCACTCGCGCGAGGGATGAGCGAGGGAGCCTGCGACCGAGCGAAGAGGTTGGGGAGGTGTGAGGTGCGGTGCTGTGCGGTGGGCGGGACTGAAAGGGGCCGCTGCTCGACGAACCCGGACGAAGCAAGGACCGCAGGAACGAGGACCACAGCGAGTTCTCCGCGAGCCTGCGAGCGGAGAGCAGCGAGACGACGGAGGAGTCTCGCCAATCCCGGGAGTCGAGCAGCCGGGGGCTTTCTGGCTGTTCGTGGAGAGAGATTCAGATGAGTAAGCTGCTGTCGAGGTATCATCAGTCGCTTCACGACCACTGCAGATGCATCCACCAAACCACACCGAAAGGAAAGGCATGTAGCCCCGGACACCCGATGCGACCGTATGCAGGTGAAGAGCCGGGTCCGCGTCGAGGGCGGTCGCGAGCGCATCACGCTCGTCCCCGAGAGCCTCGACGACCTCTGGCACCTCCAGTACGTCCTCGAGCCCGGCGACCTCGTCGCCGGCGACACCACCCGCCGCATCCAGCGCGACGACGAGGAGCTGCGCGACACGGGCGGCGAACGCGAGCACATGCACGTCACCATCGGCGTGGAGGAGGTGGAGTTCCACAAGTTCGCGAACCGGCTGCGCGTCTCGGGGACCATCGAGGACTGCTCCAGGGAGGACCAGCTGGGGCTGCACCACACGCTGAACGTGGAGGACCACGACGAGATCGAGGTCACGAAGCACTGGAAGCCGGACCAGCTCGAACGCCTCGAGGAAGCCGAAGAATCCGCGGACAACCCGGACGTGGTCATCGCGACGGTCGAGGAGGGCGAGGCGCACATCCACACGGTCACGCAGTACGGCACGGAGTCGCGGGGCACCTTCACGGGGACGACCGGCAAGGGCGAGTACGCCCGCGGTCGCGGCGAGCTCTTCGCCGAGCTCGCGACCGCGCTGGCACGGATGGACGCCGACGCGTTCATACTCGCGGGGCCGGGCTTCACGAAGCAGGACGCCTACGACCACATCGAGAAGAACCATCCCGAGGTTGCGGAGAAGATGACCGTCGTGGACACCGCCTCCGTGGGCGACCGCGGGGTCCACGAGGTGCTGAAACGGGGTGCCGTCGAGGACGTCCAGCGCGAGACGCGCATCGCGGCCGAGGCGGACGCCATCGACGAGCTGATGGAGCGCATCGCCACGGGTCACGAGGCAGCGTACGGGCTGGAGCAGGTCCAGAAGGCGGCGGAGTACGGTGCCATCGACGAGCTGCTGATCCTGGACGAGAAGCTGCGCGAGGAGCGCGGCCCCGACGGCGAGTGGGTCCTCGACGTCAACGACCTCATCACCGACGTCGAGCGCAAAGGCGGCGAGATCACGGTGTTCTCGAGCGAGTTCGACCCCGGCCGACAGCTCCGGAACCTCGGCGGTATCGCGGCGCTGCTGCGGTATCGACTGGAGTGACGCCTACACGGTTTGGTGTCGGTTACTGGGACGTGGCGGAGAGAGTTCCGGCTGCGGCGTCGAGCCGCCGGTAGCACGGACTGCCGAGACGACGACCTCCGCAACTCGTCGGTTCCGTTCCCCTCTCTCCCCCTGTCCGTCGACACGCGGACCGGACGGCCGTACACCCCGGCCGTCCGCTCCCGGTTCCGCCTATCGGTCGACCGGCGAGATGGTCGTCTCGACCAGCTGGACCAGCACCTCCGCGAATCCGGTTCCGGCGCTCCAGAACGCGGTCTCGCGGTTGATGCCCGGCAGCTCCTCGTCGTCGCCGAGCACGCTCAACAGCAGGATGTCGTCGTCGCCGAGCAGCGCACGACCTGTGTGCTCGTCGTTGACGTGGGTATCGGTCAGCGGTTCGACCGCCTCGATGCCCGGGTGGTCGTCGTACAGCGCCCGGACCGCGGGGTCCTCGCTGAAGACGACGACGGCGAGCCCGTCGTCGGCGCGCTCTCGCAGCGCGGTGTCGATGTCATCGCCGACGAGTTCGGGGGACCGCGCGGCGAACAGGATGGAGTCCTCGGCGCGCCGGATGAGGTCGGCGGCACGGTCGGCGATCCGGTCGTGCCCCCGGACCATCCAGATGTCCTCCTGCTCCTCCTCCTCGTCGCGGCCGAACTCCTCGCGGACCGTCTCGACGTAGTCGAACGCCCGGTTGGACTCCTGCTCGAAGCGTTCCCGGAGCGTCGAGCGGGCCTCGTCGATGCTGACCGCACGGTACTGGATGGGGCTGGACTGCTGCACCTCCACGAGCCCGCGGTCCTCGAGGCTCTCGGTGACGCTGTACACCTGCGAGCGCGGCACGTCGGTCACGCGCGAGACGTCCCGGGCGGTGCCGGTGCCGAGCTTGTGCAGGGCGATGAACACCTTGGCCTCGTAGCTGGTGAGGCCGAGGCGTTCCATCGACTCGATGGCGTCGTCCTCGTCGGCGGTCATCGGTCGTCCCCCGCCAGCCAGCGGTCGTACAGCGATTCGAGCTCCTCGCTGGTGAGTTCGCCCTCGCTCGCGAGCTCGCTGGCGCGGTCGAGCGTCTCCCGCGTCACGGGGCCGGACAGGGCCTCACGCAGGAACGGCGTCGTCACCGTCAGTGCGTCGGGGCCGTCGAAGGTGGCCTCGCCCGCGGCCGAGGAGAGCGTCGCGTCGAACGCGAGCTCCTCGCCGGCGGTCGCGTCGGTCGGGACGGCCGCCTCGTAGGCGAGTGTCACGTCGGCCGGCTCGTCGAACTCCCAGGCCACGTACAGCCTGCGGCCGACCATCGAGTACGAGGTCGGCTTCGGCGAGAGCGTCGTGACGCGCCCGCCGGTGCCGGGCACCGTCTCGGAGAGGACGACACGGCCATCGACGTCCTCGACCGAGAGGGTGACCTGGAACGTCGCGCCGGGCTCGGGTCGCTCGTCGGAGACGGTTCGGGTCGCCGTCGGGGTGTCGTCGGTGGTGGCGACCGCGGCCGCGCCGGCCGCGCCCGCGCTCCCGACGGCGGTGGGTTCGGTCGTCTCCGCAGTCGTCTCGTCCGTCGTGGCCGCCTCGGCGTCCGTGACTGCGGTGGCGTCGGCAGCCGTGTCGGCCTCGGTCACGTCTTGCAGGTCGCTCCCGCCGCCGAGGTCGAGGTCGTCCGACGGGACGGCGTCCGCGGACGCGGCCGCCCGGGTATCGCTCGACGAACCGGCGGCGGACCCCGGCTGGGGTGCTGCGGGCTCGTCGTTCGTCGTGTCGTGGGCCGCGGGAACGGGGGCGTCCGTCGTCGCCGTCGTCTCCACGGTGGTCGGGTCGTCGGCCCCGCCGTTGGCGGCGGGCACGGCGTCGCCACCGTCGTCGAACATCGACCCGACCTCGTCGGGGCCGAGGTAGCGGTGCCAGACGACGAGCAGGCTCGGCAGCACCAGCACGCTCGCGAGGAACGCGTAGATGATGGTGAGCGCGGTGATGACGCCGAACTGCTGGAGTGCCGGGAAGATGGCGAAGCTGAGCACCCCGAAGCCGCCGACGGTCGTCGCGGCCGAGCCGAGCAGCGCGCCGCCGGTCCCGGTGATGGTGGTGCGCATGGCCTCCCACTGGTCCGCGCGGCGGCCGAGCTCGAGGTTGAACCGCTCGGAGACGTGGATGCTGTAGGCGACCCCGAGCCCGACGGTCAGGCTGGTGATCATCCCGGTCAGCACGTTGAACGGCATCCCGATGAGGTACATCGTCCCCAGGATCCACGTCACCGAGAGGGCGACGGGGAGCAGGGTGACGATACCCAGCGTCGCGCTCCCCTCGGTGATGCGGTAGGCGATCATGAGGAACGCGAACACGGCGACGAGCGTGATGACGAGGCTCTGGATGACGGTGTCGAGCAGCTGCTGCTGGATGACCTCGTTGACGACCGGCGAGCCGGTCGCGATGGCGGTCACCGAGTTGCCGCCGTCCTCGATGGCGGTCGCGATGGCGCGCATCTCCTCGGTCTGTTCGGAGGTCGTCGTCCCGCCGTCGGTGGGCACGACGAGCCGCATCGCCACGTAGTCGCCGCCCTCGGTCCGGTAGAGCACGTCCGCGGCCTGCTGCGGGGCGACCTCGAACAGCCGGTCGTACAGCGCCGTGACGTTCTCCTCGGGCACGCCGTCCGGGCCGAGCGACGCCTGGTAGCTCTCGTTGAAGCTCTCGTTCTCGGCGGCGACCGTCTCCATGACCGTCAGCGGCGAACGGTAGGCGACCTCACCACTCGCGCCGACGAACGGCGTCTGGTAGGTGTCCTCGTCGCCGAGGAGCTCCTGTTGCTCGTGCAACGCCTGCAACGTGGCGGGGTCGTCGATACCGCTCCCGTCCCCGCCGGCCTTCATCAACACCTGCGCCTGCGAGTCGTCGCGCTGGAAGTTGTCGTTGACGTAGTCGAGGTTGGACTTGGCGGTGTACTCGCCGGGCGCGAGCGGCTCGGGCAGGTCGTACATCCAGTTCGGCGGCTCGTCCGCGATGAAGTCCTCGTTCGCGAACGAGGTGTCGACCTGCGTCGCGCCCGCAGCGCCCCCGACGGAGAGCAACAGGGCGACCAGGATGACCGCGACGGGAGCCTTCTTCGCGAGCGTCGAGCCGACCGCGAGGAGCTCGCTGAAGCGACCGCCACCGGTCCCGAACGCGCGCTTCCTGCGGTCCCAGCCGAGGCGGTCCTCGAAGAAGCTGTCGAACTCCACCTTCAGCGCGGGGACGAACGCGCCGAAGACGACGAGCGCGGCGACGATACCGAACGAGGAGACGACGCCGAAGTCCTGGATGGGCGCGAGCGGGCTCGTGAGGTTCGAGAGGAACCCGATGACCGTCGTCGCGGTCACCCAGACGAGGGCGACGCCGACGCCGGCGAGCGCGTAGCTCATCGAGCCGCGTACGTCGCTCGGCGTTTCGTCGTCGAGGCGCTCCTCGCGCTGGCGCATGAAGATGTGGATCGCGTAGTCGATGGAGAGCCCGATGAGCAACACCGGGACCGCGATCATGATCTGGTTGAACGAGATGTCGGCGTAGCCCATGAACCCGAACGTCCACGTCAGCACCACGCCGATGCCGAACAGCCCGAGCGCGATGTCGAGCGCGTCACGGTACGCGATGGTGAGCGTGATGAGGACGAAGAGGATGGCGAGCGGGCCGACGATGGCCAGCGAGTCCTCCATCGACATGTTGATCTCGTTCGAGATGATGCCGAAGCCGAAGACGAGGTAGTCCTCGCCCGAGTTCACGTCCTGGGCGTACTCCTGCATCTCCAGCTGGGCGTCGATGGTGACGTCCTCGACGGCGGCACCGCCGCCGACGTCGCTGCTGGACTGGGCGACCTGCTGGATGATCATCGTCCGCGCGCTGGCCTCCGTGGAGCCGGGCGTGTAGCTCTTCTCCATCAGCCCGACGGCCTGCCCGGCGAACGGCGAGTCGCCGTTCTCACCGTCGCCATCGCCCAGGACGGTGGTGAGCACGGAGTCGAGCTCCGAGGCGTTCATCGATTCGAGCTGTTCGCGCTGCTCTGCGAGCGTCGGCGTCGAGGCGTTCTGGAGCGCGGCCTGCTGCTCCTGGAACGCCGCGAAGTCCTCCTCCAGGGCCGCGCCGCGCTCCTCCAGGGACTCCCGCTGGTCCTGGAGTTCGGCGGCGCGCTGCTGGAGCGCCGCGCCCTGGTCCTCGAGGGCGTCGTACTGGCCCTGCAGGACGCCGACGGTCCCGAGCTGGTACGCCTGCTCGATCTCGGACTGGCTCGTCGCGTTCCGGACGTCCTCGCCGGCCTGCTCGAAGACTGCGTACTGCGTCGCGTTCAGGGTGACCGAGCCGTTGGGCTCGACGCCCTCCCACTGCGTCCGGATGGAGGCGTTGGGGTTCCGCTGGACGACGTTGAGTGCGGCCTGCAGCTGGTCGGCCGTCGCGTTCAGGTCGTCGCTGCGCTGTTGGAGTGCGGCCCGGTCCGTTTCCAGTTGCTCGAAGGCGTCCTCGAGTTCCGTCTGGTCCTCCTCCAGCCGGTCTTGGCGCTGCTGGAGCGCCGCGCCCTGGGCCTCCAGCTCGGAGATGCGTTCCTGCTGGATGGCCGCGATGGCCACGATGTTCGAGACGCCAGTGATCGGCTGGTCCTCGACGAGCGTCCCGTTTATCGACTCGTCGTCACGCAGCGTCTGCTGGAACTCGATGGAGCGTAGCAGCGACTCCTTCGAGAGGACGTTCCCGTTCTCGCTCCTGACGATGACCTGTGCGGACTGCGTCTGTTGGTCGCCGGCGGTGAAGTTGTTGGTGATGAAGCTCTGAGCTGCGTCCTCCGGGGTGTCGCTCTGGAACTGTCCGAGATCGGACTGGCTCGAAACGCTGCCCGCCCCGGCGCCGAGGACGACGGTCATGACCAGCATCACCGCGATGATGACCTTGCTGTACGACGTGACTCCGTCCGTGAGCCGCCGAAGCGCCTTCATCCGTCATCCTCCGTGACGAACGCGCCGGCGGCCTTCCTGTGTGTTCCGACCATAATGACAGTGGTGTTGTTATGTCGCTACTAACAATCTCCCTCGAATAAAGCTGTCGCTATCCGAAGATGAAACGGAGCGCACGTCGTCACCAGTTCACTCGATGCTCAGCGAGAGCATGTCGTCGGCGAAGCGCACGTCCCCGTCGTAGTGCTCCGCGATGGACGACAGCATCGCCTCGTGCTCGCCGTTTGTGTGCGGGTAGAGGTGCGTGAGGTACACCCGGCCGATCTCGTGGCCCGACAGGGCCCGCCCCAGCTCCGACGGCGTCGGGTGGTTGTCCACGTCCACGCCGTCCGGGAACGAGCAGTCGTGCGCCAGCACCGCCGCCCCCTCCGCGAACGCCGCCAGTCCAGGGAACGCCTCCGTGTCACCCGAGAACGCGAACGCGCCGTCGAACTTGTAGGCCAGACACGGCAGCGAGTGCCGCACCTCGAAGGCCTCCACGTCGAAGCCCGCGACCGAGAACTCGTGCGGCCCGACCTCCCGCACCGTGAGGTCGACCCGTCCGTCGAGGTAGTCGTGCACATCGAGCAACCCGTCCACCAGCTCCTTCGTCCCCGTCGGGCCCACGACCTCGAGGTGGTCCTCGCCAGCCAGCCAGCGCGCCTTCAGCAGCGCCATGAGGTCCGACACGTGGTCGAGATGGTGGTGGGTCAGGAGGACCGAGGAGACGCCCTCGTAGCCGACGTTCGTGCGGGCGAGCCGGTGGAGCGTCCCCGCCCCGCAGTCGACCAGCAACGGCCGTTCGTCGCCCTCCAGCAGGATGCCGGTCTGGTGCCGGTCCGCCGTCGGCATCGCACTCCCCGTTCCGAGAAACGTGACGCGCATGTATGTCCTGTCGCGTGGGGTCCGTGAAATGTGTGACGCCACTCGTTCGAGATGTGTGCCCCTTCAGCGGGGAACGCTGGGGACGATAGCAGCCAGAATGCCCTCTCGGTCGTGGGACTCGCTGGTGACGACAACACCCTGGCCATCGGAATCGCTCCGCGATTTCGAGACAGCCGCGCGCAACCCGGCTGACCGGTCGACATCGACCCGCCCTGACGGGGTGCGAACGACTTCGCGAGTGCAAAGGCACTTGCCGGTCCATCCCCCAGGGGCCATCAATGGACGCGAGGGCGTTGCTCGCCGAGCTGGATGGGTTCGAGGGGGAGCCCGACTCGGTCGCCATCGACGACGAGGACGTCTTCGAGCTGCTGGACCCCGCCGTCCAGCGGTGGTGGGTCGAGCAGTTCGGCGAGTTCGTCCCGGAGAACGGCGGCTTCTTCACGCCGCCCCAGAAGGGGGCCATCCCGCACGTGCACGCCGAGGAGAACGCCCTCATCTGCGCGCCGACGGGCAGCGGGAAGACGCTGGCGAGCTTCACCGCCATCCTGAACGAGCTGTTCGCCAGGGAGCGCGAATCGGGGCTGGAGAACTCGGTCTACTGCCTGTACGTCTCGCCGCTGAAGAGCCTCGCGAACGACATCCACCGGAACCTCGAGGAGCCGCTGTCGGGCATCCGCGAGGTGGCCGAGGAGCGCGGCGAGCCCGTCGGCGAGGTGCGCCACGCGATTCGCCACGGGGACACCGACCAGGCGGAGCGACAGCGGATGCTGGCGGAGACGCCGCACGTGCTGAACACGACGCCGGAGACGCTCGCCATCCTGCTGAACGCGCCGAAGTTCCGCGAGAAGCTCCGGACCGTGGAGTACGTGGTCGTCGACGAGATCCACAGCCTCGCCGAGAGCAAGCGCGGCACCCACCTCTCGGTGTCGCTGGAGCGACTGGAGGCGCTGGCGGACACCTCCCCCACCAGAATCGGGTGTTCCGCGACCATCGACCCGCTCGAGGACGTGGCCGAGTTCCTCGTCGGGAACGACGTGCCGGAGCCCGACGACGCCGAGGCCACGGACGGACGCGGCGGCTTCCCCGAGCCCGAACCCCGCGAGTGCGAGATCGTCGACACCCGCTTCGCCCGCGAGTTCGACCTCCAGCTCACCTCCCCGACGGACGACCTCATCGACACCCGGCGGGACGTGGTCACCGAGCGGTTCTACAGCCAGCTGCACGACCTCATCCAGGAGCACACGAACACGCTCGTCTTCACGAACACCCGGTCGGGGGCCGAGCGCGTGCTCCACCGTCTGCGCGAGCGGTTCGACGGCTACGACGAGGCGAACTCGGGCTGTCACCACGGCAGTCTCTCGAAGGAGGTCCGCGAGGGCGTCGAGTCGAAGCTGAAATCCGGCGAGCTCGACGTGGTCACCTCCTCGACGAGCCTCGAACTCGGCATCGACATGCCCCACGTCGACCTCGTGGTGCAGGTCGGCTCGCCGAAGTCGGTCGCCGCACTTCTCCAGCGCGTCGGACGGGCGGGCCACCGGGTCGGCCAGACGGTGACCGGACGGGTCGTCGCGCTCGACCGCGACGAGCTCGTCGAGTGTGCGGTGATGCTGAAGAAGGCCGCCGAGGGGTTCGTCGACAGCGTGGACGTGCCCGAGCGCGCACAGGACGTGGCCGCCCAGCAGGTGTACGGGATGGCCATCGCGGGCATCAGGCCGGAGCGCGAGGTGCGGCGCATCCTCCGGTCGGCGTGGCCCTACCGCGAGTACGGCGAGGCCGAGTGGGAGCAGCTGATGGCCTACCTCACGGCAGACTACGACGGCCTTGAGGAGAAGAACGTCTACGCGAAGATCTGGCGCGACACGAACGACGCGCCGTCGGGCGAACACCACTACGAGGAGTACCCCGTCGGCGAGCACCTCATCGGGAAGCGCGGCCGGCTCGCCCGGGTCATCTACATGACGAACGTCGGTACCATCCCGGACTCGTTCACCTGCGACGTGTTCACCCGGGCGGGCGACGAGTGGGTCGGCCAGCTCGACGAGTCGTACCTCGATACGCTCGAACCCGGCGACGTGTTCGTCCTCGGCGGCCAGCACTTCGAGTTCCGCTACCGCCGTGGCTCGAAGGTGTACGTCGATCCGACGAGCGCCGCACCCACGGTCCCGTCGTGGTACTCCGAGCGCCTGCCCCTCTCGTACGACCTCGGGCAGGAGCTCGCCGCGTTCCAGGGCGAACTGCTGGACAGACTTGCCGAGGGCGGCCCACCGGCGGTCCGACACTGGCTGAGGGAGTTCCCGCTGGACGACAACACCGTCCGCGCGGTCACCCGGATGTTCGAGGAGCAGGTCGCCTACGCCGGCCCGGAGAGCGTCAGCACGAGCGACCGGCTCGCCATCGAAGAGGTGGTGGACCGGAACGACTACGAGCGCCGCTACCACGTCCACTCGACGTACGGACGGCGGTTCAACGATGGGTTCTCGCGCCTGCTCGCCTATCGGTGTGCGCAGGCGACGAACGCGAACGTCTCGGTCAGCGTCGCCGACAACGGCTTCACGCTCTCGATGCCGCTGAACCGGAAAGTCGACCTCGTCGGCATCGTCGAGAGCCTCGACGCGGGCGAGGTGCGCCCGGACCTGCGGGCGAGCCTGCAGGGCACCGAGCTGCTCCAGCGCTACTTCCGCATCGACGCGACGCGCTCGTTGATGATCCTCAAACGGTACAAGGGCTACGAGAAATCGGCGAAACAGCAGCAGGTCTCCAGCGAGATGCTGCTGGGCTTCGCCGAGGACCTCGACGACTTCGCGGTGATGGAGGAGACGTACCGCGAGATCCTGGAGGACAAGCTCAACGTCGCGGGCGTGCAGGAGGTCGTCCGCGCCATCGGGGCCGGGCAGATCGCGGTGAGCCACACCCGCGTCGAGTCGCCGACGCCGCGGGCGTTCGGGCTCGCGACGCTCTCCGCGAGCGACGTGGTGCTCGCCGAGGACGAGAGCGCCGTCCTGCAGGAGTTCCACGACCGCGTCGTCGAGGCCATCGGCGACGAGGCCAGTGGGGTGGACGACCTCGCCGGGACAATCGAGTAGACAGCGCAGTCGTCGTCGACGCTACCCCATCATCCACGTCGTGATGATGGGACAGTACACCGTCGTCGCGTTGCTGTTCAGGATGTCAGCGTCGTCGGCGGATTCGAAGTCCGTCACGGCGTCGAAGTGGAACCGGTTCTACGGATCAGACGGCGATGTCGGGGGTCTCGCGGTGGCCGGTCAGCCGCCCGGCGACGAAGCCGAGCAGGTAGCCGTACGTGATGTGGGTGGCGATGGACGTGACGACGAACACCGCGAGGTCCATCCCGGAGTACATGCTCCCGAACGCGACGACGAAACCAGTCCAGAGCACGAGCGCGAAGACGACGCCCTGTCTGGCACGGGTCCCACCCGGCAGGTACGCACCGAGCGTGGCGAAGGTGAGCGGCCAGGCGAGCGCCCCGGCTCCGAGGAACATCGCCATCCCGAGGGCGACGTTGTCGGCTCCGACGCCCGCGAGCTCCGCGAGCGTCGCGAACACGCTGATCTCCGGCGCGTATATCGCGTTCACCGCCAGCAAGACGCCCGTCATCACGGTCGTGCCGACGATCCCGCCCGCGACCGCTCCCATCGCCGCCCGCAGCTCGTCCTCGCGTTCGGCCGTTCGGTCGAACTGCTCGCTCTCCTCTTCTGCACCCGAGTGACTGCTTGCCATGTCACGACGTACCACTGCCAGCGTGATAAACGATTGGCCGGTCTGGCGAAGGTGTTCGGCACCGAATTTATCCGGAGAATCGCCGCTTTCAGCCCGTGACGCGCTGGACGAGGTCGAACGCGTCGGCACGGTCGAGCAACGCGGGGAGTCCCAGGATGGCCGCGACGGTCGCCACCCCGACGACGAACTGCGCCGGCCGGTTGGTCTCCAGTGCGACCTGCACCGCGACGAGAACGACCGCGAGCACGATACCGACGGCGAGCAGGAACGCCCGCTCGGCGCGCCCGCGGTCCACCGGGAGCGGCCGTATCGTCCGGCAGGCCCAGACGCCGCCGAGACAGGACCCGAGGACCGCCACCGTCTGCGGGTCGGCCGCGGAGACCACGACGGCCGGCACGGCGACGACCGCGCCGAGGCCGTAGCCGACCGCCGGCCGGTCGCGCCAGAGCAGGTGCCCGACGGCGAGGACGCCCAGCCCGAGCGCCGCCCCCACGAGCACGTCACCGAGGTAGTGGACGCCGAGGACGACCCGCGAGAACCCGACCGAGACGGCGAGCAGGCCCGCAGCCAGGGCCTTCGGCGGCTCCTCGAACCAGTCGAACTCCACTGCGAGCCCGCCGTAGACGACGACCCCGGCGATGGCGTGCCCGCTCGGGAAGCCGTAGCCGTCCTCCGCGACGAGCATGACCGACTCCGGAGGGCGCGGCATCGCGAAGAGCTCCTTCAGGAACAGTACGAGCGCGAACGCGAGAAAGGCGTAGCCGACGACCGTCGCGGTCTCCTCGCGGCGGTACCCCCAGTAGACCAGCGCCAGCAGCACCGTCAGCAGGCCGGGGTTGCCGAGCGCGGTCACGGCCGCGTAGATATCGACGAGTCCGTTCGGGAACGCCGCCCGGATCGTCTCGCTCGCTGCCTCCAGTCGAACCATACCTTGCACGTTGCTCGGGGGTGAACTGAACCTTTTCGTTTCAGCGGTCCGCCCAGTCGACCATCCGGCCGTACACCTCGTCGGTCGCGAGCGTCTCGCTGTCGCCGACGAGCACGAGCGAGCGCTTCGCCCGCGTCAGCGCGACGTTCACCCGGCGGTAGTCCTCGAAGATGGGACTGTCGAGGTCGCCCGAGGCGACGAAGGAGACCACGATGACCTCCTTCGCCGACCCCTGGAAGCGGTCGACCGTGTCGACGGCGACGCCGTCCGGCACGTCCCGGGTTATCTCGGCGACCTGCGCCCGGAACGGCGCGATGACGCCGATCTCCTCGGGCTGCAGCCCGGCCTCGAGGTGGGCGTCGACCACCCGGCGGACCTCCGCGGCCTCGACGGCGTCGGTGTGACGGCCGTCGTCGCCCGGTGTGTCGACCATCGAGACGCCGTCCCGGAGCGAGTCGGGCAGCGCCCCCACGTCGACGTGGTCGAGGTCGGCGAGCGAGCGGCCCGCAACCTCGCCCGTCGCGGGCCGGAGCTGGCCGTCGTAGAACTCCCGCGAGGGGAACGCCTGGATGCGCTGGGACATCCGGTACTGCCGGTCGAGCAGCACGCTGGCCTCGGGGTGGGTGTCGATGAGACGCTCGAACAGCGACCGCGAGAGGTCGGTGTCGGCGCGGACGACCGGCGGGAGCTGCTGGTGGTCGCCGACGAGGACGAACCGGTCGGCGAGGTTGACCGCCGCGAGGGTGCCGGGCTCGGTGAGCTGGCCGGCCTCGTCGACGAGCGCCACGTCGAACGCCTGCTCGCGCATCACGGTCGAGCCGCAGGTCGCGGTCGTCGCGGCGACGAGGCTCGCGGACTCGAGTTCGCCGGCGCGCTCCTGCGGGTCACCGTGACGGCGCAGCCGGAGGTCCTGCATGTCCTCGCGGACGCCCGATTCCGTGCCGATGCGGACGATGTCGCCGAGGTCGTCGTTCTCGAACCCGGTGTCCCGAATCGCCTCCAGCGCGTTGTCCACCGCGCGGTTCGTGAACGCCGAGAGGAGGACGCGCTCGCCGCGTTCGACCATCGCCCGGACGGCCTGTGCGATGGTGTAGGTCTTGCCGGTCCCGGGTGGGCCGTGGATGAGCGCGCAGTCGTCCGCGGTGACCGCCATCCTGACCGCCTCGTCCTGTGCGTCGTTGTTGTCGACGAACGTCTCGTCCGTGGGTTCGAACGTCGGCGATTCGCGGCCGAACAGCACGTCCTTCCGGCGCTCGTCGCCCTTCAGCAGCGCGTCGTGGACCGCGGTGAGCAGGCGGGAGGGCCCGATGTCCGAGGGGTAGACGTCGAGCCGGTGGACGTCGACGGGCTCGTCGGCGGTGAGGACGATCTCCTCGTCACCGAGACGGTCGACCGTCGCGAGTTCGGAGTGGCCCCGGATAGGGTCGCCGTCGCTCGCCAGCACGTAGTCGCCCTCGCGTATCTTCGAGACGGCCGCGGACGTGCGCCGGGCCGTCAGCTCCCAGCGGCCGGCGGGGAGTTCGCGCTTCCGGACGGGTTCGAGGTCGACCAGCGCGCGGTCGTCGTCCGCGCGCTCGGCGGCGGTCTGTCTCCAGAGCTTCACGAACTCGTCGTGGGCCGCGTCGCGCTCGGCCTCGATGGCGTCGTAGGTGCGCTCGAAGTACTCGCGCTCGTCCTCGGGGATGGCGGTACCGATCTGGCCGGCCTTGGACTCCTGGTCCAGCCGGCCCGAGACGACCATGCAGGTGTCCTGCTCGAAGCAGTAGTCGCACCTGGCGTCGGCCTCGTAGCCCGTCGGCACGTCGGCGTCGAACTCCATCGCGGCGATCTCGTTGCGGGCGCGGACGACGAACTTCAGGAGGCCGTCGCCGATGGAGAACTCCTTCGCCGGCGAGAAGTCGCCGGTGAACTCGTCGCGGTCCAGGGCCTCGTTCTTCGTGTACAGCAGCGTGCCGGTGTCGGCGGGGACGCCGCGCTCCTGCAGCAGGAGGGCGTACGCCGCGGCCTGTATCTTGTCGTGGAATCGCGGCTCGCTCTTGAGGTTCTTCCCGGTCTTCAGTTCGACGGGCTGGCCCCGACGGATGGCGTCGGCCCGTCCCTTGATGCCGAACGTCTCCGAGACCAGCAGGCGCTCCGAGCGCCACTCGTCCTCGTCCGCCAGTCTGCCCTGCTGGAGCCAGCCCGCGATAGCCTGGGCGTTCTGGGCCACCTCGCGCTCGACGTCCTCGGCGGTGCGGTCGAGGAGGCCGAGTTCGAGCGCCTGCTCCGCGACGCGGTCCGACACCGCCTCGTCGAACTCCCGGCCGCGGAGCAGGTCGCCGAACACCTCGTGGACGACGGTCCCCTTCACGACGGGGTAGGCGAGCGGGACGCTGGAGAGCTTGTTCAGGTAGTACATCCGGGGGCACTGCACCCACTGGCGCACGTCGGTCACGTTGACGAGGAAGTCCGGCTCGACGACGACGTACGAGTCGCCCGTCGTCGAGTACGAGAGTTCGCCCTCGTACTCCTCCTGTTTCGGCTCGGTGACCAGCAGCTCCATCCCCGGTTCGAGCACCGCTGCGGTCTCGGTCCAGCGGCCCCACAGCGTGACGGTCGTCGGGGTGTCCTCGGGTCGCTCCAGCCCGACCTCCACGAGTTCACTGGTGCCGTGGCTCGTGTTCACCGACCGCTCCTCCCCGACCGTCGTGACGATGCCGCGAACGCTCACGCTCTCCCCTCGGTCGGCACCGTTCTTAAACGCTGGCTCCCGGCGAGGGCGATTGCCCGTGGCTTGACGGGGTTTGATAAGGCCCCGTCGGCAACCGTCCCGGTATGTCCAGTCCCGAGGACCGCGAGATACCGGTGTTGACCCCCCTGGCCGACGCGCTGGAGCGCGTCGTCTTCGCCGACTGGTACCGCTGGTTCGTGCGCGGGCTGCTGGTGGCTGCCGGGCTCGTCGGTGCGGTCCACCTCGTCCGGGCGACGACCGACCTGCTCGCCCTCTCCGCCGGTGGGGCCGAGCTCCTCACCGTGTTGACGAACGTGGTCGTCACGCTGTTCGTCCTCGCTGGCGCGCTCCAGCTCCTGATGCTGGCCCGTGGCGTCAGGCGGCGGGAGCTCGTCGTCGCCGAGTCCGCCGCCGGCGTCGAGGAGTCCGCCGAGGAGGTCAAGACCGCGGCGAAGGAGCTGGAGGAGACCGCCGCCGATACCGGCGACGAGGAGGTCGAGCGCGAGATATCCGACCGCGTCGAGCAGGTCGAGGAGCAGGCCGACGAGGTCAAGGAGAACGTCGAGGGTGTCAAGAACGAGTTGTACGGCCCGAAGCGGGCAGAGAACGACGAGGACGCCTGATTCGCGGACGCCGGGACTCCACCGGCGGCGGACACGGCTCTCGGCCACCGATACGTTCTTGCGACCGTACGAGCTAGCCCCAGTATGCGCGTTCGAGACTGGGACGACATCGTCGCGGACGTGGTCGAGTCGGGCGCGGAGCCCGAGGGCTGGCGCGCGGTCGCCGGCGACCGGGCGACCGGGCTCGGCGAGGACCTGTATCTCGGACACCCGGACAGCGGCGTCTACCACCTGAAGACGTACGCGAAGAACCCGTTCGAGGTCCACGGCGTCGGCACCCGGGTCGCCCGACGGCTGGACGACGAACTCGAACCCCTGTTCCCGACGAAGACCGACGGGAGCCGGTTCGCGGTGCAGTCCCCACCCGAGGACGAGGAGGAGGCCGAAGACGCCGCCAAGCGCCTGCAGGCGGTCGTGGAGGCCCACGCTGACGCACCGACGACGCCAGCCGATTTCTTCGACGACGTGATGGACGCGCTCGACAGCCCGGCGTTCGGGCCGATGGAGTTCGACAACTACGACCGACCGGAGGGGCTGGACGACCTCGCGACGACGTTCGCGGACGCAGAGGAGGTGCTGGACACGGAACTCGACGAGGTCATCGAGGACGACGGGGTCGACCGGGGGTTCCAGTGAGGGGGACGCGGCGGTGGTCGACGCCCCCGGGAACGGGGGTTTCAAACCCGCCGGGGCCGTTGCCCCGGGTATGACTCCCGAGGAGACCGTCCTGGACTACTACGAGGCGTTGCGCCGGGGCGAGCCGCTGTACCCGTACTTCGCCGAGCGCGAGGAGACGTGGAAGGCGGCCATCAGCACCGAGTACAGCGGCTACGACGCCGTCAGCGAGGCACTGCGAGAGCAGACACGCACGACCGACGAGTGGACCGTCGAGAGCGAGGCCCTGTCGGTCACCGAGAGCGAGGGGAGTGCGCTGTTCGACGACGCCGTTCGGATGGCCTGGACCGACACCCGGACGGGCGAGCGGTACGGCTTCGACTCGCGCTGGAGCGGCGCGCTCGAACCGGTCGACGGCGACGAGGCGGAGTGGGGGTTCGTCCAGATGCACGTGTCGGCACCGCAGTCCATCTGACATGGTCGGACCATCGATGACCGGCGAGGACCGTACGGTCGGGATGAAACGCATCCAGTTCGCGTTCGTCGTCATGGTCGCTGCGTCGGGCGCACTCGTCGCGCTGCAGGCGGAGGCGTCGCTGGCCATCATCGCGGCGGCGGCGGTCGGCGGGGCCGTCGTCGGTGCGGTGCTCTGGTGGTACCTCGTCAGCACGTTCCGTTCCTCGCAGCGGGAGACGGAGGCGCGGTCGCGTCGATAGAAGACCGCGGGAGCGACCTAGATACCCATCCGGCTGATCCACGTGCCGGGGTCGTCGAGCTCGTCGTCCGTCGGCAGGTTCTCGGGCGACTCCCAGACCAGCCCTGCGGCCTCCAGCCCGCGGAGTGCGGCGACGCCCTCGAAGAACGCCTTGCCGCGCTCGTACTGCTGGCGTTTCAGGCCGAGGCCGAGCAGCCGCTTCGCGAGCTTCGAGAGCGGACCGCCGCCCTGTCTGCGGGCGTCGACCTTCGCGCGGAGGTCGGCGTACTCGTCGTCGAACGCGTGGTCCATCAGGAGCTCGGCGTAGCCCTCGACGACGGTCATCGCGACGTTCATCTCGCGGAACGCCTCCCTGTCGAGCCCGCCGTGGGTGAGGTCCTCGAGGCCGTCCTCCATGCGCTCTTCGAGGTAGGAGGAGAGCCAGGGTGCCGCCCCGAACTCGGCGGCGTGGGTCACCTCGTGGAAGGCGATCCAGCGGCGGAACCGGGGGAAGTCGACGTGGAGGTCGGCCGCGACCTGCCGGATGTTCGGGTGGACGAAGTAGAGCGCGTGGTCGGCGTCGACCTCGTCGGCGAGCAACAGCGGGTCGTACTGGCCGAGGACGTTCCGCGCGAGGAAGCCCAGCATGAACGACATCGTCCCGGTGTTGACGGCGCGGGCGACGCCGGGGAGGAAGTCGGTCTGCTGGCCCTCGAGCGGTTCGAGCACGCGCCGGAAGGTGGCGACGTTGGCGTCGATCCAGTGGTGGCGGTGCTGTATCTCGATGGTGTCCGGCACGTCGAAGTCGATGGCGGCGACCTCTCGGACCCGGTCGCGCGCGTCCCGGACGTCTGTCGCGTAGCCCGAGCGTTCGGCGGCGGTCAGGGCGACCGAGCCCGGTTCCGTGCCGGCGCGGGCCGCCTCGACGACGGCGTCCCAGTCGATGGCACCCTCGCCGCTCCCGGAGGATGCGACCGCACGGACGCTATGGAAGAGGTTCACACGCCCGGATTGGGACCGCGGACGCAAAACGTTTCTGTGTAGTCGAGTCGTCGCTACTCCTCGATTTCGACCATCTCGGGCTCGAACTCGTCGATATCCTCCTCGGCATCGCCGTCGAGCGCCTTCTTGACGCCGAACGCGACGAGCACGAGCAGGAGGAGGCCGACGAGGACGGCCACGGGGCTCGGGCCCGGGAGGCCGGCGGAGCCGGAGTCGTCTCCCCAGTCGATATCGACCTCGTCGTCGGCTGCACCCTCCTCGAGTGCCTCCTCCTCGTCGCCATCGCCGAACGTGGGACCGAAGCTCGTGTCGCCGTCGAAGTGGAGCTCGAACAGTGTAATCTCCATACGAATCAGTTCGACGACAGTCGACTTATTGATTGTCCCTCCACGTTCGCACGGCGCGGGACCGTCGGGTTCAAACCGGGGCCGTTCCATCGACCGGTATGGACGAGCACGAACGCGAGTTCCTGATGGAGCTGCTGGAGACGCCGAGCCCGTCGGGCTACGAGACGCGCGGCCAGCGGGTGTGGGTCGAGTACGTCGAACAGTTCGCCGACGAGGTACACACGGACGCATACGGCAACGCGGTGGCGGTCGCAGAGGGGAGCGCCGACGCACCCTCCGTGGCGTTCACGGGCCACGCCGACGAGATCGGCTTCGCGGTCAACCGCATCGACGACGACGGCTTCCTCCACCTCGCGCCCATCGGGGGCTCCGACCGGACCGTCTCGAAGGGCCAGCACGTCACGGTCCACACCGGCGACGGACCGGTGTCGGGCGTCGTCACGCAGACCGCCATCCACCTGCGCGAGCGCGACAAGGACGAGTTCGAGGACATCACCGCACAGACCGTCGACATCGGGGCCGCGGACGGCGACGCGGCCCGCGAGACCGTCGAGATCGGCGACCCCATCACGTTCGCAAGCGGCGTCGAGGAGCTCATGGGCAGCCGCATCGCGGGCCGCGCGCTCGACAACCGCGTCGGCACGTGGGCGTCCGCCGAGGCGCTCCGCCGGGCCGTCGCGGCAGACGTCGACGCGACCGTGTACGCCGTCTCGACGGTTCAGGAGGAGCTCGGCGCGCAGGGCGCGAAGATGGTCGGAACGGAGGTCGACGCCGACGCGGTCGTCGTCGTCGACGTCTCCCACGTCTCGGACTACCCGGGCGGGAAGGCGGACAAGGCGGGCGACACCGAACTCGGCGGCGGTCCCATCGTCGGCCGCGGCGGCGCGAACCACCCGGTCGTCGCGCAGGCGGTGCGGAAGGCCGCGGCGGACGCGGACATCGACGTGCAGCTGCAGGCCGACCCGAACGCCGGCGGCACCGACGCGCGCTCGTTCTACACCGCCCGTGGCGGCGTCCCGACGCTGAACCTCGGCGTGCCGAACCGCTACATGCACACGCCCGTCGAGGTCGTCGACACCGAGGATCTGGACGCCGTCGCCGATCTGCTCGCCGCGTTCGCCGGCCAGAGCGGCGAGTACGACACGTTCGCCGTCGACGTGTAAGGGCGGCGACAACGCGTCCACGACTCGGTACGTTTATGAACGCGTCGACAGGCCGTGTGAGTATGAGTGAATCGAGTGGCAGGCCGCTTGACGTGCTCGAAGCCTCCGTCGGCGAGCAGGTCACGGTCCGACTGAAAGGTGGCGAGGAGTACGACGGCGAGCTCACCGGCTACGACCAGCACATGAACCTCGTGCTGGACCGAGGCGACAACACAACCATTATACGAGGCGATAACGTCGTTTCGATAACTCCATGACTGGTGCAGGAACCCCCTCCCAAGGCAAGAAGAACACCACGACGCACGTGAAGTGCCGACGGTGTGGTGAGAAGTCCTATCACGTGAAGAAAAGCGTCTGCTCCTCGTGTGGCTTCGGCAAGTCCGCCAAGCGGCGCGACTACGAGTGGCAGTCCAAGGCCGGCGAGTAACGCCCGATTCTCACTCGCGTTCTCCACCGACGCAGAGCCGTGGCTCCGTGCGTCGCACCCGGGATTATATCCACGAACGTGCATATATTTCCCCGGGACAGCGGCCAAGAGAACACAACCACGGGGATTTTTACCGTCCGGTACCTGACCCTCTCACATGACACACGGGTCGGGGCAGTCCCCGCACCGGAGCGGACCAACCGAGAAGTGCGGCGTCGTCGGCGTCGCGCTCGCCGACCGCGCCGCCGCGCGGCCGCTGTACTACTCCCTCTACGCGCTCCAGCACCGCGGGCAGGAGTCCGCGGGCATCGTCACCCACGACGGGTTCCAGCAGCACGACCACGTCGAGATGGGACTCGTCGGCGACGCCTTCGACGAGGCCGACATCGACCGGCTCAACGGTGAGTCCGGGATCGGCCACGTGCGCTATCCGACCGCCGGGAGCGTCGACAAGTCCTGCGCACAGCCGTTCACCGTCTCGTTCAAGTCGGGCTCGCTCGCGCTCTCGCACAACGGCAACCTCGTCAACGCCGACGAGATCCGCGACGAGCTGGCGGGCATGGGACACGCGTTCACCTCCGACGGCGACACCGAGGTCATCGCCCACGACCTCGCGCGGAACCTGCTGGAGGCCGACCTCGTACGGGCGGTCAAGCGCACGATGAGCCGCATCCACGGCTCGTACTCGCTGACCATCATGCACGACGAGACGGTGCTCGGCGTCCGCGACCCCGAGGGCAACCGTCCGCTCTGCATCGGCGAGATCGAGGACGGCTACGTGCTCGCCTCCGAATCGGCTGCCATCGACACGCTCGACGGCGACCTGGTCCGAGACGTGAACCCCGGCGAGCTCGTCGTCCTCCACGAGGACGGCTCCGGCTTCGACTCCTACCAGCTCGTCGAGCAGGAGAACACCGCGCACTGCTTCTTCGAGCACGTCTACTTCGCCCGGCCCGACTCCGTCATCGACGACGAGCTCGTCTACGAGGTGCGGCGCGAGCTCGGACGCCACCTCTGGGACGAGTCCGGCATCGAGACCGACGTCGTGATGCCCGTACCCGACTCCGGGCGTGCGTTCGCCTCCGGCTACGCCGAGGCCGCACAGGAGGCAGGGGCCGGCACCGAGTTCGCGGAGGGGCTGATGAAGAACCGCTACGTCGGCCGGACGTTCATCATGCCCACCCAGGACGAGCGCGAGCGCGCCGTCCGCCTGAAGCTCAATCCCATCAAGTCCACCGTCGAGGGCAAGACCGTCACGCTCATCGACGACTCCATCGTCCGCGGGACGACCTCGACCCAGCTCGTCGCCCTGCTCAAGGACTGCGGGGCCGAGGAGGTCCACATGCGCATCGGCGCACCGCCCATCGTCGCGCCCTGCTACATGGGCATCGACATGGCGACACGGGAGGAGCTCATCGCCGCGGGTCAGGACGTCGCGGACATCCAGGCGGAGATCGAGGCGGACTCGCTCGCGTACCTCTCCATCGACGCCGTCGCGGACGCCCTGAACCGCTCGCGGGCCGACCTCTGTCTCGGCTGCGTCACCGGCGAGTACCCGTACGACATCGAGGGCGAATCGACCGACCGCGAGGTCGAACGACCCGTCATCGAGGGGCAGGACCTCGCCGCCGACGACTGAGGCCACCCCGCGGGGATTGCTACCACACGTTGTCACTCGTTTAAGAACCGCCGAGGCGGACGTTCGTGTATGCCCGGAGCAGTCTTCCTGGAGGGCGACGACGTCGACCTCTGCACCATCGAGAAAGCGGATGCGGCGTTCGTCACCGAGGCCCTGAACGACCCCGAGGTGCGGGTCCCACTCGGCATCGCCGAGCCGAAGAACGAGACACAGCACGAGGAGTGGATCGAGGAGCAGGTGTCGAGCGACGAGGGCTTCAACCTGCTCGTGGTCGCCGACGACGAGCCCATCGGCGTCATCAACTCGAACTGGTTGAGCGAACGCCACGGCCACGCGGTCATGTCGGCGTGGCTCGCGGCCGACGCCCAGGGCCAGGGCTACGGCGCGGACGCGACTAGCACGTTCGTCGACTTCCTGATGAACGAACGGCGGATGCAGACGGTCCGCGCCGAAGCGTTCGCGTTCAACGAGGCGTCCAACGCGATGCTGCAGTCCATCGGCATGGAGCGCGTCGGCTCCATCCCGAACTGGGCGTTCGTCGACGGCGAGTACCACGACTCGCACATCTACGCCGTCACGGCCGAGCAGTGGCGGAACCGGCGCTGAGTGCCCGGCTCGCTCAGTAGACGCTCGCCGGCACCAGGTACAGCAGCACGTAGACGACCGTGCCGAGGACGAACGAGATCAGCCACAGCGGGGCGGCGATCCGCCCGACCTTCGGGTGCGCCGTCTCGGAGAGCTCGCTCATCGGTCGGGTCACCGCGAGGAGGAGGACGTAGTACAGCAACGGGATACACGCGATGGCGAGTATCATGTGGATCGCCAGGATGGCGAGGTACGCCAGCTCCGCGACGCCCGAGCCCGGGAACGTGTTCGGGCCCTTCAGCGCCACCTTGTAGAGGTAGAGCGCGAGGAACGCGACGAACAGGACCGTCGCCGAGAGCATCAGCTTCCGGTGGCGGTCGTACTGGCCCTGCTTGATGGCGCGCAGTCCCGCGAGGATGACGACGACCGCGACGACGCTGATGGCCGCGTTCACGTGCGGGATGGCCGAGAGCACCCACTCCGGAGCCGCCGGTAGCAGCGCCTTCGGGATGAGCTGCCGTGCAGCGCCGAAGACGAGCGCCAGCGAGACGATGGAGAAGACGGCGGTCACCGCCGGGACGTTCCGCTTGACCGTCTGTTGCATACCCGGGTCTCGGGGCGGGACGCCCAAAGCCGTTACTCAGTCGCCTCGACGAGGAGGACACCCTGCTCGCCGAGGCTCTCGTGGGGCTGGCAGACGAACTCGTAGCGGCCGGTCGCCTCGAAGGTGTGCGTTCGTTCGTGGCCGGCGTTGAACACGACCCCGTCCTCGTTCGTCCACGTCGAGTCCTCGGGCATCGTCCCCATGTGAACGTTGTGGTTGTCCGACTCCCAGACGAACGTCACCCGCGTTCCGGGCGGGACGCTCACCGGGCGCTCGGTGCCGGGCTCGAAGACGTAGTCGCCGCCGGCACCGACGCGGATCTCCGCGGTGCCGTCGTCGCCGAGGGTGACCGGCTCGTCGGAGCCCGGCTGCTCGGTTCCGGTCTCCGGCGGCCGGCCCGTCTCGTTCACGACGATCTCGCCACGCATGCCGAGGGAGTGGTGTGGCTCGCAGTGGAACCGGTACTCGCCGAGTGTCTCGAACGTGTGGCGGTACTCGAATCCCTCGTTCTCGACGGGCTCGTGGCCCTCCCACTCCGCACCGTCCGGTGCGCTCTCGACGACGATGTTGTGGCTGTCGGAGGCCCAGTAGAACAGGACCTCGGTCCCGGGCGTGACGTACACGGCCTCGTCGGTCCCGGGCTCGAAACGGAAGTCGCCGTCCGGCCCGACCTCGATGACCGCACTCGCTCTCGACTGGCCGCCGTCACCGCTTTCGTCGTCGGTCGACGGCTCGGACTCGGTCGACGGTTCGGGTTCGGACGTCGTCGCCGGTGGCTCGGTGGTGGCAGTCGGGGTCGCGGTCGGCGTGTCCGTCGGCGTCCCGTCGCCGCCACCGTCCGAGCTACAGCCCGCGAGCGAGCCGAGGAGGAGCGCCGTGCCGGTTGCTTTCAGTACTCCGCGCCGTCGCTTCGCTGGTACGTCGTCGTCGTCGTGCATCGGGGACCAATCCTCGGTTCGTCTACTTGGTCGCCGGTAAAAATACCCCCGAACGTGTTCCCAGCGGCTGGGAACCGAACCGCCGGCGAACCCTGCACTGTCAGGCTGGACAGCGACGCGGCGCTGTCGTTCCTGACCAGTACGCTGTCGGGAATCTGCTCCCTTCCGAAGCCCGGACCTGCCCAGAACACCGACAACGACTCCTGGCCGGTCCGTTCGAAGAACGTGACGGTGATGCGGTGGGTGCCAGCCTCCAGGTCGATGGTGCCCGACTCCTCCTCGTAGGGGTGGGTGCCGTCGTTGTCGACGACGACCTCGTTGCCGATCTCCAGTCGGCTGCCGTCGTCCGACCCGGTCCAGAACGTGTACTGGCCGTCCTCGGGCACCTCGACGTAGCCGGTGTAGCGGACGGCGAACTCGTCGTCCCGCTCCCGGACCGAGATGTCGAAGTTGGTGCTCGTGCCGGTCGTCTCCGGCGAGAGGCCGTCGAAGTTCGGCAGGCTGTTCCAGTAGCCCTCGTGGTACTCGTACTCGAGGCCCTGCGTGGTACTCCCCGGCGAGTCCGGCGCGCGGAGGTCCTCGACGGCCACGGTCTGGCTGGTCGTGTCGCTCCGTCCGCTCGACCCCTGGACGGTCAGGCTGACGGTCCGGTCGCCGTCAGACGTGTACTCGTGGTCGACCGTCGGTCCGCTCGTGGTCGTCGTGTTCCCGTCGCCGAACTCCCACTCGTAGGACTGGACCGTGCCGCCATCATCGCGGGACGACCCGGCGTCGAACGAGCAGTTGTAGCCGACACAGGTCGCGTCGAACGCGGCGACGGTCGACGGCTGGGTGTAGAGCGCGCTTGCCGGCACCGCCTCTTTGCCGAAGGTCGGTCCCTCCCACGACACGTCGAGCACCTCGCTGCCGGTGTGCTCGAAGTGCGTGACGGTGATCGGGTGTAGGCCCGCCGAGAGCGTGACCGTACCCGAGCGCTCGCGGGCACCGTGCAGCCCCCGGTTGTCGACGACCCGGGTCCCGTCGACGTACAGCTCGCTGCCGTCGTCGGAATTCGTGTAGAACGTGTACTGGCCGTCCTCGGGCACCTCGACGTAGCCCGTGAATCGGAAGGCGAACTCCGACCCGCGGTCGCGCAGCGAGATGTCGAACGTGCTGGTCGGGCCGGTCCGCTTCGGCGTCTCGCTCGCGAAGTTCGGCATCGAACTGTACTGGCCGCTCGCCTCGTAGTACTCGTAGGTGAGCCCCTGGGCCAGCCCGACGGACGGGGCGGCGTCGGTCGGCACCCGGTACTCGGCGAGGATGGCGGTCCGGCCGTCGTCGCCCGGTGCATCCCAGACCACCCGGACCGTGTCGCCCTGCCGGAACGCGGTCGGGTACGTCACGTTGCCCGCGACGGGGCTGTTCGTCGCGTTCAGCCGCAGGCGCTCGCCAGCCCGCATCTCGAAGTCGTTGCCGCCGACCCACGTGTAGTTCCGGCGCATCCCGCCGTCGGCCGGCGACACCTGTATCGTCACCGCCCCGGTGTTCGTGTTCGACAGCGACTGCCCGCCGCTGTGGGACACGTCGAGGACACCCGTCTCCGCGTCGTACTGGAACTCGAACTCCGCCTGCGGCGTCGGCTCGCCGAGCAGCCCGGTCAGACTCGTCCCTGTCAGGAACACCGCCCCGGCCGCGACGAACGCGATGGCGACGATGAGCACGACCGCGATCTGCGAGTTCAACCCCCGCTCGTCCATTCCCCCTTGCACCTCTATGCCGGAACTTGTCTTGGCGGCTACAAAAGTCGCGCGGCCGTTCGACCAGTAGTCTCCGCTGGCGAACGACGGCACCGTCGCTGTGCGAGTGGTGCGTCGGAAAGGAATATGCGTGGGTGCTGTCCGTCAGGAGAGCACCCGCATCGTACTGTGGCCGAGTTGGTGGCCACGTATGCGATGCGTGGGACCGGATTTGAACCGGCGGACCTCTACAGGACAGCGCCCTCAACGCTGCGCCGTTGGCCTGGCTTGGCTACCCACGCTCGCTGTGTCTTGCTGCACTCCTGCGTTTCACCGGGATAAATAAAAGCGTGTCCTTTTGCCGCCGCCGGAGAGGATGGTAGCGATGCGCAGTCGGCGTGACACGGAACAGCAAAGCGGGGTATTCAAATGGACTCCCACGGTAGGGGTTCGTATGGCGAAGTACTCGACGGGCGACTCGTCGGGTGGTGGCGACGGTGACACCTGCGAACTCTGCGGTGCGGCCAGCGACCGACTCCGGCTGGCGAACGTCGCCGGAGCGGAACTGGAGGTCTGTCCCGACTGCGCCCCGCACGACGACGCCCAGAAGACGACGAGCGGTTCCAGCGACGACGGCAGCAGCCGCGAACGCGGCGAGCGCAAGCGCAACGCCGCCCGGAACACGGCCCGCACCTCCAACTGGGACGGTGACACCTCCCACTGGGAGGAGGGCGGCACGAACTACGACGACGACCAGCTCCCCTACCTCGTGAAGGACTACGGCAAGACACTGACCGAGGCCCGGCAGGACGCCGGCCTCCAGCGGGACGAACTCGCCGAGGAACTCGACACCGATGAGGCCGACATCATCGCCGTCGAGCAGGGCCGGGCGGCGCGTGCTGGCATCGGCGGCGGCCTCATCGCGAAGCTCGAGGACAGACTCGACGTGCAGCTTTCGGAATCCTGAGCGGACTGCGGATTCTCGTTCTCACGCGGCCGCTCGACCGTGACCGCGAAAACGGACGCGTCGTTACTCGTACAGCGGGTTCGCGTCGCACAGCTCCGCGACGGTCGCCTCGACCTCGCTCTTGACGGCCTCGTCCTCCGGTGCGTCGACGACCTTCTTGATGCAGTCGGCGACGACCCGGAGGTCCTCCTCGTCGAAGCCGCGGGTGGTCAGCGCGGGCGTGCCGATGCGGATGCCCGACGGGTTGAACGCCGAGCGCGTCTCGCCGGGGACGGTGTTCGCGTTGAGCACGATGCCGGTGTCTTCCAGCGCCTCCTCGGCGTCGCCGCCGGTGGTGTCCGGGTGGGACGGCCGGAGGTCGACGAGCACGAGGTGGTTGTCGGTGCCCTCGGAGACGAGGCTGAAGCCGTGCTCCTGGAGCCCCTCGGCGAGCGCCTTCGCGTTCCGGACGGTCTGTGCGGCGTACTCCTCGAACTCGGGCTCCAGCGCCTCCTTGAAGCCGACGGCCTTGCCGGCGATGTTGTGCATGAGCGGACCGCCCTGCCCGCCGGGGAAGACGGCCGAGTCGATGTCGTCTGCGTACTCCTCGTCGCACATGACGATGCCGCCGCGGCCCGCGCGGATGGTCTTGTGCGTCGAGCCGGTGACGAAGTCGGCGATGCCGACCGGGGAGGGGTGCGCGCCGCCGGCGACGAGCCCGGTGATGTGGGCGATGTCGGCGAGATGGAGCGCGTCGGCGGCGTCGGCGGCCGCCTGGATCCGCTCCCAGTCCACCGTGCGGGGGTACGCGGAGTAGCCGGAGACGACGATGTCCGGCTCGAACTCCTCGGCCATCGTGTGGAGCTCGTCGTAGTCGATGTAGCCCGTCTCGGGGTCGACCTCGTACGACTCGACCTCGTAGAGCTGGCCGGTGAAGTTCGCGGGGTGGCCGTGGCTGAGGTGGCCGCCGTGGCTCAGCTCCATCGAGAGGATCCTGTCGCCGGGTTCGAGCATCGCGAAGTAGACCGCCTGGTTGGCCTGGGTCCCGGAGTGGGGCTGGACGTTGACGTGCTCTGCACCCCAGAGCTCCTCGGCGCGCTCGATGGCCAGGTTCTCGACCTGGTCGGCGTACTCGCAGCCCCCGTAGTACCGCTTGCCGGGGTAGCCCTCGGCGTACTTATTCGTCAGTGCCGAGCCCTGGGCCTCCAGCACTGCCTCGGAGACGTGGTTCTCGCTCGCGATCATCGCCAGCGTCTCGTTCTGGCGTGTGACCTCGCCAGAGAGGGCGTCTGCGACCGCCGGGTCGACCTCGCGGACGTGCTCGTAGTCCATGCGAGAACACCCGACCGGTTCGGGCATAAGTGTACTCGTCTCCGGGCGATACTGCCACCGAATATGTACTCACGTGCGGCTCCCGATACATCTAACTTCCATTAGTTACATCTACCAGAGCGAATGATAGAGTGGGAGGTGACGTCCACCGGACTCAGGGTCGTCGACCCTGGGAACTCGGAGTTCACGGTCGAAGGACCGAACCTCTCCGTGGCCGACGACGGCGTCTCGCTCCCACGGCCGGTCGACGCCACGCTCTCCTGCCGAACTGACGAGATCCGGTTCCCCATCTCGGTGGTGTACGTCGCCTCGGAGTCGAGCGACGCGACCTACGAGCTGGAGAACGACACCGGCCCGCTGGAGCTGCCGAACGGCGAGTACATCGTCGACCTCGACACCGACATCAAGACGTACCTGCGCGCGGACGGCCCGTTCGCCATCTCGAAGACGCCGGACTTCGAGGAGGTCGTCGTCAGCTTCGCCGAGGAGACGGACGTGACCCTCGGGTTCCGGAGTCGGAACGTCCGGCCGTCGGGTCGCATCACCGTCCCCCCGACGCCGCGGGGGCTGGCCGTCGCGCTCAGCCACCTGCCGTCGTCGCACAAGACCACCGCGCCGGACCGGACGTATCCGACGTTGCGGGGACACCCGCCGCTGGTCGAGACGGGCGACACCGTCGAGGTGTCCTCGGCCATCAGGGACGCGACGCCGGACGTCGGTATCGAGCTGCTGGTCCCGCCGTCGTTCGAGGAGCTCTACGTCACCGCCCCGCTCGCGTACTACCTGCAGGCGGATGTGGAGACGGTGCGGGATATCGAGGCCCCGATGCTCTGTGCGCCGGGAGCCGGTATCCGCCACGAACTCGGGACGATGCCCGACCTGGAACGGTGGACGACACGGCTGCTCCGGAAGACGTTCTTCCTCGACTGTCTGGTCAGGAACGCCGGGCCGTACGGGACGAACCTCGCCGAGGAGAGCCTGCTCGACGCGCTCGGCCTCGACGCCGAGGCGCTGTACCACGCAAGTCCGGTGGACCGCCTCGAAACCTACCTCGACGTGCCCTACGCCGCACTCGAACACCGGCTGCCCGACTGGCACCTCTCGATGTACGTCGAACCGAGCGCGGAGACGCTGGAGACGATTCCGTTCCTGTTGCACGACCTCGCTGCCATCTACATGCCCCGCACGTCGGAGCTGGAGGGGTCGGAGCTGGTCGAACGCTCGCTCGACGACTTCTACCGGGCGGTCGGCCCCGGCGAGGTCGCCTCCGTCGACATCGTCAAGCCCGAGCTCCGGGCGGGGCGGGTGCACGGCTGGCTCGCCGACGGCGTCCCCATCGACGTGTTCAAGTGCACGCCGGCGGCGTACCGGAACCGGCTGTCGGTGCTCGACCGACAGCACGAGACCGCAGAGGTGACCGTGGTGCTCAACGACGAGAAGATGGACGACGAACAGATCGACGTGGGCCGTATCTACCGCGAGCACGCGGCCGACCTCCCGCTGTCGGTGAACGTCGTCGACCACCTCGGCACCGCCGAACTCGCCCGCGTGTTCGAGGGCGACAACGACTTCGTCCACTACATCGGTCACTGCGAGACGGACGGGCTGCGCTGTCCCGACGGCTACCTCTCGGCGAGCAGCCTCTCGTCGTGTGGCACCCAGACGTTCTTCCTGAACGCCTGCGGCTCGTTCCACGAGGGGATGGAGCTCGTCGAGAACGGTGCGGTCGCGGGCGGGGTCACGTTCACGCAGGTGCTCAACGACCACGCGGTGAAGGTCGGTTCGGCGTTCGCCCGGCTGCTCATCCACGGGTTCAGCTTCGAGCGCGCGCTCCGCATCGCGCGGCGTCGGATCATGATGGGCAAGGACTACGCCGTCGTCGGCGACGGTACCTACACGCTGACGCAGACGACGAACCGGCTGCCGACGACCGCCGAGCTGGAACGGCTCGACGACGACCGGTTCTTCCTCACGTTCGACCAGTTCTCGCTGCAGCACGCCGGCAGCTACTACCACCCGTACGTCGAGGGCAACGAGTACTCGTACCTCTGCGGGAACGAGTCGGAGTTCGCGCTGTCGAAGACATCGCTACTGGACTTCCTCGAGCGGGCGGACACGTCGGTCATCTACGACGGCGAGTTCTGCTGGTCCGACGACCTCTACGTGCAGCTGGCGAACGAGTGACGAACGAGTGGCGTCCCCGGCTCAGGGTCCGGTGTAGGGGCTGCTTCCGCCGTCGAGGCTGTTCTTCGGGGGCCGTCCGGAGGTGGGGGTGCCACGTCGCATGGATACACCGTCCTGTCTCCCAATCTGACTTATAGATTGTGGGGTCCGAGTCGTGTCGGGTAACCGGAACGTACCTTCGACCATCGAAGCGAGACGGCGCGAACGCCTTCGAACCCGAACCTGTGAACGGACTGGTGGGTTTCAGGAACCAAAGTAATTCGACGTCATTTGCCACATCAACCCATGTGATAGCCTCTCAATTTTCCTCTCGTTTACACTGGAGCGGAATCAAGAGCCGATTGCCAAGATTTGAGGCCTCACTGGCCAATAAAATTAAGTAGCGCCGGGGCGTTTTGTTGTGCATAGGCATGAGTTCGAATTTACTCGACAGACAGATTGACGATATCCTCCACACCGTGCTGGAGGATACCACGGGCGACGTGTTCGTGGTGAACCCGTCGGCCGACGCCATCGAGGAGTTCGTCCGCGTCGCGACTCGCTTCGAGGGCGAGCTTCCGACGGTCCACATGCTCGCCGACGAGCGGACCCTGAAGGACGTCATGGACGACTTCATCGTGGCGTCGAACGCGGCGGACCTCGTCGACCGGGACGCGCTCGAACTCCGCACGGTCGAGGAGACCCCGGAGAACTCGCTGCTCGTCACCGAGGACAGCGTCGTCGCGCTCGTCACGGCGGGCAACCGTGTCGGTGGGCTGACGACCGAGGACGACGAGTTCGTCGCGACGGCGTACGACGCCTACATGGCGTCCTGGGAGGACGCGGAGGCGTTCAAGCTCCGGACGCCCCCGATCTCGCGCGTCCGCGAGTCACTGGAGACCGACATCAGCCCCGAGGCCGAGGCGGACTTCACGAACATCCTCGACTCGCTCGAGACCGCACGTGGTGACGGCGAGGGACTCGACGAGGTCACCATCTCGCTGCTCGTCGCCGCGAAGAACGAGGCACTGCTGTACGACATCAGCAAGTGGGGCGAGGACGTGGGCATCGCCAGCAAGGCGACGTTCTCCCGCACGAAGACGAAGCTCGAGGACATGGGCCTCATCGACACCGAGAAGGTCCCCATCGACGTCGGCCGGCCGCGCCTGCGTCTGAAAATCGGCGACGACCGCCTGCGCAACGCCGACAACGGCCAGCTCGCGACGGTCGCACAGTCCATCCTCAACTGAGCCGGTCACACCGTTCTTCGCCCGTACACGCCCGGCGAGTGGCCACGCCGTCGGCGAGGTTTCTGTCCTCGTCGAGAGGGCACCGCGTTGGCCGTTTGCGGTACATTTAAGAGTCTGGCACCGATTGTTTCAGGTGACGCTTCGCTTGGAGGGCCGAAGCGTCAGCGGGGACCAATTCAGGGCGGCAAGCGACCACGCGGGCCCACTATTCCCGCGTGGTCTGCTTTCCTGTTTCGAACATCACACCCGGAGCTTCAGCTCCGTCGTAACGACCGAAAGAACGAGCCGCAGCGCTGCCGATTACTCGATGGCGAGGTCGCCGGTGTCGCCGGCACCGCCGGACTGACGTTCGTCCCACTCGAGTTCGAACTCGATGCTGAGCTCGCCCTCGCTTGCGCCCTTGCTCGTCTCGCGTTCGGCCTTGACCTCGAACTCGACGCGCTCCGGCGGGTCCATCGTGACCGAGTCGTTGCCGGCGGTGAGCGTCAGGGACTCGCCGCCGTCGAGCTTGTCCGCGACGGTCCGCAGGTACTCGGCGACGTCTGCACGGGTCCGCATCGCCTCTGTCTTGAACAGGACTTCTTCTGGCATGGATATCCATACGCGCCGACACACCATAAGTGTCTCAACTCGGCGGACATAGACAGATTCCAGACAGCTTTGCCTGTAAATCGGCGGTTCTATCGCCATCGGTGAGCTCCTGTAGCTACCGAAAACCGGATACATAAGGCAGTTCCTGCCGTTCGACACTGAATATGCAGGGCGGGGCCGACATACTTAATAATAGTCGACAATAAATCGCGAGCGACGTTCCCCCAATGCACGACCTGACAGGATTCCAGCGCGATTTACTGTATGTAATCGCCGGGAAAGACGAACCACACGGACTCGCGATCAAGGAAGAGCTAGAGAACTACTACGAGAAGGAGATCCACCACGGTCGCCTCTATCCGAACCTCGACACACTCGTCGACAAGGGCCTCGTCGAGAAGGGCCAGCGTGACCGTCGGACCAACTTCTACACGCTGACGCGCCGTGGCCGTCGGGAGATCAGCGCCCGCGACGAGTGGGAGTCGCAGTACGTCGAGTGAACAGGCACACGCTCGACGACGAGTGACAGGCACTCACTCGTCACTCTGACCCGCAGGGGAGCCACCGGGCACATCTTCTGTTCCAGTCTCCGCCGGTTGGTCCGTCGCCGTCTCGAAGTGCGACGGGTCGACCGCGTAGGGCTGGACGCGTTCCGCGTTGAGCAGCTCCGGCAGCACCAGTCGTGCGAAGTGGACCGAGAGCACCAGCAGCATCGGTCCGAGGAAGATGCCGTACCAGCCGAAGAGCAGCGGCCCGAAGATGTACGCGAACATCACCGACCCGACGTGGAGGTTCCGCCCCGAGACGTAGGGACGCAACACGAGGTCGGGGATGACGTCGACGATGACGAACGAGACGGCGACGAACACCACCGGGAACCAGAACGCGCCGGTCGGCTCCTCGGTCGCCGCACGGAAGAACAGGAAGCCGGCGACCGGGAAGTAGACGAGCTTCATGCCGACGACCGGGATGAGGCTTGCCGCGCCGGCCAGCAGGCCGACGAGTGCGGCGTACGGGATGGCTCCGCCCGGGGGCGCGTACACGTTCAGGAGGCTGTAGGAGATGGTCCCGATGATACCCGTGAGGAAGGCGTTCAGGATGTTCCCGAAGAAGATGTTCCTGAAGTCGCGGTCGACGACGCGGAGGTAGGCCGCGAGCACGCCGCGGTCGTCGCCGAACGTGGTCCGGAACCACCGCGAGAGCCGGTGGCCGTCCCGCAGCAGGTAGAACGCGATGGCGATCATCACGAACAGGTGGAGCAGGCCGGTGCTCACGAAGCCGACGTACCCCTGTGCGTCGCTCGCGAGGTTCGTGACGAGGTCGAGGCCCTCCGGGTCCGAGAGGAGCTGTTCGGGGTTGTTGACCGCCGAGGCGATGTCGAAGTACGGCTCGAGCACCTCCGAGATCTGGTCGACACCCGTGCCGCCGCCGCCGTTCGCCTGTTGCTCCTGGACGTTCTCGAGGAAGGCGTTCAGCTCCTGGAGACCGATGGCGATGGCGTAGGCGAGCAGGAGTAGGAACGGCAGAGCGAGGGTGAAGATGGCGACGGTCGCCGCCAGGCTCGGTGGTCTGACACCGCGTCGCCGCATCCGGCGGTAGATGGGCCGGGTCGCGTAGTAGATGAACACGCCGAAGACGAACGTGCCGACGAACGAGTAGAACACCCAGAACAGGATGGCACCGAGGGTGAACGCGAGCAGCCACCACGCGGCCTCCGAACGTCGGACGTCGTGGCCCCACATGTGTATGGACGCGTTGGCGACCAGCAAAAGGTTAACCCGCCCGCACGAGGGCAGGCTTTTTACATGGGAACGAGGTACGATATGGGGTGAACGTCGTGCTTCAGGGGTCCGCGAGCCTCTCGCTGGACAGTACGGTCATCCGGTTGCTCCTCGCCGGAGCCCTCGGGATGTTCCTCGGCCTCGAGCGCGAGTGGTCACAGAAGTCGGCCGGGGTCCGGACGTTCTCGCTCATCGCGGTCGCGGGGGGCGTGTTCACGCTGCTCGCCATGGAGACCCAGTGGGGCGGGCTGTTGCACATCATCGGTGGTGTCCTCGTCGTCGCACAGGGTGTGGTGCTCGCGGTTCGGGGGCTGATGGAAGGCGGGGAGAGCGGGCTGGCGCTGACGACCTCGATGTCGATGCTCGTGACCTACGGCGTCGGCGCGCTCGTCGTCGCCGGGTTCGTCCTGGAGGGTGTCACCGTCGCGGTGCTGTCGTCGATGCTCCTCGTGCTCAAACGGGAGCTGCACTCGTTCGCGGACAACCTCTCGCGCGAGGAGGTGCGCTCGGGGGCGGAGTTCGCCATCCTCGCGTTCGTCGTCTACCCCCTGCTCCCGCCTGGAGAGCAGACGTACGCGTACGAGCGCCTGGGCGTCGAGGCTATCCAGATCGAGCCACGGGTCGTCTGGCTCATGGTCGTCACGGTCGCGGCCATCGGCATCGTCAACTACGCGGTCGTGCTGATGTACGGGAGCCGGGGCATCGCCGTCACCGGCTTCTTCGGCGGGCTGGCGTCCTCGACGGCTGTCGTCGGGTCGATGATGGACCACGTCCGACAGCACGACGACGCCGTCTCCTACGCCGTCGCGGCCATCCTGCTGGCCGACGCCGCGATGGCGATCCGGAACCTGTTCATCGTCGTCGCCTTCTCGGTTTCGACGGACATCCTCGTCCCGACGGCGGTACCGCTCGTGATGCTCGTCCTGGCGTCGTTCGCGGTCGCGGCCTGGTCGGCGGACTGGCGCGACAGCGTCGAGATGGACCTGGAGAGCCCGTTCTCGCTGCGGTACGCGCTCGGCTTCGGCGTGATGTTCCTCGTGGTTCTCGTGGTCGGTGCCGTGGCGGAGGCCCAGTTCGGGGCGGAGGGGTTCATCGCCACCGCGGTCGCCTCCGGCCTGGTGTCGAGTGCCGGTGCGACCACCTCGGCCGTCCTGTTACACCGTGGCGGGACCCTCACCACCTCGACGACCGTCATATCGATACTGGCAGCGACGGCCTCCTCGGTGCTGGTGAAGGCCGCACTCACCGCCGCGAGCCCGAACCGACGGTTCGCGCGGCGGGTCGCCGTCTTCAGCGGCGTGCTCGTCGTCGTCGGCGGTGTCGCCACGGTCGCCGTCCTGTTCGCGTGATGGTGTCGCCCCGGGAAAATGTTACGTAGAACTAAACGAATGTATTAAACGAGCCCTCCCCGTAGCGGGAATATGGACAGAGACACGGCCGAGCCACGGGTACGAGAGATGCCCGGGGCGAAGGCGAAACAGTGGGTGGAGTACCACCACCAGTTCTCCGCACCGAGTACGTACGTCTACGACTTCGTCTGGGACATCACCGAGGAGTCCACGGGTCCGTTCTGTACCGACGTCGACGGCAACGTCCTGCTCGACTTCACGAGCCACGTCGCCGCCGCACCGCTCGGGTACAACAACCCGAAGGTGATGGAGCCGCTCTCGGAGCTCGAGCTGTTCGACCCGGTGAAGATCGCCGGACAGGACTTCTACGCCAGCGGTGGCTGGCCGCCCGAGGACCCCGACATCCCGACCCCGACGCAGCTGATGGACCGGCTCGTCGACGCGACGGACCACTACGACATGGACCGGGTGTTCCTCTCGAACTCCGGTGCAGAGGCGGTCGAGAACGCGATCAAGATCTGCTACAACCGGCGCGGCCACCGCGCCTTCACGTTCGAGGGGGCGTTCCACGGGCGGACGCTCGGCGCGCTCTCGCTCAACCGCTCGAAGACGGTCCACCGGAAGGGCTACCCCGAGGTTCCCGGCATCGTCTCGCTCCCCTTCATCTCGACCGAGGAGGAGTACCAGCAGCGCTGGCGGACCGACGGTCACGGCGGGAACGTCCTCGCCGACAGGCTCCACGCCGCCGGCAACGTCGACCCCGACGAGGTCGCCTACATCATCCTCGAACCCGTCCAGGGCGAGGGTGGCTACCGCGTCCCCCACGACGGCTTCATCCGGGACATCGCGGACATCCGCGACGAGCACGGCATCTACGTCATCGCCGACGAGATACAGGCCGGTCTCGGCCGCACCGGCGAGATGTGGGGCATCGACCACCTCGACCTCACGCCCGACGTCATCACGTCCGCGAAGGGCCTGCGCGTCGGTGCGACCGTCTCCCGCTCCGACGTCTTCCCCGAGGAGAAGGGTCGCCTCTCCTCGACGTGGGGTGCGGGCGACATCCTCTCCGCGGCACAGGGCGTCGTCACGATGGACGCCATCCACGAGTACGACCTCCTCGAGAACGCCCGGACCCGCGGTCGCCAGCTCTGGGAGACCATCGCCGACGCCGACCTCGATAGCGTCGTCGACATCCGTGGCCGCGGGCTGATGTTCGCCGTCGAGTTCGACACCAAGGACCGCCGCGAGGCCGTTGTCAAGGAGGCGCTCCACCGCGGACTGCTCACGCTCGGCTGTGGCTACAAGAGCCTGCGCCTGCTCCCGCCGCTCGACGTCACCGAGCGCGAGATCGAGCTCGGTGCGAACCTGTTCGTCGAGGCCGCCGAGGCCGCCGAGCGCGACGCACCCGTCGCCACGACCGACTCCAGCGACGCGTACTGAGACACGCCCGAGTTTTCCAGCGACCCCGCGTCAGAACTGGTAGCGCCGGTCGTCGTTCGTCTCCGGCTGCGGGAAGCTCCCGCCCGTCATCTCCTCGTAGGTCATCCCCGAGAGGTACTCGTCGTAGGTCACGTCGTACTCCGACCGCAGCTGGAAGTCCAGCTTGCCCGAGTCGACGGTCGTCTGGAAGAGCAGGTGGACCGCACGCTCGAGCAGCTGGTCGGTGTCGGTGCCCAGGCCGGCGGCGAGCATCGCCAGCTCGTTCTTCGTCTCGCGGTCGAGGTCGAACTCGCGGTCGATGTCCTCGTACGCGTCGGTCACGTCCGTCTGCAGGTCGTCGAGTCCACTCATGGCTGCGGGTAGTCGGTCGCGACTGAAGCGCGTTTCGTGTCCGGGTCGAGGGAGACGGACGTCGCTGACACCGACAGCGGTCTGGCCGCCACGACCGCGGCTGTGCGTCCCGGTCGCGGAACCGTACCCCTTTTTGCCGCTCCGCTCCCAGGAGTGTGTATGTCGGTCACAGCTGCACCCGACCGTATCGCCGTCGACCACCGCCGGTCGAGCACGGCGTGTCGCTGTTCCCCGTCGGGTGCACGTGGCCACGGGGTGGGGGGCTGATGCTCGCCCGACTCCGCGAGGACGTCGCGGCGGTGCTGGAGCGCGACCCCGCCGCGAAGAGCAGACTGGAGGTGCTGACCTGCTACGCCGGCCTGCACGCCGTCTGGGCCCACATCGGCATCCACCGGCTCTGGGAGGCCGGTCTCCACCTGTCTGCACGGCTGCTCTCGCAGTTCGTCCGGTTCATGACCGGCGTGGAGATCCACCCCGGTGCAGAGCTGGGACGTCGCGTCGTCATCGACCACGGGATGGGCGTCGTCATCGGCGAGACGGCCGAAGTCGGCGACGACGTGCACATGTACCACGGCGTCACCCTCGGCGGGAACTCCCCGAAGCCCGAGAAGCGGCACCCGACGCTCGGCGACGGTGTCGTCGTCGGCGCGAACGCGACGCTGCTCGGTGACATCCACGTCGGCGACGGCGCGCGCGTCGGGGCGGGCTCGGTGCTGACGAAGGACGTCCCAACCGGCGAGACGTGGGCGGGGGTCCCCGCGGCCCGGGTCGACGGGCCGGCCGAGGCGTCGGAGGCCGGCGCGGACGAGGCCGAGACGGCCGACACCGCGGGCACCGATGACCCGGGTGTTCCGGGCGACGGGGCCGAGGTCGAGGCCGACGACTAGTCGAGCGGCACCGACCCGTCGATGGGTTCGCCCCGGCCACAGCGAGGCACCGTGACGAGCACGCCGTCGGCGGTCCCTTCGGCGGTCGCACCTTCGGCGGTTATCGGGAACGGTGGCACGATGCGAGCGACGCGTTCGGTCCGGTCGACGCCGTCCTCGCGGTCGGTCTCGCCGAGCAGCCACACGCAGAGCGCGCCGTTCGCGACACGGATCTCGGCGTGTGTCTGTGCGCCCGGCGTGGGGTCGAATCGGACGACGAGCTCGTCGCCGGTCACGGTCACGTCGCCGTCGCCGATGCGCTCGCGGAGGCCGAAGGCGCGCTGTGCGACCCCGGCGATGGCGGGGACGACGACGCCGGCGAGGAACCCGCTCCCGCGGAGTCGTTCGAGGGTGTACGAGGGCGGGGTGTCGGGGGGTGTCGGTGGGCCCTGTCGGCCCTCGCGGACGAACCGGTCGCCGTCGCGGCGGAACGTCGCCTCGTGTGCGACCGACCCGTCTACGTCGCAGGTCCGGAGTGTCGGGCGGACGAGCCGAACGTCGGAGGCGGGGCCGGGGAGTTCGGTGACGAGGACTCGCGCGCAGGCCAGCGTGACGTGGTGGCCGAGCTCGGCGGTGGTCGTCAGCTCCTCGTCGGCGTGCAGGACGCGGTCGACCAGGGAGCCCTCGTCGGTGGGTCGGACGCGGAGGGTCACCGCCTCGGTCTCCCCGACGGCGGAGCGGAGCCGACAGGTGAGCGACTCTGGCGAGACGCTCGGAGGTCGTTGGCCGGCCGCGTCACCACGCTGCCCGTCGGTTCCGTCGTTGTCGTCCCGTTCCGGGTCGGTCCTGCCGGTAGCCATCGGTGGTGGCAACGAGGGCGACCGTAATAATTTTCAGGGCGTCCAGGTGAGAAACCGCCGACAGGTTCGGGCCTCGTCGGGGGCCGAACCGCGTTCCCGCTCAGGCGTCGTCGCCGAGCAGGTGCCGTGCGATGATCTTCTTCTGTATCTCCGTGGTGCCCTCGTAGATGGTGAGGATCTTGGCGTCGCGGTAGAACCGCTCGACCGGGAAGTCGGTTGTGTAGCCGTAGCCGCCGTGTATCTGGACGGCCTCGTTGGTCACGTCCATCGCGGCCTCGCTGGCGAAGTACTTCGCCTGGCTGGCGAGGAACGCGGTCTCCATACCCGCGCCCGCTGCCTTCTTCTGGGCGGCCTCGTGGGTGAGCAGGCGACCGGCCGTGACCTGTGTCTGCATCTCCGCGAGCTTGTGTCGGATGGCCTGGAAGTCCGAGATCGGCTGCTCGAACTGCTCGCGCTGCTGTGCGTACTCGACGGCGGCGTCGAGGGCGGCCTGGGCGAGCCCGACGGACTGAGCACCGATGGCGATGCGCCCGCCCGTCAGGATCTGGAACGCGGCGGAGAGTCCGCGGCCCTCCTCGGTGAGCTGGTACTCGGCGGGGATGCGTGCGCCCTCGAAGATGAGCGTCGTCGTGTCCGAGGCACGGAGACCGAGCTTGTCCTCCTTCTTGCCGACGCTGACGCCGTCGGTGTCCGCGGGGACGAGGAACTGGGTGATGGAACCGGGGTCGTCGCGGTCGGTCTTCGCGAAGACGACGTAGACGCCGGCGCGGCTCCCGTTCGTGATCCACTGCTTCTTGCCGTTCAGGACGAACTCGTCGCCCTCGCGGGTGGCGGTCGTCGACATCTCGGCGGGGTTCGAGCCGGCCTCCGGCTCGGAGAGCGCGAACGCGCCGACTGGACGACCGTCGACCATCTCGGGGAGCCACTCGTCGTGGACGTCCTGCGAGCCGAACTCGTCGATGCAGGAGGTCGCGAGCCCGTGGACCGACAGCGCGGTCGCCACGGCGAGCATCCCGTGGGCCAGCTCCTCGTTGATGATGGCGTAGGTCACCGGGTCGGCGTCGTAGCCGCCGTACTCCTCGGGGACGGTCAGCCCCGTCAGGTCCAGCTCCGCCAGCCCGTCCCAGACGTCCTCGGGGAAGGTCTGCTCCGCGTCGCACTCCCGCGCGACCGGCCGTAGCTCCTCCGCCGCGAACTCGCGGACCACGTCGCGGACGGCGGCCTGCTCCGAACTCAGATTCATACCCCTGCCTTCGCGGGCGAGTGGAAAAAGTTGCCCCATTCGCGCGACGACCGCGTCGTGCCCGACGGGTCCGTCCTCAGTCCTCGAGGAGCGCCTCGACCGGCATCGCCCGCTCCCAGATCCGTTCGAACACCGTCGCCCCCCAGTCCGCGGCGTCGTCGGACTCCCTGACGAGTTCGGTCTGGGGGTCGTACGTGCCGTCCAGTCGTGGGAGCGAGAGGTACACCCCGGACTCGGTGACGGTCATGGCGAACTCGACCGGGACGACCCGGATATCCACCAGTTCCGCGAACGGCGGGGGCTCGTCGCCGTTCGGGTCGTCCTCCGGTGGGAGCTCCAGTATCTCGGGGTCGAGCACCAGACGGACGGCGTCGGGGTCGCCCTCCAGCAGTGCGTCGGCGAAGCGGTCGTCGTAGACGGGTGCGAGCACGGAGATATCGTCGGCGTCCGCGATGGCCGTGCGGACCCGACGCGCCGCCCGGAACGGGTCCGTCTCGGGGGAGTCGACGACCTCACAGCCGGCGAGCTGGTGCAGCTCGCGTCGGTCGGGTTCGGGCAGGACGCCGAGGTCGTGCTCGTCGAAGTAGGGGCGAGCCTCCTCGACGACCGATTCGACGGTGCCGACACGCTCCAGCAGGTCCGCGACGGCCCGTCCGGTCCCCGTAAGCGCCACCCGGCCGTCCTCGCGCTCGTAGCAGAAGCCGCGGTCCGACAGCCGGTTCAGCGCGTCGTACACGGCCGACTCGCTGGCCGCGGTCGAGGCAACGACCGCCTGTCGCTCCCGGGGCTCGCTCGCGAGTGCGATGAGCACCTCCTGTCGGGAGCGCGAGCCACAGACGAACTCGACGCGTTCGGTCGGACCGACCATACAGGAGGTGACGCCGCGGCGGTCATATGTGTTTTCCTCTCGGTTGTATTACCAAAGTTTCCGAGGATGCCGGAACGCTCCACCCTGGTTCGGTCGTTTCGTGGAGGTCGGAATGGTAACCTTTAGACAGTACGTTACGGTACTTTCCGATGCTGCCCGTCGGTGCTTTCGGCGTACGTCTCCCTCGTCGTACGCCTTCGCCATCCACCCGTGCCGAGCCGGGGGGTTCAGGAACCCGCGCCGCCGAGCCCCTCGGCCACCCTCGCTGGCGAGGCGTCGATACCGCCACCCTGCGCGAACGACCCGCTGCCGCCACCGCCGCCGCCGTAGTCGGCTGTCACGGTCTCCACGACGGCCGAGGCGTCGTGCTCCGGTCCCGACGCGACCGCGACGAAGGTTCCGCCCGACTCGCCGACCGCCACCACGAC
This sequence comes from Haloarchaeobius salinus, assembly GCF_024464185.1. Taxonomy (NCBI): domain Archaea; kingdom Methanobacteriati; phylum Methanobacteriota; class Halobacteria; order Halobacteriales; family Halorubellaceae; genus Haloarchaeobius; species Haloarchaeobius salinus. Next base: position 1,227,181 of record NZ_JANHAU010000001.1, read on the forward strand.
GTCCGCATCCCGCCCCGCTGACGCCTGGAGCGGTTCACGGCAGTCGTTCGCCTCGACGCCCTCGACCGTCGCGACCAGCCACGTCGCTCCGTCGCGCTCGAACGGGTCGGCCGCCGCCAGCGCCGACTCCACCAGACGCCGCCGCGCCGACGAGAGCTCGGACTCCAGCGCCTCGACCTGCCCGGAGAGCCGCGTCGCCGCCTCGGCGAGGTCCGCCGGTGCGGCGTCGAGTTCCCGGCCCGCGTCGAGCACCGCCCGCTTCTCGGCCGCCCGGTGCTCGATGCCGCGTTCTCCCACCGCGAACTCGACCCGGGTCATCCCCTCACCGGGGTTCGACCGCGAGAGCAGCGTGACCGGGCCGATCTCGCGCGTGTTCCGGACGTGGGTGCCACCGCAGGCAGCCACGTCCCACGGGCGCTCCCGCGGCTCGCCCGGCACCACGTCGCCCTCGCCGACGGTCACGACGCGCACCTCGTCGGCCCCCTCGAAGACGCCCTCCTCGGTCTTCGTGTTGAACGCGACGAACTCGTCGTCGCGCAGCTCCGACAGCGGGACCGACTTCCAGCCGACCTCGCGGGACTCCCACACCGCCATGTTCGCCAGCCGCTCCAGTTCGACCAGCGTCTCGTCGGTCACGTCGCTCGACGTGGTCAGGTCGACCCGGACCTTCTCCTCGTCGATGCCGAACCCGCCGTAGCCCAGGTCGTCACAGAGCCGCCGCGCGGCCCCGTACAGTACGTGGCTCGCCGTGTGTGCCCGCATGCAGTACATCCGGAACGTCCAGTCGACCTCGCAGAGCACCGCCGAGCCCTCGTCGAAGGCCGGCTCCTCGGCCAGCGTGTGCACGTGCTCGCCATGTCGGTGCTGGACGTCGACCACGGGCACGTCGCCCACGGTGCCCCGGTCGCTCGGCTGGCCGCCGCTCTCGGCGTAGAAGTAGCTCGTCTCCAGTCGGACCTCGCGCCCGTCGACGCCCGTGACCGTGGTCTCGAAGCGCGTCGTGTACGGCTGGCTCGCGGCGAGTTGGCCTGTCATTACGCGACTGCAGACGGGCGGGCGAGAAAAACGTGCCGCCGGTCGGGGTTCCCGACCGCGCGCCGCGCTGGACGCCACCCGCCATCCCGGCAGGGGGTCGACCCGTACGGGTGCGTCGCACCCGGGCGTTCGGTCGGTCCTGACCGTCGAATCCCGCGACTGTCGGGACTCACGGACCGGCGAGCAGCAGAGAAGCCGATTGGACGGTGAGCGCGGCGTTCAGGCGAACGAGTTCGCGATCGCGGTGACGGCAGCGTTCAGCACGTCCTCGCGTTCGCCGCGGAGGAACTCGACGTGCCCGTCACGGCCACCGACGACGCTGACGCCGGCCTCGGGGACCTCGGCGTCGACCGTCTCGCCGAGGTCGCGCACGTCGATGGGGCTGGTGCTCCGGACGTGGAGTTCGTCCTCGTCGAGGCCGAGGGTGACGAGCTCCGCGTCGGTCTCAGCGCCCTCCTCGCGGTGGAGCGCGTCGAGGAGGAGCTCGGTCGGCGGGAAGTCGAACCGGTTGCTGAACGCGTCGGCGTCGAGGACCGCGAAGTCGACACCGGCGGCGGTGCGCCGCGAGAGGTTCCGCTGGGCCGTCTCGACCTCGCGGTCGAGCTTGGTGCGGAACTGCTCGCTCACGTGGCCGGCGAGCCCGTCGGCCGCCTCGAACAGGATGTCCGTGATGAGCTCGCGCTTGTCCTTGTAGGACTGGTAGAACGCCTCCAGGCCGACGGCCTCGCGGAGCTCGGCGGTCTCCTCGGCGGTGTAGCCGGCATCGCTGGCGAGGTCGGTGTAGGCCGTGGGGGTGTCCTGCCAGTAGCTCACCGCGGGGAGGTGTGCGAGATCGTCGCGCACGTCGTCGTTGACGTGGGCGGCGACGTTCGCGGCGAGGGCGGTCGTCGTCACGTCGGTCACGTCGCCCGCGAGGTGCGGGTCGACGATGCCGCCGAGGTCGTCGACGACCTCCTCGTCGGGGTAGCCCGAGTCGACGACGAGGCACTCGGCACCGTAGACGTCGAGCAGCTCGTAGCCCTCGCGGGACTCGAGCGTGCTGCCGAGGTCGACGAGGACGACGAGCGGGAGCTGCTCGCCGTGGCGCTCGCGGGCGTCGAGCATGTCGGTCACGTCGTCGGTCGCGGCGTCCATGCCGTAGACGGTGTCGTCGAGCGGGCGGCGCTCGCAGAAGTGGTACTGGGCGTCCTGGCGCTCGTGCTCCGCCTCGACGAGGGGCAGGACGGCGCGCTCGATGGCGGCACCGGCGACGTAGCCGTCGGCGGTGGCGGTGTGGCGGACGACGACGGGGCGGCCCTGGATGACCGCGCGGCGGATCTCGGTCGCCACGTCGCGGATCTCGCCGGCGACGGCGGCGACGGCGTCGTGGTCGGCGAGGAGGTCGACGCTCCCGGGGTCGGCCTGCTCGTCCAGCGCGGCGTCCATGCGCTCGGAGACCGCGGTGGCGTCCTCGGCCTCGAGCGTGGTCAGCACCTCGGTCTCGAGCTGGACCTCGTCGTGGTGGCGCTCGACCTCGCCCTCGAGGCGGACGACGTCGTCGACGTCCACGTCGGGGTAGGCGCGCACGCCGGCCTCCTCGAAGGCGGCGGCCTCGACGACGCCGGTCTCGTCGCGGATCTCGAAGACGGTCGGGCCGGACGTCTGCCGGATGCTCACGATCTCGCCCTCGATGCGGACGACCTGTCCGATGAGTTCCGAGACGTTGTCGACCGTGCTGCGTGCGAGCTGGGACTGTTCCCCGGGCTCGGCCGCGTCGTCGTCGGTGTCGGCGGTTTCGTCGGCGGTAGCGGCGTCGGTCCCGTCGTCGTCGGTGTCGGCGGTCTCCTCGACTGCGTCGACCGTCTCGTCGCTACCCTCGGCCTCGCCCTCTGAGGGCGCTTCCTCGGTGGCGTCCGACTCGGTCGTCGCGGGGGTCGCGTCACCCTCATCGGGGGTCCGGACCTGCTGCTTCGCGGCGGCGTTCCCGCCGGCCGTGACCGGTTCGGTCTCCTCCACGTCGGGCTCGTCGGGCTCGTCGGGCTCGTCGGGCTCGTCGGGCTCGTCGGGCTCTTCGGGCTCTTCGGGGAGCTCGTCGCCCTCCGGGGTCTGGATGAGCTTGCCCCGGAAGTCGGACTCGCGCTGGCGGATGGACCAGCCGAGGTCGACGTTGCCGTTGTCGCGGATGTCGGTGACCTGCACGTAGACGGCGTCGCCGGAGTCCCAGTCGAGGCTGTCCAGTCGGCGGTCGAGTTCGCTTCGGTGCAGCAGGCCGGTGACGGAGGTACCGATGTCGACGAACACGCCGAACTCGGCGAACCCGTCGACCGACCCCTCGTAGTAGCGGCCGGGCTTCAGCTGGTTGGCTCGGTTGCCTTCGAACGTGAAGACGACGTCCTCCTCGTGGCTCGAACAGATGTGCCCGTCGACGGAGGCACCACAGATGATACAGTTACCCATTTGACCGAGTAGAGTGGACCCGGCCTAAAACGGTTGTCGAATCTATCTCAGCGATAGAGCGACAGGTAGAGCATGCTGAACCCGACGATGAACGGGATCGTCTCCGCGACCTGAAAGTACGTCGCGGTCTCTGCGGTGGCCTGGCGGGTAATCTGCGTGCTGATGGTCGTCAGTGCGACGCCCATGCTGATGAACGCGAAGCCGATGAACGCCGACTCCAGTCGCTTGCCACCCTTCTGGTTGTACGCCTGGAAGCTGATGAACGTCAGCCCGAGCGCCAGCGCGAAGAGCACGAGGCGAAGCCCCATCAGGAGCACGTCCGCTATCGCGCTCAGCTCGACCACCGGGTCTCACCCCCCGGTCGCCGTGTGGGACCATCCAGTCGTGGTGACTCACCGACCGAGTTCGTCCCAGAGGCTGGAGAAGCGGTCCGGCAGGTTCTCCTTGCGGTAGATACGGATGTCGTACTCATCTTCCTTGAGTCGAATGACGGTGGCGTCGAAGTTCGACTTGAACGCGTCGTAGTGGTTCCCGTCGCGGGCTACGAGCGTCTCCGACGTTATCAGGTCGTGTTCTTTGAGCATCTCGATGCGGCGGTAGACGGTGGGGAGCGAGAGGTCACAGAAGTCGGCCACCTCCTTCGCCGACCGTGGCTCCTCACTCACGGCTGCGAGGACCTCCCGTGCGTTCTCGTCGCCGATTGTATCGAGTATCTCTTCGATTGGCCGCTCGTCGTCCACGAGTTTACGTGACCGGTTGGTGACTAAAAGGTTTGTGTCCGAAGAGTTTCACCTGTCGGATAGCGGGGCGATAAACGCGGTAGATAACCCGGTTATTACATCGGGTGAAAACGCTAACTGGACGTTATATGGGTGGCCGATAATGGGCATGTATGGCAACGACTGACGACTCCATAGACGGGTTGACCGAACACTGCGACCACTGCGGTACGGAGACGCTGCACAAGGTTTCCGTCCAGATCATCACCGAGAGCAGCAAGCGTGAGAACGCCCAGTTCTCCCGCGAGCCGTACCGCGTGAAGGAGTGCCAGACCTGCGGCGAGCGCTCCAGCCAGCGGATGAACAACGCCTGACCGTTCGGCGATCCCACATCGGAGTCGGGGCGGTCACTCGAAGACCGGGGAGTCGGCCGCCAGCGACTCCACGTCTGCCGCTATCTCTGCTGCTTCCTCGGGGAACAGCGATACCTGCACCTCGTTCCCGGAGTCGTCCTCGAAGACGAACTTGAGACGCTTGTCGCCGAACTCCCGCACCTCGACGGACTCGACGTCGAACAGCTTCGCCGAGGCGGACTTGTTCGTCGGGCCCACGTTCTTGATGCTGCCGTCTTTCAGTTCGACCATGAACTCGTCGAGTTCGAGTGCGAGCATTGTCGACCGTTCGCCACACCGGACCATAGTCGTGGGTGGTGTCCGTCCGCGCGGCCACCTCGCCCCGCCCCTCAGTTCGGTCCCCGCCGTCGATTCCCTGCTTCCGACGCGCGTACCTTGAAGTAGCCACCGGCCGAACTCGAGAGTGCCATGGAACTCACCTGGTACGGACACTCGACGTTCGGTGTGACGGTCGGCGAGACGGAGCTGCTCATCGACCCCTTCTTCGACAACCCGAAGACCGACACCGACCCGGAGGAGCTCGATCCGGACTACGTCCTGCTCACACACGGGCACGCCGACCACGTCGGCGACGTGGACCGTTACGAGGGGACGGCGCTCGTGGCGACGCCCGAGGTCGTGGAGTACTGCCGGGACGAGTTCGGCGACTACGAGGCCGTCGGCGGCATGGGGATGAACATCGGCGGCACCGTCGAGTGCGGCGACGCCTACGTCACGATGCACCGCGCAGACCACACCAACGGGATGGAGACCGGCTACGGCACCTCCGGCGGGATGCCGGCCGGCTTCATCATCTCCGATACGAAGCCCACGCAGGTCTCCGACGAGGAGAGCGAGACGTTCTACCACGCGGGCGACACCGGGCTGATGACCGAGATGCGCGACGTCATCGCGCCGTACCTCGAACCCGACGCCGCCGCGGTGCCCATCGGCGACCACTTCACGATGGGCCCGTGGCAGGCCGCAATCGCCGTCGACTGGCTCGACGTGGACTACGCGCTGCCCATCCACTACGACACGTTCCCGCCCATCGAGCAGGACCCCGACGACTTCGCCCGCGAGGTGCGCGCGACCGGAACCGACGCCGAGGTCGTCGTCCTGGAGGGTGACGAGAGCTGGAACCTGAGCGAGAACCTGCTCGACTGAGCCGCGGGCCAGCCGCGCCCGAGAGCGACGGTCACTCCTGGAACGTCATCCCCGATATCTCGAATCGAAGGCCGCCGTCCGGCACCGCCTCGACGTCGACCGTCCAGTCGTGGGCTTCGGCGATCTCCTCGACGATACCGAGCCCGAGCCCGGTCCCGTCGGGCTTCGTCGAGAAGCCGGTCTCGAACAGCTGCTCCGGTTCCAGCTCGGGGTCCGTCAGACCGACGCCGTCGTCCCGGACGACGATGGTGTCGTCGTCCGACTCGACGTGGACGCAGAGGTCGTCCGTCGTCACCGTTCCCTCGTCCCCGCGAGCATGTGAGCGGGGGCTCGTCGAGCCGTGCTCGACGGCGTCCTCGTGAGACGAAGTCGAACGAGGGCTCGTGGAACCGTGTTCCACGGCGTCCCCGCGAGCGTGCGAGCGGGGGCTCGTCGGGCCGTGCTCGACGGCGTTCCGGAACAGGTTCTCGAACAGCTGTCCCAGCCGGCTCCAGTCGGCCAGCACGATGCCCGCGGTCTCGTTCTCGAGCGTCGCGCCGTCAGTCTCGACGTTGTTCCACGACTGCGAGACGAGCGTCGAGAGCGGCGTCGGCTCCAGCTGTTCGGTTTGCTCGCCCTCGCGTGCGAGGGTGAGCAGCTGTGTCGTGAGCCTGTCCATCCGGTCGAGGCTGCGCCCTATCTCGTCGAGGTGGTCGCTGTCGGACTCCTCGCGGGCGAGCTGGAGGCTCGTCGTCGCGACGCTGAGGGGGTTCCGCAGGTCGTGCGACACCACGGAGGCGAACTCCGCGAGTCGTTCGTTCTGCCGTTCGAGCTCCGCCTCGTGGCTGGCGCGCTCGGTCACGTCGCGGTAGAGCCAGATGTTCGCCTCCCCGTCCGGCAGGTCGTGGGGGATGTAGGTCCGTTCGAGCGTCCGCCCGTCCGCGAGGACCACCTCCTCGTCGTGGACCGGCTCGCGCCGTTCGAGCAGCTCGTCGAGGCGGGTGACGAACGCGTCGGGGTCGGCGAACCTGTCGGCGGCGTGTTCCCCGACCGCCTCGCAGTCGGTGCCGATCAGCTCGCCGGGGTCGCTGGGGATGTCGAGCAGCTCGCAGAGGCGGTCGTTGACGAGGAGTATCTCCCTGGCGGCGTCCTCGATGAGCACGCCCTCCGGCAGGTGCTCGACCAGCGTCTCGAGGACGAGGTCCGAGGACTCCAGGGAGCTGTCGGTCATGGAACACCGGTTCGGCACGGAGCCGAATAACCGTTCTGACCGTCGGGCCGAGAAAAGCCGCCAGCGAGGAGCGCTACTCGTCCGCGCCGTCTTCGTCCGTGCCGTCCCCGTCCGCGCCGGCGAGGTGGTCCTTGCTCACCCAGCCGACGGCGAGGCCGAGCGCGATAGCGAAGCCGAGTGCGAACGCCTGGATGATCGAGAACGCGATGCCGCCCGCGCCGGTCGACGCCGCCAGCGCACCGAAGCCGACCGCGATGGCGATGAGGTAGACGAACACCTGGACGGCGGCACCGAACAGCGCGCCGACCTGCCCGTCGCCCAGCTCGGAGTCGCTCATGCGGTCCTCGACGAGGTCGGCCAGCCAGAAGCCGAGCGCCACCACGACGGCCGCGATGATGGCGGTCGGGAGGAACTCCACGGCACCGTTGAACGCGGCGGCGACCCGGCCGATGCCGAGCTCCTGCATCACCAGTAGTCCGACGAGCAGGTAGATGTACAGCGTCGCGAACTGGCCGAGCAGTCGGCTCAGGTCACGGCCGGGGAGGAACCCGCCGACGGGCGAGTCCTCGGCCAGCTCGTCCAGCCCCATCCGTCGCGTCACCTTCACGACCGCGCCCGAGACGAACCTGGCGACGAGGAAGCCCACGACCAGGTAGATGAGCGCGTACACCAGGTTCGGCGCGATGCCCTGGAAGTCGGTGACGATGCGCGAGAACACGTTGTCCAGCCACCGGATGAGCGGCGTCGGCGTGATCTGGAAGTTGTCCTGGAGGGGAATCACGCCGAACACCCCGCTGCCGTCGATGCTCGGTGACCGTCCTCTGTCCACGTCTTGGATTGCACTGTCATGGCGCGTTCGTGCTGTCGTCCGTCCTGTAATTAAAATTTTCGTACACGATTCGTCTGAGACAGAGTCCCGCTCGCCCGCAAGAACAACTATCAAGGCGCTGCCGGGCGTCAACACGAACGCAATGTCCAAGGAAGTCCACAGCGTCTCCGAGGAGGGATACAGCACCGAGAACACGATCCGCGACTTCGAGACGACGGTCGACGCGACCGGCGAGGCTGCGCCCGACACACTCGAGGCGCTGCTCGCCGCCTACGCCTCCTGCTACGTCCCCGCGCTCCGTGTCGGCGCGGAGCAGCGGCAGGCCGGCGACCTCGGCCGCATCGAGATCGACTCGACCGGCGAGCTGAACGACGACGACAAGCTCGCGTCGGTCCACTTCGACGTGAAGGTCGCCGGCGACATCGGCGACAAGGGCGACGCCATCGTCGAGCGGGCCCACGAGCTCTGCAAGGTCGGTGACGCCGTGAAGGCGGAGCTCGAGGCCGAGGTCGACATCGAAGGCGACGCGTTCTGAGGTCGGTTCCGCACCGAGGGTTCACTCCGCCTCAACCGTCGGTATCCGGCCGCGGGAGGGCGGTGAACGACCGTTCGACGATCTCGAACGGGTCGTAGACGGACTGGTGGCAGCCGCAGTAGCTCTTGTTCGCGGCACCGAACTTCGGCGCGTCGCTGCTGTCCTTGAACCCCGGGATACAGCAGAAGTGCGTGCACTTGTTCAGGAAGGCGATGAACCCGTCGACCGTGGTCTCGGCGAGCCACTCGTCGTCCTCGGCGGCACGCTCGACGCGCGTGCTGCGGATGATCTGGATGGGGAGTGTCTCCTCGCTGTCGACCTCCTGCGAGCGCCAGGTGCAGTTCGCGGGCTTGCCGTAGCCGTCCTCGCCGATGTCGTTGCCCCACTCCGCGTAGTCGTCGAACTGGTCGACGTGGGCGCGCTCGCCGATGCTCGTCTGTTCGGTCTGCCAGTCGAGGCGGGTGTTCGCGCTGTAGCGCATGTAGTTGTCGTGCTCGCTCTCGGGCTGGACGTTCTGGAACGTCTGGCAGCCGCAGTACTGGAACCACTGCGTGGAGTAGGTCACACCGCCGAGTTCCATCTCGGCGACGGTGACAGTGGTGCCGTCCTCGAGCTCGCGCTCCTCTGCCTCGGGCCAGACGCCTTTGAGGTAGCCCTCGTCGTCGAGTTCGAGCGGAATCTGTGGGATGCCTCGGGGGGCGGGGCCGTCGGTGTTCTTCGCCGCGCGGTAGGTGACCGTCCCACCGCCGGTGCCGACGCCCGTCGTCGTGCCCTCGATGGCGGCACCGGCGGCGGTCGTGATGGCGGCCATCGCCGCACCGCCCGCGACACCTTTGACGAACCGTCGTCTGTCGCTCTCCGTCGGATACTTGTCGGAATCCATGGGGACCACCCGAGACGAGTCGGCACGGACAGATATACCGGGTCGTGAGTTCCCGTCAGGTGTCAACTGGAGCAACTTTCTTGAGCGATGCCACCGCAACGTGCGCGCGAGCGCAATCCTGATACGGATGCTCACGAAAGGCCACGACATGAACAACCGCTGGACGGATCAGGTCGTCGGTGAGCGGATGACGGTCGACAAGGAGTTCACCCAGGACGTGATGAACTCGGAGTTCACCAACCAGGAGTGGGACCTCATCATGAGCGCGGTCGAGTTCGAGATCGAGAACCCCGACTCCCCGGCGGATGCCCGCATCGTGGCGAACACGGAGAAGGTGGCGACCATCGTGCCCGAGCTCGACGACATCAATGCCCAGATGCAGGCGATGGGCGGCGCGCCGGGTGGCGGCTCCAGCGACCGCGGTTCGAGCGGTGGCGGTATCGTCGACTCCGTGAAGTCCGCGCTCGGGATGGGCGGCGGTGGCGGGGACGACGAGCCCGACCAGGAGCGCATCGACGCGGCGAGCGAGCTCGCGGGACGCTACGGCGAGGAGCTACAGGACCACCTCGAGTCGAAGGGGCGCTGGGAGGAGATCTGTGCGGTCGCGGCGCGGTCGCAGTCCGGGGACGGGTCCTAGCCGTCGCCCGACCGGAACATCGTCAGCTCCTCCGCCTCGTAGATGTTCATCAGCTCCGTGACGAGCTCGTCGTAGCTCTCGTCGTCGACCCGGAGGCTGTCGAGTCGCTCTACGGTCTCCTCGCGGAGTTCAATCTCCGGCATACGTTACCATACGACGAGGTGACGGAAAACTCTATCTCAGAGCCGGGCCAGCACGGCGTCGCCAACGTCCGCCGTGGTCGCGTCACCGCCGAGGTCCGGTGTCTTGGGGCCGTCCGCGAGCACGTCCTCGACGGCAGCGCGGACGCGGTCGGCCTCGTCGTCGTAGCCGAGGTGGGCGAGCAGCATCGCGGCCGAGAGCAGCGTCGCCGACGGGTTCGCGACGCCCTCGCCGGCGATGTCCGGCGCGCTCCCGTGGACCGGCTCGAACAGGCCGTTCTCGGGACCGACGTTCGCGGAGGGGAGCAGGCCGAGCCCGCCGACGAGGCCGGCGGCGAGGTCCGAGAGCACGTCGCCCGCGAGGTTCGGGCAGACGACCACGTCGAACTGTTCGGGGTCGAGGCAGACGTGGGTCGCGAACGCGTCCATCAGCACCTCCTCGGTGTCGACGCCGTGCTCGTCGGCGACCGAGACGACGGCGTCGCGGAACCGGCCGTCCGTCTCGCGCATCACGTTCGCCTTGTGCGCGACGTGGAAGCCCTCGATACCGCGCTCGTCGACGTAGTCGCAGGCGAACTCGGCGAGTCGTTCGGAGGCCGAGGTCGTGACGACGCGCGTGAGCGTCGAGAGGTCGTCGGAGAGCCGGTCCTCGTGGCCTGAATAGACGCCCTCGGTGTTCTCGCGCAGGAAGACGAGGTCGGTCTCGGGCCGGAGCGCGTCGACGCCCGGGTAGGCGCGTGCCGGCCGGACGTTCACGAACGAGTCGACGGCCTCGCGGAGCGGGAGCACCACGTCGGCGGCGGTCTCGCCGGCCGCCCCGAAGATGGTCGCGTCGGCGTCGGCGACGAGGTCGTACGTCTCCTCTGGGAGTGCGGTGCCGGTCTCGGCCTTCGTCGCGTCGCCCGCGTCGCCGTGGACGAACTCGAACTCGCCGACCGCGTCGAGCACGTCGACGGCGACCGGGACGACCTCCTGGCCGATGCCGTCGCCGGGAATGACGGCGATCTGGTCTGTCATGCGGGTAGGGACTCGTCGTGTCCAAATCAGGATTCCGGAAGGGGCCACATACGCCAGGGGCCACAGCCAACCGCCCCACCCCAAGCTATTTAACCCTACGCGAGAAATAATTACATGCAATAGCTGTGCGAATAGAAATCGGCAGTTTCTTGTATCAGTCTCCAGTACCAACTGTTCCCGGCAGCGCGCCGGCACCGACGACAGGCCACACATCCCGCTGACGACGGTGTACCGCCCGATACCGAGCGACAGCCACGGCGTTCGCCGAACGAGCAACGCGACGCCACCGCCTACATCCCACATGCACGACACGACCCAGAACACGGTAGACGTTCCGAGCGACCCGACACGACTCGCCGACCGCGACGACATCGAGGAGATCACCGACACGTTCCCCCACGGCGACGATGACCACTGCGAGGCCGACTACGCCGGCCGAGCCATCGTCGGCGTCACGAACGACGCTGGCGACCTGCTGCTCGTCGTCGACGACGAAGCCGGCCGTGCAGTCCTCCCGAGCCCGAAGGTCGAGTACGAGGGCGACTGGACGGCCACCGCCCGCGAGGAGATAGTCGAGGTGGCCGGCTTCGACGTCCGTATCACCGGCGTCGAGCGTGTCCGCCACGCCGAACACGTACTCCAGGACGACGACGAGGTCTTCGACGAGACGACCCACCTCGTGCTCGCCGCCGAACCCGTCGCCGACGAGCCCGAGCTCCCCGACCTCGAAGCCGAGGACTGGTCACTGGAGTGGCACGACAGCTACCCGTCGGACCTGTTCGAGGACGGGAGACCGGAAGCCGAGGACGCCCGGCTGTTCGTCGACTGACCGCGCCGGCCCTTCACCGTTCACCGAGCTGCAGCCAGCACCGCCGACGACCGACCCACCACCAGCCACAGCCATGTCAGAACTCTCACCACAGGACCCGAGCACAGCCGACGACCAGCGAGACACCGACACCGACGGTGCGCTCGCCATCCACGCCCCGCCGGAGAGCGCGAACGACGAGGCGATTCCGGTCGAGGTGACCGGCCTCGCGCCCGACGAGTCGGTCGACTTCACGGCCGAACTTCGCGCTCACGACGGCGTCACCTGGCGCTCCGAGGCGACGTTCACCGCCGACGAGGACGGCACCGTCGCCCTCGCCGCACACGCCCCCGACGACGGGAGCTACGACGGCGTCGAACCGATGGGCTGGTACTGGTCCATGACCGCCACCGACGACGAGACGCGCTTCCCGGCCATCAGCGACGAGCCGACCATCGAGGTCGACCTGCGAGCGACCGCGGGCGACCGACGCGCGACCCGGACCATCACCCGCCGCGTCTCCGACGAGGGCGTGACGGGCCGACCTGTCGATCACGACGAGTTCGTCGGCACGCTGTTCGAACCCGCCGGCGAGGGACCCCACCCGGGCGTCCTCGAGCTGCACGGCTCCGCCGGTCGGCTCTCGAACTCGACCGCGAAGGCGCTCGCGAACGAGGGGTACGCCGCGCTCGCCATCGACTACTTCGGCGAGGGCGAACCCATCCCCGACGACCATCGGCGGGTCCCCCTCTCCTACTTCGACACCGCGGTCGACTGGCTGCACGCCCAGCCCGGCGTCTGCGAGGGTCCGGTCGGGCTCGTCGGTGCCTCCCGTGGCGCCGAACTCGCCCTCCTGCTCGGCGCGCGCCGGGACTGGGTCGGCGCGGTCGTCTCCTACGCCGGCAGCGCCATCATGTGGGACACGCCCTCGGGGGAGCCCGCGTGGACCGACGACGGCGAGCCAGTCCCCCACGTCGTCGCCGACCCGACCCCCGGCGCGTCCGTCGAGAACGGGCTCACCGACGAGCAGGTCGAACGCGCGACCCCGCGCGTCGAGGAGACGCACGGGCCGGTCCTGCTCCTCTCCGGTGGCGACGACGAGGTGTGGCAGTCGCGGTACCTGTCGGACCTCGCGATGGCGCGGCTGGAACGGGCCGACTTCCCGCACCGCTTCGCGCACCACACCTACGACGGCGTCGGCCACTTCATCGGTCGACCGTACGTCCCGATGGCCGGCGTCGGCCCCGCCGACCGTGTGCAGGCGACCGCCCACGCGGCCGCGGACTCCTGGCCGCGCGTGAAGGCGTTCCTCGCGGACGGACTTCGGGGGGCAGACGAGTGAAGAAGACGGTCATCGCCCCCGGTCAGGGTGTGGTCGAGTCGGACGAACTGGACGAACCGCAGACCTCGCTCGCGGTCGCGACCCACCGCAGCGACTGCGTCCACGTCGAGTGCAACGGCCTCGTCTACCCCGAGGGCGACGTGCGCGAGCAGACCCGCGAGCTGTTCGGGCTTGTCGCGAAGATGGTGGGCGAGTTCGACGGGACGCCGAACGACCTCGTCATGCTCCGATGGTACGTCGAATCGGGTGAGTACACGCCCACGACCCGGGGGGCGGTCCAGGAGGTGCAGGCCGAGTTCGTCGACCGACCGCACTACCCGGCCGGCTGTGTCGTCACGACGCCCGAGATTCCCGTCGATGGCGCGCTGCTCGAACTCGACGCGACGGCGACGATCCCGGCCGACGGCTGGACCGTCGAGACGATAGAAGAGTGACCGGAATCAGGCGGTGTCGACGTACGGCAGGCTCGCGGCGGTCTCCGCGACCGCGCCCGCGTTCGCCTTCATCAGCGCCGTGGTGTCCCAGACGCCCTCGACGAGCGCCTTGCGCTGGGCGTCGTCGACGGTCACGTCGACGGTGGTCTCGCCGTAGGTGACCGTCTCCGCGGCCACGTCCACGTCGATGTCGCCGTCCGGGTTGTCGTCCACCCACTCCTGGAGTGCTTCGACCGTCTCGGCGTCGGCCGTGACCGTCGGCACGCCGAGCGCGAGGCAGTTGCCCGCGAAGATCTCGGCGAACGACTCGCCGATGATCGCGTCGATGCCCCAGCGCACGAGCGCCTGCGGGGCGTGCTCGCGCGAGGAGCCACAGCCGAAGTTCGCGTTGACGACCATCACGGAGGCGTCGCGGAAGCGGTCCTCGTTCATCGGGTGGTCCTTCTCCTCGTCGTCCTCCGTGAACCGCTGGTCGAAGAACGAGAACTGCCCGAGGCCGTCGAACGTGACGACCTTCATGAACCGCGCCGGGATGATCTGGTCGGTGTCGATGTCGTTCCCGCGCACCGGGATGCCGCTACCCGAGACGTGTTCGACGGTCTCGGCGGGGCCGTCGGAATCAGTCATCGACGACCACCTCCGCGGTCTCGAGGTCGCGAACGTCGGTCACTTCGCCCTCGATGGCCGCGGCGGCGACCATCCGGGGGTTCATCAGGACGGTGCGCCCGTCCTTGCTCCCCTGTCGGCCGACGAAGTTCCGGTTGGAGGAGGAGGCACAGGCCTCGTCGCCCTCCAGCTGGTCCTCGTTCATGCCGAGGCACATCGAGCAGCCGGCGTTGCGCCAGTCGAAGCCGGCGGCCTCGAAGGTCTCGCGCAGGCCCTCCTCCTCGGCGGCCCGCGCGACGCGCTGGCTGCCCGGGACGACCATCGCGCGGACGTCCGGGTGGACCTCGCGCCCCTCGACGATTCGGGCCGCACGGCGCAGGTCGGGCAGCCGGGCGTTCGTACAGGAGCCGAGGAACGCCACGTCGATGGGGTAGCCGGCCATCGTGTCGCCCGGTTCGACGCGCATGTGCTCCTGTGCGCGCCGGGCGGTATCCTGCTTGTCGGCGGGCAGGTCCTCGGGGGCCGGGATGGGCTGGGTGACGCCGACGCCCTGTCCCGGGGTCGTGCCCCAGGTGACCACCGGCTCCAGCTCGCTCCCGTCGATGGTGACCACGTCGTCGTACTCGGCGTCGTCGTCGCTCGCGACGGACTCCCAGTACGGCTTCAGTTCGTCGAACGTCTCGGGGTTGTTCCGGAAGTACTCGGTTCCCTCGAGCCAGTCGAAGGTGGTCTCGTCGGGGCTGACGTAGCCCGCGCGGGCACCGCCCTCGATGCTCATGTTGCAGATGGACATCCGGCCCTCCATGTCGAGGCTCTCGATGGCCTCGCCGGCGTACTCGTAGACGTAGCCGACGCCGCCGTCGGTGCCGAGCCGGCGGATGATCTCGAGGATGACGTCCTTCGCGCCGACGCCGTCGGGCAGCTCGCCCGTGACCTCGATCTTCCGGACGTCCTTCTTCTCCATGGCGACGGTGCCCGTCGCGAGCACGTCCCGTATCTGGCTCGTGCCGATACCGAACGCGAGCGCGCCGAACGCGCCGTGGGTCGAGGTGTGGCTGTCGCCACAGACGATTGTCTTGCCGGGCTGGGTGAGCCCCTGCTCCGGCCCGATGACGTGGACGATGCCCTGGTTGCCCGAGTTCGGGTCGGAGAACTCGATGCCGGCCTCGCGGACGTTCTCCTCCAGCTCGCTCATCATCCGCTCGGCCGCGTCGTCGGCGTAGGGCCGGGACTGGTCGGCCGTCGGGACGATGTGGTCGACGGTGGCGTGGGTCAGCTCGGGGTACGCGACCTCCATGTCGCGCTCGCGGAGCATGCCGAACGCCTGCGGGCTCGTCACCTCGTGGATGAGGTGCAGCCCGACGAACAGCTGCGTCTGGCCGGTCGGGAGCTCCGTGACCGTATGCTGGTCCCAGACCTTGTCGTAGAGCGTGCCCTCGGACATCAGTCCTCGTCCCGTTCGCTGTGCTCGCCCCCGCGCTCGAACACGCGGTTGGCGGCGGCGTCTTCCGTCGTCCGATGGCGTACGTCGGCCATGACGTCCCGGTCGTCGTCGGACTCGTCCTCGTCGGTGGCCTCGTTCGACTCGGGCTGGTCGTCCTCCTCGGGCTCGGCGTCGAACGGCTCGGCACGTTGCTCGTCCTCGCGCGCCGGGTCGCGGCCGCCGTCGGCGACGATGGTGACGCCGTGTTCGAACACCTGGCCCATGCTCTCGCCGGTGTGCGGGTTGGTGTGGCTCACGTTCGCCATCGTGCTGTTCTTGCTGCGGTTCGGTCGGCCGGTGGTGGGTGGGGTCATGGTCAGTCGTCCGCCTGTGGCGGGGTCGCGTCCTCCTGTTCCTCGGTCGGTGCGTCGTCGGCCCACGCGAAGAGGCCACGGAGCTCCTCGCCGACGTCCTCGATGTCGTGGGCCTTCTCGGCCTTCCGGAGCTGGTCGTAGCTCGGGCGGCCGGCCTGGTTCTCGGTGATCCACTCGCGGGCGAAGGTGCCGTCCTGCACGGCTTCGAGTACCTCCTCCATGTTCTCGCGGGCGTGCTCGTCGACGATGACGTCGCCACGGGTGAGTCCACCGTACTCGGCGGTGTCGGAGACGGAGTCCCACATCTCGCCGAGCCCACCCTCGTACATGAGGTCGACGATGAGCTTCATCTCGTTCATGCACTCGAAGTACGCCATCTCGGGGCTGTAGCCCGCGTCGACGAGCGTCTCGTAGCCCTGCTTGATGAGCGAGGTGACGCCGCCACAGAGGACGGCCTGCTCGCCGAACAGGTCGGTCTCGGTCTCCTCGCGGAACGTCGTCTCGACGACGCCCGCGCGGGTGCAGCCGATGGCCTGTGCGTAGGCGAGCGCCTCCTGTGTCGCCTCGCCCGTCGCGTTCTGGTACACCGCGAGCAGGCCGGGGGTGCCCTCGCCGCGCTCGTAGTTGCGCCGGACGATGTGGCCGGGCGACTTCGGCGCGATCATCGTCACGTCGACGCCCTCGGCGGGCCGGATCTGGTTGTAGTGAACGTTGAAGCCGTGTGCGAACTGGAGCGTGTCGCCCGACTCGAGGACGGGCTCGATCTCCTCGTAGACGGCGGGCTGGACGGTGTCGGGGACGAGCACGGATACGATGTCGGCGGCCTCGGCCGCGTCGCGTGGCGTCTCGACCTGCAGGCCGTCGGCCTCGGCGGCGGCGCGGGAACTGGAGTCCTCGCGCAGGCCGACGACCACGTCGACCCCGCTGTCGGCGAGGTTCTGTGCGTGGGCGTGGCCCTGGCTGCCGTAACCGAGTACGGCGACGGTCTTCCCGTCGATGTAGCTCGCGTCGGCGTCGTCGTCGGTGTACACTGTCGTCGTCGTGGAGTCGTCTGTCGTCATTGGTTGGTGGATCGCGGGGTTGTGTCGTCGGTTGTCGATTCGGTGCCGCGCGCGAGCGCGGCCGTGCCGGTCCGGGTGACCTCGCGGACGCCGAAGCGCTCGAACGTCTCGACGGCCGCGCGGATCTTCTGGCGGCTCCCGGTTATCTCGACGGTGACCGTCTCCGGGCACGCGTCGACGGTCTTCGCGTCGTACATCTCCGCGACGGCGGAGACCTGGTCGGGGTGTTCGGCCTCGACCTTCACGAGCGCCAGCTCGCGGTTGATGGCGTCACCGGGCAGCTCCTTCACCGAGATGACCGGGATCTGCTTCCTGAGCTGCTTCTCGATCTGGTCGATGCCGGGGTCGGACTCCTCGGTCACGACCGTGATGCGGGCGCGGGAGTCGTCCTCTGTCGGCCCGACGGTCAGGCTCTCGATGTTGAACTGCCGCCGGCTGAACAGCCCGGAGACCTTCGAGAGGACGCCGGGCTCGTGTTCGACGAGCACCGAGATGACCGCGCGGCGCGTCGCCGGCTCGGCCTCGACCTCGGGGTCGATGCGGATGCCCTGTGCGTTCCGTCGTCCCTCGGGGGTGGGCCGCTCGTCGGGAGCGGGCCCCGTCAGTCCGGAGCTCACAGGTGTCCCTCCTCCAGCGCGAACTGGCCGTTGTCGCCGCCGCTCGGGACCATCGGGTAGACGTTCTCCTCGGGGTCGATGTAGCAGTCGAGCACCGCGGGGCCGTCGTACTCGAGCGCCTCGGTGATGGCGTCGGCGACGTCGTCGTATTCGGCGACGCTGATGCCCTTCGCGCCGAAGCCCTCCGCGAGCGTGGCGAAGTCGGGGCACCAGTGGTACTCCGAGGCCATCCGCCGGCGGTCGTAGAACGCGTCCTGCCACTGGCGGACCATCCCGATGTGCTCGTTGTTGAGCACGACGACGGTGATGTCTAAGTTCTCGCGAACCGCGACCGACAGCTCCTGCATCGTCATCAGGAACGAGCCGTCGCCCTCGAAGGAGACGACCTGCCTGTCGGGGGCGGCGACCTTCGCGCCGATGGCGGCGGGGAGGCCGTAGCCCATCGTTCCAAGCCCGTGGCTGGAGACCCAGGTGCGGGGTTCGGTGTAGGTCCAGTACTGGACCGCCCACATCTGGTGCTGGCCGACGCCGGTCGTGACGATGGCGTCGTCCTCGGTCGCCTCGTCGAACGCCTCGACGACGAACTGCGGCTTCAGCGGCTCGTCCTCGGGCGTCGCGTAGTCCATCGGGTACTCCGACTTCCACTGCTGGCAGGTCGCGCGCCACTTCTTCGTCTCGGGCGCGGCGCGCATCGCCTCGTCCAGCTGGGTGACGACCGTTCCGGCGTCGCCGACGAGGGGGTAGTCCGCCTCGATGTTCTTGCTGATCTCGGCCGGGTCGATGTCGACGTGGACGACCTCGGCGTCGGGCGCGAACGTCTCGATGCCGCCGGTGAGGCGGTCGTCGAAGCGGCAGCCGACCGCGACGAGGCAGTCGGTGTGGGTGATGGCCATGTTGGCGTAGCCGGTGCCGTGCATGCCGGCCATCTCCAGCGCCAGCTCGTGGTCCTCGGGGAACGCGCCGACGGCCGGCATCGTCGTCGTCACCGGCAGGTCGTACGTGGTCGCGAATCGCCTGACCTCGTCGCTGGCGTCGCCCTTGATGACGCCGCCGCCGACGAGCAGGAGCGGGCGGTTCGCGGACTCGATGGCGTCGGCGGCCTCGCGGACCGCCGACGGGTCGGCGCGCTCGGTCACCTGGTAGGTGTCCGGCGTGGTCGGCGGGCCGGGCTCGCGGTCGGTCTCGGCCTGCGTGACGTCCTTCGGCAGGTCGACGAGCGTCGGGCCGGGGCGACCGGACCGGGCGAGGCCGAACGCCTCGCTCACGTCGTCGCCGACGGTGTCGGAGCCGCTGGCGAAGTAGTTGTGCTTCGTGATGGGCGCGGTGACGCCGGTCGTGTCGGTCTCCTGGAAGGCGTCGTTGCCGACGAAGTCGGTCGGGACCTGCCCGGTCAGTGCAACGACCGGGTCGGAGTCCATCGAGGCGTCGGCGATGCCGGTGACGAGGTTCGTCGCGCCGGGGCCGGACGTGGCCATGCAGACGCCGGGCTCGCCCGAGACGATGCCGTAGGCGTCGGCCGCGTGGGCCGCGCCCTGCTCGTGGGCCATCGTCACGTGGCGCACCGACTCGGAGTCGTACAGCGCGTCGTAGACGGGCATGATCGCCCCGCCCTGGACGCCGAAGCAGTACTCGACGCCGGCGTTCTCCAGCGCCTCGACGACCGAGGTCGCGCCGGTGCGCGGTCGTGCTGGCGCATCGTCGGGGGCCGTGGACTCGCCGTCGCTCGGTGTCGTCTCACCTGTCGCTCCGTCGGTGGGTGCCGTGCTCGCTCGTTCGCTCATGGGCTCGGGCCGTCGAACGGTGTTGTGGTCGTGGGTCGATACCGGTGGTCACCCGCTGCTGGCGGGCGACGTGTGGCTGTGGTTCGGTGTCGTGTGGGTGTGTCGGCGGTGTGCATCGGTGTCGGACGGACGCTCGGCTGCGGGTCTGGAGTCGGTGCAGAAACGGTCGTGGGAGGGAGTGGTGTAGGGGCTAGGCGGCCCCTACAATACCGAGAATCCGTACGACGGCCCGACCGCTGTCGAGGGGCAGGCCCCGGACAGGCGGTCGGCGTCTCATTACCAGAGACGTAGGGCGAGCACGATATATAAACGTTGGTGGTCGTGCAGTCCTTGCCGCCGGACCGCATCAGACCGACACCTCCTCGTGGTCGGTCTCCTCTCGCTTCTCGACGCCGACATCCCGGGCGAACTCGCGGACCGTCGACGCGGTGACCCGCTCCTTCTCCGCTCCGCGGTCCTTCACCATCCTGGTGACTGCACGGACCTCGCTCTCGGTCGGGTCGTAGCCCGCATCGACCAGGTGCTCGCGGACGGCGTTGACGCCCGTGTGCTTGCCGAGCACCAGCTCGCGGGTCGCGCCGACCATCTCAGGGGTCATCACGCCCGGTTCGAACGTGTCGCTGTTCTCGATGACGCCCGCCGCGTGGATGCCGGACTCGTGGCTGAAGGCGTTGTCGCCGACGACCG
Source organism: Haloarchaeobius salinus (assembly GCF_024464185.1). Classification (NCBI taxonomy): domain Archaea; kingdom Methanobacteriati; phylum Methanobacteriota; class Halobacteria; order Halobacteriales; family Halorubellaceae; genus Haloarchaeobius; species Haloarchaeobius salinus. Next base: position 1,247,314 of record NZ_JANHAU010000001.1, read on the forward strand.
GCTTGTTCGCCGGGACCGGCATGTCCGAGCGCGCCTCGACCAGCTTGCTCAGCTCGGTGATGCGCGTCGTGTCGATGCCGGTGTCGGTCTGGTACACCGACTCGACGGCCATGACGAACTCCTCGTAGGCGGCGTTGCCGGCGCGTTCGCCGATGCCGTTCACCGAGACCTGCGCCTGCTCGGCACCGGCCTCGATGCCCGACAGCGCGTTCGCCGTCGCCAGCCCGAAGTCGTCGTGGGTGTGGACGTCGATGCGGGCGTCCGTGTGGTCCGTGACCGTGTCGATGAGGTCGTAGAACCGACGCGGGGTGGCGACGCCGCAGGTGTCCGGTACGTTGATCCAGTCGGTGCCCGCCTCGGTGACGGCCTCGACCATCTCGACCAGGAACGCCTCGTCCGTTCGGGTGGCGTCCATGGGCGAGAACATGCAGTCGACACCGGCGTCTTTCACCTGCCGGACGGAGTCGACCGCGCGTTCTTTGACCTGTTCCCTCGTGGCGTGCATCGAGTCCTCGATCTGGACGTCGGAGGTGCTGACGAAGACGTGGACCATCTCCACGCCAGCGTCGAGCGCGGCCTCGACGTCCTTGTCGACGACGCGGGCCAGGCCCGCGGTCGTCGCGTCGGTGTGGCGAGCGATGTCGGAGACAGCCTCGAACTCCGCGTCGGAGTTGACGGGGAACCCGGCCTCGATGACGTGGGTGCCCATCTCGTCCAGCACGGCCGCTATCTCGCGTTTGTCCTCGTAGGAGAACGACGTCCTCGGGGACTGCTCACCGTCCCGCAGTGTGGTGTCGAAAACTCGTGCAGCGTCGAACTCGTCAGTTACGTCCAGGGTGCCCTGGAAGAACTCGACCGCCCTGACGGGTGTCAGAGCGAGTGTCGTTGTGAGACATCGTACCCGTTCCGAGGTGCGAACTCCTATATAAGCCTGGTGCTGTGACAGACGGTCGTTCCGCGGAAACCACGTGTTATCGACCGTGACGTTCGCGGAAACCCGCAGCGGGCGTCGGCTACTGTCGGATATGCATTCCTAATATTGTTTGTATCACGGTTCGGGAGTCGGCTCGCGGGGCTGGTCGAGAGGGTGGCCGGCTACCTCAGCGTTAAGCGGCTGGTCACCGTCCGTCTAGGTATGGCAGACGAAGTGATCCAGCTCCTCAAGAAAGCGTACGGCGACGAGATCGAGACGGTCATGAACTACATGTCGAACTCCATCGTGCTCGACGGCGTGCGGGCCGAGGAGATCAAGGAGAGCCTCGACCAGGACATCCAGGAGGAACTCACCCACGCGCGCCAGCTCGGCGAGCGGCTGAAGCAGCTCGACGACGCGCCGCCGGGGTCGATGGCGTTCGAGGCCACCCAGGAGAGCCTCCAGCCCCCCGAGGACACGACGGACGTGCTGGCGGTCATCGACGGCGTCATCGAGGCCGAGGAGGACGCCATCGAGACGTACCGCGCGCTCATCACGGCGGCCGAGGAGAACGACGACCCGGTGACCGAGGACCTCGCGGTGACCATCCTCGCCGACGAGGAGGCCCACCGGACCGAGTTCCGCGGCTACCGGAAGGAGTACCGCAGCGACTAGTCCTCGGGCGCGCCCTCGGCACCGCCGGGGGACGTCGGTCCGTCCTCGCTCGCGTCCTCGTCGGACGCCTCGACCGGTCCGTCAGCGGTCGACTCGGTCGCCCCGTCGTCAGAGACCGCAGACTGGCCGGCCGCGTCCCCGGTTCCCGCCAGCGTCTCGACGACCCGCCAGCGTTCCGTCGGCGGCTCCGACCAGACGGAAAGCGCCGCCAGTACGAGCGACCCGACCAGCCAGAGCGCCAGCCCGACGACGTTCGCGAGCACCGCCGACAGCGGCAGCGTCGTGGCCTCGACGGTCCGGATGGAGAGGGCGAGCGTCAGCCCGCGGAACGCGCTGTTCGGGCTGAGCGCGAGCAGGTACCGCAGCCCGTCCGGGCCGACGAGGCCGGTCGACAGCGCCGCGACCAGTCCGAGATCCAGGCCGACGGTCAGCAGCACGAGCACGCCGACCGCGGCCGTGATGGCGGTCCGGCCCCGGGTCGCGACCGTCGAGACGGCGACGACCGCCGCCAGCACGACCGCGGCGTACAGCGTCGCGAGCAGCACGAACCGGAGGTAGGTGCCGAACGGGCCGTCGCCGCCGTGGCTCGCGATGACCGGGTTGGCGGGCGGCCCGAACAGCGGGACGAACAGCCCGGCGACGAGCAGGGTGAGGAACACGAGCGAGAGCACGGCGGTCGCCCGGCCGACGAACACGCCGAGGACGTACGTCCGCGGTCGGATGGGGTACGTCCGCAGCACGTCGAGCTCCTTCGAGGCAGCGTCGGCCTGGATGGCGCGGTAGCCGAACGCCACCGCGAGCAGCGGCACGAGCACCTCGACGGGCGTCAGCAGGTCCGCGACGAGCGGGACGTAGCCGGTGAGACTGCTGGCGACCGCGAGCCACCACACGACCGCGGCGAAGCCCACCGCCGTCGCGACGTAGGCCGGCGTCCGGGCGACGATGGTGAGTTCGCGCTCGACTACGGCGAACAGGTCGTCGAGTTCCCCGTTCATGCTCCCTCCTCCGTGTCGGACTGTGCCGCTCGCGGCTGCCGGTCCGCGCCGTCGGTCCGCCCGGCTCGAACCGTGAGTTCGTCGCCGACAATGCCGCGGAACGCCTCCTCGAGCGTCGCCGCGCCGGCCCGCTCGACGACCGACTTCGGTGAGCCGTCGGCGACGATGCCGCCGCGGTCCAGGACGAGCAGGCGGTCGGCGGTCTCCGCACCGACGAGGTGATGGGTCGCGATGACGACCGCGACGCCGCGGTCAGCGAAGGCGTCGGCCGTCTCGAAGATGTGGCTCCGCATCGCCGGGTCGAGCCCGCTCGCAGGCTCGTCCAGCACGAGCAGCGGCGGGTCGCCGAGCACCGCACCGGCCATCCCGAGCAGCCGTTTCATACCGCCGGAGAGCGCGCCGACGCGGCGGTCGGCGACGCCGTCGAGGCCGACGAGGGAGAGCGTCTCGTCGACGTCCGCGTCGTCCTCGAGCAGGTCGCCGTAGAACGACAGCGTCTCCTCGACGGTGAACCCCGTCCGGAACGCGGGCTCCTGCGGACAGAAGCCGATGGGTCGGTCGCCCGTCGCCGCGACCGCGACCGAGCCCTCGGTGGCCGGGAGGAGTCCCGCCAGCACCCGGAGCAGGGTGGACTTGCCGGAGCCGTTCGGACCCACGACGGCGGTGACGGTCCCCGATTCGAGCGAGAACGACACGTCGTCGAAGACGGTCACGTCGCCGAACGAGAGCGCGACCGAGTCGACGGTGGCGACCGGCCGACGGTCGACGGGCTGCTGGTCGTCGCCGATGCCGCCAGCGTGGTCCGGTTTCTCCGTCTCGCTCATCCCATCACCCCCGTGGTTGGCCGCGAATCCGTGGCGTTCAGCGCCGCCGCGACCGCGTCGGGCCGTACCGGGCCGACACGCGGTGCCTCGTCGACGACACCGCTGCTCCGGAGCCCGGGCAGCGAGCCCTCCTGCGAGCGGAGCAACTGGACGGCCGGCGAGGTCGCGAGGACGTGTGCGTCCGGCGACGAGGCCGCGTACCGGTCGACCGCACCCGTCGGCTGGAACGCGCGGTCGATGAAGCCGTCGCGGTCGCTGTCGACGCCGGGTGCGCCACCCCAGTAGTTGCCCGCGCCGTCGTCGGTCCAGATGCGGACCGGGCCGAGCGAGGTGGAGACGTAGCGGTCGTTGCCGACGATGTCGTTCGCCGTGACGACGTTCGTCGGGATGAGCGTCGAGGCGCGGATGCCGACCTCGTTGCCGACGACGGTGTTCCGGGCGAACAGCGACCGGTCCGAGCCGACGTCCAGTCCCTGCTCGTTGCCGACGACCGTGTTCCCGACGACGTAGGAGGCGCGGCCGGCCACGTCGATGCCGATGTCGCTGTCGGTGACGTGGTTGCTCGCGATGACGTTGTCCTCGGGCAGCGTCATCACGACGACGCCGGTCCGGGTCCGCGTCGCGGTGTTGTTCGCGACGAGCGTCTCCGAGGTGTACATCTCGTGGACGCCGAAGCGCAGGTCCGCGAACCGGTTGTCCCGGACGACGGTGCCGTCGCCGAGGTGCATGTAGACGCCGTCGCGCCCGCCGACGAACGTCGAGTCCTGGACGAGCATGCGCGAGTGGATGGTGATGGTGCTCATGAAGCCATCGCGCCAGGGCGTCTCGCCGTCGACGCGTACGTCCTCGACGACCACGTCGTCGCTGTAGCGCACCGTCACGCCGTTGGTCGGCGTGTCGACGTACACGTCGGCGACGTACGAGCCGCCCGCGTCGTCGAACTCGATACCGGAGGCGGCGTAGCCGTACGCCCGGAGCACCTGTGCGTCCCAGGCGTCGGTGTCGAGGTCGATGTCCGGACGGGCCTGCTGCTGGCCGATGCCGCGGATCGAGAGGTCGGTGACGGCGACGCGGGCGTCGAACGCGCGGAGGACGCTGCCGTTCCCGTCGCCGACGACCCAGGTCTCGTTGACGCCGGCTCCGCGGATGGTCAGCGGCTTGCTGACGGTGATGTTCTCGTCGCGGTACTCGCCGGCCGGGAGCACGACGGTCGTGTTCGCCGGAGCCTGGTCGATGGCCGCCGCGAGCGTCGGAGCGTCGTCGCCGACGACGACGGAGACCGGCCGCTCGGTCAGGCTGCGGGCATCGGCCGCCGCGGCGTCGGCCCAGGCGTTCCGGTCCGCGGCGCGGCGCTCGGCGGCGTCGGCGGAGAGCTCGGAGCGCTCGAACGGGTGGGCGCTGAGACCCTCCCAGTCGACGACGGTGCCGCCCAAGCGGTCGGTGAAGGACTCGGCGGCTCCGCGGTCCCTGAACGGAACGACGGCGCTCCCACCGGGGTGTCTCGCGTCGGAGTCGACGACGAAGACGGCGTTCTCGACGGCCACCCAGTCGGTGTCGCCACCAGTCACGCGCAGGTAGCCGTCCTCGCCCGTCTCGAGTTCGGCGTCGGCGTAGTCGGTGACGTAGATGGAGAGCGGGACGCCGAACTGGCGCTCGTGGCCGTCGCGGTCGAGTTCGGTCACGAGCGAGGAGAGCCCCTGGTGGCCGACGACGTAGCGGTAGCGCGAGTAGAACACCTCCGCCCGCGGGACCGCGATACCGCGCTCCCGGACGACGCGCTGTTCGGCCTGGGTCAGGTCGGTCATCCCGATGGTGTCGTCGAAGTCGACGACCGACGGTCCCTCGCCGGGGTCGACGTCGACGACGAAGACGCCGCTGGTCACCAGCAGGAGGGCGACGAGCGCGGTGACGAGGTAGCGGACGTACACGGTTCAGCGACCGACCAGCGCGGGGGTGATGTCGTCGAACGAGACCACCTCGCCGCCGTGCTCGCCGGCGAACGCGTCGGCGTCTCCAGCATCGGAGAACGGGACGAAGTCCGCACCCATCGCCCCGTTGACGTCGCTGCCGACGACGTAGGAGAGGTCACGCGCCGGTGCGAACGCATCGGCTTCGGGATGGGAGCTGATGTACGGGGCGTCGTCGGACGACGAGACGGTGTACTCGACCGACGAGTAGTCGGTGACGTAGACGGCCGCCGCGGTCCGACCCTGGTCCCGGTTCTCGAAGAGATGCGGGAACAGGCACTGTTTGAGGGCGTCGAACCGGAACGGCGCGTCGTGCTCGTCGGGGGTGTAGTCCTGCCAGAATATCTGTCCGTTGGGGCCGGGGTGGTTCGCGATGACCATCCCGCAGTTGTCGCAGGCGTCGCTGCTGCCGATGGTGATGGCGGCGGGTGCGTCGTCGCCGTCGCCGCCGAGACAACCGGCTAGCGCGGTGGCGGCGAGCGCGCCGCTCGCGCCGAGGACCCTGCGTCTCGACACGTCGTGTTCGGGTGCGTCCGTTCGGTGGGTGCAGTGATCGTCGTGGCACATGATGGAACAGGTCCGAGCGGAGGACCGCTCGGCCTAATATTGTGCTCGCAGAACAATATCAATGCCGATGGTGCTTTGCAACTGGTAATCGGCGCAAACTACTTGTGTCGGGTGGGAGGCGAGGATTTTTCTCGTGGCGATTCGAGTACTCCCCCATGAGCAACTTCGACCTGGACCTGAACGCGGTCGAGGACCACCTGCCCGACGAGGCGGAAGACGGGGAGGACCTCGCCGGTGCCGTCGAACTCGGCCACCTGGACGGCTCGACGCCCGACGAGGAGTGGGTGGAGACCGTGATGAGCGGGCGCATCCTCGTCCTCAACGTCGAGGGCGATGTGAACGAGCTCGCGTCGGGGTTCGCCCGCGAGATCAAGAACGAAGGCGGCGGCCTCGTCCACTTCCGCGGCTTCCTCATCGTCTCGCCGCCGGGTATCGAGATCGACAGCGACCGGGTCTGAACTCAGGCGTCGGTCACGGTCAGGTAGTGCCCGTCCGGGTCGCGGATTCTGACGCCGTCGTCCACCGGTTCGACAGCGCAGGCAGCGTCGCCGATGGCCTCGCGGGCGGCCGCGGGGTCGCCCTCGAAGCCGAGGTCGACGTGCAGCCCGCCGCGTGCGTCCGCCAGCCCGAGGTGTGGCTCCCAGAGCTCCAGCGCCATCGGCCCCTGGAGCCGCGTCCGGACGCGGTCCTCGCCACGGTCGACGGGCTCGAAGCCGAGATCCGTGTAGAACGACTCCGCCCGACCGAGGTCCTCGACCTCCAGGACGACCTCGAAGATACCGTCGATGCCCGGACCGTCGACGTTCGTCTGCCCGAGTTCCACGCAGTTACCGTCGGGGTCGTAGCAGTACAGCGACCGGGCGTCGCCGAAGACGTGCTCGTCGAGGTCGAAGCCGGGTTCGAGATGGTCCCACCAGTCGTCGTACTCCCCGGCCGGGACGGAGAACGCGAAGTGGGTGTGGACGCCGCCCCGTGGGACCGTGGACGGTCGCCGGAGGACGAGGTCGGTGTCGCCGGCGGCGTAGACGACGCCGTCGTCGCCGCGTCGCAGCTCGGTCATGTCGAGCGTGTCGCCGTAGAAGGCGGTGGCCGGGTCGAGGTACTTGACCTCCAGCCCGAGCCGGGAGAGCGCGTCGAGCATACCGCGGGGTTCGGGCCGGGGCGGCTTAAGCGTGGACGGCGGGGCCGCGCCGGGTCGACGGTCAGGGAACCCGGGCGACGCCGAGCATGTGACTCGACAGGTCGACCACGCTCCGGTCCTCGCGAAGCTGGTCGTTCACCTCGCGGACGACCCGTCGGCGGTCGTCGTCGAGCCCGTCGAACTCGTCGCGACGGGTCGAGGCGACGCCCTCCAGCGCGGCCAGGGTCTCGACGGTGAGGCCGCCGGCTTCGAGCAGTTCCTCGAGTTCGTCGGCCCGGAAGAAGTGGCAGTCCGCCATCGCGGGCTCGACGTCGTGCTCGGCGCAGCGTTCGCCGGTGTAGTCGCCCGACTCCACGAGGTCGGGGAGGATGGGGTAGTCGGCCGCCCCCGCCTCGAACCGTTCCCGGCCGGTGTGGTGGACGGTCGTGAGCACCGCCGAGAGTCGCCCCATCACCGAGACGAAGACGGGGCCGCCGGGTCGGGTGACCCGGCGTAGCTCCCCTACAGCGGTCTCGCGCTCGTCTGCGTCGACGACGTGCGAGACGGGGCCGCCGAGACAGAGCGTCGCGTCGAAGCTGTCCGCGTCGAACGCGAGGTCGCGCACGTCGCCCTTCTCGACGGTCACGCGGGCGTCGAGCTCTCGCTCGCCGACCTGCTCGCGGGCGAGGTCGAGCTGTCGCTCACTCAGGTCGACCAGCGTCACCTCGTAGCCCTGCTCGGCCAGCCAGACGGTGTAGCGTCCCGCCGCGCCGCCAACGTCGAGGACGTGCCCCGAGTCGGGGAGGTAGCGCTCGAGGTACTCGACGGTCCCCTCCCACTCCAGCCGGTGGAAGAAGTCCCGCTCCAGTCGCTCCCACTCGCGCTCGCCGTACTCGTCGTAGAACGCCTCGGGGTCCGTTGTATCCGTCATGGTCGGTGCGACGAGCGCGGACGGAAAAGGCTTGCCGAAGGTGTGGCTCTGTGTGTCGAACCACCTGCCGCGAGCCCCCATTTTATCCGGAACCGGCCCCATCGAACGGGTATGGGAATGAAAGGCTCCGGCACGGCCGAGGCGTTCCGGGTCGTGAACGACGGCGACCACGGCTTCGGCTGGATCGCCTACCCGGACGAGGAGATGCAGCGCGCGTCGGTCGCGCTGGTCGGCGACGACGACGAGGTGTGGGTGTGCGACCCGGTCGACGTGCCCGGGCTGGACGACCTGCTCGAGGAGCGCGGCGAGGTCGCGGGCGTCGTCGTCACGCTGGACCGGCACAAGCGCGACTCGGCGGCGGTCGCGAACCGCCACGACGTGCCGGTCTACCTGCCGACGTGGTTCACCGGCGTCGCGGACGACCTCGACGCGCCGGTCGAGCGGTTCGGGAACGAGCTCGGCGAGTCGGGCTTCCGGACCCTCCGCCTGCGGGACGGGCGGTTCTGGCAGGAGGCCGGTCTCTACAACGAGGAGACGGGGACGCTCTGGGTGCCCGAATCTGTGGGTACGTCGAGCTACTTCCTCGCGAAGAGCGAGCGCCTCGGCGTCCACCCGGCGCTCCGGGCGTTCCCGCCGCGGCGCGCGCTCGGGAACCTGACGCCCGAACGGGTGCTCGTCGGCCATGGCGAGGGCGTCGAGACGGACGCGAGCGCGGCGCTGGCCGACGCGCTGGCGGGGTCGCGAAAGCGGATGCTCGGCGTGTACGCGAAGACGGCGCGGAACGCGCTGCCGTTCTGAGGACCCGGCGTCTCACAGTTGCTCCGACGTGATCGTCTCGGCAAGGAGGAGGTAGCCAGCCAGCAGCGGGACGAGCTGGACCCTGTGTGGGCAGTAGTACGCACATGGGTCGGCGGCGAACGATGCGGCGACTGATGGCCCGAAGAACGGCGACCAGTCGTAGAACACGTGGAGTTCCTCGACGCCGCTGCAGCCGGCACCGAGACAGGCGGTCAACGGGATCGGCAGCGCTGCGACGCCGAAGCACACCGCGCCGAGCAGTGCGGACCGCCACTGCTCCGACAGTACCGCCTGCACGCGGGCACCGACGACGAGTCTGAGGACACCGACGAGGAACAGGAACAGGAGAGCGAAACCGGCCGCGCCGACGTGGCTGAACGCCGGATGAACCGCGACGGACGCGGACCCGACGACGAGGACGGTGAGCGCACCCCAGAGCACCAGCACACGGAACGACAGGTAGCGACGGGCTCGCTCTCGAATCCGCGAGACGGTGTCTGTGGAGGACATAATTCAAGAAACCACATCCAACTGGTATAAAATGTCCCCCGCACAGAGCGACTGACTGACGACGTGGTGGACCGGAACCGGTTGCCCTACCAGGTCAGGCCCTCGTACGTGATCCCGTCACGACGCTCGATCACGTGTCGGCCGTCGACCACCACGGAAGTGGCCATCGCGTCGAACTCCGAATCCAGCGCGGCGAACTCGTCCCAGTCGGTGACGACGGCGCAGGCGTCCGCGCCCTCCAGCGCGGCGGCCGCGGAGTCGGCGAACTCGACGTCGACCTCGGGGTGTTTCTCGCGGAACTTCTCGGTGGCGACGGGGTCGTAGGCGACGACCGTCGCGCCGCGTTCGCGCAGGCCCTCGACGACCGGGACGGCGCGGGAGCCGCGTACGTCGTCGGTGCCGGGCTTGAACGAGAGGCCGAGGACGGCGACGCGCGCGCCGTCGAGGTCGACGTGGTCGGCGAGCAGGTCGAGCAGGCGCTGGGGCTGGAGGTCGTTCACCTCGACGGCGGCGTTCAGCATCGGCGGTTCGTAGCCGGCGTGCTCGGCGGCGGCGATGATGGCGGCGACGTCCTTCGGGAAGCAGGAGCCACCCCAGCCGAGGCCGGAGCGGAGGAACCGCTCGCCGATGCGGTCGTCGAGCCCGATGGCGTCGGCGACCTCGTAGGCGTCGACGTCGAACTCCTTGCAGACGTTGCCGATGTCGTTGATGAGGCTGACCTTGCTCGCGAGGAACGCGTTGTTGGCGTACTTGATCATCTCGCCCTCCCGCAGGCCGGTCTCGACGACGGCCGGGTCGGCGTCCTCGATGACTCCGGCGTAGAGCTCGTGGAGTCGGTCCAGCGCCCACCGGTCACCGTCGTCGACGCCGAAGACGATCTTCTGGGGGTTCCGGAAGTTCTCGACCGCCGAGCCCATCTGGAGGAACTCGGGGTTGACCGCGACGTGGACCGACTCGCCGACGGGCTCGCCGAGCTCTGCTTCGAGCGTCGGGGCCACGAGCTCGTCGGTCGTCCCGGGGACGACGGTGCTCTTGACGACGACGAGGTGGTCGCCCGCTTTCGCGGCGAGCTGTTCGCCGAGCGAGCGTGTGGCCGCCTCGACGATGCCCGTGTCGATGCTGCCGTCCTCGCGGGAGGGCGTCCCGACCGCGACGAACGTCACGTCCGTCTCGCGGACGGCCTCGTAGTCTGTCGTCGCGCGGAGCCGTCCGCCGGCGTGCTCGTCGAGCAGCTCGTCGAGCCCGGGCTCGTGGATGGGCGACCGGCCGTCGTTGATCGCGGCGACGAGCTCCTCGTCGATGTCGACGTTGACCACGTCGTGCCCGTCGTCGGCCAGACAGGCCGCGACCGTGGTGCCGACGTAGCCGCTCCCGATGATGCTGACGTCCATTACCGCCCAGTTCATCGGGGCGGCTAATGACGATGGTGGTCTCGGACGAAGCCGGAGCCACGACCGATAGCGACGTCGTTCCGGACCTGCCGACAGCGTCTCCCACGGGACGTGGGACCATATTTCATGCTTTGTGGGAATAAAACCACTCAATTTAATTACTCACAGTAGTTAGCATCGCCAACCGTGACTGACCGAAGTTTCGACCCACGAACCTACGCGGATCTCGATCCCGCACGGCGACCGAGCCTCGGGCAGGCGCTGGTCCCCGTACTCGGCGTCGTGGTCTTCCTGGGCGTCGGCTCGGGCTACCTCGGGCTCGCCCCCCACGCCCCGCTGCTATGGAGCATCGTCCTGACCGCCGCCGTCGGCAAGCACTGGCTCGGATTCGACTGGGACGACCTCTACGAGGGCATCGCGGACAGCCTCCTGATGGGACTGCAGTCCATCCTCATCCTGTTCGTCATCTACGCGCTCATCGCCACCTGGATCAGCGCGGGGACGATCCCGGGGCTGATGTACTACGGGCTCTCGGTGCTCACCCCCGCGGTGTTCCTCCCGGTGACGGCCGTGCTGGCGGCGCTGGTCGCCTTCGCCATCGGCTCGTCGTGGACCACCGCGGGCACCCTCGGCGTCGCCTTCATCGGCATCGGCTCCGGGCTGGGCATCCCCGCACCGATGACCGCCGGGGCCATCCTCTCCGGTGCGTACGCCGGGGACAAGCAGTCGCCGCTCTCGGACACGACGAACCTCGCGGCTGCGGTGACCGACACCGACCTGTACGACCACATCCACGCGATGCGCAACGGCACGGCCGTCGCCTTCGGACTGGCCGTACTCGGCTACGTCGTCCTCGGACTCCGCGCCGGCGGAGCGATCCCCGCGGGCCGTGTCGCCGAGATACAGGGCGCGCTGGCCGGCACCTACGACCTCTCGGTGCTCGTCGTGCTGCCGCTCGTCGTCACGTTCGGACTCGCGCTCCGGGGCTACCCGGCGCTCCCGACCCTCGTCGCCGGTGTCTTCGCTGGCGTCGCGACGACCGTGCTCGTCCAGGGCGTCGCCTTCACCGCCGCGTGGGACGTGTTCCTGAACGGCACCAGCCCGGAGACCGGTGTCGAGGTCGTGACTGATCTGCTCGAAAGCGGCGGGCTCGCCGGCTCCGCGTGGACCATCTCGGTCGTCGTCGCCGCCCTCGCGCTCGGGGGCCTGCTCGAACGCGTCGGCGTGCTGGCAGTGCTCGCCCACCGGCTTGCGGCCGCCGTCCGCGGTCCGCGCGGCCTCGTCGCCGGCACCGGCGTCTCCGCCATCGTCGTCAACGCGTTCTCCGCCCAGCAGTACATGAGCATCGTCGTCCCCGGCATGACCCTGCGGAACCTCTACGACGAGTACGGGCTCGACAGCGACGACCTCTCGCAGGCCGTCGAGGCGGCCGGCACGCCGACGGGCGCGCTCATCCCGTGGCACGCCGGCAGCGTCTACATGGCCGGCGTGTTCGGCGTGCTCCCGTGGGCCGGCGAGTTCGGGCTGGCGGGCTTCGCGCCGTACTACTTCTTCGCGTACCTCTCACCGCTGGTGCTGTTCGCGAGTGCGCTGCTGGGACTCGGGTTCGACGCCGGCGGCGAAATGGAGGGAATCCCCCGCCCGAGCACCACTGCAGCCGACGACTGACCTGCCGCCGGCGACCAAATCCCTTTAACGCGTCGGCCTGCTACCATCCCCCGTGGTACATCTCACACGGGGCCTGCTCGAGACGTTGCTCGACTTCGCCCGGGAGGCCGACCCGGAGGACGTGACGGTGTCGCTCGCCGTCACGGCCGCCGGCGACCTCGACGGTGCCGAGGACCTCTCGTCGGAGACCCCGGTGTTCACCGACTTCTACATGCCCGACACCGGCAGCTCGGTCTCGGCGGTGTTCGGCGTCGACCTCTCGACGCCGCCCGGGCAGACCCACGGCCGGTTCGTCTCGCACGCGACGGGCGAGCTCGCGGTCTCCCGCGAGGACGAGCTCCACGCCGTCGTCTTCGTCGCCGCGCCGCCCTGGGGCGTAGAGAACGTCCGGGCGTTCGACCGCTCCGGCCGGCGTCAGGAGATGCACGTCGTCGACGCGGTCCCGCCCGAGGGCTCCATCGAGTAGCCGAGGACCGCGTTCTGCGCCGCCCCGTCGGTCACTCCAGATAGCCCAGGTCGCGAAGCTGTTCCGTTATCTCCTCGAACTCCGCCTCGGTGAGCTCGCCCTGTCGCTGGTGCTGGATGACGATGCTCCGCAGCAGGAACCGCACGAGGTCCGACGTCGAGGAGAAGCTCGTTCCTTCGATGGTCTCCTCGACGCGGTCCGCGAGGTCCTTCGGGATGGAGACGGTGGTGTAGTCGGTCACGTCCGGTGAGTGCCGGTCAGCGATATTGGGCCTTGCGGAGCCGCGGCTCCGTGTCCGAAGGATTTTGGCTCACGAGCCGTAAAGACCGAGTAACGATGGGAATGCGCCCGCCGTCGAACGACACGGACGAGCCGACCTCGGTCGAGTTCGGTATCGCGGCGGTCGACGCCAGACTCGACGAGTACGACATCTCCTACCCGGTGACGAAACCGGAGCTCGAACGACGCATCGGCCACCTCGACGTCGCCTACGACATGAAGGGCAACACGATGTCGATGCGCGACGCGCTCGACCGGGTCGACCGGACCGAGTTCGCGGACGAACAGGCGCTCCTGAACGCGCTCCACCCGGTGTTCGAGCGACGCCGCGAGAAGGGAACCATCTTCGACCGCATCCGGTCCAGCCTGCCGTTCTAGACGCCACCGCTCCGTCCGGCGGCGCCGTTCAGTCCTCGCCCGACTCCGACGAGAGGTCGGTCCCCGTCTCCTCGGCGATGCGCTCGATGCGCTCGCGCTGCTCCCGGTGGAGAACGACCATCGTGTCCGCGAGCACGCCGAACATCGCGAGCTGGACGCCGACGAGCAACAGCACGCCCGCCAGCATCGCGAGCACGTCGTGGGGGATGCCCTTGGCGAACCACTCGTAGCCGACGTAGGCGGCGATGCCGACGCCCATCGCGCCGAGGATACCGCCGACGGTGCCGAAGTAGAACAGCGGGTTGTGCGTCTTCGAGCGCAGGTACAGCGTCAGCAGGATGCCGCCGCCGTCGCGGAACGGCCGGAGGTTCGTCTCCGAGCCGTCCGGCCGCGCGAGGTAGGTGATGTCGACGACCTCCGTCGTGATGTCGTGCCGCGCGCACTCGACGGCGAGTTCGGTCTCGATGCCGAAGCCCTCCGCGCTGAGCGACATCAGCTCGAACGACTCACGCGTGAACGCCCGGTAGCCGGAGAGGATGTCGCCGAAGTCCTGCCGGTGGACGAGCCGGAAGCCGCCGTTGATGACGCGGTTGCCGAACTGGTTGAGCCGCGTCATCGCGCCGGACTCCATGTCCGCGAAGCGGTCGCCGACGACGTGCTCCGCGCGACCGGCCCGGAGCGGTTCGAGCATCGCGTGGGCGTCTTCCGGCTTGTACGTGCCGTCACCGTCGAGCATCAGCACGTACTCTGCGTCGATGCGCTCGACGCCCTCGCGGACCGCCTCGCCCTTGCCGGAGCCACGCCCGCTCCCGGTCTGGAGGACGACGCGTGCGCCGTGCTCTGCGGCGATCTCGCGGGTGCCGTCGGTCGAGTGGCCGTCGACGACGAGGACGTTCTCGAACCCCTCGTCGCGCAGGCCCGAGACGACCTCGCCGATGGTCTCCGCCTCGTTGTACGTCGGCACCAGCACGCAGACGTCGTCGTCGTCGTCCGTCTCGGCCATCGCACGGAGTTCGACGTGGCGGCCGCAAAAGAGTTGCTGTCGGTGACGGGTAGGAGGACTAAAACTATTTACAGCCGGGGAAGCCGATATGGACGTATGAAAGCTGTCGTACTCGCCGCCGGCAAGGGCACCCGCCTCCGCCCCCTGACCGACGACAAACCCAAAGGAATGGTCGAGGTCGACGACAAGCCCATCATCACGCACTGTCTCGAGCAACTGCGCGACCTCGGAGCCGACGAGTTCGTCATCGTCGTCGGCTACCTCAAGGAGAAGATAATCAGCCACTACGGCGACGAGTTCGAGGGTATCCCCATCACGTACGCCCACCAGCGCGAGCAGAAGGGCCTCGCCCACGCGCTGCTCACCGTCGAGGAGTACATCGACGACGACTTCATGCTCATTCTCGGCGACAACATCTTCCGCGCGAACCTCCAGGACGTCGTCCGCCGCCAGCGCGAGGACCGCGCCGACGCCGCGTTCCTCGTCGAGGAGGTGCCGTGGGAGGAGGCGAGCCGCTACGGCGTCTGTGACACCAACAAGTACGGCGAGATCGTCGACGTCGTCGAGAAGCCCGACGACCCGCCGTCGAACCTCGTGATGACGGGCTTCTACACGTTCACGCCCGCCATCTTCCACGCCTGCCACCTCGTCCAGCCCTCCGGCCGCGGCGAGTACGAGATCAGCGACGCGGTCGACCTGCTCATCAAGAGCGGGCGCACCATCGACGCCATCCGCATCGACGGCTGGCGCACCGACATCGGCTACCCGGAGGACCGCGACGAGGCCGAGCGCAAGCTCCAGGCCGCTGACGAGGCCGGTGCGGACGAGGACGCGAGCGCAGCCGACGAGGAGACCGAGGAAGCAACCGCAGGGAGCGGGTCCGAGTAGATGCAGGCGGTCGTCGTCGCCGCCGGCGAGGGCACCCGGATGCGACCGCTGACCGCGAACCGCCCGAAGCCGACGCTCCCCGTCGCTGGGACGCCACTCGTCGAGCGTGTGCTGGACGCCGCCGCGCCGTACGTCGACGGCTACGTCCTCGTCGTCGGCTACCGCGACGAGGTCATCCGCGACCTCGTCGGCCACGAGTACCGTGGCCTACCGGTCGAGTACGTCGAGCAGACCGAACAGCTCGGGACCGCACACGCCGTCGGTCGAGCCGCGGACGCCGTCGACGGTCGCTTCCTCGTGCTGAACGGCGACGTCGTCGTCACCGACGAGCTGGTGGCCGGGCTGGTCGACGCCGGTGGGACGGCCGTCGCGACGAAGCCCGTTCCCGACCCCTCGAACTACGGCGTCGTCAGCCACGACGATGGACGGCTCACCGAGCTGGTCGAGAAGCCCGAGGACCCGCCGTCGAACCTGGCGAACCTGGGGCTCTACGCGTTCGAGGAGTCCGTCTTCGACGCCATCGACCGTACAGAGTTGAGTGAGCGCGGCGAGTACGAGATCACGGACTCCATCGGCCACCTGCTCGAGGATGGGGAACACGTCTCGGTTGTGGAGTACGACGGGCCCTGGTTGGACGTCGGCCGCCCCTGGGAGCTCCTGTCTGCGACGGAGACGCTGCTGGAGGGGCTAGAGGGTCGCGTCAAGGGTGACGTCGAGGACGGTGCGACGCTGTCGGGCGCGGTCGTCGTCGAGGAGGGGGCTCGCGTCCGTGATGGAGCGTACATCGAGGGCCCAGTGGTGGTGCAGTCTGGCGCTGACGTCGGCCCGAACTGCTTCGTCCGTGGTGCGACGGTGATCGGGCCGGACGTTCGAGTTGGGAATGCGGTCGAGGTGAAGAACTCAGTGTTGATGAATGGGACGAACGTGGCACACCACGCGTACGTCGGCGACTCGGTGTTGGGTCGCGACGTGAACTTCGGGGCCGGGACGAAGGTTGCCAATTTGCGCCACGACGACGAGAACGTCCGGATGACCGTGAAGGGCGAGCGGGTCGATACCGGACGGCGGAAGTTCGGCGTCGTGTGCGGCGACGAGGCGAAGACCGGTATCAACTCGAGTTTGAATGCCGGTGTCGTGTTGGGAGCGGGGGCGACGAGTGAGCCCGGCGAGGCGGTCATGCGTGACCGGTGAATCGACCACCGGCTCAGCCGACCGTGCACCTCGTGACGGGCCACGGGCCCGACGCACAAAGGAAAACTTGATACCCGCACACTGGCCACGTCCGCTATGAGAATCGGCATCATCGGCGGCGCGGGCCACGTTGGGCTTCCCATGGGTATCGTGCTCGCCGACGCGGGCTTTTCGGTGACGCTCATCGACACGGACGAGGAGCGTTTGCGAACCGTGGAGGACGGCGAACTCCCGTTCAGTGAACCCGGAGGTGAACCCCTTCTGGAGTCGGCACTCGAGGCCGACCGTCTCGACACCACGGCCGACATCGGGGCGACGGCGGACTGCGACGTCGTCTTCATCGTCATCGGGACGCCAATCGACGAGCACCACAACCCCCAGATGGACGTGCTCCTGGGAGTCGTCGACGAGGTCATCGACCACATCGAGGAGGACACGCTGCTCGTGTTCCGTTCGACCATCTACCCCGGGACGACGAACATCGTCTGCGACCGGCTCGAGGACGCGGGCCACGAGGTCGGCGAGGACGTCTATGTCACCTT